>NZ_JBIVKT010000022.1:0-147228 GCF_044750905.1 Streptomyces sp. NPDC088762
AGCGTTAGGGAAACGCCCGGTTACATTCCGAACCCGGAAGCTAAGCCTTTCAGCGCCGATGGTACTGCAGGGGGGACCCTGTGGGAGAGTAGGACACCGCCGAACAATCTTTCAAAGGACCCTTGGTCCAGCGTTCAACGCTGGACCAAGGGTCCTTTTTGTTTTTGTACATCTTTACGCCGAAGCGCGGCCATGGGTTGGTTGCGCGAGAATGACTAGCGGTACCCCGAAGACAGGAGTCACACCCATGTCCAACTCTCCCGACGATCGTCCGGAGCGCGAGCCTCGGCGCAACGACGGCGGTGACAGGGGCGGCTACCGCGGGGGCCGTGACGACCGGGGCGGCGACCGTCCTCCGTTCCGTCGTGACGACCGCGGTGGTCGACCGGCCGGCGGTGGCGGCGGTTTCCGTCGCGATGACCGTGGCGGGCGTCCCGCCGGCGGTGGTGGTGGCGGCTTCCGCCGTGACGACCGTGGTGGCGAGCGTCCGTCGTACCCGCGTCGTGACGATGAGCGTGGTGGGTTCCGTGGCGGTCGTGACGACCGCGGCGGCGACCGGCCGAGCTACCCGCGCCGCGATGACCGCGGTGGCGACCGTCCGTCCTTCCCGCGTCGTGATGACGACCGTGGTGGGTTCCGTGGCGGCCGGGATGACCGGGGCGGCGACCGCCCCTCGTACCCCCGTCGTGACGATGACCGTGGTGGGCGTCCTTCCGGCGGTGGTTTCCGTCGTGATGACCGTGGTGGCGACCGTCCGTCGTACCCGCGTCGTGATGACGACCGTGGTGGGTTCCGTGGCGGCCGTGACGACCGTGGTGGCGACCGCCCCTCGTACCCCCGTCGTGACGACCGTGGCGACCGGCCCTCCGGCGGCGGTTTCCGTCGTGATGACCGTGGTGGCGACCGTCCGTCGTACCCGCGTCGTGACGATGAGCGCGGCGGGTTCCGTGGCGGCCGGGACGACCGTGGTGGCGATCGGCCGAGCTACCCGCGCCGTGATGACCGCGGTGGCGACCGTCCGGCGTTCCGTCGTGACGACCGTGGCGACCGCCCCTCCGGCGGTGGCTTCCGTCGGGACAACGACCGTCCGTCCTTCCCGCGCCGTGATGACCGCGGTGGGGACCGTCCGTCGTACCCCCGTCGTGATGACGAGCGTGGTGGGCGTCCTTCGGGCGGTGGTTTCCGTCGTGATGACCGCGGTGGGGACCGTCCGTCGTACCCGCGTCGGGACGATGACCGTGGTGGGCGTCCGTCCTACCCGCGTCGTGACGACGAGCGTGGTGGGTTCCGTGGCGGTCGTGACGACCGTGGCGGCGACCGGCCGAGCTACCCGCGCCGTGATGACCGCGGTGGCGACCGTGGCGGGTTCCGTGGCGGTCGTGACGACCGTGGTGGCTACCGTGGTCGCGATGACCGTGGCGGCGACCGCGACTACCGTGCGGACCGCGATCGGGACCCGGTCAAGCGGCTTCCGATCGACGAGGACGTCACCGGTCTCGAGATCGACGCCGATGTGCGTCAGGAGCTGCTGAGCCTGCCCAAGGGGCTGGCCGAGGAGGTCTCCAAGAACCTGGTCATGGTCGCCCGGCTGAT
Source organism: Streptomyces sp. NPDC088762 (assembly GCF_044750905.1). NCBI lineage: Bacteria > Bacillati > Actinomycetota > Actinomycetes > Kitasatosporales > Streptomycetaceae > Streptomyces > Streptomyces sp. NPDC088762. Next base: position 1,594 of record NZ_JBIVKT010000022.1, read on the forward strand.
CGACGAGGACCCCGAGCAGGCCTACGCGTACTCGCGCATCGCCCTGCGGCTGGCCTCCCGTGTCGCCGCCGTCCGCGAGGCCGCCGGCTTCGCCGCGTACGCCACGCAGAAGTACAGCGAGGCGCTCGCGGAGTTCCGCGCCGCCAAGCGCATGACCGGCTCGGTGGAGCTGTGGCCCGTCATGGCCGACTGCGAGCGCGGCCTCGGCCGTCCCGAGCGGGCGCTGGCCATGGCCGGCGAGCCCGAGGTGCAGAAGCTGGACAAGGCAGGCCAGGTCGAGATGCGGCTGGTCGCGGCCGGGGCCCGGCGGGACCAGGGGCAGCTCGAAGCCGCCATCGTGACCCTGCAGAGCCCGGAGCTGGCCTCCAGCTCCGTCCAGCCGTGGACCGCGCGCCTGCGGTACGCGTACGCCGACGCCCTGCTGGCGGCCGGTCGTGAGGACGAGGCGCGCGAGTGGTTCGGCAAGACCCTCGAAGCGGACAAGGAGGGGGCCACGGACGCCTCCGACCGTCTCGCCGAGCTCGACGGTGTCGAGTTCCTCGACGCGGCGGTCGACATCGCCGACGAGGACGACGAGGACGAGGACCAGGACCCGGCCGAGGTGGCCGCGGCCGAGCGTGCCTCCGACGTCGCCGAGTACTACGACGAGGACGACGAGGAGTACGAGCCGCTGGAGGAGTCCGAGGCCGACTTCGACGTGACGGACGAGGTCGCCGTCGTCGACGACGATGACGAGGGCGACGACGAGGACGCGGACCAGGGCAAGGCCTGAGTTCTGAAACGCCCGTGACATGCAGAAGGGCGGCACCCCCGTGGGGTGCCGCCCTTCTGCATGTCCGGAGCACGGTCAGGTCAGGCCGCGCAGCACCAGGCCGGTGGCCGGCTTCGGGCCGAAGGACGTGGACTTGCGGGGCATGGTGACGCCCTGGCGGGCCAGGTCCCGGACGACTTCCTCCCGTACGGGATGCAGCAGGACCGCGGTTCCCCCGTGGCGCTCGGCCATGGCCACGGTGGCGGCGGCGTCGTGGATGTAGGTGATCTGGTCGGGGGTGTCCGGGACGTGCCACACGGCGTCGAGCAGGGTGGCGTGCAGGACGGTGGCGTCGAGTCGGCGCCAGGCCTCGGGGCGGTCGCGGCGGACCGTGCGGTCGAGGAGGGCCGGATCGGGGTCGGTGACGAGGTGGAAGGTGCCGTCGCCGGTGAGGAGGAAGGCGTTGCCCCGCTCCGCGGCGTCCGACAGGGCCTCCAGGGCCAGGGGGAGCGGCCCGTCGACCGTGCGGACCCGGAAGGTGCCGGCGACCGCGGCCAGGGCGTCGGCGACCGGGAGGCGGCGCAGCATCCGGTGGATGGCGCGGACCTGCAGGGGGTAGCGGGCGGTGTCCACGAGGAGGACGAGGCCGAAGTCCCAGGGCGTCGGGGAGCCGTGCTCTTCCTGGAGGCGCAGGTAGGTCGCCCAGCGGTGGTGGCCGTCGGCGATGAGGGCCTGGCGGTGGCTCAGGTCGGCGGTGAGGGTGGCCAGTTCCCCGGGATCCGTGATGGCCCAGAGGCGGTGCTGGAAGCCGTCCTCGGTGGTCGTGGAGAGGAGGGGGGCCCTCCGGGCGGTGTTCTCGACGACCGCGGCCGCGCCCGCCGCGGGGTCGTCGCCGCGGTAGGTCAGGAGGAGGGGTTCGAGATTGGCGGAGGTGGCCCGCATCAGGCCCGCCCGGTCGGTGACCACGTCCGGCATGACGTCCTCGTGGGGCAGGACGATCCCGGCGTCCGCGGTGGACAGGGCGAGGGCGCCGATGACCCCGCGCTGCAGGAGGCCGGCCCGGCGCTGTTCGTACACGTACAGCGCGGGCTCGGGGTCGGCGCTGAGGACGCCCTCGGCCAGCCAGTCGCGCAGGGTGCGCGCGGCCTGTTCGTTGCGGGCGGCGGGGGTGCCCGCCTGCGGGAGGATCAGGCGGACGATGTTGTGCGGGTCGGCGGATTCGAGGTGGTCGACTCCGTCGGGGCGCACGACCACGTCGTACGGCGGCGAGGTGACGGCGGCCAGGCTGCCGACACGCTCCGGGACATAGCGCAGGCCATGGAACGGGATCAGGCGCAGCCCGGGGTCCGCGGTGCCAGATGTGGTCATTGGTGCATGGTAAGACGCGTCTCGCGATGCGGGATGATCGGGGGAGTACGGAATCGGACAAGATCGATCTCTCCCGGCGACGGCTGGGAGGGGCCCCAGAGGAGCGGACAGGATGACCCGGCAGAGCAGGACCAGTCCCGCGGCGAGTGAGCGGAGTCTGCACCAGGCGTACGACACGGCTCTGCTGGACCTCGACGGTGTGGTGTACGCGGGCGGTGAGGCCATCGCGCATGCCGTGGAGTCGCTGGCCGCGGCCCGGGCCGAGGGGATGCACCTCGCGTACGTCACGAACAACGCCCTGCGGACGCCGGACGCCGTCGCGGAGCACCTGGGCGAGCTGGGCATCCCGACCGAGGCGGCCGAGGTGATCACCTCGGCGCAGGCGGTGGCCCGGCTGATCGCGGAGCAGGTGGAGCCGGGGTCGAAGGTGCTGGTGATCGGTGGGGAGGGGCTGCGGGTCGCGCTGCGCGAGCGGGGGCTGGTGCCGGTGGAGTCCGCCGAGGAGGAGGGCCTCGCGGCGGTCGTCCAGGGGTACGGGGGGCCCGACCTGCCGTGGGGGCGGTTCGCCGAGGCCTCGTACGCGATCAACCGGGGCGTGCCGTGGTACGCGTCGAACACCGACCTGACGATTCCGGGGGCGCGGGGGATCGCGCCGGGCAACGGGGCGGCGGTGGAGGTCGTCCGGATCGCGACGGGCGCGGAGCCGCAGGTGGCGGGCAAGCCGCTGCCCCCGATGCACCGGGAGACGGTGCTGCGGACCGGGGCGCGGCGGCCGCTGGTCGTGGGGGACCGGCTGGACACGGACATCGAGGGTGCCTTCAACGGTGAGGTGGACTCGCTGCTGGTGCTGACCGGGGTGACGGACGCGGCGCAGCTGGTGCGGGCCGAGCCCCGGCACCGGCCGACCTACGTGGACCGGGATCTGCGGGGGCTACTGGCCGGCCAGCCGGAGGTCGAGCGGTCGGCGGAAGGCTTCCGCTGCGGTGGCTGGACCGCGGTCGCGCTGGACGGCGTACTGGAGGTGCGGGGCGGGGACGGTGACCCGGTCGACGGGCTGCGGGCGCTGTGCGCGGCGGCCTGGACGGCGGCCGGGGACGGGGTCTGCACGCTGGACGCGGCGAAGGCGCTGGCCCGGCTGGGGCTTTAGCCGGTCGCCGGCCGATCAGGCTCGCCCTCGGGGAGCCGACCCGCGCGGAGGGTAGGCTAACCTAACTTCCGTGTTGGTCGAGAGTCCCCCTGAACCCGAACCGGGCACGGTGCCTGCGCAGGCCGCCGTCGCCCGCCCGCGTCATGCCGCGCGCGCCGCCGGTCTGCTCGGCGCCCTCGCCGTGCTCGCGCTGGTCGCGGTCGTGAGCATCGCCGTGGGCGCCAAGCAGATGCCCCTCGACGAGGTCTGGCACGGCCTCTTCGACTACGCGGGGACGCCCTCCGACGTGGTGGTGCGGGACCTGCGGGTGCCGCGCACCCTCCTCGGCGTGATGGTCGGGCTCGGACTCGGCCTGTCCGGGGCGGTCATGCAGGCGCTGACCCGCAATCCGCTGGCCGAGCCGGGCATCCTCGGCGTCAACGCCGGGGCCGCTGCCGCAGTGGTCTCCGCGATCAGCTTCTTCGGAGCGAGCTCGCTGAGCGAGTTCGTGTGGTGGGCCTTCCTCGGCGCCGCCGTCGTCTCCGTCGTCGTCTACGTGCTCGGGGGCAGCCGCAGTGCCACGCCGGTGCGCCTCGCGCTCGCCGGTACGGCGGCCAGCGCGGCCCTCGTCGGCTACATCAACGCCGTGCAGCTGATGGACAGCAAGGCGCTGGACAAACTGCGCTTCTGGACGGTGGGTTCGCTGGCCTCGGCCGGCATGGACACCGTCCGGCAGGTCGCGCCCTTCCTGCTGGTCGGCGCGGTGCTCGCGCTGGCCCTGGGCCGGCCGCTCAACGCGATGGCCATGGGCGACGACACCGCGCGGGCGCTCGGCGCGAACCTGACACGGACCCGGATCGGCGCGATGCTCGCCATCACCCTGCTGTGCGGTGCGGCGACCGCCGCCTGCGGGCCCATCGTGTTCATCGGGCTGATGATCCCCCACCTCGTACGGGTGTTCACGGGCCCCGACATGCGCTGGGTGCTCGCCTACTCGGCCGTCCTGTCGCCCGTCCTGCTGCTCGGCGCCGACGTCGTCGGCCGTGTCGTCACCCGGCCCGCCGAACTGCAGGTCGGCGTGGTGACCGCGCTCATCGGCGGCCCCGTCTTCATCTACCTGGTTCGGCGCAAGAGGATGGCCCAGCTGTGACCGTGACCGCCACATCCCGTCCGCTGCGCCTTCCCGGCGGGATCTCGCTGCGGGTGGAACGGCGCGCCCTGGCCGTGGGCATGCTGCTCGCCGTCGCCGCGTTCGCGCTGGCCGTGCTGCTCATCGGCACCGGGGACTTCGACATCGCGCCGTGGGACGTCGTACAGACCCTGCTGGGCAACGGCAGCCCCGCCAACGACTTCATCGTCAACGACCTGCGGCTGCCGCGGGTGCTGGTGGCGCTGCTCGTGGGCGCGGCCCTCGGGATGGCCGGGGCCGTCTTCCAGTCCGTCTCCCGCAATCCGCTCGGCTCCCCGGACCTGCTCGGATTCTCGTACGGGTCCGCGGTCGGCGCGCTGATCGTCATCATCCTGTTCGGCGGCTCGGCCACCGAGGTGGCCGTCGGAGCGCTGGTCGGCGGCCTGCTGGCCGGTGCCGCCGTCTACCTGCTGGCGTACAAGCAGGGCATCCACGGCTATCGGCTGGTCCTGGTCGGCATCGGCGCCTCCGCCATGCTCATCGCGGTCATCCAGTACCTGATCACCAAGGCCCGGCTGGTGGAGGCCTCCCGCGCGATGGTCTGGCTGACCGGCTCGCTGGCCGGGCGGGACTGGGCGCAGGTGTGGCCGCTGCTCGCGGTGTGCGCGGTGCTCTTCCCGTTGGTCCTGGGGCAGGGGCGGGCCCTGCGGATGATGGAGATGGGCGACGACGCCGCCCACGCCGTGGGGGTGCGGGTGGAGCGCACGCGGCTGCTGCTGATGCTGGCCGCGATCCTGCTGACCACCGCGGCGAGCGCCGCCGCCGGGCCGATCAGCTTCGTCGCGCTGGCCGCGCCGCAGCTGGCCCGGCGGCTGACCCGGTCGCCCGGGGCCAACCTGGCGACCGCCGCGCTCATGGGCTCGGTGGTGCTGCTCGCCTCCGACTGGGCCTCGCAGCGGGCCTTCGGCGCCGACCAGTTGCCGGTGGGCGTGGTGACCGGGCTGGTCGGCGGTGTCTATCTGCTCTGGCTGCTCGTCACCGAGCGCAGGGCGGGACGTATATGAACGCTAGGAGTACGCAAGTGCAGCGGCTGACCGCGGAGAACGTGACCCTCGGCTACGACCGGCGGGTGATCGCCGAGAACCTGTCGGTGGAGATCCCCGACCACTCCTTCACCGTGATCGTCGGGCCCAACGCGTGCGGCAAGTCCACGCTGCTGCGGGCGCTGTCGCGGATGCTGAAACCGGCGGCCGGGCGGGTGCTGCTCGACGGGCAGGCGATCGGTTCGATGCCGGCGAAGAAGGTGGCCAGGACGCTGGGGCTGCTCCCGCAGTCCTCGGTCGCGCCCGACGGGATCACGGTGGCCGACCTGGTCTCGCGGGGCCGGTACCCGCACCAGGGGCTGCTGCGGCAGTGGTCGGCGCAGGACGAGCGGATCGTGGCGGAATCGATGGCCTCGACCGGGGTCGCCGAGCTCGCCGACCGGGCCGTGGACGAGCTGTCGGGCGGGCAGCGGCAGCGGGTGTGGATCGCGATGGCGCTGGCGCAGCAGACGCCGCTGCTGCTGCTCGACGAGCCGACGACGTACCTGGACATCCAGCACCAGATCGATGTGCTGGACCTGTGCGCGGAGCTGCACGAGACGCAGGGGCGGACGCTGGTCGCCGTGCTGCACGATCTGAACCACGCCGCGCGGTACGCCACGCATCTGATCGCGATGCGGGGCGGGGAGGTCGTCGCACAGGGGGCGCCGGGGGAGGTGGTCACGGCGGAGCTGGTGGAGAAGGTGTTCGGCCTGCGCTGCCAGGTGATCTCCGATCCGGAGACGGGGACGCCGCTGGTGATTCCGGCGGCGCGGAGGTCCCGTGCGGTGACGTCCGCGGTGTAGCGGGTGCGGCGCCGCTGCCGGGGCTCCGCCCCGGACCCCGCGCCTCAAACGCCGGCGAGGCTGGATGTGGCGACGTGTCTGGGGCGGAGCCCCAGGAACGGCGTGGCCGGGCCTCGTTACAGCAGCTTGCGCAGGCGCATCAGGTCGCGGAGGCCGGCCTCGAGGCGGATGCGGCCGGACGCCCAGGCCTTGGCGAAGTGGAGGTCGCCGCCGACCAGGGCGACCAGGTCGTCGCCGGTCATCGCGAGGCGGATGTCGGCCTTGGTGGCGGGCGGGCCGGGGGTGACCGCGTCCACGCGGATGCGGCCGCCGTCCAGGCGGCCCGCGAAGGTGTGGTCCAGGTCCGTGATGTGGCAGCTCAGGGAGCGGTCCAGCGCGGCCGCCCCGCGCACGTCGCCGTCGGCGCGTGCCAGGTTGCCGGAGAGTCGGTCGAGTGCTTCGCGGCACTCCTCGATCGTAGCCATCGTGATCACGACCGTACCGCAGAGCCGTGCGTGGTCGCCGGGCGCTTCGGGGTAGCGTCGGGGGCATGACCGACGAAGACGCCGCCGAGCCCGCCGCGCTGGGCGTCGTACGCACTCCCACCGGGCACTCCGGGGTGGACGCGCAGCTGGCGCGGCTGGCCGACGCCGACCACCTCCCTGCGGACGGCCACCTCGCCGTGTACGAGGATGTCCACAGGGGGCTGCGCGAGGCGCTGAGCGCGCTGGACGCACCGCCCGTCCCCGGTCCGTACGAAAACAGGAGCTGAACCGAACGTGGCAGGAGTGGCACGCCGCCGCCTGGACGCCGAACTGGTGCGCCGCAGCATGGCCCGCTCGCGCGAGCACGCCGCGCAGCTGATCGCCGCGGGCCGGGTGACCGTGGGCGGCACCACCGCGACCAAGGCGGCCACCCAGGTCGAGACCAGTGCGGCCCTCGTGGTCCTCAAGGACGACAGCGACCCCGACTACGTCTCGCGGGGCGGCCACAAGCTGGCGGGCGCGCTCGCCGTGTTCCGGCCGCAGGGGCTGGTCGTCGAGGGCCGCCGGGCGCTGGACGCGGGGGCCTCCACCGGCGGCTTCACCGACGTGCTGCTGCGCGCGGGCGTCGCGCACGTGGTGGCCGTCGACGTCGGCTACGGGCAGCTCGCCTGGTCGCTGCAGAGTGACGAGCGGGTCACCGTCAAGGACCGGACGAACGTGCGCGAGCTGACGGTCGAGCAGATCGACGGCATTCCGGCCGACCTGGTCGTCGGCGACCTGTCGTTCATCTCCATCGGCCTGGTGCTGCCCGCGCTGGTGCGGTGCACGGCGCCGGACGCCGACCTGGTGCTGATGGTCAAGCCGCAGTTCGAGGTCGGCAAGGAGCGGCTCGGCAGCGGTGGCGTGGTCCGCAGCGCCGAGCTGCGGGCCGAGGCCGTACGGGACGTGGCGGCGCAGGCCTGGAAGCTGGGGCTGGGGGTTCTCGGGGTGACGGCCAGTCCGCTTCCGGGGCCGTCGGGGAACGTGGAGTACTTTCTGTGGCTGCGGGCGGGGGCACCGGCACTCGACCCGGGGGACGTAGACCGTGCAGTGGCGGAGGGGCCGCAGTGACAGATTCATCGGGTTCAGCGGGTGCAGCGGGTTCTGTGGGTTCTGCGGGCGCGTCGGCGCCGGCGGTTTCGGACGACGTGGCGGCTCCGGGGGCGGGGCGCACCGTGTTCCTGCTCGCGCACACCGGGCGGCCGGCGGCCATCCGCAGTGCCGAGCTGGTGGTGAAGGGCCTGCTGAGGTCCGGGCTGGGCGTACGGGTCTTCGCGCACGAGGCGGCGGACCTGCCGCTGCCGCGCGAGGTGGAGCTGGTCACCGAGTCCACGCCGGGCGTGCTGGACGGCTGTGAGCTGCTGATCGTGCTGGGCGGGGACGGGACCCTGCTGCGCGGCGCGGAGTTCGCGCGCGCCTCCGGGGTCCCGATGCTGGGCGTCAACCTGGGTCGCGTGGGCTTCCTCGCCGAAGCCGAGCGCGACGACCTGGACAAGGTCGTGGACCGGGTGGTGACGCGCGAGTACGAGGTCGAGGAGCGGATGACCCTCGACGTGGTCGTGCGCACGAACGGCGACATCGTCCACGAGGACTGGGCACTGAACGAGGCCGCCGTCCAGAAGGTGTCCCCGGAGCGGATGCTCGAGGTGGTCCTGGAGATCGACGGCCGCCCGGTGACCGGGTTCGGCTGTGACGGGATCGTCTGCGCGACGCCGACGGGCTCGACGGCGTACGCCTTCTCCGCGGGCGGGCCGGTGGTCTGGCCGGAGGTCGAGGCGCTGCTGATGGTGCCGATCAGCGCCCACGCGCTGTTCGCGAAGCCGCTGGTGACTTCGCCCACCTCGGTGCTGGCGGTGGAGGTGCAGACCGGGACCCCGCACGGGGTGCTGTGGTGCGACGGCCGGCGCATGCTGGAGCTGCCGGCCGGGGCCCGGGTGGAGGTCCGGCGCGGGGCGGTGCCCGTACGGCTGGCCCGCCTGCACCACGCGTCCTTCACCGACCGGCTCGTCGCGAAGTTCGCGCTGCCCGTGTCGGGGTGGCGTGGGGCGCCCCACTGAGACCTCACTCGTATTAGCACACCCGTTCGGGAAACTCCGGGCGGGTGACGTCACATGGCACCCGTGAAACCTCGGTATGGTCGTCCCGTGCTTGAGGAGATGCGGATACGGTCGCTCGGGGTCATCGACGACGCGGTGGTCGAGCTGTCGCCCGGTTTCACCGCGGTGACCGGCGAGACCGGTGCGGGCAAGACGATGGTCGTCACCAGCCTCGGGCTGCTGCTCGGCGGACGCGCCGATCCGGCCCTCGTACGGATCGGGGCCAAGGCCGCGGTCGTCGAGGGCCGCATCGTCATGCGCCCGGATGCCCCCGCCGCCGTGCGCGCCGAGGAGGCCGGGGCGGAGCTCGACGACGGCGCCCTGCTGATCAGCCGGACCGTGTCCGCCGAGGGGCGCTCGCGCGCCCACGTCGGCGGCCGCTCCGTGCCCGTCGGGCTGCTCGGCGAGCTCGCGGACGACCTGGTGGCCGTGCACGGTCAGACCGACCAGCAGGGGCTGCTGCGGCCGGCCCGGCAGCGACAGGCCCTCGACCGGTACGCCGGGGACGCCGTCGCCGTCCCGCTGGAGAAGTACGGCTCGGCCTACCGCAGGCTCCGCGCGGTCGCCGCCGAGCTGGAGGAGATCACCACCCGGGCGCGGGAGCGGGCCCAGGAGGCGGACCTGCTGCGCTTCGGGCTCGACGAGATCGCGGCCGTGGAGCCGGTGGCCGGCGAGGACGCCGAGCTGGCGGCGGAGGCGGAACGACTCGGGCACGCCGAGTCGCTGGCCTCGGCGGCGCAGGTGGCGCACGCCGCGCTCGCGGGCAATCCCGAGGACCCCGAGGGCATCGACGCGAACACGCTCGTCGCGGGCGCGCACCGGGCCCTGGAGGCCGTACGGTCCCACGACGCGGCCCTCGGCGGGCTCGCCGAGCGGATCGGGGAGCTGGGCATCCTGCTGTCCGACGTGGCCGGGGAGCTGGCGGGCTACGCCGACGACCTGGACGCCGATCCGCTGCGGCTCGCGGCGGTGGAGGAGCGGCGGGCCGCCCTGAGCCAGCTGACGCGCAAGTACGGCTCCGACGGCACCGTGGACGCCGTCCTGGAGTGGGCCGAGCGGGGCGCGGCGCGGCTCCTGGAGCTGGACGGCGACGACGAGCGGATCACCGAGCTGACCGCGGAGCGGGACGGGCTGCGCTCCGAACTGTCGGCGCTGGCACAGGCGTTGACGGACGCGCGGGTGGAGGCGGCGACGCGGTTCGCCTCGGCCGTGACCGAGGAACTGGCGTCACTGGCGATGCCGCACGCGCGGGTGACGATCGACGTCCGGCAGGTCGAGGACGCGGACGGAGTGGAGGTCGACGGCCGCGCCGTCGCCTACGGGCCTTCGGGCGCGGACGAGGTCGAACTGCTGCTCGCCCCGCACCCCGGAGCCCAGCCGCGGCCGATCGCCAAGGGAGCCTCGGGCGGTGAGCTGTCCCGGGTGATGCTGGCGGTGGAGGTCGTCTTCGCGGGCTCCGACCCGGTGCCCACGTACCTCTTCGACGAGGTCGACGCGGGCGTCGGCGGCAAGGCGGCCGTGGAGGTGGGCCGGAGGCTGGCGAAGCTGGCCAAGTCGGCGCAGGTCGTGGTCGTCACGCACCTGCCGCAGGTCGCGGCGTTCGCGGACCGGCAGCTGCTCGTCGAGAAGACCAACGACGGGTCCGTGACGCGCAGCGGGGTCACCGTCCTGGAGGGCGAGGACCGGATCCGCGAGCTGTCGCGCATGCTGGCCGGCCACGAGGACTCGGTGTCGGCGCGGGCGCACGCGGAGGAACTCCTCGCGGCGGCACGCGCGGACGGCTGACCGGAGGGACCCGAGGACGCGGCCCGGGGGCCGGCGGCCGGGCCGGCGCCGGGGTTCGGGGTGCGTGCGCTTCGGCCTCCTGCGCCCGGGCGCGGTCGTTCCCCGGGGCGTTGCTCCACTAGCCCGTGTGGGTGAGGCTGGGGGGTGTCCTGCGGTATCTCTCACGGCATCCGCACTCGTATGGTCCCGGAACGCGCGTGCGGACTGGCATTCTGGGCCACGTCTCTGACCCCCCTCACCCTGGAGCTTCGGCCCGTGAGCAGCTCCCCGGTCTCCGCCCCCCTCCCGGCACAGCCCTACGGGCGGCCGCCGCTCCGTACCGTCCAAGTGCTGGGCGGGGCCGCGGGCGTGGGCAGCAGCGCGCACGTGCGGTCGCTCACGACCGGCCTCGCCGCGCGCGGGGTACGGGTCACGGTGTGCGCGCCCGTCGAGGCGGAGGGGGAGTACGACTTCACCGGCGCCGGCGCGCAGTTCGAGCCCGACGCGGTGGGCGCGCTGCGGGCCGCCTGCGCCGGGGCCGATGTGGTGCACGCGCACGGGGTGCGGGCCGGGTTGCGGGCCGCGCTCGCCCTGCGGGGGCGCCGGGTGCCGCTGGTGGTCAGCTGGCACGGCGACGGCCCGGCGGCCGCCGGGGCGCTCGGGCGGCTGGGCCGGATGCTGGAGCGGCACGTGGCCCGGGCCGCGGCGGTGGTCTTGGGGGCCTCCTCGGACCAGGTGGACCTCGCCCGGCTGAGGGGTGCGCGGGACGCGCGGCTGGCGCCGGTCGCCGTGCCGGCGGCGGGGACGGACGCCGAGCCCGGCAAGGCGCGGGCGGAGCTCGGCGCGGTGGCGCGGCCGTTGCTGATCGCGGTCGGGAGCCTGGTGCCGCACCGCGGGTACTCGGTACTGCTCGACGCCGCGCGGGAGTGGCGGACGCTGGAGCCGGTACCGCTGCTGGTGATCGCGGGGGAGGGGCCGCTGCGGGCCGGACTGTCCCGGCGGATCGAGGCCGAGGAACTCCCCGTACGGCTGCTGGGGCGGCGCCGGGACGCGGCTGCGCTGCTGGCGGCGGCGGACGTGGCCGTACTGCCGAGCCGGTGGGAGGACCGGGCCCTGCTGGCGCAGGAGGCGCTGCGGGCGGGGGTGCCGCTGGTCGCGACGGAGGTGGGGGGCGTGCGGGAGCTGGTGGGGGAGGGCGCGGTGCTGGTCCCGCCGGGGGACGCGGGGGCGCTCGCCGCGGCCGTGACCGGTCTGCTGGCGGACCCGGACCGCCGGGCCGAGCTGGTTGCCGCCGGGCGGGCGCAGGCCGCGTCGTGGCCGTCGGAGGACGACACGGTGGCGCAGGTGCTGTCCGTCTACGACGAGCTGACGGAGCGGGGCCGCCGCTAGCCGCCGCCCTCCGGGGGCCGGTCCGGGTCCCCGCGCCTCAATCGCCGGCGGGCTGGGTTTCCGCCCTGCGCGGGTGCGGGTTCAAGATCGGGGCTCCGCCCCGGACCCCGCGCCTCAAACGCCGGCGAGGCTGGAGTTGCCGGCGAGGCTGGTGTTGCCCGGCGAGGCTCGAGTTGCCGGCGAGGGTGGTGTTGCCCGGCGGGGCTGGGTCTGCCCGGCGGTGGGGTCCGGGGCGGAGCCCCGGGGAACGGTGGAAGGGCGGGTAGGGGACACGCCCCGCAGGGCCGGCCACTGACACCCCGCCTCGAGCCGGCCGCAGCACCGCATGCCGTGTCCGTGCCCGCACGCGCCGCCAGGCGGCCCGGTACCTGAGCCCGCGCTGACCGCTCTGTGCCCGCACCCGCCCCCCAGCGTGGCACCCAGAGGGCGTGGCCGGCTCCCGCCCAGCCGTCGTCGGACGGAGTCCGGCGCAGCGGCGCGAAGCCGGGGAGGCCCGCCAGGGCCGAGCCGTGCGAGAGCCGCGTCAGGAAGGAGCAGGAGCGTGGCGGCGGGCGCGGAGGGCCAGGCTGAGGGAGAGGACCGTTTCGGGGTCGTCCAGGTCCGTGCCCAGGAGTTCCGAGATGCGGGCCAGGCGGTTGTAGAGGGTCTGGCGGTTCAGGTGGAGCTCCCGGGCCGTCTCCGCCTTGCGGCCCGCGTGGGCCAGGTACGTCTCCAGGGTGGGGAGCAGGGGCGGGCGCGACGTCGTGTCGTGGGTGCGGAGCGGGCCGATCGCCCGGTCCACAAAGGCCGCCAGGTCGGGGTGTTCGCGCAGGCGCCACAGGAGGAGGTCGATGTCCAGCCTCCTCGCGTCGTACCACGGGCGGGCCGGCAGCCCGTGCGCCGCCGTGGCGGTCTCCGCGGCGTGGCGCAGGCCCGCAGAGGCGGCCGCCCAGCCCCCGGCGACCCCGACGACCACCGCAGGCGGCGCCCCCGCACGGTCGAGGCCCGCGCGCTCCACGCCCGCCCGCAGGGCCGTGGCCACCCGGTCCGCGACCGCCGTGCGTTCCGATTCGGTGCGCAGGGAGACCAGCAGCGGCACGCGGCCCTCCACCGGGCGGACCCCCAGCAGCACCGGAACCCCGACCGACGACAGCTCCTCCAGGACCGCGCGGGCCAGGACCGCCCAGTTCCCCGAGGGGGCCAGTTCCGACGACAGCCGCATCACGATCGGCAGCAGCGGTCCCGCCCCCGGCTTGAAGCCCAGTACGCGCGCCTGCGCCGGGGCGTCCTCCGCCGAGATGCGGCCCTCCGCCAGGTCCGTCAGGAAGTCGCCGCGGCCGCGCGCCGCCAGCTCCTCCTCCTGACGGGCCTGCATCAGCACGACGGCCAGGACACCGGCCGTGCGCTCCGCCGCCATCCGGTGGACCGGCTGCAGCGGGGCCGAGACCCCGACCAGGACCACCCGCGCGCGCACCGAGCCCGTGCCGTGGCCGCCGCCCGGGACGTCGATCACCACCGTGTTCGCCGACGGCTCGGCCTCGCGCTGGCCGCGCAGGCCCTCCCACACCTGCAGCGGATCGGCGCCCGCGTCGCCGCCCGAGCTGGCGGCCGCGTACAGCAGCTGCCCGTCGGGGGTCTCCAGGAAGACCGGGTTCCCCGTGAAGTCGGCCAGGATCCGCAGGACTTGTGGGATGCCGCCGCCGCCCAGCAGGGCCTCCGTACATCGCCGGTGGACCTCCTCGGCCCGCTGGAGCAGCGCGTAGTGGTGGTTGACGATCTCGGTGTGGATCTCCTCCGTGACCGTGACGAAGGGGACCTCGCGGTGGAGTTGGACGAGGGGGAGGCCCGCCGTGCGGGCCGTTTCCACGAGCGTCGCCGGGAGCCTGGTGAAGCGCGGGCCCAGCTCGACCACCAGCGCCGCGATGCCCCGGTCCGCGAGGCGGCGTACGAAGGCGCGCTGCTCGGCGGGCCGGGTGCCGAGGCCCAGACCCGTCGTCAGAAGCAGTTCCCCGCCCTTGAGCAGGGACGCGATGTTCGGCACCTCGCCCGCGTGCACCCAGCGGACGGTCCGGCCCAGCCGGTCGGCGCAGGCCACCACCTCCGGCAGCCCGCTGCGCAGCCCCGGCAGCTCAAGTGCCCGCTGAACCGTGATTCCGCCCTGGTTGTCCATGCGCGGGACGCTACCGCCAGGCCTGTTCCGTGCACATCACCGGCCGGTTACGGACGGCCATGTGCGCCCGTCCGGCCCGACAACTCGTCGCCCCCGCAACAAGATTATCGGACCACGTGCCGATTGTGGTCTGCGTCACGCGGGGCGAGAGTGGGCGCCCTCCACACGGAAGAGGAAGCCATGAGCAGAGGTATCACCGGTCAGCCACCCGAGGCGTCGACAACTCCGCAGGTGCAGCGGCTCAAAGCCAACTCGGTCGGACTGGTCGGCGTCGTCTTCATGGCCGTCGCCACCGCCGCCCCGATCACCGCCATGACCGGCAACCTCCCCATCGCCGTCGGCTTCGGCAACGGCACCGGCGCACCGGCCGGTTATCTCTTCGCGACGCTCGTCCTGACGGTCTTCGCGGTCGGTTACGTGGCCATGGCCAAGCGGATCACGGCAGCCGGAGCCTTCTACGGCTACATCTCGCACGGCCTCGGCCGGATCGCCGGCATGGCGTCCGGGATGCTCGCCGTCCTCGCCTACATCGTCTTCGAGGCCTCGATCGTCGGGGTCTTCTCCTACTTCGCCAAGACCACCGTCCACGACCAGCTCGGCGTCGACCTGCCCTGGGTCCTGTACGCGGCCGCCATGCTCGCCGTCACCGCCGCCCTGGCCCACTTCGACATCAACCTCACCGCCAAGGCCCTCGGCGTGATGCTCGTCGCCGAGATCGCCGTCCTGTTCGCCGTCGCCACCGCCGTGCTCATCGCGGGCGGCGGCCCGGACGGGATCCCGGTGGAGCCCGTCAACCCCAAGAACGCCTTCACCGGCACCTCCGCCGGCCTCGGCCTCTTCTTCGCCTTCTGGTCCTGGGTCGGCTTCGAGTCCACCGCCATGTACGGCGAGGAGTCCCGCGACCCCAAGCGGGTCATCCCCAAGGCGACACTGATCTCCGTCGTCGGCGTCGGCCTCTTCTACATCTACGTCTCCTGGATGACCATCGCCGGCAACGGCCTGGCGAAGTCCGTGGAACTGTCCGCCTCCGCCAGCCCCCTGGACCTCTTCTTCGCCCCCACCGAGACCTTCATCGGCGCATGGGCCGTCGACGCCTTCCAATGGCTGCTGCTCACCGGCTCCTTCGCCTGCGGCATGGCCTTCCACCAGTGCGCGGCCCGCTACCTCTACGCGATCGGCCGCGAGGGCTTCCTGTCCCCGAAGCTCGGCCGCACCCACGTCAGGCACGGCTCGCCGTACGTGGCCTCGGTGGTGCAGACCGCCATCGCCACCGCGCTCGTCGCCGGTTTCTGGCTCACCGGACAGGACCCGTACCTGCACCTGTACACCCTGCTCGCGATCCTGGGCACGATGGCCATCCTGATCGTCCAGACGCTCTGCTCCTTCGCCGTCATCGGGTACTTCCGCAAGAACCACCCGGAGGACCGGCACTGGTTCAAGACCATGACCGCGCCGCTGCTCGGCGGTGTCGGCATGACCGCCGTCGTGGTCCTGCTGGTGCTGAACATGGAGACCGCCGCCGGGGCCGCGGCCGGCTCGCTGTTCTTCAAGCTCATCCCGTGGATCGTCGGCGCCGTCTTCCTCGGCGGCCTCGGGCTCGGCTTCTGGCTCAAGGCGAAGGCCCCCGCGCGCTACGAGATCATCGGCCGGATCGTCCTGGAAGACGCCACCGAGCGCGCCGACGCCCCCTCCTCCCCCTCCACCACCGCCGCGAACGTCTGAGGAGCTCCACCATGGCACGTACGCCCGTGATGCACGCCCTGCGCAGGCTCGCCGCCGAGCACGCCGCCGCCCGGCGCCTCGGCCTGCCCGCCGCCGAGGTCCGCGGCTCCACCCGCCGCGAACTCCTCGGCCGCGCCGCCGCCCTCGGCCTCGGTACCGCCCTCGCCTCCACCGCCACCGCCCACGCCGCCGGATCCGCCCCCGCCCCCGCCAAGAAGCCCGTCGGGCCCGCCCGCGTCGCCGTCGTCGGCGCCGGCATCTCCGGCCTGACCGCCGCCCTCACCCTCAAGGACGCGGGCATCCCCTGCACCCTCTACGAGGCCAACCCCGCCCGCGTCGGCGGCCGGATGTGGACCCAGCGCGACCACTGGGCGTACGGGCAGACCTCCGAGATCGGCGGCGAGCTCATCGACACCAGCCACAAGAAGATCCTGGAGCTGTGCCGGCGCTTCAACCTGCCCACCGAGGACTTCCTCGGCGGCGGCCCCAACGGGGCGGAGGAAGTCCTCTGGTTCAACGGCGAGTACTACTCCCGCACCCAGGCCGACGAGGACTTCAAGGCCGTCTACCAGGCGCTGCACCGCGACCTCGTGGACGCCGGCGAGGTCTCCTGGAACTCCAGCACCCCCGCCGGCACGGCCCTCGACAACATGACCCTGTACGAGTGGATCGAGACCCGCGTCCCCGGCGGCCACGGCTCCCGGCTCGGCCGTTTCATCGACGTGGCCTACAACGTCGAGTACGGCGCCGACACCGACCGGCAGTCCGCCCTCGCGCTGGTCCTCCTGATGGGCTACCAGCCCAACCCCGGCAACTTCAACGTCTGGGGCCTGTCCAACGAGCGCTACCACATCACCGGCGGCAACGACCAGCTGCCGAGGGCCATCGCCGCCGCACTGCCCGCCGGCACCCTGGTGATGGGCCGCGAGCTGGTCGCCGTACGCGCCAACGCCGACGGCACCCAGACCCTCACCTTCAACGACTCCGGCGCCACCCGGACCGTCGTCGCCGACCACACCGTCCTGTGCCTGCCGCTGCCGATCCTCCAGCGCATCGACACCTCCGGGGCCGGCTTCGACCCGCTGATGCGCAACCTGCTCAGGGACGCCAGGATGGGCTACTGCACCAAGCTCAACATGCAGTTCACCGCCCGCCCCTGGCGCGGCACGGGACCCTGGCCCGGCGTCTCCGCCGGCGACTGCTTCACGGACTCCACCGTCCAGCAGACCTGGGACACCACCAAGGTGCAGCCCGGCACCGGCGGCATCCTGCTGCAGTACGGCGGCGGCACCCTGGCCGGGGCGCTCACCCCCGCGACCCCCTTCGCCACCGAGGCCGATCCGTACGTACGCGACCTCGCGGGCCGCGTCCTGACCGGCGTCGACTCCTTCTTCCCGGGCACCAAGGCGGTCTGGAACGGGCGCGCCCAGCTCTCCGCGTGGCACCGCAACCCCTACTCCCTGGGGGCGTACTCGTACTGGCCCACCGGCTACCTGCACCGCTACGCCAAGTACGAGGGCACCGCGCAGGGCAACGTCCACATCGGCGGCGAGCACTGCAGCTACGACTTCCAGGGCTTCATGGAGGGCGGCGCCACCGAGGGCGAGCGCGCGGCACGCGAGGTGATCGCCGCTCTCGCGTAGGTCCCTACAGCGGCTTGATGTTGTGGTTGGAGCGGAAGACGTTGTCCGGGTCGTACTCCCGCTTCAGCTCGCCCAGCCGCCGCATGTTCTCGGCGCCGAGGCCCGCGACCACCCGGTCGTGGCCCTCGTCCCCGGTGAAGTTGAGGTAGACCGCGCCGGTGCTCCACGGCCGGACATCGGCGCGGACGTCCTTGACCCACTGCCGGGCGCGTTCGTCGTCGGCCGGGTCCTCCCAGATCCCGAAGGGGTGCACCGCCCAGGGCGCGTCGCGGAACGGCACCGGGTAGTCGGCCGGGCCCTCGGCGATCGCGCCGCCCTGCGGCCACACCACGTGCTGGGTGCCGGTCGGCACCGGCATGGAGTCCGCGCGGGCGCAGAACACGTCCACGAACTCGTCGGGCACACCCGTCAGGTACTCCGCCGACCAGTAGTTCCGCATGCCCGGCGGGTCGTCGAGCATGCACTGCAGATCGGCGTACGGGATGGCGGTGACCATCTCCACCTCGTGCGGGATCGCCAGCAGCGGCGCGGCCAGCCTGCGCAGCTCCTCCTCGGGACCCGCGTACGTCACGAGCGCCCCCGCCAGCAGCAGGCCGACCAGGTGCGGCGGGACGAACTCCTCGGGCGGACCGGTCAGGTAGATGGCGCCGCCCGCGGCCTCGCGCGGCCCCGCTTCGATGACGTCCCGGTACGTACGGACCACCTCGGGCCCGCGCTCCGGCAGGTACAGCAGGAACGCGACGGACATCACCGGCAGTTCGTGCAGCCGCAGCGTCAGGGACGTCGCGATGCCGAAGTTCCCGCCGCCGCCGTGCAGCCCCCAGAACAGCTCGGGATGGTCCTGCGCCGTCGCCGTCACCATCTCGCCGTTCGCCGTCACCAGGTCCACGCCCAGCAGGTTGTCCACCGCCAGGCCGAACTTCCGGTCCAGCCACCCACTGCCGCCGCCCAGCACGAAGCCGCCGACCCCGGTGGTGGAGGCGCGGCCGCCGGTGGTCGCCAGCCCGTACGGCTCGCAGGCCCGGTCCAGGTGGCTCATCGTCGCGCCGCCCTCGACGCGGACGGCCGAGGCCCCCGGGTGGACCGTCACCGCGTGCATCCGGCGCAGGTCCACGACCACGCCACCGTCGTTGAGGGACATCCCGGCGACGCTGTGGCCGCCGCCGCGCACCGCGACGGGCAGGTCGAGCCGCCGCGCGAACCGCACGGCGGTCACCACGTCCACCGGGCTCTCGCACTGGGCGATGACGGCCGGCCTGCGGTCGATCATCGCGTTGAAGACCGTCCGGGCCTCGTCGTAC
This sequence comes from Streptomyces sp. NPDC088762, assembly GCF_044750905.1. Classification (NCBI taxonomy): domain Bacteria; kingdom Bacillati; phylum Actinomycetota; class Actinomycetes; order Kitasatosporales; family Streptomycetaceae; genus Streptomyces; species Streptomyces sp. NPDC088762. The sequence continues at coordinate 20,423 of NZ_JBIVKT010000022.1, forward strand.
CCCGGATCCTCCGGAGCGAAGACGTCGCCGGACAGGTCTTCGCGGAGCTCGGCGAGTGCCGTGCGCGCCTTCGAGAGGGGAGCCATGGCTACCCCCTTCCGGGAGGGGCGGAGGGGCCTACGACCCTTCCAGGCTAATCAGGCCCCGTACGCCCCGCTCGCCGTCAGCCCGGCTCGCGGTCAGCCCCGCTCGCCGTCAGCCGCCGTACGCCCCGCTCGCCGTCAGCCGCAGGGCCGTGTCGATCAGCGGAACGTGGCTGAAGGCCTGCGGGAAGTTCCCGACCTGCCGCTGGAGCCGCGGATCCCACTCCTCCGCGAGCAGCCCGAGGTCGTTGCGCAGCGACAGCAGCCGCTCGAAGAGCCGCCGGGCCTCGTCCACCCGCCCGATCATCGCCAGGTCGTCGGCCATCCAGAACGAGCAGGCCAGGAAGGCCCCCTCGTCGCCCTCCAGGCCGTCGACACCGGCCTCCTCGCCCGCCGTCGGGTAGCGCAGGATGAACCCGTCGGGCGTGGACAGCTCGCGCTGGATCGCCTCGATGGTGCCGATGACCCGCTTGTCGTCGGGCGGCAGGAAGCCCATCTGCGGGATCAGCAGCAGGGAGGCGTCCAGCTCCTTCGACCCGTACGACTGGGTGAACGTGTTGCGCTCCTTGTCGTAGCCCTTCTCGCACACGTCCTGGTGGATCTCGTCGCGCAGCTCGCGCCAGCGCTCCAGGGGGCCGTCCGCGTCCCCGCTCTCGATCAGCTTGATCGTGCGGTCCACGGCCACCCAGGCCATCACCTTCGAGTGCACGAAGTGGCGGCGCGGGCCGCGCACCTCCCAGATGCCCTCGTCCGGCTGGTCCCAGTGGGTCTCCAGGTAGCGGATCAGCTTGAGCTGGAGCAGCGAGGCGTAGTCGCTGCGGGCCAGGCCGGTCATGTGGCCCAGGTGCAGGGCCTCGGTGACCTCGCCGTACACGTCGAGCTGGAGCTGGCCGGCGGCGCCGTTTCCGACGCGGACCGGGCGGGAGTTCTCGTAGCCCGGCAGCCAGTCCAGCTCGGTCTCGCCGAGCTCCCGCTCGCCCGCGATCCCGTACATGATCTGCAGGTTCTCCGGGTCGCCGGCCACCGCGCGCAGCAGCCACTCGCGCCAGGCGCGGGCCTCTTCGCGGTAGCCGGTGCGCAGCAGCGACGACAGGGTGATGGCGGCGTCGCGCAGCCAGGTGTAGCGGTAGTCCCAGTTCCGGACGCCGCCGATCTCCTCCGGCAGGGAGGTGGTCGGAGCGGCGACGATCCCGCCCGTGGGGCCGTAGGTCAGGGCCTTGAGGGTGATCAGGGAGCGGACCACCGCCTCCCGGTAGGGCCCGTGGTACGTGCACTGTTCGACCCACTCGCGCCAGAACTCGGTGGTCGAGTCCAGCGCCGCCTCGGCGTCGGGGGCCTCCGGCGCGCCCTTGTGTGACCGCTCCCAGCTGATGCTGAAGGCCATCCGGTCGCCCGGCCCGACGGTGAAGTCGGAGTACGTGGTCAGGTCCTTGCCGTACGTCTGCGCGTCGGTGTCCAGCCAGACCGAGTCGGGGCCCGCGACGGCCACCGTGCGCCCGTCGACCTTGTGCACCCAGGGCACGACCCGCCCGTAGCTGAACCGCATGCGCAGCGCCGAGCGCATCGGGACGCGCCCGCTGACGCCTTCCACGATGCGGATCAGCTGCGGGGCGTGGTCCTCGCGGGGCGGCATGAAGTCGATCACGCGGACGGTGCCGCGCGGGGTCTCCCACTCCGATTCGAGCACGAGCGAGTCGCCGCGGTAGCGGCGGCGGGTGGCTCGCGGGGCCTCGGATCCCGCCGGGAAGGCCGGGCCGATCCGCCAGAAACCGTGATCTTCGGTGCCGAGAATGCTCGCGAAAATGGCATGGGAGTCGAAACGGGGCAGACACAACCAGTCCACCGCCCCGTCCCGGCAGACCAACGCCGCGGTCTGCATGTCCCCGATCAGTGCGTAATCCTCGATGCGCCCGGACACGTGCATCTCCAGTCGAACGGCCACGTCCGCCCCTAGGGGCGCTTGCATTGCGCGGTGCGCGGTCTCCTGTGTGTGGATCCCCGCGTGAGCCATGATTCCGTATACCGGCTCGGTTACGCCGTCCGACGGACTGCTCGGGCGGCGATGTGTGCGATATCCGAGCAGGATAGAACGGCACCCTAGTGATCTCCCGAAGCCCCCGGGGAATGCGGCTGCTCCAAACGGGTGACCTGCGCCTCCGCGGCCGCGGAGTCCTGCCGCGGCCCCGCCGCGACCCCGGAGGGAACCTCCGCGCCGCGTGGCCGGAGGCGGACCGGTCCGGGCGCTGATAGGCTGGTACCCCGTGGACCGGTGGTCTGCCTGTGCGAATCAGGAGCCCCGAAACCGCAGCTTCGGCGCCCCCTGAGACCCTTCCGGATCGACGGCGGCCGGTGCCGGACGCACTTCACCTCGCGACCACGGGAGCCCCCTCTTGGCGATGCCGCCCAAATCTCTGACGACCAAGCACATCTTCGTCACCGGGGGTGTCGCCTCCTCCCTCGGCAAGGGCCTGACGGCCTCCAGCCTGGGTGCGCTGCTGAAGGCGCGCGGCCTGCGGGTCACGATGCAGAAGCTCGACCCCTACCTGAACGTCGACCCGGGCACGATGAACCCGTTCCAGCACGGCGAGGTGTTCGTCACCAACGACGGCGCCGAGACCGACCTGGACATCGGCCACTACGAGCGCTTCCTCGACGTGGACCTCGACGGCTCGGCCAACGTCACCACCGGCCAGGTCTACAACACGGTCATCGCCAAGGAGCGGCGCGGCGAGTACCTCGGTGACACCGTGCAGGTCATCCCGCACATCACCAACGAGATCAAGCACCGCATCCGCCGCATGGCGACCGAGGACGTCGACGTCGTCATCACCGAGGTCGGCGGCACCGTCGGCGACATCGAGTCGCTGCCGTTCCTGGAGACCGTCCGCCAGGTCCGCCACGAGGTCGGCCGCGACAACGTCTTCGTCGTGCACATCTCGCTGCTGCCCTACATCGGCCCCTCCGGCGAGCTGAAGACCAAGCCCACCCAGCACTCCGTCGCGGCCCTGCGCAACATCGGCATCCAGCCCGACGCGATCGTGCTGCGCGCCGACCGCGACGTGCCCACCTCCATCAAGCGCAAGATCTCGCTGATGTGCGACGTGGACGAGGCGGCCGTGGTCGCGGCCATCGACGCCAAGTCGATCTACGACATCCCGAAGGTCCTGCACACCGAGGGCCTGGACGCGTACGTCGTGCGCAAGCTCGACCTGCCCTTCCGCGACGTGGACTGGACCGTCTGGGAGGACCTCCTGGACCGCGTCCACAACCCCGACCACGAGGTCAAGGTCGCGCTCGTCGGCAAGTACATCGACCTGCCGGACGCCTACCTGTCGGTGACCGAGGCGCTGCGCGCCGGCGGTTTCGCCAACAAGGCCCGCGTCCAGATCAAGTGGGTCACCTCCGACGACTGCAAGACCCCGGCGGGCGCGGCGGCGCAGCTGGCCGACGTGGACGCGATCTGCGTGCCCGGCGGCTTCGGCGACCGCGGCGTCAACGGCAAGGTCGGCGCGATCACCTACGCCCGCGAGAACAAGATCCCGCTGCTCGGCCTGTGCCTGGGCCTGCAGTGCGTGGTCATCGAGGCCGCGCGCAATCTGGCGGGCATCGAGGACGCGAACTCCACCGAGTTCGACGCCTCCACCGCCAACCCGGTCATCTCGACCATGGAGGAGCAGCTGGCCTTCGTCGAGGGCGCGGGCGACCTGGGCGGCACCATGCGCCTGGGCATGTACCCCGCGAAGCTCGCCGAGGGCTCCATCGTCCGCGAGGTCTACGGCGACCAGGCGTACGTGGACGAGCGCCACCGGCACCGCTACGAGGTGAACAACGCCTACCGCGGCGAGCTCGAGAAGAAGGCGGGCATCGTCTTCTCCGGCACCTCCCCGGACAACAAGCTCGTCGAGTACGTCGAGTACCCGCGCGAGGTGCACCCCTACCTGGTGGCCACCCAGGCCCACCCGGAGCTGCGCTCGCGCCCGACCCGCCCGCACCCGCTCTTCGCGGGCCTGGTCAAGGCGGCCGTGGAGCGGCAGCAGTCGGCGAAGTGACGGCCTGACAGCCCGACCGCATAACGTAGGCAGCCGGGGCACGCACCGTGCCCCGGCTGTCGCGTTTCGGAAAGGTACTGGCCATGGCCCTGGACAACGACAACGGCACCGCCATCGTGGACACACCGGAGTCGTGGGAGGTCGTCGCCTCGCGCACCCCGTTCCAGGGCGCGAAGACGGCCGTCCGCTCGGACCAGGTGCGGATGCCGGACCGGTCGGTGGTGCGCCGCGACTACCAGGTGCACCCCGGGTCGGTGTGCGTCCTCGCCCTCGACGAGCAGCAGCGGGTCCTGGTCCTCAAGCAGTTCCGGCACCCGGTGCGGCACCGGCTGTGGGAGCTGCCGGCGGGGCTGCTGGACGTGCCCGGGGAGAACCCGCTGCTCGCCGCGCAGCGGGAGCTGTACGAGGAGGCGCACGTCAAGGCGGAGGACTGGCGGGTGCTGGCCGACTTCTTCTCCTCGCCGGGGGGTTCCGACGAGGCGGTCCGGATCTTCCTCGCGCGTGACCTGTCCGAGGCGGAGGGCGCCCGGTACGCCGTCTCCGAGGAGGAGGCCGACATGGAGATCGCCCGCGTCCCGCTCGGCGACCTGGTCGCCGGAGTCCTGGCGGGCCGGCTGGGGAACCCGGGCCTGGTGACGGGCGTGCTCGCCCTGTCCGCCGCCCTCGCCTCCGGCGGGCTGGAGTCCCTGCGGCCCGCACTGGCCCCCTGGCCGGCCCGGCCGTACGAGGCCTAGGCCGTCTCTTTCGGATCTTGCCGGGCCCGCGGTGTCCGGTGCCGCACCTGGCCGCGTTGTCGGGGCACCCGAGTACGTCCCGTACACGGGTGCCCCTCCGCCTTGCCATGCACGGCACCGGACACGCGGGCTCGGCCGACAAGATCCGAAAGAGACGGCCTAGGCGGCGGAGCGCCCCGAGCGGCGAGTGAATAAGAGGACCATCGGCTGATCCGATTGGGGGATTTGTCCGCCGCGCTCCCCCCGGATCGTCGCTCTGCGTGAACTACGCTCGCAATCCGAAGCAGCGAGAGGAGCGGATCCGTGGCGGATTTCGTCGGGCGGCGGCGTGAGCTCAAGGAGCTGCGCGAGGACATCGCACGGACCGGGCTCGACACCCTCTCCGGCCGCAAGGCCAAGGCGCCCCGCGCGCGCGTCCTGCTGATCGCCGGGCGCCCGGGCTCCGGGCGGACCGCGCTGGCCGAGGCGTTCGTACGGGAGGTCGCCGAGCAGTATCCCGACGGGGTCCTCCGCACCCGGCTCACCACTCCCGGCGGGGAGAAGGTCGCCACCGAGCGGGCGCTCAGGGGCCTGATCGAAGCGCTCGGGCAGACCACGCCTCCCGGGGCCGCGGAGGACGAGCTCAGTTCCGCCCTGCGCACCGCGCTCGACGGGCGGCGAGTGATCGTCCTCGTCGACGACGCCGCCGACCCGCACCAGGTCGACGCCCTGCTCCCGGACACCCCCGAGTGCCTCGTCCTCGTCACCGCCGAGGGCCCGCTCACCGGGATCCCCGACGTGCGCCCCTGCACCCTGGGCGGCCTGGACACCCCCTCCGCCGTCCAGATGCTCGCCCACCGCATCGGCGACACCCGGATCACGGTCGACCCCCTCGCCGCCGAGGCGCTCGCCGAGGAATGCGGGGGCCAGCCCGCCGCTCTCTCCCTCGTCGGCGGCTGGCTCGCCGCCCACCCCAAGGCCTCCGTCGCCGATGTGGCCAAGCAGCTGCACGACAGCCCCGCCCCCGCCGGAGGACCGCTCGGCCGCGCCTTCCGGCTGGTCTACGAGTCCCTGCCGCAGCCCGCCCAGCGGACCCTGCGGCTCCTGCCCCTCGCCCCCGCCGGCAGCGTCGACTCCCACACCGCGTCCGCCCTCGCCGGCTGCTCCGTGGCCGCCGCCCAGTCCACCCTCGACGATTTCGCCGGCCTGGGCCTGCTGCGCCATGCCCACAACGGCCTCTTCCATCTGCCGGGCTGCCTGGTGCCCCTGCTCCGGACCGTGCTGGAGAACAACGAGCGCCCGGCCGAGGTGCAGCTCGCCCGGGCCCGGATGCTGGAGCGCACCGTACGGCTGCTGCACTCCTGCCGGGCCATGGCCGACCCCGACCAGGACGGTCAAGGCTTCCTCGGCGTACCGGAGAAGCTGGAGACCCTGCCGCGCGCCCTGCGCTTCCCCGACCGGCGGGCCGCCGCCACCTGGCTGGACACCCGGTTGCCCGCCCTCTCCGCCGCCGCGTCCCTCGCCGTGGCCGACGGTGAGCTGGACACGCTGGCCCGCCGGCTGGTCGCAGCCCTCGTACGGGCGCTCGCGGAGCACCGCGGCACCGCCGAGGCCGCCCCCGAGCTGTACGGGCTGCACCGCCTGGTCCTGGACGTGGCCGAGCGCCGGGGCCTGCACCGGGAGCAGGCCGCCGCCCTGCTGAACCTGGCCGACCTCGACGCCGAGACCGGCCGGACCCGTGAGGCGCTGGAGCGCTACCGGGCCGCGCTGGACGCGGGACGGGCCGCGAACGATCCCTACGCCACCGGCCGCGCGATGGAATCCGTAGGCGGGGCGTACCAGGAGCTGGCGGACTGGCACCGGGCCTCGGACTGGTTCGGCCGGGCGCTCGCCCAGGCGCACGCGCGGGGGGAGCGCGAGGACGAGGCCCGCCTGTACGGGCGGCTCGGAAACGTGCACACCTACGCGGGCCGCTACGGGGACGCGCTGCGCAGCTGGCGGGCCGCCGCCGCGGGTTACCGGCGGCTGGCCGATGTCCCGGGTCAGGCAAAGGCGTTGAGCGAGATGGCCCGGGTCCAGGAGTACGCCGGGCGGCCCGAGGAATCGCTGCACACCTGCCGCGAGGCGGTGGAGCTCGCGCGCCGTGCCGGGGACCAGCGGCTTCAGGCCGCGCTCCAGGTGCGGCTGGCCGACACGCTCGACCGTCTGGGCGACCCCGCGGCCGCCAGGCTGCACCGTTCCGCTGCCGACAGATTGCTGGGAGACGACCCCGCGGCCTGCGAAATCCGTAGTACTTCCGACTGAGATTATTCGTTTGCAAGGCTAGACAGCGAGTCATCCTTCATTAGACTGGGTTCACCGCGGCTTCCCGTGGTGCATCCCGTTGCGCGTTCTTGTGGGCGGGTATGTATGGAAGTGCCCCCGTTATTCCCCCTGAGTCAAGGACCGTGATCGACGATGAAGGTCGGCATCCCCCGCGAGGTCAAGAACAACGAGTTCCGTGTGGCCATCACCCCCGCCGGTGTCCACGAGCTCGTCCGTAACGGCCACCAGGTCTTCATCGAGCAGAACGCCGGTGTGGGCTCCTCGATCACGGACGCCGAGTACGTCTCGGCCGGCGCCGAGATCCTCGGTACCGCCGACGAGGTCTGGGCGACCGCTGATCTGCTGCTGAAGGTCAAGGAGCCGATCGCGGAGGAGTACCACCGCCTCCGCAAGGACCAGACCCTCTTCACCTACCTGCACCTCGCGGCCTCCCGCGAGTGCACGGACGCGCTGCTGGAGTCCGGCACCACCGCCATCGCCTACGAGACGGTGGAGCTCGCCAACCGCGCGCTGCCGCTGCTCGCCCCGATGTCCGAGGTCGCGGGCCGCCTGGCCCCGCAGGTCGGTGCCTACCACCTGATGCGCTCGGCCGGCGGCCGCGGCGTCCTCCCGGGCGGTGTCCCCGGCACCCACGCCGGCGAGTGCGTGGTCATCGGCGGCGGCGTCTCCGGCTGGAACGCCGCGCAGATCGCCATCGGCATGGGCTTCCACGTGACCCTGCTCGACAAGGACATCAACAAGCTCCGCGAGGCCGACAAGATCTTCGGCACGAAGATCAAGACGATCGTCTCCAACGCCTTCGAGCTCGAGAAGGCCGTCATCGAGGCCGACCTCGTCATCGGCGCGGTGCTGATTCCGGGTGCGAAGGCGCCGAAGCTGGTCACCAACGAGCTCGTCGCGAAGATGAAGCCCGGAAGTGTCCTTGTCGACATTGCGATCGACCAGGGCGGCTGCTTCGAGGACTCCCGTCCGACCACCCACGCCGAGCCGACCTTCCAGGTCCACAACTCGGTCTTCTACTGCGTCGCCAACATGCCGGGCGCGGTGCCGAACACCTCCACCTACGCCCTGACCAACGCCACGCTGCCCTACATCGTGCAGCTCGCGAACCTCGGCTGGGTCGAGGCGCTGCGTCGTGACCCGGCGCTCGCGCTGGGCCTCAACACCCATGACGGCCAGGTCGTTTACGGTCCGGTCGCCGAGGCCCACGGTCTCGAGACCCTCGAGCTGAGCACGCTGCTCGGCTGAAACGTCAACGACTGACGTCAATCTCACGTATCCGGCCGGACCTTGCCCGCAAGGTCCGGCCGGACGCGTTTGCGGCGTGCCCGCGGACCCCGCTCAACTCGCCTCGAACGTAACCCTTTAACCCTTTCGCACACCCGCGAAACTTCGCGGTGGCAGCCCGCACGCCCTTGACAGAGTGGTGTTCGGTTGCCGACACATCGTGCCGGGTCCGGCGGATTGTGTTGCCGCTGAGTGGTGACACGCCATAGAGTCGCCAACCGTCGGCATGGTGCCACGCTGACCTATCGATAAGTGTCCTGGTCACGTCCGAGGAGGTAAGACGACTTGTGAATGAGTCGACATTTGCTCCTGGGGGTGGTCGAGGGCTCGAAGCTGTCGGCTCCGTCGCAGTCCGCACCTTCGCAAACCACCAGCACATGACGACGCCCCAAAAGAGCATGGACGGCCTAGACGTGAACTCCAGGGCCGGCGACCTGAGCGGCGAACAGCCCGTGGGTTTCGCCGACTACGAAAACGTGCCCGAAGGGCACTTCTACGACCCCGACGCGGAGTACGAGCCCGACCCCGAGTACGCGGCCACCCTCGCCCCCGACGCTGCCCGCCAGCGCCGTGAGCGGATCGGCCCGACCGGACGCCCGCTCCCGTACTTCCCCATCCCCGGTCCGCTGACCGACCACGGTCCCGCGAAGATCATCGCGATGTGCAACCAGAAGGGCGGCGTGGGCAAGACCACGTCCACCATCAACCTGGGTGCCGCGCTCGCCGAGTACGGGCGCCGCGTGCTGCTCGTCGACTTCGACCCGCAGGGCGCGCTGTCCGTGGGCCTCGGCGTGAACCCGATGGAACTCGACCTGACGGTCTACAACCTGCTCATGGAGCGGGGCATGTCGGCCGACGAGGTGCTGCTCAAGACGGCGGTCCCCAACATGGACCTGCTGCCGAGCAACATCGACCTGTCCGCGGCCGAAGTGCAGTTGGTCAGCGAGGTCGCGCGCGAGTCGACCCTCCAGCGGGCCCTGAAGCCCCTGATGGCCGACTACGACTACATCGTGATCGACTGTCAGCCCTCGCTCGGCCTGCTGACCGTGAACGCCCTGACGGCGGCTCACAAGGTCATCGTCCCGCTGGAGTGCGAGTTCTTCGCGCTGCGCGGTGTGGCGCTGCTGACCGAGACCATCGAGAAGGTGCAGGAGCGGCTCAACCCCGAGCTGGAGCTCGACGGCATCCTCGCCACGATGTACGACTCCCGTACGGTGCACAGCCGCGAGGTGCTGGCGCGCGTCGTCGAGGCCTTCGACGACCACGTCTACCACACGGTCATCGGCCGCACGGTGCGCTTCCCGGAGACCACGGTCGCCGGTGAGCCGATCACGACGTACGCCTCCAACTCCGTCGGGGCCGCCGCCTATCGCCAGCTGGCCAGGGAGGTGCTCGCCCGGTGTCACGCCGAGTGAGTCTGCCCGGAGCCGACGAACTGTTCCGCACGACCGGGGGGATGGCCCTCCAGTCGTCCTCGCCGCGGCGCGGGGCCGAGGAGGCGTCGGGTCCGGAGCACTCGGCCGCCCCGGCCGACGGCTCGGCGGGCGAGGGCCGCAGCCGGGAGGCCGCGGCCGGCACGGAGCCCGGCGTGGGCGCACCCCGGCGGTCGCAGGAAGGTTCTGTCACCTCCCAGCCGGCCCGTCGGGGCAAGGGCCAGGGCCGGGGCGCGAACCGGCGCCCCAGCGGGCGCGAGCGGCACGACGAGAAGATCACGGTCTACGTCTCCGCCGAGGAGCTCATGGACCTGGAGCACGCGCGGCTGGTCCTGCGCGGCGAGCACGGGCTGGCGGTCGACCGCGGCCGTATCGTCCGCGAGGCGGTGGCGGTCGTCCTCGCCGACCTCGAGTCGCGCGGGGACGCGAGCATCCTCGTACGGAGACTGCGCGGCCGCTGACCGGCCCGCGGCCCGCCGCTCCGCCGACGGGGGGCGCCGGGTCCGTTCCGCCGAGCGCGAGCGTCCTCGTACCGAGACCGTCCGGGCCGCTGACCGGCCCGCGGCCCGCCGCTCCGCCGGCGGGGGTGGCGCTGGCTACGCTGGTCGCGGGTGAGCCCGCCCGGCCGCTCCGTCGCCACCTCCCGCACCACCTGGACCCCGATGCCCCTCCCCGCCGAATCCGGCCGACCGCCCCGCCGCCCGCTGGGCCGGGGTCCCGGTGCCCCGGAGGAGACCCCCGAGGCGCCTGGGACGCCCGCAGAGCGCCCGGGAGCGGCCGGGGCCGGGAACGGCCCGGACGGCACCCCCACAGCCCCTGAGGCCCCTGCCGGAGGCCCTGACGGCTCCCGGGCGCCCGCCGACGGCCTGGACCCGGGTGCGCCGGAGGCCGTTCCCCCTGCGGAGGCGGGCCGGGAGGGACCGCCCGACGCACCGCCCCCCGCCGGAGGCGAGGGCCGGTTCACCTTGCGGCTCGCCAACTTCGAGGGGCCCTTCGACCTGCTGCTCCAGCTGATCTCCCGGCACAAGCTGGACGTCACCGAGGTCGCGCTGTCCAAGGTCACCGACGAGTTCATGGCCCACATCCGGGCCATGGGCCCCGACTGGGACCTCGACCAGACCACCGAGTTCCTCGTCGTCGCCGCCACCCTCCTCGATCTGAAGGCCGCCCGGCTGCTGCCCGCCGCCGAGGTCGAGGACGAGGCCGACCTCGCCCTGCTGGAGGCCCGGGACCTGCTCTTCGCGCGCCTGCTCCAGTACCGGGCGTACAAGCGCATCGCCGCGATCTTCGAGGAGCGCGCCGAGGCCGAGGCCCGGCGATACCCGCGGACGGTGGGGCTGGAGCCGCACCACGCCGACCTGCTGCCCGAGGTCGTCATCAGCGTCGGCGCGGAGGGGTTCGCCCGCCTCGCCGTCAAGGCCATGCAGCCCAAGGCGAAACCCCAGGTCTACGTGGACCACATCCACGCACCGCTCGTCAGCGTGCGCGAACAGGCCGGGCTCGTCGTACGGATGCTGAAGGCCCGCGGGGAGGCCACCTTCCAGGAGCTCACCGAGGACGCCGCCGACACCCTCACCGTCGTCGCCCGCTTCCTGGCCCTCCTGGAGCTCTACCGCGAGAAGGCGGTGGTCCTCGACCAGGAGGACGCCCTGAAGACCCTGACCGTCCGCTGGACCGGCGGGGACGGCGACGGCATGCCGACCGTGACCGACGAGTTCGACCAGATCGTGGAGGCGAAGGATTGAACGGCGACGCGCACACGGCACATACGGCGACCACCGCGCACGCGGCGGGTGCGGTGGCCGCGCTCGACCTGAAGCCGGCCCTGGAGGCCGTCCTGATGGTCGTGGACGAGCCCGCGACCGAGGCGCACCTCGCCAAGGTGCTGGAGCGCACCCCGCGCGAGGTCGCGGACGCGCTGCGCGAGCTGGCCGACGAGTACACCGTCCAGGGGCGCGGCTTCGAGCTGCGGCTCGTCGCCGGGGGCTGGCGTTTCTACACGCGGGCGGAGTACGCCGACGCCGTCGAGCGGTTCGTCCTGGACGGCCAGCAGGCCCGGCTGACCCAGGCCGCACTGGAGACCCTGGCGGTGGTCGCGTACCGCCAGCCGGTGAGCCGCTCGCGGGTCTCGGCGGTGCGCGGAGTGAACTGCGACGGGGTCATGCGGACCCTGCTCCAGCGCGGTCTGGTCGCCGAGGCGGGCACGGAACCCGAAACAGGTGCGATCCTGTACAGGACGACGAACTACTTTCTGGAGCGGATGGGCCTGCGCGGCCTGGACGAGCTCCCGGAGCTCGCGCCCTTCCTCCCCGAGGCGGACGCGATCGAAGCCGAAACGCAAGAGGGTGTTCCGTCGTTCGATCCGGACGCACCGGACACTGATGAAGACGACGACAAGACGACGGACATTTGATGCGAAGCAGCGGCAACGGCAACGGTGGCAACAGGAACAGCGGCGGCGGTGGCGGCGGCGGGCGTGGTAACTCCCGCGGCGGCAGCTCCAGCGGCGGCGGTGGCTACCGCGGTGGCGGCGGCTCCGGCGGCGGCAGCGGCTCCGGCGGCCACCGCAGTGGCGGCGGCTCCGGCGGCGGTTACCGCTCCGGCGGCAGCGGCTCGGGTGGCAGCGGCTACCAGGGCGGCGGCTACCAGGGCGGCGGCTCCGATTCCCGCGACCGCGACCGCGACAGGCCGGCCCCCCGCATCCGCAACCCCCGCCCCGAGGAGCGTCGCTACGACGTGGGCCCCGAGGGCGAGCGCAGCGGACGCAGCGGCCCCAAGGCCGGCGGCGGCGGTGCCCGCGGCGCTGCCGCGCGCGGTGGCGCCAAGGGCGGCCCCAAGGCCCCCAGGACCCCCGGCGTCGGCGGGGCCGGCGGCCCGCGCCGCGGCCCGGGCAGCCGCAGCGGCCAGTCCCGTCCGCGTGAGCTGGACGCGCGCATCGAGGAGCGCGTGCGCGACCGGTACGCGGACAAGCCGGTCATCAAGACCCCGAAGACCTTCCCGGGCGCCGAGGAGGAAGGCGAGCGCCTGCAGAAGGTGCTCGCCCGGGCCGGCATGGGCTCGCGCCGCGCGTGCGAGGAACTGATCGAGCAGGCCCGCGTCGAGGTCAACGGCGAGATCGTGCTGGAGCAGGGCAAGCGGGTCCTGCCGAAGGACGAGATCAAGGTGGACGGTCTGACCGTCGCCACCCAGTCGTACCTGTTCTTCGCGCTGAACAAGCCGGCCGGCGTCGTCTCCACCATGGAGGACCCGGACGGCCGCCAGTGCCTCGGCGACTACGTCACCAACCGCGAGACCCGCCTCTTCCACGTCGGCCGGCTCGACACCGAGACCGAGGGCGTCATCCTGCTCACCAACCACGGTGAACTGGCCCACCGCCTCACGCACCCGAAGTACGGCGTGAAAAAGACGTACGTCGCCGCGATCACCGGCCCGCTGCCGCGCGACATCGGCAAGCGCCTCAAGGACGGCATCGAGCTGGAGGACGGCTGGGCCCGCGCCGACCACTTCCGCGTCGTGGACCAGGTCGGCAAGAACTACCTGGTCGAGGTGACCCTCCACGAGGGCCGCAAGCACATCGTCCGCCGCATGCTCGCGGAGGCCGGCTTCCCGGTCGAGAAGCTCGTCCGGACCTCCTTCGGCCCGATCGAGCTGGGCGACCAGAAGTCCGGCTGGCTGCGCCGCCTGACCAACACCGAGGTCGGCATGCTGATGCGGGAGGTCGGTCTGTAGGACCGACGCCTCGACCGACCGCTCCAGGTGTGAGAGCCCGCAGTGCCCCGAGGCACTGCGGGCTTTTCCCTTGTCCGGACCCCTCCCCCCTGTTTATAGTCAAGATGACTATTAAAGGGGAGGGATCGCCGTCATGAGCTGGACCGAGGTGCTCGGATTCGCCACTGGTGCCCTGTGCGTCTGGCTCGTCGCCCGGCAGCACGTCGCCAACTGGCCGATCGGCATCGCCAACAACGTCTTCTTCATCGTGCTCTTCGCCCAGGCCGGCCTCTACGCCGACGCCGGACTGCAGATCGTCTTCATTGCCCTCGCCGCGTACGGCTGGTGGTCCTGGACCCACGGGGGTGGCCCGGGAAGCACCGAGGCCCTGCCGGTGCGCCGCACCACGCGCACCGAATGGGTCTGGCTGGCCGCGGCGGGGGCGGTGGGGGTGCTCGGCCTGACCCTGCTGCTGGGCGAGGTCACCGACTCGACCGTGCCGTTCTGGGACGCCCTGACCACCGGGCTCTCGCTCGCGGCCACCTACGGTCAGTGCCGCAAGCTCGTCGAGTCCTGGTGGCTGTGGATCGCCGCCGACCTCGTGTACATCCCGCTCTACGCCTACAAGGAGCTCTACCTCACCTCCGTCCTCTACGTCGGCTTCCTCGCCCTCTGCGTGGTCGGGCTGCTCGGCTGGCGGCGGACGCTCCCGGGCCGTGGCGCCCGTACGGTCCTGGAGGCACGGGCGTGAGGCGCTACGGGCACGGCCTGGTCCTCGGCAAGTTCTATCCGCCGCACGCCGGCCACCACCATCTGGTGCGCACCGCCCAGGACCAGTGCGAACGGCTGACCGTGCTGGTCTGCGCGGCCTCCGTGGAGTCGGTCCCGCTCGCCGACCGGGTCGCATGGATGCGCGAGGCGCACCCGGGCGCGCAGGTCGTCGGCGCGGTCGACGACGTCCCGGTCGACCTGCACGACCCGGTCGTCTGGGAGGCCCACATGGCGATCTTCCGGGCGGCGGTGGCCGGGCCGGTGGACGCCGTCTTCACCTCGGAGGAGTACGGGACCGAGCTCGCGCGGCGGTTCGGCGCCGAGGAGGTCTGCGTGGATCCGGCACGGACCCTCTTCCCCGTCTCCGGGACGGCGGTACGGGCCGACCCCGTCGGCTGCTGGGACTTCCTGGGGCCGGCCGTACGCGCCTCCCTGGCGCGGCGGGTCGTCGTGCTCGGCGCCGAGTCCACGGGCACGACCACGCTGTCGCGGGCGCTGGCCGCGCACTACCGGCGGCGCGGCGGAGTGTGGGCCAAGACGGGCTGGGTCGCCGAGTACGGGCGCCGGTACAGCGAGGAGAAGCTGGCGGCGGCCCGCGCGGCCGATCCCGCGGCCACCTGGGCCGACATCTCCTTCACCTCGGAGGAGTTCCCGGTCATCGCACGGCGCCAGGACGCCGACGAGGAGCGGGCGGCCCGGCTGGGCTCGCCCGTGCTGTTCTGCGACACCGATTCCTTCGCGACCGGCATCTGGCACGAGCGGTACACGGGCGGCCGCAGCGAGGAGGTCGAGAAGACCGCCGAGCTCACCCGGCGGGACCTCTACCTGCTGACCGACCACGCCGACGTGCCCTTCGAGGACGACGGACTGCGGGACGGCCCGCACCTGCGGCCCTGGATGACCGGCCGGTTCCGGGAGGAACTCGAACGCACCGGGAGACGCTTCCTCCTCGTGCGGGGCGACCGCGAGGAGCGGCTGGCGGCGGCCGTGCGGGCCGTCGACGAACTGCTCGCGGAGGGCTGGCACTTCGCCGATCCCCTGCCGGAGACCCGATGAGCGGGGTCCCGCCCGAGGGCTACGATCCGCACGTCTTCGAGCCGTTCGCGGTGACCGTCGACCTCGCGGTGTTCACCGTGCGGGGCGGGCGGCTCCACGTCCTGCTGATCCGGCGGGGGCAGGAGCCGTACGCGGGGGCCTGGGCGCTCCCCGGCGGCTTCCTGCTGCCCCGGGAGTCGGCGGAGGCCGCCGCCCGCCGCGAACTGGCCGAGGAGACCGGCCTGTCGCAGGCCGTGGTCGCCACCCTGCACCTCGAACAGCTGCGGACCTACAGCGAACCGGACCGCGACCCCCGGATGCGGGTGGTGTCGGTGGCCTTCACGGCCCTCGTGCCCGACCTGCCCGAACCGGCTGCGGAGGGCGGCGGCGACGCGGCGCACGCCCGATGGGTGCCGGTGGGGGAGGTCCCGGAGCTGGCCTTCGACCACGCGGTGATCCTGGCGGACGCCCGGGCGCGGACCGGCGCGAAGCTGGAGTACACCTGCCTGGCCACCGCCTTCTGCCCGCCCGAGTTCACGCTCGGGGAGCTCCAGGCCGTCTACGAGACCGTCTGGGACACGGTCCTCGACCGCCCCAACTTCCGGCGCAAGGTCCTGGCCACACCCGGTTTCGTCGAGGCCGTCCCGGGAGCCGCCCGGCTCACCGGGGGCCGCGGCAAACCCGCCGCCCTCTACCGGCCGGGACCGGCCACCACCCTGCATCCGCCCCTGCTCCGCCCTTCGGAAGGACACCACCGATGACCACGACCAAGAAGCGCGCGGCGACGGGCGCCCTGATCGGCCTGGCCCTGGGCGACGCCCTCGGCCTCCCGACCGAGTTCCACGACGTCCCCTCGATCCTGGCCAAGACCGGCCCGTGGCGCGAGATGAAGCTGCCCCGCCCGGCGATCGTCACGGACGACACCCAGATGACCCTCGCCCTCGCGCGCGGCATCCGGACGGCGATGGAGCGGGGCCGCAGCGGCCCGCTGCGGCTGACCCGGCCCGTCCGGGAGGAGTACGTCGAGTGGTACCACTCCCCGGAGAACAACCGGGCACCGGGCAACACCTGCCTGACGGCATGCCGGCTGCTGGACCGGCCGGAGCGGGACTGGCGGGAAGCGAGCCAGCTCGGCTCCAAGGGCTGCGGAGCCAACATGCGGGTGGCTCCGGTCGGGCTGGTCCCCGGCTGGACCGACGAGGAGCGGGCCGGCGCCGCCCAGCTCCAGTCGGCCCTCACCCACGGCCACCCGACGGCCCTCGCCGCCTCCGACCTCACCGCACGCACGGTGTACCTCCTGGCCCAGGGCACCGAGGTGACGGGCCTGGTCGGGCGGCTGCGCTCCTACGCCCTGGAGAACCGCACCCGCTACCACGAGCGCTGGCTCGGGGACCTCTGGATGCGGACCGCCTGCGACGCCTCGCCCGAGTCCTTCATCGCCCGCGGCTGGGACGAATGCCTGGCGGTGCTCGACCGCCTGGCGGCCGCCCTGCGCACGCCGTCCCCGGAGACCGACCCCTGCCTGACCACGGGCGACGGCTGGATCGCCGAGGAAGCCTTCGCCACCGCCCTCCAGTGCTTCCTGCTCTTCCCGCAGGACCCCCTCCTGGCCCTGCGCCGCGCGGCCTGCACCCAGGGCGACTCCGACTCCATCGCCTGCCTGGCCGGCGCCTTCGCGGGCGCCCACCTCGGCGCGGACGTCTGGCCCCGCGACTGGGAGGGCCGCATCGAGTACCGCGACGAACTCCTGGCCCTCGGCGCCCTCTGGGATGCTTGATCCATGCTGGACGCCCTGAGCATCGACCTGACCCCCGTCGTGGCGGAGCAGCCCGACCCGCTGCTCTTCGCCACGGTCTCGGGAGCACACCTGTACGGCTTCCCGTCCCGGGACTCCGACATCGACCTGCGCGGGGCGCACCTGCTCCCGGCGGAGGACCTCCTCGGCCTCCGGGAGCCGGAGGAGACCCGTACCCGCATGTGGGACCGGGACGACGTGGAGATGGACCTCGTCACGCACGACCTGCGCAAGTTCGTCCGCCTGATGCTGAACCGCAACGGCTACGTGCTGGAGCAGTTGCTCTCCCCGCTCGTGGTCCACACGACGCCGGCGCACGAGGAGCTGATCGCGCTGGCCCCGGGCGTCCTGACCTCCCACCACGCACACCACTACCGGGGGTTCGCCAACACCCAGTGGCGGCTCTTCGAGAAGGCCGCGGAACTCAAGCCGCTGCTGTACGCGTTCCGCGCGCTGCTCACCGGCATCCACCTCATGCGGTCGTCCGAGGTGCAGGCGCACCTGCCGACCCTGCTGGCCGAGGTGCCGGAGGCACCCCCGTACCTCACCGCCCTGATCGAGGCCAAGGTGGCCGCGGAGCACGGGAGCTACGCGGGCCCGGCCCTCGACGGGGTACGGAAGGACTTCGAGGCGCTGCACGCGGTGCTGGACACCGCGCAGTCCGCCTCCGCGCTGCCGGAGCAGGGGTCGGCGTACGACGCGCTCGACGCGTTCGTCGTGCGGCGGCGGACCCTGGGGGCGAGCCCGGCCTGATCCGTTAGCCCGCTGACCTCCGGCGGGTGCGGACCAGGAAGTCCTCCACGCGGGCCCGGTCCGGCTCGGCGGGCAGGGGGGTGCCGGCCAGGGCCGTCTGCGTTTCGTCGACGAGGCGGGACATCCAGGCGTCGACCTCGTCCCAGGTGAGCTCGCCGCGCCGGACGGCCAGGAGGCGGTCGCGGTGCGGGCCCGCGTCGATGGTCAGGCGGCCCGTGCGCAGGAGGTCGCGGCAGGACAGCAGCAGGCGCAGCAGGTGCATGGCGTGCTTCCAGCGGGGGGCGCCGTGGACGCGGACGTCCGCGAGGAGTTTGCCGCGCTGGGAAGCCGCGTACCGGCTGAAGCTCGTGTGGGCCCGGCGGGAGAGGAAGGCCCCGCGGAGGGAGAGGAGTTCCTCGCCGACCGGGGTGACGTGCTCCACCAGCGGGGAGTGCAGGCACTCCAGGATGTTCGGGTTGGCCCGCAGGGCCAGTTCGCAGAAGCGCTCCAGCTCCCAGGAGAACTCCTCGTCCCGCGGGCCCTCCACGTGCGTGGGGGGCTTCTCCAACCGCCAGAAAAGCGGCGTCGGGGCGAGATAGACACCGCGCCGGTCGGTGTCGCTCGCCTCCGTCGCCAGCCCGAACGCCCGGGAGCCCATCACGCACCGGTAGACCGTGTGGTCCCGTACCAGCGTCAGATCGTCCATTCGGGGAGCCTAGGCTCCCGGTCGCCGCCGGGCCATCTCTTTCGGATCCTGCCGGGGCCCGCGGCGCCCGGCACCGCACCCCGGCCGCACCGGACGCCGCGGGCTCGGCCGACAGGATCCGCAAGAGACGACCCACAAGAGACGACCTACGCGAGCGAGATGTTGCCGTCCGGCGCGACCGTGATCTTCTTCTCCGCCAGCGGGCGGGTGGCCGGGCCCTGGGCCACCGCGCCGTCCGTCGCCTGGAACTTGCTGCCGTGGCAGGGGCAGTCGATGGTGCCGTCCGCCACCTTGTTCACCAGGCAGCCCTGGTGGGTGCAGACCGCCGTGAAACAGCGGAAGCTCCCGGCGGTGGGCTGGGTGACGACCAGCTTCTCCTCCTTCAGGACCGTGCCGCCGCCCACGGGTACGTCCGCCGCCTTGGCGATGACCTTCCCCGCCGCCGCGGACGTGGAGGGCGCGGCGGAAGCGGAGCCGGCGGGCGTGGTGGCCGCCCCGCTCCCGGCCGTCCCCGCGTCGCCGTCGCTTCCGCAGGCGGCGAGCGCACCGCCTGCCAAGGTGGCCGCGCCGGCCGCCAGTACCGTGCGCCGGGCGGTGCGCGTGGGGTCGCTCATGAGTGTCTCCTCGCATGTGTGGCCGGATGAACGTGCAGCATCCTGGCCTGCGGCGGCCCTCAGGAGAAGTCCGCCGCGCCGTTGTGACCCCCTAGCCCCTCGGGGCCAGTGAGGCAGGATTGCCGGGTGTGCGTACGACCTCCCACACGCGGATCACGGCGTCCCGGTTCAGTGGGCCGTGGACGTGCGGGTAGCGGGCGCCGGATTCACCCTCGCGCCGGACCTCCGCGGTGAGGGCGTCCTCGTCGAGTTCCACCGCGAGCAGGGTCCCTCCGACGTCGCGGTAGCGCGCCTCGGCGATGGCGAGCGCCGTGGCGCGGTCCGTCGAACAGTGCACGAAGCCCTCCGACTCGAGGGAGGGCGGGGCGTACGGACGCTCGGGCGCGGCGTTCCAGTCGGCGAGCGGGACGAGGTGGAAGATCATGCCGCTCGTTCTACCGCAGGAGCCGCCGGTACGCGTACCCGGTGGCGGCCGTGCCGGCGCCCAAGCGGGACCCGGCCGCCGTCCCACCGGGCGGACCGCCGGACGCTCGCGCGGTGCGGGCTGGCTACCCTGAGTCCAGAGCCCCTCATGCTCGGTCAGGCCCGCCGTCACCCACCCCTGGAGCAGCCCGTGAGAACCGCCGTCGTCATCGGAACCGGACTGATCGGCACCTCCGCGGCTCTCGCACTGTCCGGCCGGGGGATCACCGTCCACCTCGTCGACCACGACCCGGCGCAGGCCCACACGGCCGCCGCCCTCGGGGCGGGTTCCGACGAGCCGTACGAGGGCACGGTCGACCTCGCGGTCATCGCGGTACCGCCCGCCCACGTGGCCGCGACCCTCGCCGACGCGATCGGGCGGGGCCTGGCCCGGGCCTACGTGGACGTGGCCAGCGTCAAGGGCGGCCCGCGGCGGGAGCTGGCGGCGCTCGGCGCGGACACGTCGGCGTACATCGGCACGCACCCCATGGCGGGCAAGGAGCGGTCCGGTCCCCTCGCGGCGACCGCCGACCTCTTCGAGGGCCGGCCGTGGGTGCTGACCCCGACCCGGGACACCGACCACGAGGTGCTGAACCTGGCGCTGGAGCTGGTGTCCCTGTGCCGGGCGGTACCGGTGGTGATGGACGCCGACGCGCACGACCGGGCGGTCGCGCTGGTCTCCCACACCCCGCAGCTGGTGTCGAGCATGGTCGCGGCGCGGCTGGAGGAGGCCGACGAGACGGCGGTCCGGCTGTGCGGGCAGGGCATCCGGGACGTCACGCGGATCGCGGCCTCGGACCCCGGGATGTGGGTGGAGATCCTCTCGGCGAACCCGGGCCCGGTGGCCGACGTGCTGGCCGGGATCGCGGCCGACCTGGACGAGACGGTGGAGGCGCTGCGGGGGCTCCAGTCCGCCGACGAGGCCAAGCGGCGGGGCGGCGCGGCCGGCATCGAGGACGTGCTGAGGCGCGGGAACGCGGGGCGGGTGCGGGTGCCGGGCAAGCACGGTGCCGCGCCCGCGGTGTACGAGACGGTGGCCGTGCTCATCAGCGACCAGCCGGGAGAGCTCGCGCGGATCTTCGCCGACGCGGGGCGGGCCGGGGTCAACATCGAGGACGTGCGGATCGAGCACGCGACGGGCCAGCAGGCCGGCCACGTGCAGCTGATGGTGGAACCCCGAGCCGTCGCGGCCCTGACGGCCGAGCTGCGCGAGAGGGGCTGGGCGCTGCGGCAGCAGTAGCCGGCCGGAGGCGGGCCGGCCCCCGGCCCCGGCCCCGCAGCCGGTCCGCAGCCGTCCTGGGGATCGGGGGTGGCTGGGGCCCGGTAACCTGGAGCAGGGGCGTTTTCGCGCGCCCGGACACGTACGCGCAACCAGGAAGGTGCCCGCACCGTGGAAACCGCAGCTCCGTCCGCCGTGATCGTCGCCATCGACGGTCCCTCCGGCACGGGCAAGTCCAGCACCTCCAAGGCCGTGGCCGCCAAGCTCGGGCTGCGCTACCTGGACACCGGCGCCCAGTACCGGGCCATCACCTGGTGGATGATCACCAACGGCGTCGACACCGACGACGCGCAGGCCATCGCCGTCGCCGCGGGCAAGCCGACCCTCGTGTCCGGCACGGATCCGGCCGCCCCCACGATCACCGTCGACGGACTGGACGCCGCCGGGCCGATCCGGACCCAGGAGGTCACCTCCAAGGTCAGCGCCGTCAGCGCCGTCCCCGAGGTGCGCGCCCTGATCACCGAACTCCAGCGCTCCATCGCCGCCGAGGCGGCGCAGGAGTCCGAGGGGATCGTCGTCGAGGGACGGGACATCGGCACCACCGTCCTGCCCGACGCCGACCTCAAGATCTTCCTCACCGCCTCGCCCGAGGCGCGCGCCGCCCGGCGCAGCGGTGAGCTCCGCGGCAAGGAGGCCGCCGACCTCGCGGCCACCAAGGAGGCGCTGATCAAGCGCGACGCGGCCGACTCCGGCCGCAAGACCTCCCCGCTCGCCAAGGCCGGCGACGCCGTCGAGGTGGACACCACCGACCTCACGCTGGACCAGGTCATCGAATGTGTCGTTACCCTGGTCGTGGAGCGGCAGACGGAGAAGCGGGCGGGCCGCAAGTGAGCGAAGCGCCCTCGCTCAGGGGGGCGGCGGTCGGCAGGCGCATCGGCATCGGGCTCATGTACGGGCTGTGGAAGCCGCGCGTACTGGGTGCCTGGAAAGTGCCCGCCTCGGGCCCCGTGATCCTTGCCGTGAACCACTCCCACAACATCGACGGCCCGATGGTCATGGGCACCGCGCCCCGGCCCCTGCACTTCCTGATCAAGAAGGAAGCGTACGTCGGCCCGCTCGGCCCCTTCCTCGAAGGGATCGGGCAGGTCAGGGTCGACCGCGGCGGCGCCGACCGGACGGCCATAAGCCGCGCCCTCGCGGTGCTCGGCAACGGCGGGGCCCTGGGGATCTTCCCCGAGGGCACCCGGGGCGAAGGCGACTTCGCCTCGCTGCGCGCCGGGCTCGCGTACTTCGCGGTCCGCAGCGGTGCGCCCATCGTGCCGGTGGCCGTGCTGGGCAGCGGCGACACCCGGGGCCGGCTCGTCAAGGGTCTGCCGGCCTTCAAGAGCCGGGTCGACGTCGTCTTCGGCTCGGCCTTCGACGCCGGAGACGGCACCGGCCGCCGTACCCGTACCGCGCTGGACGAGGCCACCGTACGCATCCAGGACCGGCTGACCGCCCACCTGGCCGACGCCAAGCGCCTGACCGGGCGCTGAGCCAGACTTGACCCTAGTAGTGGAGCCGCGCTGCGCGGGTACCACCGATCACCACGAACGACGAGGAACGGACTTCATGAACGACCAGCACGACCACGGAGCACTTGGCGATGCCGAGTACGCGGAGTTCATGGAGCTCGCCGCGGAAGAGGGCTTCGACATCGAGGACGTCGCAGGCGCGCTCGAGGAGGCGGCCCACGGCCCCCTTCCCGTCCTCGCCGTCGTCGGCCGGCCGAACGTCGGCAAGTCGACCCTGGTGAACCGCATCATCGGCCGCCGCGAAGCGGTCGTCGAGGACAAGCCCGGCGTCACCCGCGACCGCGTCACCTACGAGGCCGAGTGGGCCGGCCGCCGCTTCAAGGTCGTCGACACCGGCGGCTGGGAGCAGGACGTCCTCGGCATCGACGCCTCCGTCGCCGCCCAGGCCGAGTACGCCATCGAGGCCGCCGACGCGGTCGTCTTCGTCGTCGACGCCAAGGTCGGCGCCACCGACACCGACGAGGCCGTCGTCCGCCTGCTGCGCAAGGCCAAGAAGCCCGTCGTGCTGTGTGCCAACAAGGTCGACGGCCAGAGCGGCGAGTCCGACGCGGCCTCCCTGTGGTCGCTGGGTCTCGGCATGCCGCACCCCGTCTCCTCGCTGCACGGGCGCGGCACCGGCGACATGCTGGACGCCGTCCTCGAAGCCCTGCCGGAAGCCCCCGAGCAGACCTTCGGCGGCGCCGCCCCCGGCGGCCCGCGCCGCATCGCGCTGATCGGCCGCCCGAACGTCGGCAAGTCCTCGCTGCTCAACAAGGTCGCGAAGGAGGACCGCGTCGTCGTCAACGAGCTGGCCGGCACCACCCGCGACCCGGTCGACGAACTGATCGAGCTCGGCGGCGTCACCTGGAAGTTCGTGGACACCGCGGGCATCCGCAAGAAGGTCCACCTCCAGCAGGGCGCCGACTACTACGCCTCGCTGCGCACGGCCGCCGCCGTGGAGAAGGCGGAGGTCGCGGTCATCCTGATCGACACCACCGAGACCATCAGCGTCCAGGACCAGCGCATCATCACCATGGCCGTCGAGGCGGGCCGCGCCATCGTGATCGCGTACAACAAGTGGGACGAGCTGGACGAGGAGCGCCGCTACTACCTCGAGCGCGAGATCGAGACCGAGATGCAGCAGGTCTCCTGGGCGCCCCGCGTCAACGTCTCCGCGAAGACCGGCCGCCACATGGAGAAGCTGGTCCCGGCGATCGAGACCGCGCTCGCCGGCTGGGAGACGCGCGTCCCCACCGGCCGGCTGAACGCCTTCCTCGGCGAGGTCGTCGCCGCGCACCCGCACCCGATCCGCGGCGGCAAGCAGCCGCGCATCCTGTTCGGGACCCAGGCCGGCAGCAAGCCGCCGCGCTTCGTCCTCTTCGCCTCCGGCTTCCTGGAGCACGGCTACCGGCGCTTCATCGAGCGCCGGCTGCGCGAGGAGTTCGGCTTCGAGGGCACCCCGATCCACATTTCGGTGCGGGTGCGCGAGAAGCGCGGCGCCCAGCACAAGAAGAAGTAGTACGCCGTTGCCGGGGTCAGTAGCCCCGGCGCGGAGCGGGCGGCAGGGCCGCCGGGATGTGCGTCATCCCGGTCTGGTGCTGCCGCCCGTTCGTGTAGGCGGGGCTGCCGGCGACCTGGCCCGCGTACGCGTACGAGGGGGCCGGCTGCGAGGTGTACGAGGGCTGCCAGCTGTCGGCCTGCTGCTGCCACTGGGACGAGGAACCGTTCCAGCCGCCGCTGCCGCTGCCGCTCCCGCCGCTGTACGCGCCGCCGTACGAGAACGCCGTGAAGCCGAGATCCTCCTCGCCCGTCCGGTCGCCCGGCAGGGCGCGGAAGGAGCGCAGGTACTCCGAGTACAGCGCGTCGTAGATCGGGGTGTGCGAGACGGGGCTCGTACGGGACGGGGCGCGGGAGGAGTCGTATGGATGCACGTATCAGCCAACGAAACCGGGGCGCTGCGGATGCGGGCTGACGGGGCTCAAAACGCAGATCGCCGGGGGTGCGCGGGACGGACCGCGCACCCCCGGCGCACGCCGCCCCGGCCCCCTGGGCAGGGGGCCGGGGCGGGGTTTCGGGAGGCCGAAGGGCCGGCCCGGTGAGCCGGGTGACGGCCTGGGAGGGCGGAGGGTCAGGCGCCCGGGGTACCGGCCAGGGGCATCGAGGCGGCCACGAGCTTGCCGTCGGCGGCGGCCTTGTCGAGCGCGTCCCGCAGCAGGTCCTCACGGGGCTGCTGGCCGATGGAGCCGACCGGGGCGGCGAAGATGAGAACCCGCTGGGTCTTGTTGACGGCGGTCCGCCAGCCGTCGGTGACGGACAGCGCCTGGTGCGCCTGCCACCAGGCGACCTGGCCGCCGCCTTCGGCGCCCGGCTGGAGCACGGCGTGCAGCTGACCGCCGGCGAGCAGGACCGACCAGCCGCTCAGGGGAGTGGGGAGCTCGGACAGGTTCGTGACCGGGATGAAGCCCTGCTCGATGAGGAGCGGGAGGAAGTCGTCGCCGGGGCCGTCGCTGCCGGGGCGGGCGATCGGCGCGGTCGGCTCGACCACCAGGGCGGGGTGCAGCTCGCCGCCGATCAGGATCAGGCCGCTGGTGATGCCGAGGACGGCCTGGCCGCCGGGCACGCTCTGCGGCGTCTCGCCCGGGACGGACGCGGCGGGGGCCGGGCTGTCGCCCGTGATGCTGCGGACGGCGCCCTGGAGCTGCTCCTCGGAGACGGAGACGACCTGCGAGGGGATGCAGGTGGCGTGGGCGAAGGCGAGGACGGCGGTCTCCTCGCCGACGAACAGCACCGTGCTGGTGCGGTCGTTCTCGGGGTCGCCCGGAGTGCGGCAGGAGGTGCAGTCGTAACTGCGCGGCGCGTCCTCGCCGACGAGCAGCCTGTCGGCTTCTTCGTCACCGATCTCGGCACGTACCTCATCACTGACTTCGAGCATGCGCGGCACGGGGTGGCTCCTCGGCATAGGTGCGTGGGCCGGGTGGTTCCCGGCTCGCCGGGCTCAACGGGGGAGCGGCGGCCGGGGTCACGCCATTTGAGGGAACGGAATCGAACCGGGCCCCCGAAGGAGTGAACCGTCCGACCGGTCCTTCGTTTTCCTTCCAACTGTTTTCTGATTGTGCGCAGTTGATGTCCGGGGATGGCCGTTTGGGGCGGGGGTGCGGATCGGCCGAGCGGGTGGGGCGCGGGAGCGCGCCGCGTGGCGGGCCGGGAGGCCGCCCGGGGGCTCCGTAGCGTGACCCGATGCCCAAGCCGAGCATCAGGTGGGCCGCACGGGCGGCCGCCGCCGCGCTGGTCCTCGTACCGCCGACGGACGCCGTCGCACCGGTCGCCGTGGCGGCGGCCGTCGCCCCGCCACCGCCCGCGCCCGGTCCGGCCGCGGCGGCGCACCCCGGATCGCCCGGCGTGATCGGCACCGGGCCCGGCGACTGCGGTCCGGGCGGGGAGTGGCCGTGGGACTGCGTCGCCGACTGCGAGAGCGGGGGCCGCTGGGCGGTCAACACCGGCAACGGCTTCTACGGCGGGCTGCAGTTCCGGCAGCCGACGTGGGAGGCGTACGGCGGGCTGGTGTTCGCGCGGCGAGCCGATCTGGCGAGCCGGGGGCAGCAGATCCGGGTGGCGGAAGACGTGATCGGCAGGCAGGGGTGGGAGGCCTGGCCGGTGTGCTCGAAGCGGTACGGGCTCGCCGGGCGGATGCACGCGGTGCGGGCGGGGGAGACGCTGGTGTCGATCGCCCGCAGACACCGGGTGCCGGGCGGCTGGCAGGCGCTCTACGCGGCGAACCGGCCGGTGATCGGGCCCCGGCCCGGGCAGCTCAGGCCGGGCACCCTGCTGTCCCTCCCCCCGGCCCGGCCGCCCGGAGCCACCCCGCCGCCGTCACCGGATCCCACCACACCCGCCGGGCCCCAGACACCGCAGCAGCCGACGAAGCCGCCGCCGCCGCAGCCGCAGCCGCAGCCGCAGCCGACGGAGCCGCCGCAGCCGGCGACGCCGCAGGCCGGACTCGCGCCCCAGCCCCCGGCCCAGGCCGCTCCGCGGCCGGCGCCCCGGCGGTAGCGGGCGCCGGAGCCGCCGGCCGGGGGCGGGGTGCGATTGCACGTCGGCGGTGGGGCGCCGACGCTGGAAGGACCGGGCGGAAGGGCTCGGTCGGACCCTGGTGGTGAGCCGGATGGAGCTGAGCGGACACCCTCGCATCGGCGTGTGGGCGGCGGCGGCCGTGCTGGCCGGCGTTTCCGTCCTCGCGGGATGCTCCTCCGATTCCGGCAGCGGCGCGGACGGCTCGGCTCCCCTCGTCGGTGCGCCCGTCGCGCAGACCGGCGGCCCCGCGGACCCGGCGGCGGCCCGGGCGCAGATCGAGAAGAACTGGGCGGCCCTCTTCGATCCGGAGGTCACCGCCGGGGAGAAGGCCGGGCTGGTGCAGAACGGTGAGCTGATCCAGCCCCTGCTGGAAGGGCTCGCCGACCGATCCGGCGCGGACAAGGTCTCCGCGGAGGTCACCGAGGTGGTCTTCACCTCGCCCACCGGGGCGAGGGTGACCTACGACCTGCTCGTGAGCGGCTTCCCGGTGCTGGACGGCCGCACGGCGGACATGGTCCTGGAGGACGGGGTGTGGAAGGTCTCCACCCGGACGCTCTGCGGTCTGGCCGAGCTCCGCGGCAGCTCGACGACCCTGCCCGGCTGCCCGCCGGAGCGGTGAACCCGGACGTCCGGGTGATTCACGTGATGCGGCCCGGCTGTGAGTTCGACGTGGCCGAGAGGCCGGAACGGAAGACGGATCAGACCCGCGCGGGATCTCCCGGGGCCGGCCGTGGAGTCCGGCCGCCGTGAAGGAAATGTAGGGGACCTGGGGGGATTCGCCTGGTCCCGTTCGGGCCGCCGCGCCAATCTCCGGGGGGAATTCCCCGGCCACGACAAGGGGTTCGGGGGGAAATTCAAACGGCCCGCACGGCGGGCGTGTCGCGGTCCGTAAAACAATTGGCAGTTGTCGATATTCTGTGACACAAGCGTGACCCGGGACGGACGAACGTGCAGGCGTGGCGCTGACGAACGAACGACGGACGACGAAGGCGGGCCGGGTCATCGACCCGGCCCGCCTTCGTCGTGTGCGGGGTGAGGTGGTGCGTACCGTCCCCGCCGTGGTGGTTCAGCTGCCGGCGACCGGGCTGGCGGCGGCCCCCCGGGCGGCGGTCCGTTCGGTGTGCGCCGGGCGGCGGCCGCCGACCGGGGTGACCGGGGCCCGCTCGGACCTGATCACGTGCGGCCGGCCGGGGACGATCGCCGCCGGCCGGGGCGCCGGGGTGTGCCCGGCGGGGGACGCGTGGACCGCCTGGTGGGCGGGGGCCGCCACGGCGGTGGGCACCACCGCGGGCGCGGGCTCTCCGACGGGGTCGACGGTCCGCCTGAGCTGCCACTTGCCGCCGGCCGAGAGCAGCGGCATGAGCGCGGTCGCGACCGGCGCGGCCATCCGCCCGGTCTCCGCGCGGCGGCGCAGCAACTCGCGCAGCTCGAAGACGTAGGCCTCGGCCCGGGCGATGAGGGGCTCGAACCAGGGCAGGGCCAGCAGGATCAGCAGACCGGCGGACCAGCCGAGCAGGACGTCGCTGACCCAGTGGGTGCCGAGGTACACGGTGGTGGCGCCGACGCTCAGCGAGACGACCGCGGACACCACGGACAACACCCGCCGGGTGACGGTGGTGGAAGCCAGGTAGGCCAGGATTCCCCAGGTCACCACGGCATTGGCGGTGTGGCCGGAGGGAAATATATCGCCGCCCGCGAAGAGTTCGGCGGAACCGATCTGGGTGGCGTAGTGCGGACCGAGCCGGCCGAGGCCGAGCTTGACGGCCCCGACGGTCATGTTGAGGAGCAGCAGTGCCACGCCGAGGGTGATCAGCGGGCGCAGGGTGTGCTGCCGCCAGGAGCGCCAGCCCAGCCAGGCGGCGACCATGACCGCGGTGGGTCCGCGCTGGCCCAGGACGACGAGGTAGTCGAGGAAGGCGTGGAGCTGGGGCCACTGCTCGTAGGGCCGGAAGAACATGACCTGCCAGTCCAGGCGGACGAGCCAGGACGTGGTCAGAACGGCCACCACGATCGCCAGGTAGAAAACGAGGGTCGATCCCAGGAGCACGACGCGGTGCCGGCTCATCTGCGGCGTTTGCAGATGAGCCGGTCGCTCTGGTTCCCGGTCCAGGCGGGCGAACACCCGCTCCAGCCGGGTCAGGATTTGGTCGGTACGCACTCAATCGACGTTACCGCGAGCCGATGGTCGGCCCGGTCGAATCGCGGGCTTTGTGATGACCATGTGATGTGGAGTTGGTCTCACGCGGTACTGAATTCCCGGCATTTCGGCGGTGGTTGGAGTGCGGCTCATCCACTGTCCCGCCGATTATTTCGCACACTTACCCCGGCTTTATCGCGGCAGGTCATTTCCTTTGCCGAAAGATGGAGGGGAATGATCTATTCCGTTACGTCGGCCGGTTCGGCGGGTGCTACGCGTGCCGCCACGTCAGGCCGCGCGGACGTTACGGAGGTCCCGAGCCGTTCAGCCAGAACGCCCCGTAGGCCGCCGAGGCCAAGGCGGCCGCGCCGAGCACCGTGGCCGCCCGCCGGGTCCGCCACCCGGCCAGCGCCACCGCCACCGGCAGCAGCAGCGGGAAGGCCGGCAGCAGCAGCCGGGGCTTGGAGCCGAAGTACCCCGAGGCGCAGAGCGCGAGCGCCACGACGATCCCGCCGTACACGAGGAGCGCGGCCGGCTGCCGCTGCCGTACGCACCGCCCGTACAGCCACAGCACCAGCACGACCCCCGCGATCAGCCCGAGCCCGGCCGCGAAGGCCGGCGAGGTCAGCTTCGCCCCGATGAAGCGGGCGAAGGCCCAGCCGCCGTCGAAGCCGTTGCCCCAGCCGGCCTGCACGTCCAGGTACCCCAACGGCCCGCCGCCGGTGCTCGCGCCGACCCACAGCGCGTACCCCGCCGCCCCCAGCGGTGCCAGCAGTACGCCGGCGGCCATCCGCCAGGACCGCTCCCCGCGCCGCCAGGCCAGTACGGCCGCCACCCACACCGCCGCGACCACCGCCGCGCCGACCGGGCGGGTCAGCCCGGCCCCGGCCGCGAGCAGGCCCGCCGCCGGCCACCGGCCGCGCAGGGCCCCGTACACGGCCCAGACGGCGAGCGCGGTGAACAGCGACTCGCTGTACGCCATGGACTGCACGATCCCGACGGGCAGCGCCGCCCAGACGGCGACGGCCAGCACCCCGGCCCGGCGGCCGTGGAGGAGCTCCGCCACCGCGAAGATCCCCCAGGCCGCGGCGAGCCCCGCCACGGCCGAGACCACCAGGCCCGCCGAGCCGTACGAGAGCCCGTTCGGCGCCGACACCAGCCGCTCCAGCCAGGGGAGCAGCGGGAAGAAGGCCAGGTTGGAGTGGACGTCACCGTTCGGCAGGAGCACCTCGTACCCGTACCCCTCCGCGGCGATGCGGGCGTACCAGAGCGAGTCCCAGCGGGCCGACAGCAGCGTGTGCGGGCTGCTGCCGGCCGCCGCGCACCACACCGCGAGCACGGCCAGGCCGAGCAGCCGGACCCCCGCGAAGACGGCGAGCGCGGGCGCGGCCCGGCGAAATCCAAGATCTTCCACGGGCATGATTATCGGTGGCGGCGGCCGGGGGACGGCCGACGGGCCGCCAGTGGGCGGCTGCTGGACGGCGGATGGGCGCGGCCGAGAACCACGGGCCGTGAGCGCGCGTGTACGCGGGGGAGGAGCGGGGTGGGAGTGAGTGGCGTACGCCACACGACGGCCGCCGCCGGGATGAGAGCTTGGCCACGTGTCGGGCAGACGAACTCGCGTACGCTGACCGTTCACTCGCGTGTCGATGCCGGACCCCGTTGGACGCCGCACAGCGCACCACCCCCCGCGGCTCCGTCAGACGCTGGTCCGCCGAGCGCGAGGGATCACCTGGGAGGTACATGCATGTCGGGGACGAACGCGACCGGGACCAGGACCCCATCCCCCTGGCAGCGGCTCTGCGCGGCCTCCGGCGGGACCAACCGCTGGGTCGTCCTGGCGGTCCTGTGCGTCAGTCTGGTCCTCGTCGCGCTCGACGCGACGATCCTGCACGTCGCCGTCCCCTCCGTCACGGAGGACCTGCGCCCCGGCTCCATCGAGCTCCTGTGGATCGTCGACGCCTACCCCCTGGTCTGCGCCGCCCTGCTGATCCTCTTCGGCACCCTCGGCGACCGGGTCGGCCGCCGCCGCATACTCCTGCTCGGCTACGGCCTCTTCGGCGTGGCCTCCGCCATGGCGGCCCTGGCCGACAACGCCCAGGTCCTCATCGCCGCGCGCGCCCTGCTGGGCATCGGCGGGGCGATGATCATGCCCGCCACGCTGTCGATCCTGCGCCAGGTCTTCCCCGACCGGCGCGAGCGGGCGCTCGCCATCGGCATCTGGACCGCAGTCGCCGCGATCGGCGCCGCGAGCGGTCCCGTGCTCGGCGGCTTCCTCGTCCAGCACTTCTGGTGGGGCTCGGTCTTCCTCATCAACATTCCGCTGATGGCGCTCATCCTGCCGCTGGGACGCTGGCTGCTGCCCGAGTCGAAGGGCTCCGCCGACGGGCCGTGGGACGTGCTCGGCGCGGTGATGGCCGCCACCGGCGTGCTCGGCACGGTCTTCGGGATCAAGCGGCTCGGCGCCGAACGCCAGCTGCTCGACGCCCAGGCGCTGGTGCCGCTGATCCTCGGCGTGGCCCTGCTCGTCCTGTTCGTCCGGCGGCAGAAGCGGCGGACGCACCCGCTGATCGACATGCGGATGTTCTCGCGCGCCGCCTTCTCCACCGCGGTGGGCTGCATCGTGCTCGCCATGCTGGCGCTGGTCGGCCTGGAGCTGATCGCCGTCCAGTACCTCCAGCTGGTGCTGCACCTGAGCCCGCTCGAGACCGGACTGCGGCTGCTGCCGCTCACCTTCGCCGCCATGGCGGCCGGCGCCACCGGCTCCTACACCCTGGCCCGGATCGGACCGCGCACCATGGTCTCGCTGGGCTTCGTCCTGACCGCCGGCGCCGTGCTGCTGCTGACGCTCATGGGGCAGCACGACCGGCCCGTGCTGCTCACGGTCGGCTTCGTCCTGCTCGGGTTCGGGCTCCAGACCACGCTGTTCGCCGCCTACGAGTCGATGCTGAGCGAGGCCCCGGCGGCCAGCGCCGGTGGTGCGGCCTCGATCGGCGAGACCTCCTACCAGCTGGGCGCGGGCATGGGCATCGCGCTGCTGGGCAGCGTGATGAACGCGGCGTACCGGCCGGGGCTGCTGGGGGTGCCGGGGGTCTCGGCGGCGGACTCGGCGGGCGCCGCCCATTCTCTGGGCGAGGCCTACCAGATCGCGGCGCAGCTGGGCGGGACCGCGGGGCAGTCGCTGTACGCCGCCGCGCGGCACTCGTTCGTGCAAGGGCTGCACGTGACGCTGGTGGTGAGTGCCGGGCTGCTGCTCGCCGGCGCCGTGATGGCGCTGAAGCTGCCGCGGGTGATGGAGTGCGGGGCGCCTGCCGGCGGGCCGGATGCGGTGCGGCTGCCCGCGCAGGCTTCGGCGGAGCCGTACGTGGCTCCTGCGGAGCGGGTGGGCTGACCGCCCCTGCCGGGTGCGGCGCCGTTGCGGTGTGACCAGGTAGGGCTTGATCGGTGGGGAGGGGCGCGTCTAGCGTCGGCCGCGGTGCAAAACTTGCGCTGCTGGGTACGACTCAGGCCGCCGGGAGGCCCCGTGTCACCGTTCCTGCCTCATGATCCGCTCGGGCTCGACGAGCTGCTCGGGCCCGAGGACCTCGCCATCCGCGACACCGTGCGCGACTGGGCCGCCGACCGGGTGCTGCCGTACGTCGCCGAGTGGTACGAGAGCGGGGAGCTGCCCGGCATCCGGGAGCTGGCCCGTGAGCTCGGGGCCATCGGGGCGCTCGGGATGTCCCTCACCGGCTACGGCTGCGCGGGCGCCAGCGCCGTGCAGTACGGCCTCGCCTGCCTGGAGCTGGAGGCCGCCGACTCCGGTATCCGCTCGCTGGTCTCCGTACAGGGGTCGCTGGCCATGTACGCGATCTGGAAGTACGGCTCGGAGGAGCAGAAGCAGCGCTGGCTGCCCGGGATGGCCGCCGGTGAGCTGATCGGCTGCTTCGGCCTGACCGAACCGGATGTCGGCTCGGACCCGGCCGCGATGCGGACCTACGCCAAGCGCGACGGCGGCGACTGGGTGCTGAACGGGCGCAAGATGTGGATCACCAACGGTTCGGTGGCCTCCGTCGCCGTGGTGTGGGCGCAGACCGACGAGGGGATCCGCGGCTTCGCCGTCCCGACGGACACGGCCGGGTTCTCCGCGCCGGAGATCAAGCACAAGTGGTCGCTGCGGGCCAGCGTGACCAGCGAGCTCGTCATGGACGACGTGAGGCTGCCGGCCGACGCGGTACTTCCCGCAGTCACCGGGCTGAAGGGACCGCTCGGCTGTCTCAGCCACGCGCGGTACGGGATCGTCTGGGGGTCCATGGGCGCGGCGCGCGCCAGTTTCGAGGCCGCCCTCGCTTACGCGAAGACGCGCGAGCAGTTCGGAAGGCCGATCGGCGGCTTCCAGCTCACCCAGGCCAAGCTGGCGGACATGGCCCTCGAACTCCACAAGGGCATCCTGCTCGCCCACCACCTGGGCCGGCGTATGGACGCGGGCACCCTGCGGCCGGAGCAGATCAGCTTCGGCAAGCTCAACAACGTCCGCGAGGCCATCGAGATCTGTCGCACCGCGCGGACCATCCTCGGTGCCAACGGGATCTCCCTCGAATATCCCGTCATGCGGCACTCCACGAACCTCGAATCGGTCCTCACCTACGAGGGCACCGTCGAGATGCACCAACTGGTGCTGGGCAAGGCGCTCACCGGGCTGGACGCCTTCCGGTGAGAACCCTGCCTAGCTCTGGTTGAAGAAGTCGCGCGAGCGGCCGCCGGGCTCGCCGCTCACGATCTGGGTGTCGGCCGGGGTCAGCAGGAAGACCCTGGTCGCCACCCGCTCGATCGAACCGCGCAGCCCGAAGGTCAGGCCGGCCGCGAAGTCGACCACGCGCTTGGCGTCACCCGGGTCCATCGACGACAGGTTCACGATCACCGGGACGCCCTCGCGGAACAGCTCGCCGATTCCACGCGCGTCACGGAAGCCGTCGGGGGTGACCGTCGCGATCCGGCGGCCCTGCTCGACAGCCGACTCGGAGGCCACCCTGACGCGCGGGTCGGTGACCCACTGCTCGCCGGGACCGGCCACCGAACCCTGTGCCGGCTCCGCGTAGTCGTCGTCGTAGTAACGCTCGTCGTCGCTGTCCTCCACGAGACCCAGCCAGGCACTCGCCTTGCGCACCGAACCCATGGACGCCTCCTTTCACCGCGGTCAGTTGTCTTCTCTCCGCTGCCCCTATGGTCGTCCATGATGCTGACAACGCGCCAAGTGGATAGTCGCGGCGCAGTGGTTTCGTGACGGTACTGGTGCAGAACATCCGTTGCACGGTCAAGGTTCCTGGCGGCTACCACTGCTGACTGAGTGAAAATACGACTGGTGCCACCGTGCGGGTGACCGGTGGGGACGTACGGGTGAGGCGCGCGGCTGGATACGATGCCCCGCAGGCACGCGCACGACACACGGGGGAAGCGGTTTGTTCGGCATAGTCAGACCCTGCACGCACCGGCTGGGAGAGCGGTTCAAAACGGAGTGGATGGCCCATCTTTGCGGGCTGTGTCTGGCACTTCGTGGGGACCACGGCCAGTTCGCCCGGATCGTCACGAACTATGACGGGCTGCTCGTCTCCGTCCTGACGGAGGCTCAGTCCGGTCCCGCGCCCGGTGCCCGGCGCACCGCCGGGCCCTGTCCCCTGCGCGGGATGCGCACCGCCCCCGTGGCCAACGGCGAGGGGGCGCGGCTCGCGGCCGCCGTCTCGCTCGTCCTGGCCTCCGCGAAGGTGCGGGACCACGTGGCCGACCGGGACGGGCTGTTGGCCCGGGCCCCCATCGCCGCCGCCGCGCGCAGGGTCGCCCGCGGCTGGGACCGGGCCGGCGCCCGCACCGGGGCCTCGCTCGGCTTCGACACGGCGGTCCTCGTCGACGCCGTGGACCGGCAGGCGGGCATCGAGACGCTGGCCGGCCCCGGCACGCCGGTGCTGGTGGTGACCGAGCCGACGGAGACCGCGACGGCCGCCGCCTTCGCGCATACCGCACAGCTGGCCGGACGTCCCGGCAACGCGCCGGCGCTCGCCGAGGCGGGCCGCTACTTCGGGCGGCTCGCGCACCTGCTCGACGCGGTGGAGGACCAGGGCGCGGACGCCGCGGCGGGCGCCTGGAACCCGCTCACCGCCACCGGGACCTCGCTCGCCGAGGCGCGGCGGCTGTGCGACGACGCGCTGCACGGGATCCGGCTGGCGCTGCGCGAGGTGGAGTTCGCGGACGCCGGGCTCGCCCACCGGCTGCTCGTGCACGAGCTGCGCACCTCGGTGGACCGGGCCTTCGGGACCGGTGGCTGCGGGCACACGGCGACGGCCTCCGCCGGGCAGGGCGGCGGGCCGTACGCCGCGAACCCCTACGCGGCCACGCCCCAGGCCGGCGGCGGCCCCTACTCCTCCGCCCCCTACGGCTCCCACCCCTACGCGCCGGGCGCGCCGCAGCAGGCCCCGGGCGGACCGGGCCAGCCGCCGCCGATGGGGCCCGGCGGTGGCGGCTGGGGCGGTGGCGGTGGCGGAGGCGGCTGGGGTGCTCCGCCCCCGCAGAAGCCGCGCCGGGGGCTGCTGGCCGGCTGCGCGGTGGCCGTGGGGCTGTTCTGCACCTGCCAGCTGTGCTGCACCGAGCACGAGGGGCCGTGGTCCAGGGAGAAGAAGCAGGCCTGGTGCGACGACTGTGACTGCGGCAACTGCAACTGCGACGGCTGCAACTGCTGCTGCGGCGACGGCGGCTGCTGTGACTGCGGGTGCGACTGCTGAGGCCCCTTCAGGCTGAGGGCCCCTTCACGACGTTCAGGCCCGGACGGAGTACCCCGCGGTTCCCGTCCGGGCCGGCGTGGAAGGGTTGACCGGCATGAACGACGACGCGGACGACCCGCCCGCCGCCTGGCGGACCTGGCACGAGCATCGGGTGGCCGCGGTGTCCGCCCCCCACGGCCCCCTCGCGCTGACCGGAACCTTCTGGCTCGCCGACTACCCGGAAGGTCGAATTCCGGCCGTTCCGGGGCAGTGGCGCGCGACCGGCGCGGGAGTCGCGCTGACGGCCGCCCCCGGCGATTCCCTTCGGCTTGACGGCGAGCCCTTCACCGGTGACGCCGTACTCGCCGCCGACGAGGCCGCGCCCGCCCACGCGCGGGTTTCCGCGGGGGAGCGGCGGGTCGTCGTCATCCGGCGCGAAGGAGAGTGGGCGGTACGGGTCTTCGACCCCGCCGCCGCGACCCGCCGGGCCTTCACCGGTATCGAGGCCACCCCCTACGACCCCGCCTTTGCGCTGCCGGGACGCTTCCGCCCGTACGGGGAGGACCGGACCGTCCGGGTGGAGAACGCCGACGGACGGACGCGCGGACTCGGCCTCGGCGGCGAGCTGGGCTTCGCCTTCGCGGGCGTCGAGCACACTCTCCGGGTGGCCGTCGACGAGCAGGACGGCAGCCTCTGGGCGGTCTTCGGCGATGCCACCGGCGGGCACTCCAGCTACCGCTTCCGCTTCCTGAAACCCGGCACCCCGGAGCCGGACGGCTCGATCACGGTGGACTTCAACCGGGCCCTGCTGCCGCCCTGCGCCTTCACCGACCACTTCATCTGCCCTTTCCCGCCTCCGGGGAACACCCTTCCCTTCGAGGTGGCGGCGGGCGAGCGGCGGCTGAAAGGCGCCCTTGCGACCGGTATCTGACGCCAGGACACTCCCGACAGTGCTTGTCAGGGACACGGCGCAAATCTAGGCGCTCCCCGTGCCCCCGGCTGCGCCTCACGGGCTCCGGCACCCCCACGACAGCCGGGCCCCCGAACCTCTCGGAGGACGATAAGTGAGGATCAAGAGCATCACCCGTACCAGGCTGCTCGCGGTGGCCACCGGCCTGGCCGCCATCGCAGCACTCGCCGCCCCCGCCGTGGCGAACGCGGACGCACAGGACGGCGGCTTCAGCGCCGCACGGCTGGCCTCAGCCGGCGCATCCGTCCTGCGTGCCGACGTCGCCGGCACCGCCTGGCACGCCGACCCCGCCACCGGGACCCTGGTGGTCACCGCCGACTCCACCGTCTCGGACGCAGACCTCGCGAAAATCAAGCGCGAGGCCGGTGCCGACGCCGGCGCCCTGCGCATCGAGCGCACCCCCGGCAAACTGACCAAACTGCTCTCCGGCGGCGACGCGATCTACGCCTCCAGCTGGCGCTGCTCGCTCGGCTTCAACGTGCGCAGCGGCAGCACGTACTACATCCTCACCGCCGGTCACTGCACCGACGGTGCCGGCACCTGGTGGAGCAACTCCTCCCACACCTCCACCATCGGCACCACCGTCGGATCCAGCTTCCCGACGAACGACTACGGCCTGATCAAGTACGCCAGCAACTCCCCGGTCCCGCCGGGCACCGTCGGCAGCCAGGACATCACCAGCGCCGTCAACGCCACCGTCGGCATGTCCGTCAAGCGGCGCGGCTCCACCACCGGCACCCACAGCGGCTCGGTGACCGGCCTCAACGCCACGGTCAACTACGGCGGCGGCGACATCGTCTACGGCATGATCAAGACCAACGTGTGCGCCGAACCCGGCGACAGCGGCGGCCCGCTCTACTCGGGCACCCGCGCCGTCGGCCTCACCTCGGGCGGCAGCGGCAACTGCTCCTCGGGCGGAACCACCTACTTCCAGCCGGTGGTCGAGGCCCTCAACGCCTACGGGGTCAGCGTGTACTGACCCGCCTCGCCTGCGGCACAATCGTGAGCCCCCGCCCAACTCCCGGGCGGGGGCTCAACGTTGGCGAGGGGGAGGCACGCATGACCAGTGCACCGTCCGGTCGGGGAGGCTCCGCGGCCGATGCGCAGCGGCGGATCCGCCGCAACCGCTGGCTGTTCACCGCACCCCTGGTCCTGCTGTGCGTGCTCGGCGCCGTCCTCGTCTGGGAGATCGTCCGCGGCAACATGCCCGAGGCCTCCCGGTCCGCGTGGCCGTGGCGCCTTCAGCTGATGAGCGCCGAGCCCCTCGCGAGCCTGCTGGCCGTCTCGGCGGGTGCCGTCCTGGCGCGGGCCCAGTACGCCCGTACGGTACGGCCCGCACTGGGATGGCGGTCCGAGTTCGTGGCGGGACAGCTGCCGGGCACCGCCAAGGCCTGGAGCGTGGGGGTCCTCAACGGGGGCCAGCACAACGTGGTGGTGGACCACGTGGACTACCGGGTGGTCCTGGCCGCAGACCCCGCCGCAGACCCCGCCGACGAGCCGGACCACGAGCCGGCGCGCGGCTCATTCCTTTCCGCGAGTTCGTGGTCAAGGTGCACAGCAGATGCGATCTCGCATGCGACCACTGCTACGTCTACGAACACGCGGACCAGAGCTGGCGGCAACGGCCCGCGGTGATCTCCGAAGCGGTGGCCGAACGGATCGCGGAGCGGCTGGCCGAGCACGCCGCCGCCCACGGCCTGCCCTCGGTGACGGTCATCCTCCACGGCGGCGAGCCGCTGCTGGCCGGCCCCGCCCGGCTGCGCAGGCTGTGCGAGGCGCTCGAGCGGGGCCTCGACGGGGTGGCCGCCCTCGACCTGCGCATCCACACCAACGGCATCCGGCTGAACGAGGCCTTCCTCGACCTCTTCGGCGAGTACGGGGTCAAGGTCGGCGTGTCGCTCGACGGCGACCGCGCGGCCAACGACCGGCACCGCCGCTTCGCGAACGGCCGGACCAGCCACCCCCGGGTCCTCAAGGCTCTCGGGCTGCTCGGCCGGGAGCGCCACCGGCACTTGTACCAGGGCCTGCTCTGCACGGTGGACGTGGAGAACGACCCGCGCGCGGTGCTCGACGCGCTCACCGCGCTCGCACCGCCGCGCGTCGACTTCCTCCTGCCGCACGCGACCTGGGAGACGCCCCCGGCCCGGCCCGGAGGACGCCCCGACGCCTACGCCCGGTGGCTCCTGCGGGTCTTCGACCACTGGGACGGGCAGGGCCGGCCCGTGCCCGTCCGGCTCTTCGACTCCCTCCTGAGCACCCTGCACGGCGGGCCGAGCCTGACCGAGTCCCTGGGCCTGGCGCCCACGGACCTGGTCGTCGTCGAGACCGACGGAACCCTGGAGCAGGCCGACTCGCTCAAGACCGCCCACGAGGGTGCCGCCGCCACCGGCTTCGACGTCTTCGGGCACAGCTTCGACGAGGTGGCCGCCCACCCCGGCATCCGCGCCCGCCGGCTGGGCCTCGCCGGCGTCAGCGCGCAGTGCCGCCGGTGCCCCGTGGTGCGCTCGTGCGGGGGAGGCCTCTACGCGCACCGCTACCGGGCCGCCAACGGCTTCGACAACCCCTCCGTCTACTGCACCGACCTGAAGGCGCTCGTGGAGGGGGTCGAGCAGCGCATCGCCCCCGCCGCCGACGTGTTCGGGCCCGCCGGTACCGCTGCGCCCGCCCCGCTCGCGGCGGCACAGCAGGAGCTGACCCGGCTCCTGCTGGTCCGGCTGCACGAGGATCTGGCCGGCTCCGGCGACGAGGACTGGCAGCGTTCCTGGGAGCTGGTCGAAGCCGTCGAGGCCGAGGCGCCCGACGCGCTCGATGCCGTACTGGACCACCCGTACACCCGCACCTGGCTGCTCGGCACCCTCGACTCCCTGCGCCGGGGGTGCCCGCCGGACGAGCCGCCTGCCTCCCGGCTGGCCGCGCTGGCCGCGGCGGCCGTGGTGCGCGGGCGGCTGGACCTCCCCGTGAGCGTGGTCCTGCGGGGCGGTGAGCTGTACCTGCCGACCCTGGGGCTGCTGCGCACCGGCGGGAGCGCGGCCCGCGTCAAGGCCGCCGACGGGGGGTTCTGCGTACGGGAGGGAGAGGCCGAACGGCGTTTCGCGCGGTCCGATGCCGCTCCCGGCTGGCAGCCCGTACGGATCTGGCCGGGCGCCGAAGCGGGCGGTGCGCCGGTGGCCCTCGACGACCTCGACCCCTTCCGCGACTGCTACTCCCGGCCGCCGCGGCCGAGGCTGGACGCCGCCGGGGCGGCGGCGTGGCGGCGCCGGCTCGACGCGGCCCGGGCGCTGCTGCACCGCACGGTGCCGGATCCGGCGCGGGAGACCGCGGCCGGGCTGACCACGCTCACCCCGCTCACCGGGCCCGGGGGACCGGGCCGGTGCGGGCCCGGGGCGCTGGGCGTGCCCTACGGGGCGGGCGTCCGGGAGACCGCGCTCGCGCTGCTCGCCGGGCGCCGGCGGGCCCGGCTGCGCGAGCTGACCGAGGTGTCCGACCTGTACGTACCGGACGGGGAGCGGCTGCACGACTCCCCGTGGCGGGAGCGGCCGGTGCCGGTGTCGGAGCTGCTGGCCGATGTGGACGCGCAGGTGGCGGCCGAGGCCTACCGGCGGGCCGCCGGGGACGAGCGCGACGGCGACGCGATCGCCCGCGCCCTGGACCGGCTCTCGGACGCGCCGGAGCTCACCGTGACGGGCAGGGCGGTGGTGGCCGGACTGCGCCGGGAGTTCGAGTCGGGAGCCTGAACCGGGAATCATCCGCAGGAGGGGGCGGGCTTGTGGCCCCCTAGGGCCTGTCGTCACACTCCCGTCGTCGCCCGGAGGGCGGCGCCGCGGCGTCTGGTGCGTGCTCTCGGCGTGCCGGGGTACCGGACGTACATTCCGCCCGGTGCGGCGAGAGCACGCACCAGACGTCGCGGGGCAGACGGGAGTTTGACGACAGGCCCTAGAGCTGCGGGACGAGGAGGGCCGCCGCCGAGCGGGCCTGGGCCAGGGCCCGGGCGCGGTCCGCGCCGCGCTGGCCCAGCACCACCCGGGTGCTCAGCCCGTCCAGCAGGGCCAGCAGTTCCGAAGCCCGGGCGGGGACGTCCACGGGGGCGAAGCGGCCCTGCTCCACTCCCTTGGCCAGCAGCGCCTCCAGGTCCTGCTGCCAGCTCTCGTCGATCTCCTCCTGGGCCGCCTTCAGCGGTTCGTTGGAGGCCGTACGGGCCCACAGCTCGATCCACAGCGTCCAGCGCGGGTCCCGCGGCCCCTCGGGGAGGTAGAGCTCCAGGAACTGGTCGAGTTTGCGGGCGGCCGTCACCCGGCGGCCGAGCAGGGCCCGGCGCTCGCCGGTGAGCAGCTCCTCGCTCCAGCGCAGGGCCTCCAGCAGGAGCCGGTCCTTGCTGCCGAAGTAGTACAGGATGTGGCCGCCGCTGGTGCCGAGGCGCTCGGCCAGCGCGGACATGGTGAGCGCCGCCAGCCCGTTCTCGGCGATCGCCGCCATGGCCTCTTCCAGCATCCGCTCCTGGGCGATCTGCCCGTCGCGCCGCCGTGCCGCCCCAGCTCCCGCTCGCGCCACCGGTCCCACCCTCCGTCTCACCTGGCCCGACTTTATCCCGGCGGGGGTCTTGACGGGGGCGGGGTGCGGCCCTCATCTTGAATGCCGTTCAAGAATTTAGAACGCCGTTCAAGATCAGGGGTGCACATGGCTCAGCAGGACACGGCCGACGTCGACGAGGTGTTCCAGGTCGAGACCCACGGGATCGACCCCATCCCCGACGCGGAACGCCACGGCAGCGCCAAGGACCTCTTCTGGCTCTGGTTCGGCTCCAACCTCACCTTCACCTACGTGATCAACGGCGCCCTGGCCGTGGCCTTCGGGCTCTCCTTCTGGCAGGCCGTCGCCGTGGTCGTGATCAGCGGCCTGTCGTTCTTCGCCGTCAGCGCCGCCGGGCTCAGCGGCATCCGCACCGGGACCGCCACCCTGGTCATCTCCCGCGCCGCCTTCGGCGTCCGCGGCAACTTCCCGGCCGGCGTCCTCAACTGGGTGGTGAGCATCGGCTACACCATCGTCAACACCGTCGTCGGGACCCTCGCGCTGGAGGTCTTCTTCGCCGAAGTGGGCCTGGGCAGCGGCCGTTTCGCACGCGGCCTCGCGCTCGGCATCACCCTCGCGCTCACCTTCGCCGTCGCCATGTGGGGCCACGCCACCGTCCAGTTCGCCGAGCGCTGGATGGCCTACCTGCTCGCCGCCGGCTTCGGCGCGCTGCTCGTCTTCGTCCTGCCCGGCGCGCACACCTCCGCCACCGACCCGGCCGCCGCCCCCGGGCTGTCCGGCTGGAGC
This sequence comes from Streptomyces sp. NPDC088762, assembly GCF_044750905.1. NCBI lineage: Bacteria > Bacillati > Actinomycetota > Actinomycetes > Kitasatosporales > Streptomycetaceae > Streptomyces > Streptomyces sp. NPDC088762. The sequence continues at coordinate 62,130 of NZ_JBIVKT010000022.1, forward strand.
CTGGCCTTCGTCGTCATGCTCGCCGGGCCGTTCTCGTACCTGCCGATGCCCGCCGACTACACCCGCTACCTGCCCCGGACCACCTCCCTGAAGTCGATCACCTGGACGGGCGCCCTCGGCGGTTTCATCTCCTCCGTGGCCCTCGGCATCGCGGGCGTCGCCGCCGCGACCCAGACCGACATGACCGACGCGGTCGCGGGGGCCGAGAGCCTGCTGCCCGGCTGGTTCCAGCCGCTGTTCCTGGCCCTCGTACTCGGTGGCTCCGTCACCAACTCGATCATCACGCTCTACTCCTCCAGCCTGAACCTGCAGGTCCTCGGCATCCCGTGGAGCCGTGCCCGGGCCATCGTCATCAGCGCCGCCGTCACCGCGCTCGGCTCGCTCGCCGCGCTCTTCCTCACCGACTTCACCACCTCCCTGCTCTCCTTCCTCTCCCTCCTGATCATCGTGTTCGCTCCCTGGGGCGGGGTCTTCCTCGCCGACATGCTGCTGCGCCGCTGCCACTACGACTCCGACGCGCTGCACGCCGGGAGCGCGGGCGCCTACTGGTACCGCGCCGGCTACCACCCGGCCGGGATGGCCGCCCTGCTCGCCGGCATGGCCTTCGCCGCCCTGATCTGCGACTCCGAGCTGTGGACCGGGCCGCTGGTGGCCCCGCTCGGCGGCGCCGACCTCACGCTGCTCGGCTCGGCCGTCTCCGGGCTCGTCTACTGGGCCCTGGCCCGCGGCCGAGTCCCCGCGTACGCCCCCGCCGCCGCGCCCGCGGCCTGACCCTCGGCCCGACCCGACGGGCCCGACCCGACCAGCACCCCGCCCCCCGCCGCAATGGAGCACCTTCACATGGCACCCCGCCCCTTCCCCGCCGACCTGCTGCTCACCGGCGCCCGGATCCACACCGTGGACCCGCACCTGCCCGAGGCCGAGGCCCTCGCCGTCCACGAGGGGAGGATCGTCTGGCTCGGCCCGGACGCCGAGGCCGCCGCCTGGGCCGGACCGGACACCGAGCGGATCGACGCGGGCGGCAAGCTGGTCCTGCCCGGCTTCATCGACGCGCACAACCACGTACGGCTCGGCTCCGACGACGCCTGCGTACAGCTCGCCGGGGTGCGGACGCTCGACGCGGTCCTCGACCGGATCGGCGCATGGCGGGAGGCCAACCCCGACGCGGAATGGATCGAGGCCGAGGCCTTCGACTACTCCGCGATCCCCGGCGGGCGCATGCCCACCGCCGGCGACCTCGACCCCGTCACCGGGGACACCCCCGCGATCGTGCTCTCGTACGACGTGCACACGGCCTGGCTGAACACGGCGGCGATGCGGCGGCTCGGGGTCGCGAAGGACCGTACCGACCTGCCCTTCGGCACGGCCGCCGTCGACCCGGAGACCGGCGAACCCACCGGCTTCGTCAAGGACTTCGCCGTCAAGGGCCTCTCCCGCGACGGCCACCGGGCCCTGCGCGACCTCGGCGTCCCGTGGGCCTCACCGGACCGCCAGTACGGGCGCCTCGCCAAGAGCCTCGACGACGCGATCCGCTTCGGCATCACCACGGTCGTGGAGCCGCAGAACTCCCTGGACGACCTCGAACTGTACGAGCGCGCGCGGGCGGAGGGCCGGCTGCGCTCGCGGATCGTCGCCGCCCTGTTCCACCCGCGCGGCACCGGCGAGGCCGACCTGGCCGCCTTCGAGGAGGCGGCCCGGCGGTTCTCCGGGGACCGGCTGCGGGTGGGCCCGCTGAAGCTGTACATCGACGACGTGGTGGAGCCGCGCACGGCTGCGCTGCTGGAACCGTACGCGGGCTGCGGGCACCACCGGGGCGAGACCTTCTACCCGGCGGAGGAATTCGCGGAACTCCTCACCGGGCTGGACGCGCGGGGCTTCCAGTGCTTCGTGCACGCCACGGGCGACCGGGGCATCCGTACGGTCCTCGACGCCGTCGAGCACGCGCGGGCGGTCAACGGCCCGCGCGACGCCCGCCACCAGGTGGTGCACGTGGAATGCCTGGACCCCGAGGACGTACCGCGCTTCGCCGAGCTGGGCGTGGTGGCCTGCATGCAGCCCAGGCACTGCGCGCCGGAGATCGCCGGTCCGGGGCAGGACTGGGCGGAGAACGTGGGCGAGGACCGCTGGCACAAGGCGTGGCCGATGCGGAGCCTCTCCGAGGCCGGGGCGGTGCTGGCGTTCTCCAGCGACTGGAACGTGGCCGAGATGGACCCGATGATCGGCATCTACACGGCGCTGACCCGCCGCCCGCTGGACGGCGGCGACCCGTGGCAGCCGGCCGAGACGGTGTCCGTGGAGACGGCGGTGTACGGCTACACGATGGGCTCCGCCTACGCCAACTTCCTCGAGGAGGAACGCGGTTCCCTCACGGTGGGCAAGGCGGCGGACTTCGTGGTCCTGTCCCGGGACATCCTCACCGTCCCGGCGGAGCGCATCCCGGGCACGGTGGCCGAAACGGTGGTGGTGGCCGGCGAGGTGGTCCACCGGGCCGCCTGACCCCACCGGGGGCTCCGCCCCGGACCCGCGCCTCAAGCGCCGGCGGGGCTGGATGTGCCCGGCGATGGCTGAGCCGGGGCTGAACGTGCCGGGCCGGGGTCGGGGCCGGGGTGGGTGTCGTCCGGGACGGGCTTCGATGTTCGGCGCCTGATCCGAGCCGAGTTGTCGGGCGGTACCCGGCGCCGAAGTCATCTCGTTTTAGTCCCGGACGACACCCACCCCGGCCCCGACCCCGACCCTGCGCCGCCCCCGCCGCCCCCGGCGCACGGGCAGGGGTTCACCGGGCGGTGTCCGGGCCCTCGGGTGCCCCGGCCGTGAAGCGGGGGACGGACGGTGCGTCGTCGGGGAGGCCGCTGCCCACGGCGGCTCCTGGCCGGCCCCGGCGCACCACCGAGCAGGCCAGCGTGACCGCCGCGCCCGCCACCGCCCAGGCGGCGAGCACCAGCATGGGGCCGGCCGCGCCGTTGCCCTTGAAGTACGCGACCGAGCGCGCGGCGTAGGTACCGGCGCCCGGTGGCAGTGCCGGGCCGATGGCCCTCCAGAACGGCGGCAGCAGCGGATACGGGTAGGCGCCGCCCGCGCTCGGGTTGCCGAAGACCACGACCAGCAGGATCGCGAGGCCGATGCCGACCACGCCCGCCAGCCCCTGGAAGGCCAGGGTGGTCGCGCCGACGGCGAAGACGACCAGGGTGCCGAGCCCCCACAGGGCGGGGAGGGAGCCGGGCAGGGCGCCCAGGACCGGGCCCGCGATCACGGCGCCGAGCAGCCCGGCGGCGAGGGAGTACACCAGCAGGGTGCCGAGCCGGATGATCGCCCGGTGCATGTTGCCAGGCCGGGCACCGGCGCTGATCGCGAGGATCGCGGCGCACAGGTAGCCGCCCACGCACCAGCCGACGACCAGGTAGAAGGAGCTCAGGCCGCGCGCGTCGCCCGCGTCGGCCGGAGCCACGTCGGTGATCCGCAGGGTCCGCCCCTGCGCCTTCTCGGCCAGGCCGACGATCTGTTCCAGCGCCTGGGAGAGGGAGGCCCCGGCGCCGCTCGCGACCAGCAGCCGGTCGGTCGTGCCGGCCGGGTCGACGATCAGCGCGCCGTCCACGTCCCGCTCCCGGACCTGCCGGAGGGCCTCGGCCTCGTCCTTGGCCACGCGGGTGTCGAGCGGTTCGCCGCGCAGCGCGCCGAGCTGCTGCGCGGTCCGCTCGGCGACCGGCGCGACGGGGGCGGCCACGGCGATCGGGATCCGGCTCGGTTCCGGGTGGTGGAAGGCCCCGATGTACGAGGTGATGAAAGCCAGCTGCAGGGCCAGCACCCCCAGGACCAGCAGGGCTGCCCGGGTGGTCACGGCGTCTTTGATCTCGGCGAGGAAGCCGCCGGACGGTGTGGCGTGCGGGTTCCGGGCGGGCGGGGTGGGCTGGGTCATGCCTCTCACGCTCGACGCGGTGGCGGCGGGGCGCAGCAGGGGTGGGCCGGATGGATGATCGAACAAGTGTTTCGCACGGGTATTCGAATTGCTCTATGGTGGAGACGGGGGAGGTGTTGTAACGAGCGAAGCAGGAGGCCGCGGGTGCCTGGTTTTACGCATCTGCACACCGTTTCGGGGTTCTCCATGCGCTACGGAGGCTCGCACCCGGAACGGCTGGCGGAACGTGCCGTCGAGCGGGGCATGGATGCCCTCGCCCTGACCGACCGCGACACCCTGGCGGGTGCGGTGCGGTTCGCGAAGGCGGCCGCCCAGGCGGGGATCCGGCCGCTGTTCGGCGTCGACCTGGCGGTGTCACCGCCGGCCGGGCCGGCCGCATCGCCTCCCGGGTCGGGGTCGGCCGGGTCGGGGGGCTCGGCCGGCTCCGGGACGGCCGGCGCCGGCGAGGCCTCGTACCGGCGGCGCACCCCCGTCAAGGGTGGCGCCTTCATCGACGAGTCCGCCCCGCGGGCCGTGTTCCTGGCCCGGGACGGGGCCGCCGGCTGGGCCGAGCTCTGCCGGATGGTCACGGCCGCCCACGCCGGGGCCGGGCCGGAGGGGGCCGGCGGGGCCGCGCCGGCCGGGGGCCACCAGCCGGTGGTTCCCTGGGAGGCCCTGCGCGGGGAGGGCGTCTTCGTGCTGCTCGGACCCGGTTCCGAGGTGGGCCGGGCGCTCGCCGCGGGCCGTCCGGACCGGGCCGCGCGGCTGCTCGCGCCCTGGCGGGAGGTCTACGGGGACTCCCTGCGCCTGGAGGCCGTCCACCACGGCCGCACCGGCACCGGCCCCGGCTCGCTGCGGCTGGCCGCCCGTACCGTCGGCTTCGCCGCCGAGCAGGGCGTCCCGGCCGTGCTGACCAACGCCGTCCGCTACGCCGACCCGGGCCAGGGCCCGGTCGCCGACATCCTCGACGCGGCCCGCCGGCTGACCCCCGTCCGGCCGCCGTTCGACACCGGCGAGCGCTGGCTCAAGGATCCCGGCGCCATGGCCGAGACCGCCGACCGGATCGCCCTGGCCGCCGGCCTGCGCCCCGCCGACGCGCGGGGGCTGCTCGCGGAGACCCGGCGCACCGCCGAGGCCTGTGCGGTGGACCCCGAGGACGACCTCGGCATGGGCTCCGTGCACTTCCCCGAGGCCCGGCTCGTCGGCGCGGCCCACCGCACCGCCCAGCGGGTGCTCACCTCCCGCGCCACCGCGGGCATGGTGCTGCGCGGCTACGCGGACGACCCCGCGTACTGGGAGCGCATGCACCACGAGCTCGACATCATCGCCTACCACGGCTTCGCCTCCTATTTCCTGACGATCGCTCAAGTAGTGGACGATGTACGGGAGATGGGCATCCGCGTGGCCGCCCGAGGCTCCGGTGCCGGCTCCCTCGTCAACCACCTGCTCGGCATCGCGCACGCCGACCCCGTCGCGCACGGGCTGCTGATGGAGCGCTTCCTGTCCAAGCGCCGCCGCGTCCTGCCCGACATCGACATCGACGTGGAGTCCGCCCGCCGGCTGGAGGTCTACCGGCGCATCATCGGCCGGTTCGGCGCCGAGCGCGTCGCCACCGTCTCCATGCCCGAGACCTACCGGGTCCGGCACGCCATCCGCGACGTGGGCGCCGCCCTGTCCATGGACCCGGCCGTCACCGACCGGCTCGCCAAGGCCTTCCCGCACATCCGGGCCCGCGACGCCCGCGCCGCGCTGGAGGAACTACCAGAACTGCGCGGCGTACGGGGGGAGTCGTACGGGCGGCTGTGGGAGCTCGTCGAATCGCTCGACGCGCTGCCGCGCGGCATCGCCATGCACCCGTGCGGCGTCCTGCTCTCCGACGCCTCCCTGCTCGCCCGTACGCCCGTCGTCCCCACCAGCGGCGAGGGCTTCCCCATGTCCCAGTTCGACAAGGACGACGTAGAGGACCTCGGGCTGCTCAAACTCGACGTGCTGGGCGTGCGGATGCAGTCCGCGATGGCCCATGCGGTCGCTGAGATCCGGCGCGGCACCGGCAAGGAGCTCGACCTGGACGATCCGGCGCAGGTGCCGCCGGGCGACCGGGCCACGTACGAGCTGATCCGCTCGGCCGAGACGCTGGGATGCTTCCAGATCGAGTCCCCGGGCCAACGCGACCTGGTGGGGCGGCTCCAGCCGTCCACCTTCCACGACCTGGTCGTGGACATCTCCCTCTTCCGGCCGGGGCCGGTGGCCGCCGAGATGGTCCGGCCGTTCATCGAGGCCCGGCACGGGCGGGCGCCGGTGCGCTTCCCGCACCCCGACCTGGCAGACGCGCTGCGCGAGACGTACGGAGTGGTGGTCTTCCACGAGCAGATCATCGAGATCGTGCACGTCATGACCGGCTGCGGGCGGGACGAGGCGGACCGCGTCCGGCGCGGACTGTCCGACCCGGATTCGCAGGCGCGGATCAGGGTGTGGTTCGCGGCGAAGGCGGGCGAACGGGGCTACTCGGCGGAGGTGATCGGCCGGACCTGGGAGATCGTGGAGGCCTTCGGCTCGTACGGATTCTGCAAGGCGCACGCGGTGGCCTTCGCGGTGCCGACGTACCAGTCGGCGTGGCTGAAGGCGCACCACCCCGCGGCCTTCTACGCCGGGCTGCTGACCCACGATCCCGGGATGTACCCGAAGCGGCTGCTGCTGGCGGACGCGCGGCGGCGCGGCGTGCCGGTGCTGCCGCTGGACGTGAACCGGTCGGCGGTCGCCCACCGTATCGAACTGGTGTCCGATCAGAGTGTCCCGGGTGTCCCCGCCGCCGGGACGTGGGGACTGCGGCTGGGGCTGTCGGACGTCCACGGCATCAGCAAGGCGGAGGCGCTCCGGATCGCGTCCGGGCAGCCGTACGCCTCCCTGCGCGACTTCTGGGACCGGGCGCATCCGGGGCGGCCGGTGGCCGAACGGCTCGCGCAGGTCGGGGCGCTGGACTCCTTCGGCGCCAACCGGCGGGATCTGCTGCTGCACTTGACGGAACTGCACGGCGCGCAGCGCGCGGCCGGGGTGCGCGGACCCCAGCTCCCCCTGGAGGGGGGCCGGTCCACCGCCTCCGTCGGGCTGCCGGACCTCTCCGAGGCGGAACGGCTCAGCGCCGAGCTGGGCGTCCTCGGCATGGACGCCTCGCGGCACCTGATGGGGGACCACCATGACTTCCTGGCCGAGCTGGGCGTGGTTCCCGCACGGCGGCTGCGGGATGCGGGGCACGGGCAGACCGTGCTGGTCGCGGGGGCCAAGGCGGCCACCCAGACCCCGCCGATCAGGTCCGGGAAGCGGGTCATCTTCACGACGCTGGACGACGGCACGGGCCTGGTGGACCTGGCGTTCTTCGACGACAGCCACGAGCGGTGCGCGCACACCGTCTTCCACTCCTTCCTGCTGCTGGTACGGGGTGTCGTGCAGCGGCGGGGGCCGCAGAGCCTGAGCGTGGTCGGGGCGGCGGCGTGGAACCTGGCGGAGCTGGTGGAGCTCCGGGCGGCGGGCGGCCTGGACGCGGTCGCGGCCCGCCTGGCCGCCGAGCCGGTCGCCTCCGGCGGGGGAGGGGCCGGTTCCGGCTCTGATCCTGCTTCCGGTTCCGGTTCCGACCCGGACTCCGGCTCCGGCTCCGGTTCCGGGAGCGGCAGTGGGCGCCGGATCCGTATGTCCACGGGGTACGAGATGAACCCCTGGGCCGACCTCCAGCCGCCGGGCGCCGGTCCCGCGACCGGGCGCAAGCTGTGGCACTCCAGTCCGGGGAGCGCGGGATGAGCACCACCGACAGGCGAGCCGTGATGTGCCTGCGGCTGCACCCCGCCGACGGGGGGTCGCTCGGAGCCGAGGCCTACGCCGGGGTGCTCGCGCTGCTCGACGGCCTCACCCCGGCCGTGCAGGCGCTGCCGCCCGACGGGGCCCTCGCCGATGTCCGGGCCGCGCTGCGGTACTTCGGCTGCGACGCCGGCCGGCTGGCCGCCGTGGTCCGGGTCCGGTCCCTCGCCCTGTACGGCGTGGACTGCACCGTCGGCGTGGCCGGCAACCCCATGCTGGCCCGGGCCGCGGCCCGCGAGGCCCGGCCCGCGGGGACCCTGGTGATCCCCGACGAGCCCGCCGCCGTCGTGGGGTTCCTGGCCGACAAGCCCGTCACCGCCCTCGACGGGATCGGCCCCAAGGCCGCCCGCACGCTGTGCTCCTACGGCCTCGACTCCGTCGGCCGGGTCGCCGCCGCCCCGCCCGCCGCCCTGCGCCGGATCCTGGGCGCCCGCCTCGGCCGTGAGGTGCAGGAGCGTGCCCTCGGGATCGACCGGACCCCCGTCCGGCCGGGGCAAGCCGCCCGGGCCATCGCCGCGGAACGGGTTTTCGACCGGGACGAGCTGGATCCCGTACGGCACCGGCGGGCGCTGCTCTCGCTGACGGAGGAACTCGGTGCGAAGCTTCGTACACAGGAACAGGGCGGGGGGCAGGTCTGCCGGGCCCTCTCGCTCACCGTCCGCTGTGCGGACCGCACCACCCTCACGCGTACCCGCACCCTGGCCGAACCCACCGCGCATTCCGACGCGTTGACGGCCACGGCCTACGCCCTGTACGCGGCCCTGGGGCTGCAGCGGGCCCGGGTGCGCGCCCTGTCCCTGCGCGCCGAGGACCTGATCCCGGCCGAACGGGCCGCGCGGCAGCTGAGTTTCGACCCGCAGGACGACAAGGCCCGCCGGCTGGAGGCCGTCACCGACCGCGTCCGCGCCCGCTTCGGGCCGCACGTCATCGCCCGCGGCACGCTCGCGGCATAGCGGACTCCCGCACGACACGCGAGATTTTTACCGACGCGTAACTTCCCAGTTTTGCTACCCACCCGTAATTTGACGGGCAGCAGCACCCCCTTGTGATCCGGATCACGGGACGAACCCCCACCGCCCCATCCCCTTGAGTCACAACCGCAAGGAGATCACACGATGCTGCCCTGGAGACGCCTGCTCCGCCCGCTGGCCGTCCTCACCCTCGCCGCCGCCGCGCTCGTCGCCCCCACCGGCGCCGCGCAGGCCGCGTCCGCCCCCAGCAGCGGCTGGAACGACTGGTCCTGCAAACCGTCCGCCGCGCATCCGCGCCCCGTCGTCCTCGTCCACGGCACCTTCGGAAACTCGTGGGACAACTGGCTCGGCCTCGCGCCGTACCTCGTACACCGCGGGTACTGCGTCTACTCGCTCGACTACGGACAACTGCCCGGCGTCCCCCTCTTCAACGGGCTCGGACCCATCGACAAGTCCGCCGGCCAGCTCGACGTGTTCGTCGACAAGGTGCTCGCCGCCACCGGCTCCGCCAAGACCGACATCATCGGCCACTCGCAGGGCGGCATGATGCCGCGCTACTACCTGAAGTTCCTCGGCGGCGCCGCCAAGGTCAACGCCCTGGTCGGACTCGCCCCCGACAACCACGGCACCACCCTGCTCGGGCTCACCCAGCTGCTCCCGTACTTCCCGGGGGCCGAGGACCTGATCAGCAGCGCCACCCCGGGGCTGGCCGACCAGATCGCCGGATCCGCCTTCCAGAACAAGCTGAACGAGGGCGGCGACACCGTGCCCGGCGTCGCGTACACGGTCATCGCGACCAAGTACGACGAAGTGGTGACCCCGTACCGGAGTGCCTTCCTGAACGGGCCGAACGTACGCAACGTCGTACTCCAGGACCTGTGCGTCCTGGACCTCTCGGAGCACGTGGCCATCGGGCTCACCGACCGGATCGCCTGGCACGAGGCGGTCAACGCCCTCGACCCGGCGCACGCCGAACGGACCACCTGCGCCTCGGTCTTCGACTGACGCGCGGGTGGTCCGCGTGGGCGTGCGGTGAACCGGGTGAACCGGGTGCGCCGGGTGAACTAGCGGCCGTGGCGGCCCGTCGTCGAGCGGCGGCGGGCCAGCCCGAACAGCACGGCCGCGCCCGTGGCCAGGACGCCGGCCCCGGCGATCGCGATCACCGGGGTGGCGCTGCTGCCGCCCGTCTCGGCGAGGTTGGGGTTCTGCGCGGACTGCGACGGGACCGGGGCGCCGGCCTGTGCGTTCGTCTTCGGGTCGTTGTCGCCGTGGCCGTTGTGCTCCACGCTGGACTTGCCGGCGCCCGCGGCGATCTGCTGGTCCGTCGGGGCCTGGGGCCGCGCCTCGGCCGGCTTGCCGGTGGACGGCTCGGCGCTCGGCTTCGCGCTGGGCTTGCCGCTCGGGACGGTGGCCGTGCCGCCGTTGCCCCCGTGACCGCCAGTGCCGCCGCTGCCGCCCCCGTTGTCCTTGCCGAAGACCACGTCCGAGCAGGTGTAGAAGGCCTCCGGGCTGTCCGAGCGCTGCCAGATGCTGTAGATCAGGTGGCGTCCGGACTTGTTCGGGACCGTGCCGGAGAACACGTAGTCGCCGTTCTGCATGCCCGGGTCGGTGACCTTGGCGAAGGGGGCGGGCTCCAGGTCGGACCACTTGAGCGGCTGCGTCGGGTCGTAGCCGTCCTTCGTCACGTACAGCTCGAAGGAACCCCTGTGGGGAGCGGTCCCCTTGTAGCGGAAGGTGTGCGCGCCCGCCGTCATCGGGCTGGCCGGCCAGTCGGCGCGCGCCAGGTCCAGTCCCTGGTACTTGTCGTTGCCGGCGGAGCAGAGCTGGCCGTTCGGGATCAACGCCCGGTGGTTCCCGGCGGCGTTGGCGATGTTCACCGCGTTCCAGTCGTAGAACGCCTGCGCCCCGCTCGCCCCGACGGCCGCCTTGCACGCCGCCGACTTCGGCGACTCCGGGCCCTCCGCGTAGCACGCAGCCACCCGGCTGACCGGGTCCGTCATCGAACCGTGTGCCACCGCGGGCGCGGCGGCGTACGCGGCCACCGCGAGGGGGGCGAGGCCGGCGGAGGCGATACGGGTCAGCGTCACGGTGCGGCGGCGTGCGGGCATGGAGTGACTCCTTCGGGCGCAAGGCAGCTGTGCGCCAGCGGTCGGAGCGGTGCGGCGCCGCCCCCCGGCGGCGCCGTTCCCGGCCCCCCGCTGGCCCCGCCAAGCTAGCTGCCCGGAACCCGTGTTCCGCCCGCTTCGGGCCCCGGAAGCTGATCCTTAGGGTCCGCTTAAGGAAGGGCTAAGCGGGCCCACAGGAAGGGCGTCGCCGTCAGCGGAGGAGAGCGGCCAGGCCGGCCGGGGTCCGGGCCTGGTCGTCCAGGGCGTCGAGGGCCCGGACGGCCTGGGCGGCGGCCTCGGGGTCGCTGCCGGCGAGGCCGCTCGCCGCGAACTCGTCCTCGTCGAGGCGCAGGACGCAGGAGCCGTCCGCCGAGACCCACAGGTCCAGGTCGAGGTCCTCGATCAGGATCTCCCCGCTCCGCACCAGGGCCGGGCGCGTGACGTCGCAGTACCAGCCCTTGAGGACCCCGTCGCCGGTCCACACCTCCTTGACCGCGTACCAGCGCGTGCGCCAGAAGTGCTCGACGAACACGTCGCCGGGCTCGAAGCGCACGAAGCCGAAGTCCCGTACGCCGTCGGCCGCCCAGGGGGCGCGGACGGAGATGCGGTCGCCGTCATCGGCGACCTGCGCGGCCGGATAGCGGATCTTGAGCTTGCCGGCCTTGGTGAGGACCACGGTCAGCTGCTGCTCGGGCACACTGCCTCCATTTTCTTCGTGAAGCGCGTTGCGGGCGCAGATCTCTTCGCGCACCGAAACGGTCATGCGGCCCACGCTACGGGCGCCGTTGTGTCCGGCGCCTCCCCTTTAACCGGCGATGGGGGACAATCACCCGCGTGACCTCGACGAACCTGAAGATCACCATCAGCGGCGCGACCGGCTCGCCCGCCCCGTACGAACAGCTGCGCGCGCAGATCGCGGACCGGGCCCGGTCGGGCCGGCTGCCGGTGGGCTTCAAACTGCCGACCGTGCGGGGCCTGGCGGAGGAGCTGGGTCTGGCCGCGAACACCGTGGCGAAGGCGTACCGGGCGCTGGAGGCGGACGGGGTGATCGAAACGCGGGGCCGCAACGGGACGTTCGTGGCGGCGGCGGGGGAGGGCGCGTCCCGCGAGGCCGCGGCTGCTGCGCAGGTGTATGCGGAGCGGGCCCACCGGCTGGGCCTGACGGAGCCGGAAGCCCTGGCCGCCGCCACCGCCGCCCTCCGGGCCCGGTACGCCGCCGGGTAACCTCCGCCGTGCGCGGGTCCGGGCGGCGCCCGGACGGCCCGGCGCAGCCGACTGACCCGCAGGACACCCCTAGAGGTAGAGGCCCGCCTCCGCCGTGTGCGGCTGGGGCGGGAGGACCGCCGCCGGTCCCGTGCCGCGGCGCAGGGCGAAGAGTTCCGCCAGGCTGGCGCCCTCGCGGGAGACGCCCTCCTCGGTGCCCAGCCAGTCCACCGCCTCCCGGTGGGTCAGCCGGCCGACCTCGATGCGGGCCAGGCAGCGCCCCGGCCGGACCACCGCCGGGTGGAGGCGCTCGAGGTCCTCGTTGGTCGTCACCCCGACCAGTACGTTGCGGCCCTGGCCCAGCAGACCGTCCGTCAGGTTGAGCAGGCGGGACAGTGCCTGACCGGCCGTGTGCCGGGCCTCGCCGCGGATCAGCTCGTCGCAGTCCTCCAGCAGCAGCAGCCGCCAGCGGCCCTTCGCCGTGCCCTCCTCCTCGCCGATCGCGATGTCCATGAGGTAGCCCACGTCGTTGAAGAGCCGCTCCGGATCCAGGACGCAGTCCACCTGGCACCAGTCCCGCCACGACCGGGCCAGCGTCCGCAGGGCGGAGGTCTTGCCCGTCCCCGGCGGCCCGTGCAGCAGGAGCAGCCGCCCCGCGATGTCGTCGGGGGTCACCTTCATCAGCCGGTCCATCGCCCCGGCCACCGGCGCGGTGTAGTTCGACCGCACCTCGTCCCAGGTCCCGGCCGCGATCTGGCGGGTCGTCCGGTACGGGCCGCGGCGCGGCGAGACGTACCAGAAGCCCATCGTCACGTTCTCCGGCTGCGGTTCGGGCTCGTCCTGCGCACCCTTCGTGGCCTCGCCGAGCACCCGCTCCGCGAGTTCGTCGCTGACCGCCGTCACCGTGACGTCCGCGCCCCGGCTCCAGCGGGAGACGAGCATGGTCCAGCCCTCGCCCTCGGCGAGGGTGGCGCTGCGGTCGCTGTCGCGCGCCGAACGCAACACGGCGGCCCCGGTTGGCAGCAGGCTGACGCCCGCCCTGACCCGGTCGATGGACACGCTGTGCGAGTACGGCTGCTCGCCGGACGCGAACCGGCCGAGGAACAGCGCGTCGACCACATCCGACGGCGAGTCGCTGTCGTCGACGTTGAGCCGGATCGGCAGCGCGTCATGCGGGTTGGCTGGCATGGCGCCCATGATCCGGCACAGCGTGCCCTCGCGCACCCGTGTTTCGCCGGATCGGGCGCAAGGTTCCCTCTTCACGGTTCCCTCTTCAAACACATCGGGCGTGAAGATTCCGGCCACAACTCTGCGCGGAATATTCTTGGCATGGACACTTCCAGTGGCCCTCGGCTCCTTGTACCACGGACTCAGCAGTAACTCCGGAGTAACCCCCACAAGGAGCCGCACCCCCATGAGCACACGTCTCGCGCGCTTTGCTGCCCTCACCTCCTCCGTCTTACTCGCCGCCGGCGCCGCCCTGCTGGGCGCGGGCCAAGCAGCCGCCGCCCAGGCCGACTTCGGCTACGTCGCTCTCGGCGACTCGTACTCCTCCGGCGTCGGCGCCGGCGGATACGACAGCGGGAGCGGCGACTGCAAGCGCACCACCCGGGCCTACCCCGCCCTGTGGGCCGCGGCCCATTCCCCGCAGAGCTTCGCCTTCACCGCCTGCTCGGGCGCCCGTACGAACGACGTCCTCGCCAACCAGCTCGCCCCGCTCAACTCCGGCACCGACCTGGTCTCCCTCACCATCGGCGGCAACGACGCCGGATTCGCGGACGTCATGACGACGTGTGTGCTGCAGTCCGAGTCCACCTGCATCAACCGGGTCAACCAGGCCAAGGCGTACGTGGACTCCACCCTCCCCGGCCGGCTCGACCAGGTCTACGACGCCATCGACAGCCGCTCCCCGAACGCCCACGTCGTCGTCCTCGGCTATCCCCGCTTCTACAAGCTGAACGGCTCCTGCGTCGCGGGCCTGACCGAAGGCGAGCGCAGCGCCATCAACGGCGCCGCCGACTACCTCAACGCCGCCATCGCCAAACGCGCCGCCGACCATGGCTTCACCTTCGCCTCGGTCGCCGGAGCCTTCACGGGCCACGAGATATGCTCCGGCGACGCGTGGCTGCACAGCCTCAACTGGCTCAACATCGGGGAGTCCTACCACCCCACGGCAGCCGGCCAGTCCGGCGGCTACCTGCCCGTCTTCACGAACGCGGCCTGACCGGGCCCCGCCGTCGGCGGGGTCGGTGACACGCTCGTGCCAGGGGAGGAGGCCCCGCCCGTCGGGGTCGCCTCCCGGCACTCCACGGAAGTCCCCACCCAGTCGGTGGTCACCTCCACCGGTCCCCGCACCTCCAGCCGGACCGCGTCCTCGAAGACCGCCCCCGGCACGTGCGTGAGCTCGGTGTGCTCCAGCCGCCGGCTCCTGGGCCCGGCCTCCTCGTACGTGACGGACTGCCAGCCGGGGCCGGACGTCTTCCCGCTCCGCGTGGCCCAGCGGTACTCCAGCACGGCCGGGAGCCGTTCCATCTCGACCGTGGCGGTGAAGGAGGGCGCACGCTCCGCGGGCGGCGGGCAACTGCCGGTGTAGACGGTCCGCACGGCATCGACGTACACCGACACGTGCTGCCCGGAAGCAGCCGAAGCCGAAGCCGAGACGGACGCCGAAGCCGACGCCGACGCCGACGCCGAAGCGGACGGGCCGGCGGAAGGGGGCGTGGTCGCGGACCGGGCGGTGGTGGTCGCCGAACCGCTCGGGCCGCCGCCGCCCCCGCCGCTCCCCTCGCCCGCACGGTCCTTCAGCAGCAGCCACCCCAGCGCGACCAGCGCCAACAGCAGCAACGCGATCCCGGCGGCCAGCACCAGCCCCGCCCCGCCGCGCCGGTCCCCGGGCGAGTGCGGCGGCCCGGCCGGTGTCGGCATCGGCGGCGTGGGCGCCCCGTACGGTGATCCCACCACGCCGTGCCGGTGGTCGCGCCGGTGGTCGGGCCCGTGGTCGCGGCGGTGGTCCTGCGCGGTGACCGCCGGGGAGTCCGGCCCCGACGCCGCCCCGCCGAAGGCCCGTACGGCCCCGCCCGCACCCACCACCCGCAGCATCCGGGCCGCCTCCGCCGCGGACAGCCGCTCGGCCGGGTCCTTGCGCAGCAGCCCCTCCAGTACGGGCTCCAGCGGCCCGGCGCGCCGCGGCGCGGGCGGTTCCCCGTCCACCACGGCCCGCAGCGTGTCCAGCGGGGTCGCCCGCCGGAAGGGCGAGACCCCCTCGACGGCCGCGTACAGCAGCACCCCCAGCGACCACAGGTCCGACTCGGGCCCCGGATCGCTCCCCAATGCCCGCTCGGGCGCCAGGAATTCGGGGGAGCCGACCACCTCGCCCGTCATGGTGATCGCCGAGGAGCCCTCCAGGCTCGCGATCCCGAAGTCGCTCAGCACCACCCGGCCGTCGTTGGCGATCAGCACGTTCGCGGGTTTGACGTCGCGGTGCAGCACCCCCGAGTCGTGCGCGGAGCGCAGCGCGGCCAGCAGCTGTTCGCCGAGGTGCGCGGCCCGCTGAGGGGTCATCGGACCCTCGGCCTCGAGCACGTCGGCCAGCGTGAGCCCGCGGACCAGTTCCATCACGATCCACGGCCGGCCGCCCTCGGAGGCCACGTCGTAGACCGTGACGACCCCGCGGTGCGAGACCCGGGCCGCCGCCCAGGCCTCCCGCTCCAGGCGCCGGTACATCCGCCGGAGTTCCGCGGGCTCCATTCCGGCCGGCGCCCGCACCTCCTTGACGGCGACCTCACGCGCCAGGACCTCATCCCTGGCGCGCCAGACGATGCCCATCCCGCCGCGGCCGAGGGGTTCCAGCAGCCGGTACCGGCCCGAGATGACACGATCGGGGCTCGATTCCCCGCTCGCACCCGACACGTTCCCACTCACACGAGCCCCCCATGTGTGTGCGCATGCGCCCCTATGTCATAAAGCGGTCACTCCAAGTTAGCGCAGAGTGCGACAAGTGGCCCCTGTCGCGACGTTGCTCGTGCCGCGAACCCCAACTGTGCCGTTTTTGTGCGGAGAGTAACGGTCGACTCCGCTGAGTAATCGTCAACTACCCGTCGCCACAGGGGTAATTCACACCACCGGGATACCCGAGCGCGGCGCGGGGGCGATAGGGTTAACCTGCCCGGGCCGGGTGCCCTCGTACGGGTGGGGAGAGAACATGGAACAGATAGCAATGCGCAGCAGGCCGCCCCGCGTGCCTGCCATCACCTGCGGCAGCGGCGCGACCAGCTCGCGCCTCGACCGTCATCTCGCCGTGCTGGGCGGTCCCGCCGTCCCGCACCGGGAGACCGCCGAGGCGACCCTGCTGATGCGCGAGCTCACCTCCCGCGACCACACGCACCGCCTGCGGAGCCGGAGCGCGCGCGTCTCGCTCTTCGCGCCGCTGCGCCGCCTGCGTCGCACGCTCTTCGGCAGCCGCCGCTCGTAACCGTCCCCGACCGAGGCCCTCCGGCCCCGGTCCCGGCCCCGGCTCCCCGGCCCCTACGCGATCACACCGTCCCGGCGAAGCTCCGAGATCTGCGCTCCCGTCATCCCCAGGGAGCGCAGCAGGGGTTCGGTGTGCTCACCCAGCGCGGGCACCGCACCCATGTGCGGTGCCGCGCCGCCCGGCAGCCCGATCGGCGGCAGCAGGGCCCGCAGCGGGCCGGCCGGCGATCCCACCTCCCGCCAGCGGTCCCGGGCCGCCAGCTGCGGATGCGCTGCCAGCTGGGCCACCGAGTTCAGCCGCGCGCAGGCGATGCCCGCCGCCTCCAGCCGGCCGATCGCCTCGTCCGCGCCCAGCCGGCCCAGCGCCTCCGCGACCACCGCATCGGTCTTCTCCCGGTTGCCGGTGCGCGCCGCGTTCGTCGCGTAGGCCGGATCCTCCGCCAACTCGGGGCGCTCCAGCACCTGTTGCGCCAGCCGCCGCCACTCCCGGTCGTTCTGCACCGACAGCAGCACCCGGTCCCCGTCGGCCGTCGGGTAGGCGTCGTACGGCGCGATCACCGCGTGCGCCAGACCGGTGCGCACGGGCTGCTCCCCGCCGTGCATCGTGTGGTGCAGCGGATGCCCCATCCACTCGGCCAGCGCGTCCAGCATGGACACCTCCACCCTGCCGCCGCGCCCGGTGACCCCGCGGCGCAGCAGGGCGGCGAGCACCCCCGAGAAGGCGTACATGGCGGCCGCGATGTCCGCCGCCGGGATCCCCGCCTTGACGGGCCGCTCCGGAGTGCCGGTGACCGAGACCAGCCCCGCCTCGCACTGCACGAGCATGTCGTAGGCGCGCTTGTGGGCGTACGGGCCCTCGGCGCCGTAGCCCGAGACGTCGACGGCGACCAGCCGCGGGTAGCGCGCGCACAGCGCCGCCGAGTCGAGCCCGAGCCGGGCCGCGGCGCCCTGGGCGAGGTTCTGCACGAAGACGTCGGCGCCGTCCAGCAGGCCGTGCAGCACCTCCCGGCCGCGCGGGTCCTTCAGGTCCAGCGCGATCGACTCCTTGCCGCGGTTGGCCCACACGAAGTGCGAGGCGAGGCCCTGCGCGGTGGTGTCGTAGGCGCGCGCGAAGTCGCCGCCGTCGGGGCGCTCGACCTTGACCACCCGGGCGCCGAGGTCGGCGAGCTGGCGGGTGGCGAAGGGGGCCGAGACGGCCTGTTCGACGGCGACGACGGTGATGCCGGCGAGGGGGAGCGGTTCGGTAGCCATGGGGTCTGCCTACCGGGTCGGACCATGATCTGTCACCCGTGCGGAGTGAAGAGATCCGCCCGGACCATCCGATTCAGGAGGAGCGTGCCGGCCGGCTCAGCCCCGGCCCCGCGCGAACCTGCGGGTGGCGAGCGGCGCGAACACGGCGAGCAGGACCACCGACCACAGCAGCGCCCCGGCGACGGGATGGGCGGCGGGCCAGGCGGCGCCCGCCGCGGACCCGCCGGCCTCGCCGCCGGCGTTTCCGCACAGTACGCGGACCGCCGTGGCCACGGCGCTGATCGGGTTCCACTCCGCGACCGTGCGCAGCCACCCGGGCAGCCCGGCGGTCGGCAGGTACGCGCTGGACAGCATCGGCAGCACGAAGGTGGCGCTGCCGAGCTGGCCCGCCGCCTCCTCGCTCCTGCTCAGCAGCCCGAGGTACGTGCCCACCCACGCGGTGGCGAAGCGGAACAGCAGCAGCACGCCGAGGGCCCCCAGCGCGCCCGGCAGGCCGTTCTCGATCCGCCAGCCCATCGCCAGCCCCACCAGCATCAGCGGCACCATGGAGACCGCCGTGGTGAACAGGTCTGCGGCGGTCTGCCCGAGCGGCACGGCGCTGCGGCTCATCGGCAGGGTCCGGAAGCGGTCCATCACCCCCCGGTGGGCGTCCTGCGCGGCCGTGAACATGCCGGTCATCAGCCCGTTCGCGGCGGTCGCGGCGAGCAGTCCCGGGAGCAGGAACTCGCGGTACTCGGCGCCCGGCATGGCGAGCGCGCTGCCGAAGACGTAGCCGAAGAACAGCAGCATCGTGATCGGCATGGTCTGCGTCAGGATCAGCAGGGCGGGGGCGTGCCGGGCCTTCTGGAGCTGGCGGGTCAGGACGGCTCCGCCGTCGGACAGCAGGGTGCTCATGCCGCGTGCTCCTTCTCGGCGGGGACGGTCGGGGTGCCGGTGAGGCGCAGGAACACCGCGTCCAGGGTGGGCGGCCGCAGGGCGGCGTCGGTGACCGGGACCCCGGCCCGGTCGAGCTCGCGGATGATCCGGGGCAGGGTGAGCGCGGTGTCGAGGACGGTGACGCCGACCGTGAGGCGCTCTTCGTCGAGCACCGGCCGGCCGCCGGTGAGCTGGTCGAGTACGACGGCGGCGCCGGTCAGGGCCTCGCGTGCGGTGACCGCGACCTCGGCGTAGGAGCCGATCCGGGCCTTCAGCACGGCCGGGGTGCCGGTGGTGACGGCCCGGCCGCGGTCCACGACCACGATGTCGTCGGCGAGCCGGTCGGCCTCCTCCAGGTACTGGGTGGTCAGCAGCACGGTGGTGCCCTCGGCGGCGAGGTCCCGTACCGCCGTCCAGATCTGCTCGCGGGCCGCCGGATCGAGGCCGGTGGTGGGTTCGTCGAGGAAGAGCACGCGGGGCCGGGTGATCAGCCCGGCGGCCAGGTCCAGGCGCCGCTTCATGCCGCCCGACCAGGTGGAGGCCACCCGGTCGGCGGCCTCGCCCAGCCCGAAGCGCTCCAGCAGTCCGTCGGCGCGGGACCGGCCCGCGGGGCCGCGCAGTCCGGCGAGCCGGGCGAAGAGGCGCAGGTTCTCACGGCCGGTCAGGTCCCCGTCGACGGAGGCGTACTGGCCGGTGACTCCGATGGCGCGGCGCACGACCGCGGGCTCGCGGGTGACGTCGTGGCCGGCGACGAGGGCGCGGCCGCCGGTGGGTGTGGTGAGGGTGGTGAGGATCCGGACGGCGGTGGTCTTGCCGGCGCCGTTGGGGCCGAGGAGCCCGCAGACCGTGCCCTCGGGCACGGCGAGGTCAAGGCCGCGCAGCGCGTGGACCTGCCCGTAGCTCTTCTCCAGCCCCTCACTAAGTACGGCGTACGTAGTTGTCATGTGCGGCACCCTACCTCACTACGTACGGCGTACGTAACCAATACTGGGGGCGAGACGGACGAGGTGATGTGAGCGATGGCAGCCGGTGGGCGACCCGCCGAACCCGAAGTGATCTGGGCCCGCCCGCAGCGGGCCGGCCGCGGCCCCCGGCCCGCGCACAGCCGCGAGTCGATCGCCGCGGAAGCCGTGCGGATCGCGGACGCGGAGGGGATCGATGCCGTCTCCATGCGGCGCGTGGCGGCCGGGATCGGCGCCGGGACGATGTCCCTGTACAACTACGTGCCGCGCAAGGAGGACCTGTACGAGCTGATGGTCGACGCGGTCAGCGGGGAGTACGAGTTCACCGCGCCGACCGGCGACTGGCAGGCCGACCTGCTGGCGCTCGCCCGCCAGACCCGGGCGCTCATGCACCGGCACCCCTGGGTGCCCCGGCTGCTGAGCCCGGTGTACGGCTTCGGCCCCAACGCCCTGCGGTACCTGGAGCACAGCCTCGCCTGCCTGGTCCCGCTGGACGCGGCCGGCCCCGAGAAGCTGGAGCTCGTCGCGGCCGTCAACGGCACGGTGGCGACCTACGTGACGGGTGAGCTGGCGCTCGCCGAGCGGGCCCGGACGCTGCCCTGGAGCGAAGCCGCCGAACAGCGCGTACGGACGGCCTGGCTCGGCTCGCGCCTGGCCACCGGGGAGTACCCGCTGCTGGCCGGGGCCCTCGCCGGCGGCATCGAGCCGGTCCCCGGGGCGGGGCTGGACATGGCCGCCGTGTTCGAGCGGACGGTGTCGAGGCTGCTGGGGGCCTGGGCTCCGTAGCGCCCCGGCTTTCCGTGCGCCGGGTCAGAGCAGGGCGAACTGGCCGCCCGGCCCCTCCTCCTGGTGGTCCAGGACCGAGGCCGGGCGCCTGCTCCAGGCCGGCGGCGGCAGCACCCCGGCGGCGCGCAGTTCGCCGGCGGACAGCGCGGGACCCGGCTCGAAGGCGGCCCGCTCCGGGGCCAGATCGGCCAGCAGCGCCAGCGTCGTGACCAGGGCCAGCAGCTCCGAGGTCCAGCTCTGGGGCCACTCGGCCGGACCCAGCGCCTCCAGCCCGTCCGCGTCCGGGGCGCGGTGCGCGCTGCGTGCGGCGAACCAGGACTCCAGCACCCGCACCCCCTGGACCTCGTACTCCCAGGCGCCCGCCGGGACGGGCGACACGGTCCCGCCGCCGAAGCCCAGCGTCTCGCTCCCGGCCTCGTACGTCACCTCGTGCGGCCACGCCACGAGCGCGGAGCGGACGTACGGGCGCCGCCCGCCGGGCAGCCGGGGCGGCTCGCCGCCGCGGGCTCCGCGCAGCCGGACGGTGAGCAGCCGCCGGCCCAGCTCCAGCCCGGCCCGCCAGCGCCCGGGATCCGCGGCGAGCGGGACCTCGTACCCCCGCGGACCGGGGCGGCCCGCGGCGAGGGCCCAGCACAGCACGTCCTCGGGGGTGACCCGGCCGCCGTACCGCTCGCCCAGCAGGGTCAGCAGGCCCGGCGCGAGATTCGGCTCGGCGCCTGCGGGGCGGCGGTGCAGCGGACGGATCCGGCCGAGCCGGCCGGCCGGGAGGTGCGCCGTGACCACCAGATCGGCGCCCGGGGCTTCGACGGTGAACAGCTGGTGGTCGTCCCGGACCCGCCACAGCTCGGGGCGGGCGGTGTCGATGAGCCGCTGGTCGGGCAGCAGCCACTGCTCGTCGAAGGGGTCGCGCAGGACGCGTACGGGATCGGGGCAGGGGCCGGGCTCGTCGGCGAAGCGGGCCGTGGAGGCGGAGCGCCGGCCCGGCAGCGCGGCCGCGCCGGCGGCGGGGGTACGGCTGCGGCTCGGGCGGAACAGCCGCTCCCGCTCGGCCCCTTCGGCGCCGGTCAGGGCGGCCCAGCGGGTGCGCAGGGCCGCCGGATCGGGTGCGGCCACCCAGTCCCGGCCCAGGCGCAGGCCGCCCACGGCCCAGGGCATCAGATCGTCCAGCAGCGGTACGTCTTCGCTCACGCCGCCGATGGTAGCGACGGCCCCGGTGGCCGGGCTCCGGTCAGGCCGAAGCGCTACGCTCCTTATGTACGTGTACGTACCGTATCGACCGAGGAGACGGTCATGAGTCAGTACGACGAATACTCGACTCCGTCGCAGGCCGAGGGGGAGCGCCTCGACGAGGACATGGACGAGAAGCAGAGGGCGCAACGGCACCACCCCGACACGATGCGGACCACGCCGTCGCAGGCGGAGGGCGAGCGCTCCAAGGACGACGAGGAGCGGAAGCAGTAGGCGGTCTGGCGATCGGCGGTCCGGGGGTGGGCGGGCCGCCGATCGGTGGTCCGGCAGGCCGGAGCTCCGGTGGGCGTCAGTGCGCGTCGACCGTCACCGTGAAGGAGAACCGGTCGCCGCGGTAGCGGATGCGCGCCACGTCGACCACCCGCCCGTCCTCGTCGTAGGTCACGCCGGTGTAGTGCAGGATCGGACTGAGCAGGGGGACCTGGAGCAGTTCGGCCGTCTCCGGGTCCGCCAGCCGGGCTTCGACCGTGTCCGTGATGCGGCTGATCCGCACCCCCACGACGTCCCGCAGCACCTTGGTCATCGGCCACCGTTCGAGATCGGCGAGCGCCACCGCCTCGGCGAACTCCGGAAGGACCGCGTTCTCCACCCAGTTCGTCGGCTCTCCGCTCTCCCGGTCGAGGCGCAGCCGGCGGTACGTGACGACCTCCGGCGTGTCCGGGAAGTGGTCCAGCAGCTCCCCGGACACCGCCGTCCGCCCGTGGCCGAGGATCGTCGTGACGTCGCCCGACTGCTGGGCCACGATCGCGTCGACCGAGCCCAGCAGCCGGACCGGGGCGCTGCGCCGTGCACCCGGCTCGATGAAGGTGCCGCGCCGCCGGTGCCGGCTGATCAGCCCCTCGCCCTCCAGCTCCTTGAGCGCCTGCCGCATGGTCAGCACGCTGACCCCGTAGTGCTCGGCGAGCTGCTCCTCCGTGGGCAGGCGCAGAGAGGCGTCCGGGGTGCGCCCGAGTATCGAGGCGCGCAGCGACTGTGACACCTGGTACCAGAGCGGAAGCTTCCGGTTCAGCACCAGCGAGTCGGGGGCGAAGGCGGTCACGGGTGGTTCTCCGTACGGCTGGACGGGGGCGGCGTGCTGCGCATATTAGGCGCGGAAGTGGCGCTGGAGACCCTGCCAGACGTCGTCGTATCCGCGCTGGAGGTGCTCCGCGCCGGCCGCCTGGGCGGTGGCGGTGATCGGCCAGCGGGTTTCGAACATGAAGGCCAGGCCGTCGTCGATCTTCTGCGGCTTCAGCTCGGCGGCGCTGGCCCGGTCGAAGGTCTCCCGGTCCGGGCCGTGCGCCGACATCATGTTGTGGAGCGAGCCGCCACCGGGGAGGAAGCCTTCGGCCTTGGCGTCGTAGGCGCCCTCGATCAGGCCCATGTACTCGCTCATCACGTTGCGGTGGAAGTAGGGCGGGCGGAAGGTGTCCTCGCCGACCAGCCAGCGCGGGGCGAAGACCACGAAGTCCACGCCCGCGAGGCCGGGGGTGTCGGAGGGCGAGGTCAGCACCGTGAAGATCGACGGGTCGGGGTGGTCGTAGCTGATCGAGCCCAGGACGTTGAAGCGGCGCAGGTCGTAGACGTACGGGACGTGGGTGCCGTGCCAGGCGACGACGTCGAGCGGGGAGTGGTCGTAGGTGGCCGCCCAGAGGTTGCCGCAGAACTTGTTGACCACCTCGGTGGGGCGCTCGACGTCCTCGTACGCGGCGGCCGGGGCCCGGAAGTCCCGGGCGGCGGCGAGGCCGTTGGCGCCGATCGGGCCCAGGTCCGGCAGCTCGAAGGGGCGGCCGTAGTTCTCGCAGACGTACCCGCGGGCGGCGCCGTCGCCGGCGGCTTCGCCGTCCAGCAGCTCGACCCGGAAGCGGACGCCGCGCGGGATGAGGGCCACTTCGCCGGGCCGGGCGGCGAGCAGGCCGAGCTCGGTGCGCAGGAGCAGGCCACCGCGCTCGGGGACGATCAGCAGCTCGCCGTCCGAGTCGCTGAACACCCGGTCGGTCATGTCCGCGTTGGCGGCGTAGAGGTGGATGGCCATGCCGCTGCGCTGGGCGGCGTCGCCGTTGCCGCCGAGGGTCCACAGGCCGGCCAGGAAGTCCGTGCCGGGGGCCGGGTCGGGCAGGGGGTTCCAGCGCAGCCGGTTCGGGTCCGCGACGGCGTCGGTGAAGGGCGCGGTGCGCAGGGTCCCGTTGTCGATGCGGGTGAAGGGCGGGTGCGCCGCCGAGGGGCGGATCCGGTACAGCCAGGAGCGGCGGTTGTGGCTGCGCGGCTCGGTGAAGGCGCTGCCGCTGAGCTGCTCGGCGTAGAGGCCGAGCGGTGCGCGCTGGGGCGAGTTCCGGCCGTGCGGCAGCGCGCCGGGTACGGCCTCCGAGCTGTGCTCGTTGCCGAAGCCGGTGAGGTA
This sequence comes from Streptomyces sp. NPDC088762, assembly GCF_044750905.1. NCBI lineage: Bacteria > Bacillati > Actinomycetota > Actinomycetes > Kitasatosporales > Streptomycetaceae > Streptomyces > Streptomyces sp. NPDC088762. The sequence continues at coordinate 86,159 of NZ_JBIVKT010000022.1, forward strand.
CTCCAGCCCCTCCGCCGTCTTCCTGGCCTGCTCGGTCATGTGGTGCTCCCGCTCCGTCGAAGGAATCCTATGGTCGACAGTAGGATTCCGCGGCCCGCGCGTCAACGGCGCATCGAAGGAAGCGCGGGCGGAGCGGGGGAGGGGCGGGACGGGGTGGGTGCAACGGATTCGCGCATGAGGGGATCCCAAAAGATGAACAATGCTCTACTCTCACGCGCATGTCGTGGACCCGCAGGTTCCCTGCCGTGCCGGCGGCTCTCCTCGCCGCCCTCCTCGCCCTCCTGTCCCTCTTCGCCGCCGCGCCCGCCGCCCACGCGCACGAAGAGCGCCCCGTCACCCTCCCCGACGGCTCCGGATCCGTGCCCGAGTACCGCAGGGCGGAGCCCGACCTCGTGGTCTGCAAGACCGACCGCCCCGCCTTCGAACGCCGGATATCCGCCTTCCCGGAGGAGCTGCGGCAGCGCAACCTCGCCCTCTACGAGCGGTGCGAGAAGAGCGGATACCGGCACCTCCAGGAGGCCGTCGACGCCGTCGACCGGCCGGGCATGAACATCGCGATCCTCCCCGGCCTGTACGAGGAGGAGCCCTCACTGCCCAAGCCGACGGGCGAGTGCGCGGAGTTGAAGGCCCCCAACTCGTCGCTCGGCTACCAGATCCTCACCTACGAGCAGCAGGAGCGTTGCCGGCACAACCAGAACCTCGTCGCCATCCTCGGCAAGACGAACCTGCAGATCGAGGGGACCGGCGCGTCCCGCCTGGACGTGGTCATCGACGCCAAGTACCAGAAGCTCAACGCCATCCGCGCCGACAAGTCCAACGGCATCTACTTCCGCAACTTCACCGCCCAGCGCACCACCTTCAACTCGCTCTACGTCCTGGCGGGCGACGGGTTCGTCATCGACGACGTGCTGACCCGGTGGAACGACGAGTACGGCTTCCTGACCTTCGCCAGCGACCACGGGCTCTACAAGAACTGCGAGTCGTACGGCAACGGCGACTCCGGCATCTACCCGGGCAGCGCCTCCAACATCAACGACGGCCGAGGCTACGACGTCCCCCGCTACTCCATCGAGATCACCGGCTGCCACAGCCACCACAACATGGTCGGCTACTCCGGCACCGCGGGCGACTCCGTCTGGGTCCACGACAACGAGTTCGACCAGAACATGGGCGGCGCCTCGATGGACAGCGCCTTCCCCGGCCACCCCGGACTCCCGCAGAACCACGCCAAGTTCGAGCGGAACCTCATCCACGACAACAACCAGGACTACTACGGGTACGTCGCCGACGGCACCTGCGCCAAGCCGCCGATCGAGCGCGGCTACGAGCGGGGCGTCGTCTGCCCGCAGATCTCCATGCCGCCGGGCACCGGCATCATCACCGCGGGCGGCAACTGGAACCTCTACGAGAACAACTGGGTGTACGGGCACCGGCGCGCGGGCTTCTTCCTCTCGGCGGTACCGGCCTTCATCCGCGGCGAGGAGGCGTGGTCCAAGCAGGCGGACACCTCCCACCACAACCGCTACGCCGGCAACGTGCTCGGCAAGGACAGGTCCGGCGCCGCGCGCCCCAACGGCATGGACGTGTGGTGGGACGGCCAGGGCCGCGGCAACTGCTGGCAGGAGGGCCCCGACGGCTCCACCCCGGGCACGCTGCCGCAGTGCGGGGGCGCCCGCGGCGAGGTCTCGGGAGCCTCGGCGCGACTGGTGGGCGAACCGGTGAAGCTCGTCCAGCTCCTCGTCTGCGCCGACTACAACGTCCAGGCGCGCAAACTCCCGGCCGGCTGCGATTGGTACGGCGCCCGGGGTCTGGAGCGGGTCGAGACCCAGATCGCCCTCGCCGTGGCGGGGGTCCTCCTCCTGGTCGGCGGCGTGCTGTGGTGGCGCCGCCTGCGCGGCTCCCGCCTGGGCACGGTGGCCTCCCTCCTGGGCCTGGCGGGCCTGGCCCTGGACGTGGCCGGCTCCACCGCGGGCCTGACCGCCACCGCCGTCCCGGCGCTGGCGCTGACCCTGCTGGGCCTGTGGTGGACGGGCGTGGGCCTGGCCCTGCGCCCCACCCGCCCCTGGCTGGCCCGCCTCACCCTGCTGCTGGCCGCCCTCACCCTGCTGGACGCCTTCGACAAGGCGGTCCTGATGATCCCCTGGACCCCCGTGAGCCCCGCCTGGGCCCGCGCCCTGCTCGCCGTCCTCTGGCTCCTCTGGGCAGCCACAGCCTCAGCCCGCCCCACCACCCCACCCAACCCCCCAACCGAAACCCCCACCCCCACCGGCGCGAGCACCGCCCCTGCAACCACGGACGGTCCCGCTGCCGCAGACGGCGCTCCCGCCAACGCAGGCACCGCCCCCGAAGCAGCGGACGGCGCTCCCGCCGACGCGGTCGCCACCCCCGCCGGCACGGTCGCCAACCCCGCCGGCGCGGGCACCGACCCCTACGCTCGGGCGGCCACCCCCACCAACGCAGGCACGGCACCCCACGCCCTGGCCGCCACCCCCGTCGGCACGGGCCCTGACCCCGACGCCGCCGCCACCCCCGCCGACGCGGGCACCAACCCCTCCGCTCGGGCGGCCACCCCCGCCAACGCAGGCACGGCACCCCACGCCCTGGCCGCCACCCCCGCCGGCACGGGCCCTGACCCCGACGCCGCCGCCACCCCCGCCAACGCAGCCACGGCACCCCACGCCGGGGCCGCCACCGCCGGCACGGGCCCTGACCCCGACGCCGCCGCCACCCCCGCCGACGCGGGCACCGGCCCCCACGCCTCGGCGGCCACCCAGGCCGGCGCAGGCACCGACCGTTTCTCCGCGGACGGTGCTCCCGCCGGCGACCGGGCCCCGAGTTCGGACGGCCTCCCGACCCCACCCCACCCCGCCCCGGAGTCCACCGGAGGGCAGCCGTGAGCGGCTGGGCCGGGGACCGCAGCCGGTGCGACGACTGCGGTACGCCGCCCCGCCCGCGCCGGAGGCCGGGCACGCGCGGCCGGGGCGGTCGGGGCGGTCGAGCGGCGCCCCTGCTCGTCGTGGCCCTGCTGCTCGCCGGGGGAGCGGCGACGGGCTGCGGGGGGCGGGCCACCACCCATCACAAGCCCGGCACCAGCCACGAGCAGGCCTCCGGCAGCGTCGGCACTCTGCTCACCGCCGACGACGGCGCGGGCCACCGGCTCCGCGAGGTACCGGCCGAAGGGGCACCGGAGGTCCAGCTCACCACGCGCCCGGACTCGGAGGACGGCTGGAACCTCCAACTGGCCGTGAAGAACTTCCGCTTCACCCCCGACAGCACCGGCGGCGCCGCCCTCCCGGGCGCCGGCCACGCCCACCTGGAGCTCGACGGCCGCAAACTGGCCCGGCTGTACGGCCCCTGGTTCCACCTGCCCGCCGCGCAGGTCCCCGAGGGCACGCACACCCTGACCGTCCGGCTGTACGCGGACGACCACACCGCCTGGGCGGTGTCCGGCAAACCGGTCGAAACCGCCGTCCCGCTGATCGCGGGCCCCCCGGGCCAGGCCGCCCACAGTCACCCCGAGCCCACCCCGACCGGCCCCCCGGAGCCCCCGCAGGCCCCGCAGGCCGACCGGACGGTCACCATCACCGTCCGGGACGGCAGGGTCAGCCCCACCCCCGCCCGCACCGAGCTCAAGCGCGGCGAGCGCGTCGCCCTGCGCGTCACCAGCGACCGCGCGGACACCCTGCACGTCCACGGCTACGACAAGGAACTCGCCCTGCCCGCAGGCCAGGAGGCCACCCTGATCCTGACGGCCGACCGCACGGGCCTCTTCGAGGTCGAGACCCATGAGTCCGCCCTCGTCCTGACCCAGCTCCTCGTCCGATGACACCTTCCGTGCCGCCGCCCCTGCCGCCGCACGCTCAGGCCGGCGGCGGGGGAGGCCAGGGCGTGGTCCCACTCCTGGCCGATCCGCTCACCACCCTCGCGCACGGGATCGGGTCCCAGCACGATCTGCCGATCTCTCCCTTCTACGCCTTCGCCGGGGCCTTCACCGCGCTGTTCGTCTCCTTCCTCGCGCTCGCACTGCTCTGGTCCACCTCCCGCTTCCGCGGCGACCGCTCCGGACTCGCCCTGCCCGCCGTCCTCCAGCGGGTGGCCGACGCGCCGGCCACCCGCACCGCCCTGCGCGGACTCGGGTTCGCCCTCGCGCTCGCCGTGCTCCTCCACCTCCTCCTCGGTCCCGACGACCCCGCGCGCAACCCCGCCGCCGGCGCCGTCTACGTCCTCTTCTGGGTCGGACTCGTCCCCGCCTCCCTCCTCCTCGGCCCCGTCTGGCGCCTGCTCAACCCGCTCCGCACCCTGCACCGCCTCCTCTCCCGGGCCCGGCCCCGGCGGGGTGGCGGCGGCCCCGACCGCCCCCTCCCCGACCGGCTCGGCCAATGGCCCGCCGCCGTCGGGCTCTTCGGATTCACCTGGCTCGAACTCGCCGCTCCCGACCCCGCATCGACCACCACCCTCCTCATCGCCCTCGCCGCCTACACCACTGCCCAGCTCCTGCTCGCCGCCCGCTTCGGCGAGCGCTGGTTCGACGACGGAGACGCCTTCGAGACGTACTCCGCCCTCCTCGCCCGGCTCTCCCCCCTCGGCCGTCGCAGCGACGGCCGCCTGGTCCTCCGCAACCCCTTCCACGGACTCGACGCGACGCCCGAGCGGCCCGGACTCGTCGCCACCGTCTGTGTCCTGCTCGGCTCCACCGCCTACGACGGTTTCTCCGACCACCCGTCGTGGATCAACGTCCTCCAGACCTCCCCCCTCGGCCGCACCCCCACGGCCACACTCGGAATCCTCGGTTCCATCGCCCTCGTCGCCACCCTCTACTGCCTGTGCGCCGCGGCCACCCGCTTCGTCAGCGGCCCGCACCCCGGCCCGCTGACCGCCTTCGCGCACTCACTCGTGCCGATCGCACTCGGCTATCTCGTCGCCCACTACTTCTCCCTCCTCGTGACTGAAGGACCACGCACGGTAAGCATGGCACTCGGCACTGACAACGGCCCCGAACCCTTGTCCCCACTGGATCCCGGGGCCCTCGCCGCCCTCCAGGTCATCGCCGTCGTCACCGGCCACGTGCTCGGCGTCGTCGCGGCCCACGACCGCTCCGTACGCCTCTTCCCGCCCGCCAGAGCGGTCGCCGGCCAGCTGCCGCTGTTCGCGCTGATGATCACCTACACCGTCGGCGGGCTCGGCCTCCTGCTGAACTGAGGCCGCCGCCGTCACGAGAACCCCGGAGCGGCATGATGGACCCCGTGCCTCCCGCCCCCTCCCTGCGCCGTACTCCGATCCAGCAGCGCAGCGCCGACCGGCTCGCCCGGATCCTCGACGCCTGCGCCGAGCTGCTCGACGAGACCGGCTACGAGAACCTCAGCACCCGCGCCGTCGCGCTGCGCGCCGGAGTCCCGATCGGCTCCGTCTACCGCTTCTTCGGCAACAAGCGGGCCATGGCCATCGCCCTCGCCCATCGCAACCTGGACCGCTATGCCGACGGCATCGCAGACCGGCTCGCCGGTCTCCCCGCCACCCACTGGCGGCCCGTCGTGGACGCCGTACTGGACGAGTACCTGGCCATGAAGCGCAGCGTCCCCGGCTTCGCGCTCGTCGACTTCGGCGTGCCCGCGCCCCCGGCCGAGGGCCCCGAGGCCGACCCCAACCACGTGGTCGCCGCGCGTCTCACCGAACTGCTCTGCGCCCACCTCGGTCTGACTCCCGACGCCACCCTGGGGCGGGCGGTCCTCGTCTCCGTCGAGGCCACCGACGCGCTGATCCAACTGGCCTTCCGCGCCGACCCCGCAGGAGACCCCGACATCGTCGCCGAGACCCGGGCGATGATGCACGCCTACCTCGCCCGCGTACTGGACTGAACCCGGCGGCGGCATCCCGCTCCGGCCGGCTCCCGCAGAACCCTCGCGCCCGTCCCTACCGGTCGGTATGCTCGGGGCGCTCCGTGTGCCCGCGCCGCAGTCCGCCGCCCCCTGGAGGGCCCATGCCCCGCACCGCCCTGCGCATCTGCCCCCTCTGCGAAGCCACCTGCGGCCTCACCCTCACCATCGAGGGCACCGCCGTCACCGCCGCCCGCGGAGACCGCGACGACGTCTTCAGCCGCGGCTTCATCTGCCCCAAGGGCGCCGCCTTCGGTGCGCTCGACGCCGACCCCGACCGGCTGCGCACCCCTCTCGTCCGTCGCGACGGCCGGCTCCGGGAGGCCACCTGGGAGGAGGCCTACGAGGCCATCGCCGCTGCCGTCCCCGCCCTCGTCCGGGAGTACGGGCCCCCATCGGTCGGCGTGGTCCTCGGGAACCCGAACGTTCACACCATCGCCGGGGCCCTCTACCCGCCGCTGCTCCTCAAGGCCCTCGGCACACGCAACCTCTTCACCGCCAGCACCCTCGACCAGATGCCCAAGCACGTGTCCAGCGGCCTGCTCTTCGGGGACCCCTTCGCCATCCCGGTCCCCGACCTGGACCGCACCGACTTCCTGCTGCTCCTGGGCGCCAACCCGCTCGAATCCAACGGGTCCCTGTGCACGGCCCCCGACTTCCCCGGCCGCCTCAAGGCCCTGCGCGCCCGCGGCGGGACCCTCGTCGTCGTCGACCCGCGCCGCACCCGCACCGCCCGGCTCGCCGACCGTCACCTCGCGCCCCGCCCCGGCAGCGACGCACTGCTGCTCGCAGCCCTCGCACACACCCTCCTCGCGGAGAAGCTCGCCGACCCCGGCCCGCTCGAGGAAAAGGCGCAGGGCCTCGGGGAACTCGCCGCCGCCCTCGGGAGTTTCACTCCTGAGGCCGTAGCACCCGCCTGCGACCTCGCCGCCGAGGACATCCGCACCCTCGCCCGTGACCTCGCGGCCGCCCCGACGGCCGCCGTATACGGGCGGATCGGCAGCTGCACCGTCGAGTACGGCACGTTGGCCAGCTGGCTGGTCGACGTACTGAACATCCTCACCGGCAACCTCGACCGGCCGGGCGGAGCCCTCTTCCCGCTCTCCGCGACCGCCGGCGCGCCCCGGCCGGCCGGCCCCGGCAAGGGCTTCGCCCTCGGCCGCTGGTCGAGCCGTGTCAGCGGCCACCCCGAAGCCAAGGGTGAACTCCCCACGGCCGCCCTGGCGGAAGAGATCGAGACCCCGGGCGAGGGCCGGATCAGGGCGCTGATCGCCGTCGCCTCGAACCCGGTCCTGTCCGCACCCGACGGCGACCGGCTCGACCGGGCCCTGGCCGGCCTCGACTTCATGGTCTCCGTCGACCCCTACCTGAACGAGACCTCACGCCACGCCCACGTCGTGCTGCCCCCGCCGCCGCCCGCGCAGAGCGCGCACTTCGACTTCGCGTTCAACGGGTTCGCCATACGCAACCAGGCCCGCTACTCACCCGCCGCCATCCCCCTGGAGGCCGGCCGGATGGACGAGTGCGAGATCCACGCGCGGCTGATCCTGGCCGTCTCCGGCCTGCACGGCGCACCGCCCGAGGCCGTCGACGAGCGCGTCATCGCCGACACCCTCTCCCGCGCCGTCACCGAACCGCACTCACCGCTCTTCGGCGCCGACCCGCAGGAGCAGGCGCGCCTGCTGTCGGGCCGCACCGGTCCCGAGCGGCGGCTGGACATGATGCTGCGCCTGGGCCCGTACGAGCTGACCCTGGAGGATCTGCGGCAGAGCCCGCACGGCATCGACCTGGGCCCGCTGCGGCCCAGGCTCCCGGGCGTGCTGAGGACCCGCAGCGGCAGGATCGAGCTGCTGCCGGACCCGATCGCGGCCGAGCTCCCCAGGCTGCGCGCGGCGCTCGCCGACCGCCCCGCCGGCCTGGTGCTCGTGGGCCGCCGCCATCTGCGGTCCAACAACAGCTGGTTGCACAACGTCCCGGCCCTCACCGGAGGTTCCAACCGCTGCACCCTCCAGATCCACCCGCAGGACGCGGGCCGGCTGGGCCTCACCGACGGCGGCCGGGCCAGGATCACCGCCGACGGCGGCGCCCTGGAGGTCCCCGTCGAGGTCACCGACGCCCTGCGCCCCGGCGTGGTGAGCCTCCCGCACGGCTGGGGCCACGACCGCGTCGGCACTCGGCTCACGGTGGCGTCCCGCTCGCCCGGCGCCAACGTCAACCAGCTCCTCGACGGCTCCCGGCTCGACCCGCTGTCCGGTACGGCCGTCCTCAACGGCTTCCCCGTCGAGCTGACGCCCCTGCCCTGAGCTGGGGTTTTGCTCGTATTGCTCACGCGTGGACGTCTTGTTGGCGCAAGGAGGCGACCCCTACCTTCCCAGCATGCTGACCTTCCTCGGCTTCGCCATGATCGCGACATTCCTCGTCCTGATCATGCTGAAGAAAATGTCGCCCATCGCGGCGCTCGTCCTCATCCCCGCGCTCTTCTGCGTGTTCGCAGGCAAGGGCGCACACCTCGGCGACTACGTCATCGACGGCGTCGGCAAGCTGGCCCCGACCGCCGCCATGCTGATGTTCGCCATCGTCTATTTCGGCGTGATGATCGACGTCGGCCTCTTCGACCCGATCGTGCGCGGCATCCTGCGGTTCTGCAAAGCAGACCCGGTCCGCGTCGTGGTCGGCACCGCCGTCCTCGCCGCGATCGTCTCGCTCGACGGCGACGGATCGACCACTTTCATGATCACGGTCTCGGCCATGTACCCGCTCTACAAGCGGCTCGGCCTGAGCCTCGTGGTCATGACGGGCGTCGCCGCCACCGCCAACGGCGTCATGAACACCCTCCCGTGGGGCGGCCCCACGGCCCGCGCCGCCACCGCCCTCAAGCTCGACGCGGCCGACATCTTCGTCCCCATGATCCCGGCCCTGGCGGTCGGCCTGCTCTTCGTGTTCGTCCTCGCCTACGTCCTCGGGCTCAAGGAGCGCCGCCGCGTCGGCCTCCTGGTCCTGCCCGGCGGGGAGACGGAGGCGGAGGCCGAGTCCCTCTCGCTCGTCGCCGCCGGCTCCGGCACCACTGCCGCCGGCAGCACTGGCACCACCGGCTCGGCGCCCGCCGCCGGTTCCACCGGTTCCACCGGTTCCACCGGATCCACCGGTTCCGCCGCCTCCGCCTCCCCCTCCGGCGAGGGCCACGGCGACGGCGACGACGGCTTCCAGGGTCTCGACCCGCAGCGCCCCACCCTGCGCCCGCGCCTCTACTGGTTCAACGCGGGTCTCACCCTCGCCCTTCTGACCGCCATGATCATGGAGCTGCTGCCCATCCCGGTGCTGTTCCTGCTCGGTGCCGCCCTCGCCCTCACCGTCAACTTCCCCCACATGCCCGACCAGAAGGCCCGGATCGCCGCCCACGCCGACAACGTCCTCAACGTCGCCGGCATGGTCTTCGCCGCCGCCGTCTTCACCGGCGTCCTCAGCGGCACCGGCATGGTCAAGCACATGGCCGACTGGCTCGTCGGCGCCATTCCCGAGGGCATGGGCCCGTACATGGCCCTGGTCACGGGCCTGCTCAGCCTGCCGCTCACCTACTTCATGTCGAACGACGGCTTCTACTTCGGCGTCCTGCCCGTCCTGGCCGAGGCCGGCGCCGCCCACGGGGTCTCCCCGCTGGAGATCGCCCGCGCCTCCCTCGTCGGTCAGGCCCTGCACATGTCGAGCCCGCTGGTTCCGGCCGTCTACGTCCTCGTCGGCATGGCCAAGGTCGAGTTCGGCGACCACACCCGGTTCACCGTGAAATGGGCGGCCCTCACCTCTCTGGTCGTCCTGGCGGCAGGGATGCTTTTCGGCATCATCTGAGCCCGGCCGCCTCTGGCGCACGGAAAACTACCGACGCTAGTTTGTAGGGTGTTGGCGAGGTCAGGTCTACGCGCTCGTGCGTGCTCGGGAGGAATGACATGAAGGCCCACGACGGGATGTACATCGGCGGGGAATGGCGGCCCGCCGTCGGACAGGACCGGATCGAGGTGGTCAACCCGGCCGACGAGCAGGTCATCGGCTCGGTTCCGGCCGGCACCGCCGAGGACGTGGACGCGGCCGTACGCGCGGCCCGCGCGGCCCTGCCCGGCTGGGCGGCCACCGCTCCGGCCGGGCGGGCCGCCCTGATCGGGGCGCTGCGCGATCTCCTGGCCGCCCGCAAGAGCGAGATCGCCGAGACCATCACCGCCGAGCTCGGCTCCCCGCTCGGCTTCTCGGAGCTGGTCCACGTCGGATCACCGATCGCCGTGGCCTCCTCGTACGCCGAGCTCGCGGCCTCGTACGCCTTCGAGGAGCGGATCGGGAACTCCACCGTCCTGCTGGAGCCGGTCGGTGTGGTCGGCGCGATCACACCCTGGAACTATCCGCTGCACCAAGTCGTTGCAAAGGTGGCGCCCGCTCTCGCCGCCGGCTGCACCCTCGTCCTCAAGCCGGCCGAGGACACCCCGCTGACCGCACAGCTCTTCGCCGAAGCCGTGCACGACGCGGGCATCCCGGCCGGAGTCTTCAACCTGGTGACCGGGACCGGTCCGGTCGCCGGCCAGGCCCTGGCCGCGCACGAGGGAGTCGACCTCGTCTCCTTCACCGGCTCGACCGCCGTCGGCAAGCAGATCGGCGCCACCGCCGGCGCCGCCGTCAAGCGGGTCGCCCTCGAGCTGGGCGGCAAATCGGCCAATGTCATCCTGCCCGGGGCCGATCTGGCCAAGGCCGTCGCGGCGGGCGTGGGCCACGTCATGAACAACACCGGCCAGAGCTGCAACGCGCTCACCCGGATGCTCGTCCACCGGGACCAGTACGAGGAGGCCGTCTCCCTCGCGGCCGCCGCAGTCGCCAAGTACCCCACCGGCGACCCGACCGACTCGGCCACCCGCCTCGGCCCGGTCGTCAACGCCAAACAGCACGAGCGCGTGCGCGGTTACATCGCCAAGGGCATCGAGGAGGGCGCCCGCCTCGTCGCCGGGGGCCCCGACGCGCCGCACCCCCGGGGCTACTTCGTCGCCCCGACCGTGTTCGCCGATGTCACCCCCGACATGACCATCGCCCAGGAGGAGATCTTCGGCCCGGTGCTGTCGATCCTCCCGTACGAGGACGAGGAGGACGCCCTGCGCATCGCCAACGGCACCGTCTACGGCCTGGGCGGTGCCGTCTGGGCCGCGGACGAGGAGACGGCCGTGGCCTTCGCGCGCCGTATGGACACCGGACAGGTGGACATCAACGGCGGCCGCTTCAACGTGCGCGCGCCCTTCGGCGGTTACAAGCAGTCGGGCGTCGGCCGGGAGCTCGGCCCGCACGGGCTGGCGGAGTACCTCCAGACCAAGTCCCTCCAGTTCTGAGCCGTAGGACAGTCCTGCCCGCCCCGCGGCTCCGAGCCGCCGCCCTCGCACACCAGACGGAGAAAACGATCATGGTCCGCGCCGCCATCCTGCCCGCCGTCGGAGCCCCGCTGGAGATAGGGGAGATCGTGCTGCCCGATCCCGGCCCCGGGCAGGTCCGGGTGCGGCTCGCCGCAGCCGGGGTCTGCCACTCCGACCTCTCCCTCACCAACGGCACCATGCGCGTGCCCGTGCCCGCCGTCCTCGGCCACGAGGGGGCGGGCACGGTCCTCGCCGTCGGGGAGGGCGTCAGCCACGTCGCGCCCGGCGACGGGGTGGTGCTCAACTGGGCCCCGTCCTGCGGAGAGTGCCACCACTGCACCATCGGCGAGGTCTGGCTGTGCGCCAACGCGCTCACCGGGGTCGGGGCCGTCTACGCGCACGACGCCCAGGGCGCCGAACTGCACCCGGGGCTGAACGTGGCCGCCTTCGCCGAGGAGACCGTCGTCGCGGCCAACTGCGTGCTGCCCGCGCCCGCCGGGATCCCGCTCGCCGAGGCGGCCCTGCTCGGCTGCGCGGTCCTCACCGGCTACGGCGCCGTCCACCACAGCGCCCAGGTCCGCCCCGGCGAGTCCGTCGCCGTCTTCGGCGTCGGCGGTGTCGGGCTCGCCGCCCTCCAGGCCGCCCGGATCGCCGGGGCGGGCCCGGTCGTGGCCGTCGACGTCTCCCCGGCCAAGGAGGAACTGGCGCGCGCCGCCGGGGCCACGGACTTCGTGCTCGCCTCCGACACCACCGCCAAGCAGATCCGCGCCCTCACCGGCGGGCAGGGCGCGGACGTCGCCGTCGAATGCGTCGGCCGGGCGGACACCATCCGCGGAGCCTGGGAGTCCACCCGCCGCGGCGGCCGCACCACGGTCGTGGGCATCGGCGGCAAGGAGCAGCAGGTCACCTTCCATGCCCTGGAGATCTTCCACTTCGCCCGGACCCTCACCGGCTGCGTCTACGGCAACAGCGACCCCTCCCGTGACCTCCCGGTGATCGCCGAGCACGTCCGCGCGGGCCGCCTGGACCTCGGTGCCCTGGTCACCGACCGCATCACCCTCGACGGCATCCCGGCCGCCTTCGACGCGATGCTGGCCGGCAAGGGCGGGCGCTCGCTCGTCGTCTTCTAGAGCTTCCGCCCACCGGTTTCCGAGATTCCGCCCATCGACCGATCAGTCCCGGCCGGTGGGCGATCACGTCCCGGGCAGGGCCTCGTACTGGAGGGCCAGGCCGTCCAGCAGCGCCGCCAGGCCCGTCTCGAAGGCGCCCTCGTCCACCTCCTGCCGGCGCTCGGCCAGCAGGTGGGCCTGGCCCAGGTGGGGGTAGTCCGACGGGTCGTACGCCGTCTCGTCGTCCACGAAACCCTGGGCGAACGAGGCCACCGCCGAGCCCAGGATGAAGTACCGCATCAGCGCGCCGATCCGGGTCGCCTGCGCCGGCGGCCAGCCCGCCGCCGTCATCGCGCCGAACACCGCGTCCGCCAGCCGCAGGCCCGCCGGGCGGCGGCCCGGTCCCCGCGCCAGCACCGGCACGATGTTCGGATGGTCGGACAGGGCCTCCCGGTACGAGTGCGCCCACGCGTGCAGGGCCCCGCGCCAGTCCCGCCCCGACCCCGGCTCGAACATCGACAAGTCGACCCGGGCGCTCACCGCGTCCGCGACCGCCTCCAGGATCTCGTCCTTCGTGCGGAAGTGGTTGTAGAGGGACGGTCCGCTGACCCCCAGCGCCGCCGCCAGCCGCCGCGTCGACACGGCCTCCAGTCCCTCCGCGTCCACCAGGGCGCCGGCCGCCTCGACGATGCGGGCTCGGCTGAGGAGGGGCTTGCGCGGTCTGGCCATGCGCCACATAGTAGGGCCTGCCCGCCATAAACTACCGGTGCTAGTTAATGGCCCCGATGACCCGCCCGGAGGTGCCCGGTGAACCTGGAGCTGAGCGAGGAGCAGGCCGCCGTACGCGCGCTGGCCCGCGAGTTCACCGAACGCGAGGTCGTCCCGTACGCCGCCGAGTGGGACCGCGCCGAGAGCGTGGACCGGGCCATCGTGAAGAAGCTCGGCGCCCTGGGCTTCCTCGGCCTCACCGTCCCCGAGGAGTACGGCGGCTCCGGCGGAGACCACCTCGCCTACGTCCTCGTCACCGAGGAACTCGGCCGAGGCGACTCCGCCGTGCGCGGCATCGTCTCCGTCTCCCTCGGTCTGGTCGCCAAGACCATCGCCGCCTGGGGGACCGAGGAGCAGAAGCACGCCTGGCTGCCCCGCCTGTGCTCGGGGGACGCGCTCGGCTGCTTCGGCCTGACCGAGCCCGGCACCGGCTCCGACGCGGGCAGCCTCACCACCCGCGCGGTGCGCCAGGGGGACTCGTACCTCGTCAGCGGCAGCAAGATGTTCATCACCAACGGCACCTGGGCCGATGTCGTCCTGCTCTTCGCCCGCACCAACGACGCGCCCGGCCACCGCGGCATCTCCGCCTTCCTCGTGCCCACCGACACGCCCGGCCTCACGCGCCGCGAGGTCCACGGCAAGCTCGGCCTGCGCGGCCAGGCCACCGCCGAAATCGCCCTCGACGAAGTCCGCGTCCCCGCCTCCGCGATGCTCGGCCCCGAGGGCAAGGGCTTCTCGGTCGCGATGTCCGCGCTGGCCAAGGGCAGGATGTCGGTCGCCGCCGGCTGCGTGGGCATCGCCCAGGCCGCGCTCGACGCGGCCGTCTCGTACGCCGCCCAGCGCGAGCAGTTCGGCAAGCCGATCGCCCACCACCAGCTGGTCCAGGAGCTGATCGCCGACATCTCCGTCGACGTGGACGCCGCCCGGCTGCTGACCTGGCGGGTCGCGGACCTCATCGACCGCGGGCAGCCCTTCGCCACCGAATCCTCGACCGCGAAGCTCTTCGCCTCCGAGGCCGCCGTCCGCGCCGCGAGCAACGCCCTCCAGGTGCACGGCGGTTACGGCTACATCGACGAATACCCGGCCGGGAAGCTGCTGCGCGACGCCCGCGTGATGACCCTGTACGAGGGCACCAGTCAGATCCAGAAGCTGCTCATCGGCCGCGCCCGCACCGGGGTTTCCGCCTTCTGATCATCTGAGTACGCGGATGAGTACGAGCGCGGATGTGGGCCCCGCCACACCGGCCGGATGCTGGGGCCATGAACGACACACCGGTCAAGCAGCAGAGCACGGGGGCGTACTACGGACAGGCCATCGCCTCCTTCGGCATCGCCATGGGCGCCGTGGCCGTGGGGATCTACAACCTGGAGACCGACGGCTGGGTCCGCGCCTTCCTCGGCATCGCGGTCCTCTACCTCACCACCTCCGCCTTCACGCTCGCCAAGGTGATCCGCGACCGGCAGGAGGTCACCCAGATCGTGAGCCGGGTGGACCAGGCCCGGATGGAGAAGATCATGGCGGAGTACGATCCCTTCGCGCCGAAGTAGCGCGTCCACGACTGCTAAGCGCTTGCTCACCCTCCGGTAGGCTGTGCAGTTCCTACAGGGCCTGCGAAGAGGGTGAGCGAGCGATGGGCAGCGCGGAGGAGACGGCCGGCGGCTACCGGCCGTGGTCGGAGGTCACCCCCGACGCCGCACGGCGGCTGCTCGTCGCCGCCGTGGACGCCTTCGCCGAGCGCGGGTACCACGCCACCACGACGCGGGACATCGCGGGCCGGGCCGGCATGAGCCCGGCCGCGCTCTACATCCACTACAAGACCAAGGAAGAGCTGCTCCACCGGATCAGCCGGATCGGCCACGACAAGGCGCTGGAGATCCTCACCTCCGCCGCCGACGGCCCCGGCTGCGCCGCGGAGCGGCTCGGCGCCGCCGTACGGTCCTTCGTGCTGTGGCACGCGGCGCACCACACCACCGCCCGCGTGGTCCAGTACGAGCTCGATGCTCTCGCTCCGGAGCACCGCTCCGAAATCGTGGCACTGCGCCGGCAGAGCGACGCCGCGGTACGCCGCATCCTCGTCGACGGGGTAGCGGCGGGCGAGTTCGACGTCCCCGACGTGCCCGGCACCACCCTCGCGGTCCTCTCGCTCTGCATCGACGTGGCCCGCTGGTTCAGCGCGGCCGGACCGCGCACGCCCGACGAGGTCGGCGCGCTCTACGCCGACCTCGTGCTCCGCATGGTGGGCGCGCGCCCTCAGAAGTAGTAGCGCGACACCGACTCCGCCACGCACACCGGCTTGTCGCCGCCCTCGCGCTCAACCGTGACCGTGGCCGTCACCTGTACGCCGCCGCCGGCCTCCGTGACCTCCGTGATCACGGCGGTGGAGCGCAGCCGCGAGCCGACGGGCACCGGCGCCGGGAAACGCACCTTGTTCACCCCGTAGTTGATGCCCATCTTCATGCCCTCGACCCGCATGGTCTGCGGCACCAGGCTGGGCAGCAGGGACAGGGTCAGGTATCCGTGGGCGATCGTGGAACCGAAGGGCCCGTCCGCCGCCCGCACCGGGTCCACGTGGATCCACTGGTGGTCGCCGGTGGCGTCCGCGAAGAGGTCGATCCGCTTCTGGTCCACCTCCAGCCACCCGCTGGGACCCAACGGTTCGCCGATTCCGGCGTGCAACTCCTCGGCGGACGTGAAGACCCTCGGCTCGGCCATGCCCTGCTCCTGCCTCTCACTGACACACTCACGGATGCGCGAACCCACGAAGGCACGGGGCGAATAAGCGCTTGCTCAGCATGCTGGGGCCGTATGGGTATGTCAACGGACCCCCGACTACCCTCGGCCGGGTGCCGCAGATTCCCGAGAACGTCCACGAACTCACCGTCGGCCAGCTGTCCGCCCGCAGCGGCGCGGCCGTGTCCGCGCTCCACTTCTACGAGTCCAAGGGCCTGATCAGCAGCCGCCGCACCTCCGGCAACCAGCGCCGCTACACCCGCGACGCCCTGCGCCGGGTGGCGTTCGTACGGGCCGCGCAGCGGGTGGGCATCCCGCTCGCCAGCATCCGCGACGCCCTCGCCCGGCTCCCCGAGGAACGCACCCCCACCCACGAGGACTGGGCCCGCCTCTCCGAGGCCTGGCGCGCCGAGCTCGACCAGCGGATCTCCCGCCTCAGCCGGCTGCGCGACCACCTGACGGACTGCATCGGCTGCGGCTGCCTCTCCCTCGAGACCTGTGCGCTGTCCAACCCGGACGACGCCTTCGGCGAAAAGCTCACCGGCTCGCGCCTGTAGCCGCCGGTCCGCCGACCGCGTGTCCGCCGTCCGCGTGTCCGCCGCGCCCCGCCCCGTCCAGCACGGCCCGGGCCGCCGCCACCAGTTCCGCGTTCGACCGGGCCGGCCGCCCGTCCGGCAGGTGCAGTACGTCTCCGACGCCGGTCCGCGCTCCCGTACTGCACCGCGCGGCCAGCCGCAGCACCGGCCACGCGGCGGCCTCGCGCCCGTACAACAGCACCTCCACCGGCGGCAGCCCCCGCAGCCCCGCCACCAGCGCCGGATCGGCCGACGCGAGCTCGGCCGCCAGCCGGACCCGCCCGGGCTCGCGTACCGGCCAGGCCAGGAAGCGCGCCATCGGCTCCGGCCCGGCCGGACCGCCCAGCGGAACCACCGCGTCCACCGCGACCCCCCGCGCCAGCAGGGCCTGCGCCAACTCCGCGGCCGCCGGCTCCCCGAAGTCCACCACCGCCCGGTCCGGCAGCACCGTCCAGGACCGCACCCGCTCCAGCCGCCCCGCCGGATCCGGCTCGGCCCCCACGCTCACCGCCACCGAGAGCGGTACGAGGACCCCCGCACCCCGCATCGCCCCGAGAACCGGCCCGACCACCCGCGCCGACAGGCTCTCCCGCCCGCACGGGGTCCGCGGATGGACGAGCACCTCCCCGGCCCCGGCGGCCACCGCGGCCCGCGCCGACTCGGCCAGGTCCGCGGGGGACATCGGCACGGCCGGCCCGTCGGCACCGCTCCGGGCCCCGTTCAGCGACACCACCGGCGACACCGCGCACGACAGCGGCAGCGGCACCGGCCGCGGCACCGGCACCCTCACGCCGCCCCCGCCGCCGGAACGTCCGCCAGCGCCGGTCTCGGCACCACGATCCCGCAGCCCCCGCACACCGGCCCGTCCCAGGCCCACGCCCCCTCCCAGGACCCGACCGCAGCGGCGGGCGCCACGTCCGGCCACCGCAGCTCCCGCTCCCCGCAGACCGGGCACGCCGTCCCCGGCTCCGACTCCAGCGCCCGCACCAGCCGCCGCAGCACCTCGCCCAGCGCCCCCTCGGGCCGCACCCCCGGATCCGCGCACCGCACCACCGCGTCGCCGCTGCCGCCCCACGCCCACTCCGGCCGCCGCAGCCCGTGGTACTTCTCCCGGCGCCGCCGCTCCGCGAAGTGCCGCTCGTACTCCAGCCAGACCGCCCGCGCGTCCTCCAGCTCCTCCAGCGCGGCCACCAGCCGCAGGGGATCCGCCCCCCGGTCCTCGGGGGCGATCCCGTGCCGGTCGCACAGGTGCCACCACGTGGCCCGGTGCCCGTACGGAGCGAACCGCTCCAGGCAGCGGCGCAGGGAATGGCGCCGCAGGGCCCGGTCATTGCGCGCGTCGCGCACCTGGTAGGCCAGACTCCGGAATCCCGCCATCACACCTTCACCTCCGCCGATGTGCCCAACATGCCCGGCAGACGGCGGGCGCATGCGGGGGCGGACGAGGCGTGCGGGTGGCACATGGCCGGAACTCAGCGCCCCATGCGCCCCGCGGCCACCACCACCCGGGCCAGCTCCTCGTGGCAGATGTCGCTGTGCGCCCCCGAGGGGGCGCCGCCGCGCCGCACCACCGAACCCGCGTCCACGCTGACGCAACCGCTCGCTGGCACCCCCTCGCGCAGCGCCGCGTCGAGGGTCAGCCGGGGCGCACCCGGCACCGCCTGCACCCCGTCGTGCCCGATCGCTCCCCACCGCTCGTCGAAGCCCAGCAGTCCGGCCGAATCCCCCGCCATCCGGGAGGCCAGCGGATAGAACACCTTGAGGGAGGTGTCATGGGGGGAGTGGCAGGCCACCACCGGGCCGTCGACCCTCCGCTGGAGGCCGGCGAGGGCGCCGCCGCGGCCGCGGTCGTGCGGCAGCCGGTCGCAGAACGCGTAGTGGGAGAAGGCGCCCTGGAGCAGGGTCACGGAGGCCACGTGCCGGGCCCCGTCCGGTACGGCGCGCAGTGAGAAGGACACCACGCGCGCGCCGAAGCTGTGCCCGATCAGGTGGATCCGCAGCCCCGGACGGCGGCGCGCCAGCTCGGCCAGCACCGGCCCGAGACCGCGTTCGCCGACGACCCCCGCCCGCTGCTTCATCCTGTAGTACGCCGCCTGCCGCAGCAGCTCCTTGGCGCCCTTCCACAGGCCCCGCAGCCCGCCCCCGACCGAGAGGTCCCGCGCGTCGTCGCCGCCGGGCGGGGCGCCCGCCTCGGCCAGTGCGAGGGTGAGGGTGCGGCAGACGTCCAGGACGTCCTCCGTGAACAGGGCGGGCACCGCCGGAGCGACCGCCGCGGGCACGGCGTCCACCCCGGCCAGCTCCCGCACCAGCGCCCCGAACTCGACGAAGGCGGCAACCGACTCCGGCCGTTCCTCCAGCAGTTCGGCCACCCGGTCCAGCTCCGCCCCGTGCCCGGGCCAGAACTCCCCCAGGGCCTGCCGGGTGCCGCGGTCGAGCGCCGTCCCGAAGCCGGGCTCGGCGAGCGCGCCGGGCGGCTCGAAGTCCGGTATCGGCTCGTCCGAGAAGCGGATCGACGGCCATACGACACCCACGTACCCCAGCCGTACCTGCGACCCCACCAGCCTCGGGAAGGGGGCGAAGAACCGGTCGTAGAGCCGGGTCGCCGTGGACCGGTCGCTGTTCCAACCGTGGGCGAAGACCAGCAGGTCCGTGGCCTCGATCCGGCCCACCGCCTCCTGCGTGGCCCGGTCCACGTCCCCGTCCGCGTCGAAGGTCAGCTCCGCGTACGGCCCGACCCCGATCCCCGCCACACCCGACATGACGTCCCCCTCCCCGCCGCGTCCATCCGGTGCGACCAGCATCCTGCCGCGCACCCCGCCCGGCTAGAGGTGTCCACGCATCAGGCCGGCCGGCTCACTCGTACAGCAGGTATTCCCCGCGCACCGCCTCGAAGCGGGCCAGGCCCGCCGCCCAGTCACCCGCGATCTCCTCCACCCCGGCTCCCGCGTCCACCAGCGTGCGCACCCGGTCCGAGCCCGTCAGCCGGTCGATCCAGTGGTCCTCGCGCCAGGCGAAGCCGCTCCACGTCCGCCGCGCGGTCACCAGCAGGCCGATCCCGGCCCGGACCGGGTCGAAGGCCTCCCGGTCGTGCACGATCAGCCGGATCCCGCCGCAGACCTTGCCCACGTGCTTGGAGAACGTGGGCGTGAAGTAGGCCTCCCGGAACCACACCCCGGGCACGCCCAGCGCGTTCGCGGCCTCGGCCCACCGGCGGTCGATGCCCTCGGCGCCCACCACCTCGAAGGGGGTGGTCGTCCCGCGCCCCTCGGACAGGTTCGTCCCCTCGAACAGGCAGGTGCCGGCGTAGGCGAGCGCCGTGTCCGGGGTGGGCATGTTCGGGCTCGGCGGTACCCACGGCAGCCCGGTCCCGCCGAAGAACGACCCCCGCCGCCACCCGGTCATCTCCACCGTGCGCAGCCTGGCGGGGCGTTCGGCCAGGAACTCGCCGTTGAACAGCCGGGCCAGCTCCGCCGCCGTCATCCCGTGCGCGAGCGCGATCGGCTCCCGGCCCACGAAGCTCGCGTACGGCCGTTCCAGCACCGGCCCCGCCGCCCGCCGGCCCCCCACCGGGTTGGGCCGGTCCAGCACCACCACCGCCTTGTCCGCGAGGGCGGCGGCGCGCATGCAGTCGTAGAGCGTCCAGATGTAGGTGTAGAAGCGCGCCCCGACGTCCTGGATGTCGAAGACGACGGTGTCGATCCCGGCCGATGTGAAGACGTCCGCGAGCCGCTGGCCGCTCTTGCCGTACGTGTCCCACACCGGCAGGCCGGTCGCCGGATCCCGGGAGGCCCCCTCGGAGTCCCCGGCCTGCGCCGTCCCGCGGAACCCGTGCTCGGGCCCGAACACCGCGACCAGGTCCACGCGTTCGTCCGCGTGCAGTACGTCGACCAGGTGGCTGGCGTCGGCGGTGATCCCGGTGGGGTTGGTGACCACCCCGACCCGCTGCCCGGCCAGTACGGCGTACCCGTCCGCGGCGAGCCGCTCGAAGCCGGTGCGCACCCGGTCCGCGCGCCCGGCCGGCCCGGTCGGTGTCGCGGAGGGCGCCGAGGTCGCCGAGGTCGCGGAGGCCCCCACCGCTCCCACCGCTCCCGCCGCCCCCATGGCCCCCGCCAGTCCCAGCACCCCGCGTCGCGACAGCGTCATCCGGCCACGCTAGGAGGCAGACCCCTTCCGTCCCGACATACCGACTGGTTAGTCTGCCGGATGTCGGTGCACGACCCGAGCCGCCATCAGGCCACGAAAGGTGATCCCCGTGAGCGCGTACCAGGACCAGCGAGTCGTCGTCACCGGAGCGGGCGGCGGCATCGGCGCGGCCCTCGCCCGCCGCTTCGCCGCCGAGGGGGCGACCGTCGTCGTCAACGACCTCGACCCCGCCAAGGCCGCCTCCGTGGCGGGCGGCATCGGCGCCCGCGCGATCGCGGTGGCCGGTGACGCCTCGGAGATCGTGGACGAGGCCCGCGAGGCACTCGGCGGCAGGGTCGACATCTACTGCGCCAACGCCGGACTCGCCTCCGGCGGCGACGCGTTCGCCGACGAGGCCGTCTGGGAAGCGGCCTGGGACACCAACGTCATGGCCCACGTCCGTGCCGCCCGGCTGCTGCTGCCCGACTGGCTGGAGCGGGGGGACGGCCGCTTCGTGTCCACCGTCTCCGCCGCCGGACTGCTGACCATGATCGGGGCGGCCCCGTACAGTGTCACCAAGCACGGTGCGCTCGCCTTCGCCGAATGGCTCTCGCTGACCTACCGCCACCGCGGTGTGCAGGTCCACGCCATCTGCCCGCAAGGGGTGCGCACCGACATGCTGACCGCCGCGGGCTCGGCGGGCGAACTCGTCCTCGCGCCGACCGCGATCGAGCCGGAAGCGGTCGTGGACGCACTGTTCGACGGCATGGAGAAGGGCCGGTTCTTGATCCTCCCGCACCCCGAGGTCGCGGACTTCTACGCTGCCCGCGCCACCGAGCCGGACCGCTGGCTGAGCGGCATGAACCACCTCCAGCAGAAATGGGAGACCAGGTGACCCCGCCCTCCCCGGTGCCCCCCACCTCCCCGTCCTCCCCCTCACCGCAGCCGGCGGCGTCCCCGGCCGCCGGTTACGCGGCCCGGCCCTGGCTCGCCCTGCTCAGCCCGGCGCAGCGCGCCCCCGTCGAGCCGCCGCCGACCGTGCTGCACGCCTTCCGCGCCGCCGTGGCCCGCGCCCCCGAGCGCACCGCGTTGGCCTACTTCGACGGCCGCACGAGCTACGCCGAGGCCGACGCGCTCTCCGACTCCCTCGCCGGCCACCTCGCCGCGCGGGGCATCCGGCCCGGGGACCGGGTCGCCGTGATGCTCCAGAACACCCCGCACTACCCCCTGGCCGTCCTCGCCGCCTGGAAGGCCGGGGCCGTCGTCGTCCCGCTCAACCCCATGTACAAGTCCGGCGAGGTCGGCCACGTCCTGCGTGACTCGGGGGCCGCCGCGCTGGTCTGCGAGGGCGGCACGTGGGAGGCGTACCTGCGCGAGACGGTGCGGGGGACCGGCGTGGGCACCGTACTGACCGCCCGCAACGAGGACTTCCAGACCCGTAACGACCCCCGTGTCTTCAAGGGTCCGGGGCTCCTGCCCGGACCCCGTACGGACGCCGCACTCCCCGCGCCCCACACCCCGGCGGCGCTGGACCTGCTCACCGTGGCCCGCCAGGGCCACCCCGCGCCGCCCGACGCGCACCTCACCGCTGCCGACACCGCCCTCATCAGCTACACCTCCGGCACCAGTGGCACCCCCAAGGGAGCCATGAACCCGCACGGCGCGCTCACGTACAACGCGGTACGACAGGTCACCGGTCACCCGCTTCCCGAGGGCGCCAGGTACTTCGCCCTCGCCCCGCTCTTCCACATCACCGGCATGGTCTGCGAGCTCGCGGCCTGCTTCGCCAACGCCGGCACCCTCGTGCTCGCCCACCGCTTCGACGCCGGGGTCGTCCTCGACGCCTTCCTCGAACACCGCCCCGCCTACACCGTCGGCCCGGCCACCGCCTTCATGGCCCTCACCGCGCACCCCGGCGTCACCCGCGACCACTTCGCCTCCTTCCAGGTCATCTCCTCCGGCGGCGCCCCGCTGCCGCCCGCCCTCGTCGAGCGCCTGCGCGCCGACTTCGGGTTCTACCTGCGCAACGGCTACGGCCTCACCGAGTGCACCGCTCCGTGCGCCTCGGTCCCCCCGCACCTCGAAGCCCCCGTCGACCCCGTCTCCGGAACCCTCTCGGTGGGCCTGCCCGGCGCCGACACCGTCGTGCGCATCCTCGACGAGCGGGGCGCCGAGGTCCCCTTCGGCGAGACCGGCGAGATAGCCGTCCGCGGCCCGCAGGTCGTGCCCGGCTACTGGGGCCTGCCGGCCGACACCGCCAAGGCCTTCCCGGACGGCGAACTGCGCACCGGTGACGTCGGTTTCATGGACGCGGCCGGCTGGCTCTACGTCGTCGACCGGAAGAAGGACATGATCAACGCCTCCGGCTTCAAGGTCTGGCCGCGCGAGGTCGAGGACGTGCTCTACACGCACCCCGCCGTCCGCGAGGCGGCCGTCGTCGGCGTCCCGGACCCCTACCGCGGGGAGAGCGTCAAGGCGTACGTCAGCCTGCGCCCCGGCACCTCGGTCGAACCGGCGGAGCTCTCCGCGTACTGCGCCGCGCGCATCGCCGCGTACAAATACCCGCGCGAGGTGGAGGTCCTGCCTGTCCTTCCGAAGACGACCAGTGGCAAGATCCTGCGACGGGAACTGCGCGACCGCGGCTGAAAACAGTCGGACGGTCGTACAGCTGGGAATGGGAAGGGAAGGTCGGCGCCATGGCTGCGAGGACCACGGAACCCGAAGGCACGCACGAGGCCCCGGTACCGCAGCGGCTGCTCGCCGTCGCCACCCGGCTCTTCGCCGAACGCGGCTACGACCGCACCTCCGTGCAGGAGATCGTCGAGGCGGCCGGGGTCACCAAGGGTGCGCTCTACCACTACTTCGGGTCCAAGGACGACCTGCTGCACGAGGTGTACGCGCGGATGCTGCGCCTCCAGCAGCAGCGGCTCGACGCGGTGGCCGATTCCGACGCCCCCGTCGAGGAGCGGCTGCGGGCGGCCGCCGCCGACGTGGTCGTCACCACCATCGAGAACCTCGACGACGCGATGATCTTCTTCCGGTCGATGCACCAGCTCAGCCCGGAGAAGTTCAAGCAGGTGCGGGCCGAGCGCCGGCGCTACCACGAACGCTTCCGGGCCCTGGTCGAGGAGGGCCAGCGTACGGGGGTGTTCTCCAGCGCCACCCCGGCCGACCTGGTGGTGGACTACCACTTCGGATCCGTGCACCACCTGTCCACCTGGTACCGCACGGACGGCCCCCTCACCCCGCAGGAGGTCGCCGACCACCTGGCCGACCTCCTGCTGCGCGCGCTGCGGCCGTAGTAGCCGGTCACACCGACGCGGTCGCGAGTGCCGGGTAGTCGTTGTACCCCTCCGCCCCCTGTACGTGCATCATCAACTCGGGGCGGAGCTCGTTGAGGGGAGCGTCCACCCGCAGGCGTTCCACGAAGTCGGGGTTGGCGAGGAAACCCCGACCGAGCGAGACCAGGTCCGCGCCCTCGGCCAGGAGCCGTTCGGCGACCCTCTTGCCGCCGTCGGCCTCGAACTGCTCCCGGGTGAGGAGCTGGTTGGCGATCAGCGTGCCCGGCCAGGCCTTGCGGTACTCCTGGAACCGGGGCCGCTCCTCGGCGGTGTAGAGGACGTGGAGGTAGACCGGGTCGATCTCGGCCAGGGCGGCCAGCAGTGCCGGGTAGATGTCCTCGGTGTCGCCCTCCTCGATGCCGTTGACGGTCACTCCGGGCGAGATCCGCACGCCGACCCGCTCCCGGCCGATGGCCTCGGTGACGGCCCGGACCACCTCGACGGTGAACCGGATGCGGTTCTCGACGGAGCCGCCCCACTCGTCGGTCCGCAGGTTTGTGTTCTTCGCCAGGAACTGGTGGGGCAGGAAACCGTTGGCGGCGTGCACCTCCACCCCCGCGAAACCGGCTTCCACGGCATTGCGGGCAGCGGCCGCGAAGTCGGCGATCGTGGACCGGATGTCCTCGGCCGTCATCGCGCGGGGGGTGACGGCGTCCCGCAGCCCCCGCGGGGTGTGCAGCTGCTCGGGCAGCCGTACGGCGGACGGCGCGAGCGGGACGTGCCCGCTGGTGTCGGGGTGGCCCACCCGGCCGCCGTGCTCGAGCTGGAGGAACATCGCCGCGCCGCCGCCCCGGCCGTCGGCGCCCGCGCGCACCGCGTCGGTGACCCTCCGCCAGCCGGCTGCCTGGTCGGCGGTGTGGATGCCGGGGATGTTCGGGTACGCCTGCCCCACGGCGCTCGGCGCGGTGCCCTCGGCGATGATCAGACCGGCTGTGGCGCGCTGCGCGTAGTGGACGGCCATCAGTTCCCCGGGGACCCCGTCGGCGCCGGCCCGGTGGCGGGTCAGGGGCGCCATCACCAGGCGGTTGGGGAGCTCCAGGGCGCCGAGCGCGGCGGAATCGAAGAGGCCGGAGGTGGCGGGAAGGACCTGCTGCGTGTTCGTCATGCCCGTAACCTAGAAGCTGACACCAATGTCAGATTCAAGTCCGGAGACGGCGGGGGCGGGGCATGCGGATCGGCGAACTGGCGGCGCGCACCGGGGTCAGCGAGCGCTCGCTGCGCTACTACGAGAAGCAGGGGCTGCTGGTCTCCGACCGGACCCCCGGCGGCCACCGCGACTACGCGGAGCGGGCGGTGGACCGGGTCATCCGGATCCAGGAGCTCTACGCGGCCGGCCTGCACAGCGCGAAGATCGCCCAGATCCTGCCGTGCATGCGCGACACGGACGGCGGGCCGAACGTACGGGCCACCCCTGCGCTGGTCGCCGAGCTGAAGACGGAACGGGAGCGGATCGACCGGATGATCGGCGATCTGATCCGCTCCCGCGAGGTGCTCGACGAGGTCATCGAGGTGGCGGCCGGCCACACGACGGCTGCCCAGGGGGTGTCTCCCTCGGCCTGACGGGGCCTACTGGTAGGCCTTCAGCTCCCGCCGCGCCAGCGACCGCTGGTGCACCTCGTCCGGGCCGTCGGCCAGCCGCAGCGTGCGCGCCGCCGCCCACAGCTCCGCGAGGGGGAAGTCCTGGCTCACCCCGCCCGCGCCGTGCAGCTGGACCGCGTCGTCCAGGATCCGCACCACCGCCCGCGGGGTCGCGATCTTGATGGCCTGGATCTCGGTGTGGGCGCCCCGGTTCCCGGCCGTGTCCATCAGCCAGGCCGTCTTCAGCACCAGCAGCCGCAGCTGTTCCACCGTCACCCGGGCGTCCGCGATCCAGTTCTGGACGACGCCCTGCGCGGCCAGCGGCTTGCCGAAGGCCGTACGGTCCAGGGCGCGCCGGCACATCAGCTCGATGGCCCGCTCGGCCATGCCGATCAGCCGCATGCAGTGGTGGATGCGGCCCGGGCCGAGCCGTGCCTGCGCGATGGCGAAGCCGGTGCCCTCCTCGCCGATCAGGTTCGCCGCCGGGACCCTGGCCCCGTCGAAGACGACCTCGGCGTGGCCGCCGTGGTCGTGGTCCTCGTACCCGTACACCGTCATGGCCCGGCGCACCTCGACCCCGGGGGTGTCGCGCGGGACCAGGATCATCGACTGCTGGCGGCGCGGATCGGCGCCCTCCGGGTCCGTCTTGCCCATGACGATGAAGATCTTGCAGTCCGGGTTCATCGCCCCGGAGATGAACCACTTGCGGCCGGTGACCACGTAGTCGTCACCGTCGCGCTCGATCCGGGTCTCGACGTTGGTCGCGTCCGAGGAGGCCACCTCGGGCTCGGTCATGGCGAAGGCGGACCGGATCTCCCCGGCCAGCAGCGGCTCCAGCCACTGCTTCTTCTGCTCCTCGTTCCCGAACTGGGCGAGCAGCTCCATGTTCCCGGTGTCCGGAGCGGCGCAGTTGGTCGCCATCGGTGCCAGGTGCGGGCTGCGGCCGGTGATCTCGGCGAGCGGCGCGTACTGGAGGTTGGTCAGCCCGGCGCCGTGCTCCGCGTCCGGGAGGAAGAGGTTCCACAGGCCCTGGCGGCGCGCCTCGGCCTTCAGTTCACCGAAGACGGCCGGGGTGTCCCAGGGCGAGGCCAGCCGCGCGCGCTGCTCGGCGGCGAGGGCTTCCGCCGGGTAGACGTACTCCTCCATGAACGCGAGCAGCCGCTCGCGGAGTTCCTCGGTCCGGGCGTCGAATGCGAAGTCCATGCTGATCGGCTCCTCAGCCTTCCTGGAGGGTGGTCAGTCCGTGCTCGATGAAGACGGGCACCAGCTCGCCGATCCGGTCGAACCCGGCGCCGACGGTCTGCCCGAGCGTGTAGCGGTAGTGGATGCCTTCGAGGATCACCGCGAGCTTGAACCAGGCGAAGGCCGTGTACCAGGCGATGGCGCCGGTGTCCCGGCCTGAGCGGGCGGCGTACCGCTCGACCAGCTGGGCGGGGGCCGGGTGCCCGGGCGCCCCGCTCGTCGTGCTGACCGGGGATTCGGTCAGCCCGAGGTCCGAGCTGTACATCACCAGCAGTCCGAGATCGGTGAGCGGATCGCCCAGCGTGGACATCTCCCAGTCCAGCACCGCCCGGATCGTGTCGTCCGGACCGCCGATCAGCACGTTGTCGAGCCGGAAGTCCCCGTGCACCACGGTCGGTGCGGGGGAGTCGGGCAGCGCCCGGCCCAGCGCGCCGTGCAGCTCGTCGATGCCGGCCAGTTCACGTCCGCGCGAGGCCGCGAGCTGCTTGCCCCAGCGGCGCAGCTGCCGGTCCAGGAAGCCCTCGGGCCGGCCGAAGTCGCCCAGGCCCACCGCCTGCGGATCCACCGCGTGCAGCTCGACCAGGGTGTCCACCAGGCCCAGCACCGCCCGCCTGGTCCGCTCCGGCCCGATCGCGGCGAGCTGGCCGGCCGTCCGGTACGGGACCCCGTCCACGTACTCCATGACGTAGAACGGCGCCCCCAGCACCTCCTCGTCCTCGCACAGCAGCACCGGCTCGGGCACCGGCACGGCCGTGCCGTGCAGCGCCTCGATCACCCGGTGCTCGCGGCGCATGTCGTGCGCGGTGGCCAGCACGTGCCCGAGCGGCGGCCTGCGCACCACCCAGCGGGCGGTCCCGTCGGTGATCTCGTACGTGAGGTTCGAGCGGCCGCCTTCGATCAGCCGGCCGCGCAGCGTCCCCGCTACGAGCCCCGGCCGCGCCCGGTCGAGATGGCCGCGCAGCCGCTCCAGATCGAGGCCCCGCGGGTCGGCCGATGCTGACGCTGAGGCTGGGGTCATGCTGCGTACCTCCGTGCGGAGTCGACGACGGGTGTCCGTGGCCCATCATGCCGACCAGTCGGTATGCCGTCCATAGTGCGGGCCGAAAGAACTGTCCCGGCCCACGGCGAACGGATCAGGCGTGGCAGAGGATCGGCGTCCCGCCGTTCATCACCGTCATGTCCTTCAACACCGCCAGGATGTCCAGCGGGGCGCCCTCCGGCTCCCCGGCCAGCTCCGCGTACGCCCGGTGCACGTTCGCCACGAGCCGCTCGCTCTCCCGCCAGGCGGCGAACTCGCCGAGATCGGCCTCCCTCGCCACCTCCAGCGGACTCAGCCCCTTCGCGCGGCCCTCCCGGGCGAGCTCGGCCACGTACCGCAGGTAGCGCTCGGTGGACTCGTAGGCCGATCCGTCGGTCAGGGGCCCGTGGCCCGGCACGACGGTCTCCGCGCCCAGCGAACGCAGCAGCTCCAGCGCCCGCAGCGAACCGGCCAGCGAGCCCATGGCCAGGAAGGGCGTCCCCCCGGCGAAGACCAGGTCGCCGGTGAAGACCACCCGCTGCCGGGGCAGCCATACGATCGAGTCCCCGGTGGTGTGCGCGACGCCCGGGTGGATGACCTGCACCTCGGTCTCGCCGACGTACAGGGTCATCCGCTCGCTGTAGGTGAGGTCGGGTGCGGTGATCGCTATCGCGCCGAAGTCCGTAGCCGGCCAGATCATCTCCAGCTGGTGCCCGGCGGCGAGCTGCTCGGCACGCGCGTTGTCGTGTCCCAGCACCAGTGCCTCGGGGGCGAAGACCCCGTTCCCGTAGGTGTGGTCGCCGTGGTGGTGGGTGTTGACCACGGTGCGGGGGAGCGGCACGCCGGCCGCCACGACCGCCTCGCGCAGGGCGAGCGCCCGCCGCTCGGTGGCGGCGGTGTCGACGAGCAGGGTCCGGCCGCCGTCGCTCACGAAACCCGCGTTGTTCAGGCACCAGCCGCCGTCCGGCTGGACGTAGGCGTACACCCCCGGCGCCGGCTGGACGAGGTACGGATCGTCGACGGGCATCTGCGCTCTCCCCGAATCGCTGTGACAGGCGGTCAGCATCCTGTCAGCCGTCGCGCTCCGGGGGGGAGGCTGGGTGTCCCTGCCGACCGGATATCCGGTCAGGCGCTCGCGGGGCCGGTGGCGTCAGTGGTCGTCGTAGTGGCCGTCGTGCTCGGCGTGCCGGTGCCCGTCGTGTACGTAGTCGACGTGGTCGCCGTGGGCGACGGCGTCGTGCCCGCAGTCCGAGCCGTGCCGGTGCGCGTGCTCGGAGTGGGTGGTGTGCCCGGGGCTCTCGCACTCGTCCCAGTGCCCGGAGTGCTCCCGGTGCAGGTGGCCGTCGTGCGCGTAGTCGACGTGGTCGCCGTGCGGGACCGCCCGGTGACCGCAGTCGGGCCCGTGGGCGTGCTCGTGCGTGGCGTGTTCCTGGTGCGTGGTCGTCATGACGCCGAGGCTAGTGGGGATCATCCTCAGTTGCCCGTTATGTCGCTGTGGCACGGAGAAGCCCGATCATCCGACCATCGGTCCGGGGCCGGTGAAGCGCCATCAGACGATCACCGCCATGGCGAACAGCGCCAGCGCCACCGTGCACGCCACCGCCGACGCCGCCGCCCGCGGCGCGAGCCCCCGCGGCCGGCCCGCCGCCAGTTCACGGATCCGCCGGTGCGCCACCCACAGGAACACCAGCCAGACCAGCGCGATGACCGCCGCCCCCGCCACCTCGACCCGCCCGCCGGACCCGCGCAGCGCCTGCCGCAGCGCCAGCACCGCCACCACCGAGGAGGCCAGCGTCGTACGCCGCCACGCGAGCCGCGTCCGCTCCGGCTGCAGCCCGGCGTCGCGAGGCTCCCCGTACCGCGTCACCGCCCCGTCGTCCAGCCCAGCAGCACGACCACCACCATCGCCACCGCGACCAGCCCCACCCCCGCGCTCAGCACCACCGGGAACCGCGACACCGGCAGGTCCTCGCCCCGCCGCATCGCCCGCTCGCACCGCACCCAGTGGTTCACGGCCCGCAGCGCGCACGCCGCACCCACCGCGAGCAGCGCGAAGGCCATCCCGACCCGCACCCCCCACCGCAGGTCCGGCAGGAACTGGTCGACCGCGAAACCGCCGCCCACCAGGGCCAGCGCGGTCCGAATCCAGGCCAGGAAGGTCCGCTCGTTGGCCAGCGAGAAGCGGTAGTCGGGGGTCTCGCCCTCCTCGCGGAGGCGCTGCGGCGCGAACCAGAGGCGCACGTCACGCAGGAAGCCGCCCTTCGGGGAATCGATCACCCCCGCAATCTACGCCGGGCTACCGCCCGGGCCCGGTACCCGGGTCCCCGCCCGGCCCGCCCGCCGCCCGGAACTCCCGCAGCCGCCGGTACGCCTCCAGCCCGTCGGGCACCCAGGTCCACGAACCGCCGGCCACCCGCCGCTCCAGCTCGTCCTCGTCCACGAAGTCGTGCCAGGCCACCTCCGAGACCTGCGGCCGTACCGGCACCGCGCACCGCACCTCGTGCACGTACGACCACCAGGCCCCGCCCGGCCCCTCGTACAGGAACTTGAACAGCGGCACCGGCTGCGGCAGCCCCCGCACCCCCAGCTCCTCCTCGGCCTCCCGCAGCGCGGCCCGCCCGTAGCTCTCCCCGGCGCCCAGGACCCCGCCCACGAACATGTCGTAGTGCGAGGGGAACACGAGCTTCGAAGCGGTCCGCCGGTGCACGAAGATCCGCCCCCGCGCATCCCTGGCCTGCACGAACACGCACCGGTGCAGCAAGCCGCGGGCGTACACCTCGCCGCGCGGGGCCTGCCCGGTCACCCGGTCGTCCCGGTCCACCACGTCCAGCACTTCATCAGCGGCACTCACACAGGCCATCCAACCACCGCTGTTGACTGGTTACCGCTCCGTAGCCAAAGATCGGCCCACCACCGACGGAGGACGGGTATCGCATGACGTACGACGCAGACGTGATCGTGATCGGCGCGGGGCTCGCCGGCCTCGTGGCCACCGCCGAACTCGTCGAAGCGGGCCGCAAGGTCATCCTGCTCGACCAGGAGCCCGAGCAGTCCATCGGCGGCCAGGCCCACTGGTCCTTCGGCGGGCTGTTCTTCGTGGACTCGCCCGAGCAGCGCCGCATGCGGATCAAGGACAGCCGCGCGCTCGCCCTCCAGGACTGGCTGGGCACCGCCGGGTTCGACCGCGAGGAGGACGCCTGGCCGCGCCGCTGGGCCGAGGCCTACGTCGACTTCGCGGCGGGGGAGAAGCGCCCCTGGCTGCACGCCCGGGGCGTCCGCTTCTTCCCCGTCGTCGGCTGGGCGGAGCGCGGCGGCTACGACGCCGACGGTCACGGCAACTCCGTCCCCCGCTTCCACATCACCTGGGGCACCGGCCCCGGCCTGGTGGAGCCCTTCGAGCGGCGCGTCCGGGCCGGTGTGGCCCGCGGCCTGGTCCAGCTGAGGTTCCGCCACCGGGTCACCGGGCTCTCCCGCACCGCCGGCGCGGTGGACACCGTCACGGGCGAGGTACTGGAACCCTCCGACGCCGTGCGCGGCACGGCGAGCAGCCGCGAGGTCACCGGGGCCTTCTCGCTGCGGGCCCAGGCCGTGATCGTGACCAGCGGCGGCATCGGCGGCAACCACGACCTCGTACGGGCGCAGTGGCCCGACCGGCTCGGCACCCCGCCGGACCGGATGCTCTCCGGAGTCCCGGCGCACGTGGACGGCCTCATGCTCGGCATCGCGGAGGCGGCGGGCGCCAGCCACATCAACAAGGACCGGATGTGGCACTACACCGAGGGCATCGAGAACTGGAACCCGATCTGGCCCAGCCACGGCATCCGCATCCTGCCCGGCCCGTCGCCGCTCTGGCTGGACGCGACGGGCAGGCGGCTGCCCGTACCCCTCTTCCCCGGCTTCGACACCCTCGGCACGCTCGACCACATCATGAAGACCGGCCACGACCACACGTGGTTCGTGCTCAACCAGCGCATCATCGGCAAGGAGTTCGCCCTCTCCGGGTCCGAGCAGAACCCCGACCTCACCGGCAAGTCGGTCCGCGACGTCATCACCCGCGCGCGCCAGGCCGTACCCGCCCCGGTCAGGGCCTTCATGGAGAACGGCGCGGACTTCGTCGTCGAACGCGACCTCGGCGCGCTGGTGCGCGGGATGAACGCCGTGACCAAGCAGGACCTGATCGACGAGGACGCCCTGCGCCGCGTGATCACCTCCCGGGACCGGGAGATCGCCAACCCGTTCACCAAGGACCTCCAGGTGACGGCGATCCACGGGGCCCGCAAGTACCTCGGCGACAAGCTGATCCGCACCGCCGCACCGCACCGGATCCTGGACCCCGCGGCCGGCCCGCTGATCGCGGTACGGCTCTCGATCCTCACCCGCAAGTCCCTGGGCGGCCTGGAGACCGACCTCTCCTCGCGCGTCCTGACGGCCGGCGGCGAACCGCTGCCCGGCGTCTACGCGGCGGGCGAGGCGGCCGGCTTCGGCGGCGGCGGGGTCCACGGCTACCGCGCCCTGGAGGGCACCTTCCTCGGCGGCTGCATCTTCTCGGGCCGGGCCGCGGGCCGCGCGGCGGCCGAGGCGGTGGCCTGACCCCAGCCCCCATCCCGGGGCCCCGGCGATTCCGGTGGGCCGGGCGCGGGGGCGGTTCCGGTGGGGCCGGGTGCGCGCCGGGGCACCTCCTCGGGCGCCGAACGGCATCGGGTCGGATGGTTCTGCGAGACCGTGTTCGGCGCCCTGCGGGGGCGCCCCGGCACACACCCGGCCCCACCGAACCGGGGTCGGCCCGGATCGAGCCGGGCATGTCGGCCCCCGGTTCGACGGGTTCGGGTGTGCGGCGGGGTGCCCCCGCAGGGCGCCGAACACGGTCCCGAGCCACCGTCCACCCCCTGGCCACGTTCGGCGCCCGAGGAGGTACCCCGGCGCGCGCCCGGGCCCGTCGAAACCCCGCCGCCCGTGCGAGGCGCGCCATTCGGCCACCGTCGGGTACCCCTGCCCCTCGGCCGCCACGTGCCCAGGTCCACCTCGCCGGGCCGCAGGGCCCGTACGTCCGTACCCTCCAGGACAGCCACCGGACACTCCGCGGCGTGCGCGAGCCCCGTCCGCCCCCCGGCCGGGGGAAGGGCGCCGCCCTCCGCCTGAGAGGCTGCGAACTGCCCGTTGGTACCGGCCCGGGGAGCACGGCAGGCACGGGGCAGATCACCGGACGGCCTTCAGGGGGCCACCCCGCGGATCCCGGGTTCGGCGTCCTCCCGAACCGGAACAACCATCCCAACTCGCACCACCATCGCACCAGTTGAAACCCGCCAGCCACTGGACTGGACCTTGACTCGGAGCTGTACGTACCGGTTTGCTGTCCGTGATCACCGGTGCGCTCACCGGCACGATCTCCGATCCGCCCGGCCCGACCAGCCGGTCACGCCACCCCGTGCACCCTGCACGGTTTTGGCCACCGCACGCCCGCCCCGTCCGCCCGCGTCCTGGAGGGAAACCCGCGGATGTCCCCGCCTCCGCCGCCCCTCGGCCGCGCCCGCAAGCGTGATGCCCAGCTCTTCGACCCGGCCCTGTGCGACGCCGAACTCATCGACGTGCGGACCCAGTTCACCCAGGGCCGCTGGTCAAGGGCCCGGTCCCTGCTCGTCGGCACCGGCGACGACTGGGACCGCCGCGGCCACCGCGTCGTCGTCCTCGCCGAGACCCCGGCAGCCACCGCCTGGGCCCGCGAATGGCTCCTCGCCGAGCCCGAGAGCGCCGACGCCGCCACCCTCCTCGCCTGCGCCGCCGTCTTCAACGCCCTGCGCGGCAAAGGCACCCCGGCCGCCGCCGAAGAGGCCTGCCGGCGCGCCGCCGCCCTGCTCCCCGCCGACCCCACCCCCTGGCTCGGACTGCTCCTGCTCTCCCGCGCCTTCGGCACCGAGGAGGAGTTCAGCCGCCACTTCGACCAGGTCCGGGCCCGCCACCGCGAGCACCACCACGCCCACCACCTCATGGTCGCCAAGCTGGCCGAACGCACCCCGGGCTCCGGCCAGGACCCGCTCCACGAGGTCTACGACTTCGCGGCCTGGGCCGCCGAGGAATCCCCCGCCGACTCCCCGCTCGCCGTGCTCCCCGTCATCGCGCACGCCGAGCGCTACCGGGTGCTCGCCGCCCGCCACGGCCACCACCCCGACGGCGCCGCCGCCCACTGGTCCGGCCGCCGCGCCCGCCAGGTCCTGCGCTCCGCCTTCGACTGGTGGCTGGAATGGGAGCGCGAGGACCACCCCCGCAACCGGGTCGACCTCAACTTCCTCGCCCACGCCAAGCTCTGCGAGGGCCGCCCCGCCGAGGCCGCCGCCCTCTTCCACCGCATCGGCCGGCACGCCACCCGCGCCCCCTGGTCCTACCCCGACCTCGACCCGCACAAGGCCTTCCTCGCCGCGCGCAGCGCCGCGCTCGGCACCGCCTGAAGAGACCCCACCCCCGAAAGGACGCCCCCATGCCGACGGGCAGATCCACCACGCTCCCGGACCCGGCCGAGATCCGCACGTACAAGGGCCAGGACCGGGCCCTGCGCGCCGACCGCCTGGGTACCGCCGGCCTGCTGCTCTCCGTACTCGCCGCCAGTGCGCCCCTGATGGTCGTCGCCGGCGTGATGCCCACCACCTTCGGCGTCATGGGCATCGTCGGCCAGCCCCTCCTCTTCGTCGTCCTCGGCCTGGTCCTCGCCCTCTTCAGCATCGGTTACGCCGAAATGAGCCGGCACGTCCACAACGCCGGCGCCTTCTACGCCTACATCGCCCGCGGCCTCGGCCCCACCGCCGGCGCGGGCGCCGCCCTCGTCGCCCTCGTCGCGTACAGCGCCATGCAGGTCGGCGTCTTCGGCATCCTCGGCTTCGAGATATCCGGCCTCTTCGCCACCTACCTCCACATCGAGCTGGCCTGGTGGATACCGGCCCTGCTCGCCGTCGCCGCCACCGGCGCCCTCGGCTGGCTCAAGATCGACCTCAACGCCAAGGTCCTCGGCGTGCTCCTCCTCATCGAGTGCGCCCTCGTCGTCGTCTTCGACCTCGCCGCCCTCGGCAAGCCCGGCGCCGAAGGCCTCTCGCTGCACGCCTTCAACCCGGAGACCCTCAGCGGCCCCGGCCTCGGCACCGCCCTCTGCTTCTGCATCGCCGCCTTCGTCGGCTTCGAGCAGTCCCCGGTGTACGCCGAGGAGACCAGCAAGCCGCACATCGTCGTCTCCCGGGTGATGTTCCTCGCCGTCGGCTTCGTCGCCCTCTTCTTCGCCCTCAGCGCCTGGGCCCTCACCGTCGCCACCGGCCCCTCCGAGGTCGTCAAGACCTCCGCCGAGGCGGGCCCAGGCCTGCTCTTCCAGCTCACCGAGGACCGCCTCGGCGCCACCTTCACCGACGTCCTGCACGTGCTCTTCGTCACCGGCATGTTCGCGGCCATGCTCAGCTTCCACAACGTCGTCGCCCGCTACGCCTTCGCCATGGGCCGCGAGGGCCTGCTCCCGGCCGCCTTCGGCCGGACCAACGCCGGCACCGGCGCCCCCGGCACCGGGTCCCTCCTCCAGACCGGCATCGCCGCCGTCGTCGTCATCGCCTTCGCCGTCACCGACGACCTGCCCACCGGCGACCCGACCGCGCCCGTCCTGCACCTGTTCACCTGGATGGGCAGCGTCGGCGCGCTCGGTGTGACCCTCCTCATGGCCGCCGCCTCCTTCGCCGTCATCGCCTTCTTCGTCCGCCGCGGCACCGCCGGCGCCCAGGTCTGGCGGCTCGTGGCCGCGGGCGCCGCCGGTCTCGCGCTCCTCGGCATCGCCGTCTACACCGTCAAGGACTTCGGCGTCCTGGTCGGCGCCGCCGAGGGCTCCGTCCTCAACTGGGCCCTGCCCGGCATCATCGGCGCTGCCGTCGTGACCGGCCTGGTCCACGGCGCGGTGCTGCGCAGCCGCCGCCCCGAGGCGCACGCCCGCATCGGCCTGGGGAACGAGGCCTTCCGCCTCGACCAGGCCGCATCGGCCACCCCGGCCGACTGACCGGAAGACCTCGCTTTCCAGCCTCTACGAAGCCCCCGACACCCCTTTCCAAGGTCGTCGGGGGCTTCGGCACGCACGGGGCCGATTTTGGCGGGTAGCGGAACCCCGTGGTCTATTTGGGGCGACGAAACCACCGGACCGCAGCTCACGGGACACCACCCAGGTCCCCTGAGCGCGGCACCGCACCTGCCTGTCCCACCCACGAAGGCGAAGTCATACATGAGTGACCGCACCTTGACCGAGGCCACCGCCCCGGCGTCTCCCCGCCATGTCGACGCCGGCGACGAGGGCTACAGCAAGGACCTCAAGTCCCGCCACATCAACATGATCGCGATCGGCGGGGCCATAGGCACCGGCCTGTTCCTCGGTGCCGGCGGCCGCCTCGCCGGCGCGGGCCCGTCCCTCGCGATCGCCTACGCGGTGTGCGGCGTCTTCGCCTTCTTCGTCGTACGGGCCCTCGGCGAGCTCGTCCTCTACCGTCCTTCCTCCGGCGCCTTCGTCTCGTACGCGCGCGAGTTCATGGGGGAGAAGGGCGCCTACACGGCCGGCTGGCTGTACTTCCTGAACTGGTCGACGACGACCGTGGCCGACATCACGGCCGCCGCGACCTACGCCCACTTCTGGTCGCTGTTCACGGACGTCCCCCAGTGGGTCCTCGCCTTCATCGCCCTGGCCGTCGTCCTCACCGCGAACCTCATCTCCGTGAAGTACTTCGGCGAGATGGAATTCTGGTTCTCCCTCGTCAAGGTCGCCGCCCTGGTCGTCTTCCTGATCGTCGGCATCTGGCTCGTCGCCACCAGCCACGAGATCGGCGGCCACACCCCCGGCCTCGCCACCATCACCGACAACGGTGGCATCTTCCCCTCCGGCGTCCTGCCGATGCTCCTGGTGATCCAGGGCGTGGTCTTCGCGTACGCCTCCGTCGAGCTCTGCGGCGTCGCCGCCGGCGAGACCGAGAACCCCGAGAAGATCATGCCGAAGGCCATCAACTCGATCATGTGGCGCGTGGGCCTCTTCTACGTCGGCTCGGTCGTGCTGCTCGCCCTGCTGCTCCCCTACACGGCGTACTCCTCCGACCAGAGCCCCTTCGTCACCGTCTTCGACAAGCTCGGGGTTCCCGGCGCCGCCGGGGTCATGAACCTCGTCGTCCTGACCGCGGCCCTCTCCAGCCTCAACTCCGGCCTCTACTCCACCGGCCGCATCCTGCGCTCCATGGCGATGTCCGGCTCCGCGCCGAAGTTCACCGCCCGCATGAACAAGGGCAAGGTCCCCTACGGCGGGGTCCTCTTCACCGCCGCCTTCGGTCTGGCCGGCGTCGGCCTGAACAAGCTGATGCCCGAGGACGCCTTCGAGATCGTCCTGAACTTCGCCTCGCTCGGCATCCTCGGCACCTGGGCGATGGTCATGATCTGCTCGCTCCACTTCTGGCGCCGCGCGCAGCGGGGCACGCTGGAGCGCCCCGCCTACCGCCTGCCCTGGGCGCCGTACACCCAGCTCGTCACCCTGGCCTTCCTCCTCGCGGTGCTGGTCCTGATGTGGTGCGACGGAGGCGTGGGCCGCACCACGGTGCTGTGCGTGCCGGCCATCGGCGCCGCCCTGGTCGGCGGCTGGTACCTGGTCCGCCGCCGCGTGGCCGAGATCGCCGCCGCGCGCGACTGACACCGGCCCGAAGGCCCTGCCACCGAAAGGCCCTGCCGACCGGACTCCGCTCCGCTCGGCAGGGCCTTCGTGCACCCCAGGGGCCCTCAGGGACGCCCACCCGTCCCAGGTGAACTCCCACAGGGCGGCCGGCATCCCGTTGTGCGTCGTCGCGATCCCGCCGTCCGCAAACGCAAAGAACCCCACCGAAGTGGGGTTCTTGCTCTTGTGTCCGAGGGGGGACTTGAACCCCCACGCCCGATAAAGGGCACTAGCACCTCAAGCTAGCGCGTCTGCCATTCCGCCACCCGGACAAGGTGTCTGTCTCGCGTCCCTCGCGGGCCGTTCCGACGTGGAAAACATTACCAAACATTCCGGGGTCCTCGATCACACCCCCCGGTGACCGGGGATCGCCCTTGGGCGGAGCGGCCCGCAGCGGGAGGATGGGGGCAGTTCGGTACTGATCAGTGGGAGGAAGCAGCGTGAGCGAGTCGAGCGCGGGCAGGACCGTCTCCGGCGAGGACGAGGTCGTCGACCTCTGCCGGGACCTCATCCGGATCGACACCAGCAACTACGGAGACCACTCGGGCCCCGGCGAGCGCAAGGCGGCCGAGTGGGTGGCCGAGAAGCTCGCCGAGGTCGGGCTGGAGCCGCAGATCTTCGAGTCCCACAAGGGGCGGGCCTCGACCGTCGCGCGGATCGAGGGGGAGGACCCCTCGCGACCCGCCCTCCTGATCCACGGGCACACCGACGTGGTTCCGGCCAATGCCGCCGACTGGACGTACGATCCCTTCTCGGGCGAGATCGCCGACGGCTGCGTGTGGGGCCGCGGCGCCGTCGACATGAAGGACATGGACGCGATGACGCTGGCCGTCGTACGCGACCGCATGCGCAGCGGGCGCAAGCCCCCCCGGGACATCGTGCTGGCCTTCCTCGCCGACGAGGAGGCCGGCGGCGTCTACGGGGCGCGGCACCTCGTCGACAAGCACCCCGGGCTGTTCGAGGGCGTCACCGAGGCCATCGGCGAGGTCGGCGGATTCTCCTTCACCGTGAACGAGAACCTGCGGCTGTACCTGGTGGAGACGGCCCAGAAGGGCATGCACTGGATGCGGCTCACGGTGGAGGGCACCGCGGGCCACGGTTCCATGACCAACAACGACAACGCCATCACGGAGCTGTGCGAAGCCGTGGGGCGGCTCGGCCGCCACCAGTGGCCGGTGCGCGTGACCAAGACCGTACGGAGCTTCCTGGACGAGCTCTCCGACGCGCTCGGCACCCCGCTGGACCCGGACGACATGGACGCGACGCTCGCCAAGCTCGGCGGCATCGCCAAGATGGTCGGCGCGACCCTGCGCAATTCGGCCGCCCCGACCATGCTCGGCGCCGGCTACAAGGTCAACGTCATCCCCGGCCAGGCGACGGCCCACGTGGACGGGCGCTTCCTGCCGGGCTACGAGGACGAGTTCTTCGCGGACCTCGACCGGATCCTCGGACCGCGCGTGAAGCGGGAGGACGTGCACGGGGACAAGGCGCTGGAGACGGACTTCGACGGCCGTCTGGTCGATGCCATGCAGGGCGCCCTGAAGGCCGAGGACCCGATCGCGCGGGCCGTCCCGTACATGCTCTCGGGCGGTACGGACGCCAAGTCCTTCGACGACCTGGGCATCCGCTGCTTCGGCTTCGCGCCGCTGCAGCTGCCGCCCGAGCTGGACTTCGCCGGAATGTTCCACGGTGTGGACGAGCGGGTGCCGGTGGACGGGCTGAAGTTCGGGGTTCGGGTGCTCGACCGATTCATCGACAACGCCTAACGGCACGGAATCGCAGAGGTGTGCGCAAACCACTGAGAAGAGTGAATGCGCTCATACGCTCGTAGCCCCGGTGATCCCTCCTCGTTACAGGTGATGCGGTCCGCGGCTGGGACCGCATTGCCTACTAGGAGGAACAATGATCAAGAAGGTTGTGGCCGCTGCCGCTGCCACCGGTGGCCTCGTTCTCGCGGGTGCGGGTCTGGCCGTTGCCGACGCGGGTGCCCAGGGTGCGGCCATCGGCTCCCCCGGTGTCCTGTCCGGCAACGTCGTCCAGGTTCCGATCCACATCCCGGTGAACGTGTGCGGCAACACGGTCAACATCATCGGCCTGCTGAACCCGGCCTTCGGCAACACCTGCGTCAACGCCTGACGCGTCTGAAGTCCTGAGCCCCGGAACGCATTCCAGCGTTCCGGGGCCGCCGGGCTTTCCGGACCGGAACCTCACTTTCGGCGCAACAGGCGGGGGAGCCACGACGGCCTGTGCGTCGACCGATACGCACACACCAGGGGACGAGTACAGATGCGACGACCGGCACAGGCCACCAGGAAGACCCTGATCACCATGGCTGCCGCGGGGGGTGTCCTCGCCATGGGCGGCGGATACGCACACGCGGACTCCGGCGCCTCGGGGCATGCCGCGAACTCTCCCGGACTGCTGTCCGGGAACACCGTGCAGGCACCCGTGGACGCGCCGGTGAACGCGTGCGGGAACTCGGTGACGGTGGTGGGAGGCCTCAATCCGGCCTTCGGGAACCACTGCTTCAACGGTTCGGGTCACGGCGGCGGGCCGGAACGCCCCGGTAACCCGGGCAGTCCCGGCCACCCCGGACACCCCGGCCACCCCGGACACCCGGGCGGTGGCGGCCACGACGACGGCGACGAGCCGTGCGACGACCACCCGGGACAGCCAGGGAACCCGGGCACTCCGGGCCACCCCGGTACCCCCGGTCACCCGGGCCACCCCGGCACCCCGGGCCACCCCGGTACCCCCGGCCACCCGGGCCACCCGGGTCACCCCGGCAACCCGGGCACGCCGGGCGGCCACACACCGGGGAACCCGGGCACGCCCGGTACGCCGGGTACGGAGAACCCCGGTCACGGGCAGCAGCCCGGCACGCCGGGCACCGGCACCGGCCCGGGCACGGGCTCCGTCACCCCCGTCACGCACCCCGGCCCCGCCGGCGGCGGGAGCGACACCGCCCCCGCCGCGCCGGCGGCGCTCGCCGCCACGGGTGCCGGTGACGTCCTCAGCGCAGGCCTCCCGCTCGCGGGCGGTCTGCTGCTGGGCGGCGCCGTGCTCTACCGGCGCGCCCGCAACGCCGTCTGACGGGCACTCACGACGCGGGCCCCGCGACCGGGGCCCGCGTCACCAGGTCGCGCGGACCTGACGGATGATCCGCCGTCGCAACCGCACGCGGCGGCTGCCGTCCCGGTGCAGGGACAGGCGGTCGAGCTCCCAGTTCCCGTACTCGGCATGGTCGGTCAGCAGGCGGGTCGCCTCCTTGCGGGGAACCCCGCGAGGCACGTACACGTCGACAAATTCGTATTCCGGCATCGCATCTATTGTGCGGGCAGAGCCCTGCTACGGATAGCGTCTGCTCTATGTCTGATGCCGCTCTGCCCACTCTTGCCGAGGTACGCGCCGCCGCCGAGGCGGTCAAGGCCGCTCTCGACCGCCACCTCGCCGCGGTCGAGCGCAGGACCGGGGACGACGACCCCGAGGTCTACACCGCGTTCAACGAACTCGCCGCCGCGGCCGAGGAGTACGACGAACTCCTCTACGACCGCTACGACGAGGTCACCCCCTTCGAGATCCCCACGCCCGAGGACGGTGTCCCGTACGCCGGGCCTGCCGAGCCCGCTGCCTTCAGCGTGCTCATCCGCCGCGACTACGCCGTGGTCGAGCCGCCGCGCCTGATCGCCCAGGCCGAACGGGTCGCCGCGCACGACCGCGATGCCGAACTCGTCCACGACGGCGGTACGGCCGGCGCGCTGGGCGTGCTCTTCGGGGAATACGAGCCCGACGAGATCGCCTCCCGCTACAGGGAGTTCGGGCTGGAGGAAGGCGATTCCACGCTGTGGATCGCGGCATTGGAGGAGGCGGCCGAGCCGGGGGAGTGGCTGGGTTCGCCCTTCGAACACACCGCTCCCGAGGACGTGCTGCACCGGTTCGACGTCAGCTCCGTCTTCGACGAGGACGAAGACGAAGACGAGGACGAGGACGAGGACGCGGACGAGGGCGAGATCGCCGAGCCCGGACTGGCCCCGGCCTGATCCCGAAGCGGCCCCCGTCCCGCCACGTGCGGGGCGGGGGCCGCTCCCGGCTACTCCGGCTGCTCGCCGGCCGCCGCCGCGAGGGCCGACAGCAGGCCCGCCAGCCGGGTCGTACGCGGCTTCGCCGGAACCTGTGCCACCGCGTGCTGCAGTGCCTGGTCCACGCCGTGCACCACCGACAGGTGCCGCTCGGCCCGCCCGAACGCCGTGTACACCCAGTCCCGCGACAGGGCCTGCGCCGCGTCGCCCGGCAGTACGACGACCACCGCCGGCCAGCGCGCGCCGACGGCCTGATGCGCCGTCACCGCCCAGCCGTGCCGCACCTGGGACTCCACGAGCTCCTTCGCCACGACGACCCGTGCGCCCGCCCGGTCCAGGTGCAGCCCCTCCGCGTCGGCCGACACCACCCGGGCCGGCAGCGCCCGCCCGGGCGAGGGCACGTGGACGACCCGGTCGCCCGGGTCGAAGCCGCCGAACCGGCCCGGGCCGGGGTTCAACCGCTCCTTGAGGGCGGCGTTCAGCGCCCGGGTCCCCGCGGAGCCGCCGTGGCCCGGGGTGATCACCTGCACGCTGGCCGCCGGGATCCCGAAGGCCCGCGGCACCGACTCGGCCACCAGCTGCACGGCGCGGTGCACGGCCTCCCCGGCGTCGCGCACCGGGACGATGACGACCTCCTTGCCCGGGGCGTCCACCTGGTTCAGCTCGCCGATGCCGATGCCCGAGACCAGCTCGCCGATCGGGCCCGGGTCCGGGACGCGGGAGACCACCTGGGGGCAGGCGCGGGCTGCCAGCAGATCGGTGAACACCCGCCCGGCGCCGGCGGAGCCGAGCACTCCGGGATCTCCGGAGAGCACCAGGCGGGCCCCGTCGGGGACGGACTCCACCAGCGCGGCCGCGGTCTCCACGTCGAGCTGGGGCGCGTCCAGGACGATGAGCAGGTCCAGCGCGAACTGCCCGTCGGCGTCCCGGCCGGGGCCCTCGGCACCCGACAGCAGCCCGGCCACGGTGACGCCCTCGGAGGTCGGGGCGTGCATGGCCAGGACGGTGCGCAGGCCCAGCCCCTGGGCCGCCGCCAGCAGGGCCAGCGGCTCGGCGCGGGCGGCCTCGCCGCCGGTGTGGGCGACCAGCCCGTGCGCGCCGGCCGCGCGGATCAGCTCGGCGCCGGTGCCACGGGCGGCGGCCTTCTCCCAGTCGGCGGGGTCGTCCGGGCGCTCGAAGGTGTTGGCGATCCGGGCCAGGCCGTCGGCCAGGCTCTCCTCGGCCATGGCGGAACCCTCCAGGCCCACGAGGATCCGTACGGGCTGCTCCTCGCCCTCCGGGACCGGGGCGCCGAGCGGCTCGTGGAAGACCAGCACCGTGCCCTCGCCGATGGCCTGTTCCAGGGCCTCGGCGGGGTCCGGTACGCCGTACTGGGCCAGGGCCTTCTCCAGGACCGGGGCCTCCAGCGCGGTGTGGCCCTTGAGCCCGGCCTGGACCAGCAGCCAGCCCACGAGGGCGGTGGTGCGGCGCTCGTCGCCGGGACCGGCCTCGGGGCCGAGGAGGGCGCGGGCGAACCCGTCGGCCTGCGCCGGGCGGACGGCGTGGACGGCCAGCAGCCGCCAGGGGTTCTCGGCGAGCTGCTCGGCGGCGCCGTCGCCGAGGGCCGCGGTGGCGGGCGCGGCGAGCGTCTCGGGGGCGCCGCCGCGGGTCAGGACGGCGCGCACGGAGTCCACCGCGTCGGCGGAGGGGGCGGCGGCCGGGGCCGGGGCGGGTGCGGGCCTGCGGACCGGCGGGGGAGCCGGGGCCGCCTTGCGCGGCGCGGCCGGGGCCTCGTCGAAGTACAGGGCGGGCTTCTCCCCGCTCTCCACGGCCCGTACGGCGGCCAGCAGGTCGGCGGCCTTGCCGCTGAGCTTCGCCCCGGCGTCCACGGGGCCCTCCCGCTCGGCCTTGCGACGGGCGATGCGCTCGCGTTCGATCTTCTGCGCGGCCAGCTCGGCGGCGGCCTCGCTCAGCGCGGGCACCACCGCCTCCCCGCCGACGGCCTCAGCCCCGCCGCTCGCCCCCTCTGCCTCGCCGGATCCGGCCTCTGTGGCGGCCGGGCCCCCGTCCCCGGCGCCCGTGGGCTCCGCGTCGGCGGGCTCGGGGTGCGGAGCGTGCCCTGCGGGGCTTTCCCCCACCCCGCCCCTTCCCGAAACCAGGGGCTCCGCCCCTGGACCCCGTTCCCCGGCTCCGCCGCGCCCCGGGCCTTCGGCCGGGGCCTGCACCCCGTCGGCTCCGCCGTGCCCCGGGCCTTCGGCCGGGGCCTGCACCCGGTCGGCTCCGCCGTGCCCCGGGCTTCCGGCCGGGGCCTGCGCCCCGTCGGCTCCGCTGCCGACCGCGTCTGCGGCCTCTTCCGCGGCCTGCGCCCCCGCCCCCTCGGCTTCGCCGGCGTCAGCGGCACCGGCTACCTCCGCGGCAGCGGCACGCGATTCGCCGGCGTCAGCGGCCCCGGCTACCTCCGCGGCAGCGGCACGGGCTTCGCCGGCGCCAGCGGCACCGGCTTCCTCCGCGGCAGCGGCACGGGCTTCGCCGGCGCCAGCGGCACCGGCTACCTCCGCGGCAGCGGCATCGGCCCCGCCGGGGCCACCGGCACCGGCCTCCTCCGCCGCAGTGGCACGGGCTTTGCCAGAGGCACCGGCACCGGCCTCCTCCGCGGCAGCGACACCGGCCACCTCCGCGGCAGCGGTACGGGCTTCGCCGGCGGCAGCGGCAGCGGCACCGGCTTCCTCCGCGGCAGCGGTTTCGGCTTGGCGGTCCGTACTCACAGCGTGCTCCAGTCCTGATCGGGATAGCGGTGCTCCGGCGCCGAGACATCGTCCAGCGCCCGGCAGATCTCCTCCGGAAGACTAAGGGCCTCCACCGACAGAGCCGCCGCGAGCTGCGCCGACGTCCGGGCGCCGACGATCGGCGCGACCACCCCGGGGCGGTCCCGGATCCACGCCAGGGACACCTGGAGCGGGGTCACGGCCAGGCCCTGGGCCGCCGTCACGACCGCGTCCACGATGCGGCCCGCCGCATCGTCGAGGTACGGGTCCACCAGGGCCGCCAGGGTGGGGGAGGCACCGCGGGAGTCCGCCGGGACGCCGTCGCGGTACTTGCCCGTCAGGACCCCGCGCCCCAGCGGGGACGAGGGCAGCAGACCGATCCCCAGGTCCAGCGCCGCCGGCAGCACCTCCCGCTCCACGCCCCGTTGCAGCAGGGAGTACTCCATCTGCGTCGAGGCCAGCCGGGTCCGCGTCCC
This sequence comes from Streptomyces sp. NPDC088762, assembly GCF_044750905.1. Classification (NCBI taxonomy): domain Bacteria; kingdom Bacillati; phylum Actinomycetota; class Actinomycetes; order Kitasatosporales; family Streptomycetaceae; genus Streptomyces; species Streptomyces sp. NPDC088762. Next base: position 130,886 of record NZ_JBIVKT010000022.1, read on the forward strand.
CGGTGCCGCGAGCTGCCAGGTCGCCGCCTTGGCCAGCTGCCACCCGCAGAAGCCCGCCACCCCGGCGTACCGGGCCCGGCCGCTGGACACCGCCAGGTCCATGGCCTGGAGGGTCTCCTCCAGCGGGGTCGCCGGGTCGAAGGCGTGCACCTGCCAGAGGTCGACGTAATCGGTGCCCAGCCGGGCCAGCGAGTCGTCCAGGGCGGCCAGCAGGTGCCCGCGCGACCCGTCGAACCGCCGGTCGGGATCCGGCACGCTGCCGGACTTGGTCGCGAGGACCAGGTCCCGGCGCGGGACGAGCCCGTCCAGCAGCCGCCCGAGGAGGTACTCCGCCTCGCCGCCGCCGTACACGTCGGCCGTGTCGACGAGCGTGCCGCCCGCCTCCCAGAACGTCTTCGCCTGTTCGGCGGCGGCTTCCTCGCCGGTGTCGCGGCCCCAGGTCAGGGTGCCGAGGCCGATCCGGGAGACGCGCAGGCCGGTGCGGCCGAGATGCCTCTGCTCCATGGACGCTGAGACTACTGGGGCACTGACGCGGCGGACCCTGGCGCGCTACAGTCCCCGCAGACCAACGTTACTGATCGGTAAACCGGCACACCGTAAGGGGACGACACATGAGGCTCGGCATCAATCTCGGCTACTGGGGCGCGGGCATGGACGCCGACAACCTCGCCGTCGCCCAGGAGGCCGACCGGCTCGGCTACGACGTCTGCTGGGCCGCCGAGGCCTACGGCTCGGACGCCCCGACCGTGCTCGCCTGGGTCGCCGCCCAGACCGAGCGCATCGACGTCGGCTCCGCCATCCTCCAGATCCCGGCGCGCCAGCCCGCGATGACCGCCATGACGGCCGCCACCCTGGACTCCCTCACCAAGGGCCGCTTCCGGCTCGGCCTCGGCGTCTCCGGGCCCCAGGTCTCCGAGGGCTGGTACGGCGTCAAGTTCGACAAGCCCCTCGCGCGGACCCGGGAGTACGTGGAGATCGTCCGCAAGGCCATGTCCCGCGAGCGGCTCAGCTACGAGGGCGAGCACTGGACCCTGCCCCTGCCCGGCGGCCCCGGCAAGCCCCTCAAGCTGACCGTGCACCCCGAGCGCGAGCACATCCCGCTCTACATCGCCGCCATCGGACCGAAGAACCTGGAGCAGACGGGCGAGATCGCCGACGGCGCCCTGCTGATCTTCCCGGCCGCCGAGCACCTGGAGGCGACCGCGCTCACCCACATCCGCGCGGGCCGCGAGAAGGCCGGGCTGACCATGGAGGGCTTCGATGTCTGCCCGACCGTGCCGCTCGCCCTCGGCGACGACGTGCCCGCGCTCGCGGACATGTTCCGCCCCTACACCGCCCTGTACGTCGGCGGCATGGGCAGCCGGAAGCAGAACTTCTACAACCAGCTCGCCCAGCGCATGGGCTACGAGAAGGAAGCCGCCGAGATCCAGGACAAGTACCTGGCGGGCGACAAGACCGGCGCGGCGGCCGCCATCCCGCACTCGCTGATCGACTCGACCACGCTGCTCGGCCCCGTCGAGCGGATCGCGGACGGGATGCGGGCCTACGCGGAGGCCGGGGTCACCACCCTCACGCTCGCCCCGGCCGGATTCACACGGGACGAGCGGATCGCCGCCCTGCGCGCCGGCACCGAGGCCATGGAACGGGCCGGACTGGCCTGACGCCCGGACCGGGGCGGTCACCCGAAGCCCGGGGCGGTGCGGGAGCGGCGTCGAGAAGGAGAAACAGAAGGAGTCTGCGGCCGTGGTGGGGGCTCGGGGGGTCTTCCCCGCCACGGCCGACACAGCCAACAACGCCCGGGGCGCCCGCCGGGTTACGCACAAGGGGCCGTCCGCGCGTTTCGTTCATTCGGACGAGTAGGGCGCCCCCTCGGTTGCCCGCCCCCGCGCCCGGGGTTTGACTCGGTGCATGCTCTCTGCCCGCAGCCTGTTCCAGGAGATCGTCGACAACGACGACTCCTTCCAGCTGTTCTGCTCCATCGCCGCCAGCGGGGAGTCACAGGGAGGCTGGGAGAACGCCCGCATCGCGGCCCTCGTGCCGGACGGCATGCGTGATCTCGCCCCCAAGATCACCCGGCACGGCGCCGACGAGGACAAGCACGGGCGGATCTTCAACGCCCTGCTGCGCAAGCGCGGCCTGCCACCCGTCCCCGTACCCCCCGAGACCGACTACACGATGCTGCTGGAGCGCAGCGGCATCGGCCTCGCGCACGAGAAGCTGCGCCGCGACGAGCCGCTGACCGAGCGCGACATCGTCGTCTACCTCTCCCACAGCCGCGTCACCGAGCAGCGGGCCGCCGACCAGATGGACATGCTGGTCAAGAACTTCGGCGACCACCCCGAGGTCGGCAAGGCCATCCGCATGATCAGCCACGACGAGGACAACCACCTCGCCTACTGCCACGAGGAGTTGCTGCGCCTCGCCCGGGAGGGCCACGGCCGCACCATCCAGCAGGTGCTGCGCGAGAGCGCGCTCGTCGAGATCGCCGTCTACCGGGACGTGAGCCTCGCCGTCATGCGCCACATGGGCCGGCTGCTGCACTGGCCCGCGCCCAAGGCGGCCGCGCTCGCCGCCGGCATCCGCGGCATGTACGCCTACGAGCGCTTCGCCGGCTGGCACCGGATGGTCGCCCTGCACATGCCGCAACGGCGCGACGCGCTGGGCGGCGCACCGGTCACCTCGCCCGAGTTCGCCTGAGTCCAGCGCGGCGGCGCCCCTCAGAGCCACCCCCGGCGCTTGAACAACCGGTGCAGGCCCAGGCACAGGGCCGCCATGACCACCAGCACCGCCGGATAGCCCCAGCCCTGCTTCAGCTCCGGCATGTCGTCGAAGTTCATCCCGTAGATCCCCGCCACCATCGTGGGAACCGCCGCCATCGCCGCCCAGGCCGAGATCTTGCGCATGTCGTCGTTCTGCCGGACCCCCATCTGGGCCAGATGCGCGGCGAGCGCGTCCGACAGCAGCCGGTCCAGGCCCTCGATGTACTCGTTGGCCTTGGTCAGGTGGTCGGCGACATCGCGGAAGAACGGCTGGGCGTGCTCGTGGACGAAGGGCACCTGGCCGAGGGCGAGCCGGTCCATCGGCTGGAGCAGCGGACTCGTCGCCCGGCGGAACTCCAGCACCTGCCGCTTGAAGCCGTAGATCCGGGCGGCCGTGCTCTTGGTGTTCCTGGTGTCCGTGGAGTTCGGGGCGAACACCTCCGCCTCCAGCTCCTCCAGGTCCGTCTGGAGCTCGGCCGCCACCTCGATGTAGTGGTCCACCACCGCGTCGGACACCGCGTACAGCACCGCCGTCGGGCCGTGCCGCAGTATGTCGGGATCGTGCTCCAGCCGCTGCCGCACGGCGGCCAGCGGGGCGCCCTCGCCGTGCCGGACGGTGACCACGAAGGAGTCGCCTATGAAGACCATCAGCTCGCCCGTGGTCACCGTGTCGCTGGCCTCGTCGTACTGCACCGGCTTGAGCACGACGAACAGCGAATCGTCGTAGACCTCCAGCTTCGGCCGCTGGTGCGCGGTCAGCGCGTCCTCCACCGCCAGCGCGTGCAGGCCGAACTCGCTCCGCACGTGGTCGAATTCCTTCGCCGTGGGCTCGTGCATCCCGACCCAGAGGAAGGCGTCACCGGTCGCCCGCGCCTCGTCCAGGGCGTCCGAGAAGTCCTCCGGCCCCTCGCTGCGGCGGCCGTCCCGGTAAATCGCGCAGTCCACAATCATCCGGGCATTGTTCCCTGCCCCGGGCCCGCCCGCACGTCGACGGCGCCGCAGGACCTGGCCGGCCGTTCACGCCGGGCTCGCGGGGCTTGGCACGCACGCTCGCCGCGTTGTCGTCGGGCACCGACGCTCCGCGTCGATTTCCTCCTCCGCCTTGCGATCGCACGCACCAAGCCCCGCTCACTTTTCCGGCGTGAACGACCGGCCAGGTCCTAGGCTGGCGCCATGGCCACGCTGATCCTCGTACGACACGGGCGGTCCACCGCCAACACCGCCGGGCTGCTCGCCGGATGGACCCCCGGGGTGTCCCTCGACGAGCGGGGCGCCGAGCAGGCCGCCGCGCTGCCCGGACGGCTCGAGGGCGTGCCCCTCGCCGCCGCCGTCACCAGCCCGCTGCAGCGCTGCCGCGAGACCCTCGCCCCGCTGCTGGCCGCCCGGCCGGATCTGGAGCTGCACACCGACGAGCGGATTGGCGAGTGCCACTACGGCGACTGGTCGGGCCGCAAGCTCTCCGAACTGTCCGAAGAACCCCTGATGCGGATCGTCCAGCAGCACCCGTCGGCCGCCGCCTTCCCCGGCGGCGAGTCCATGCGCGCCATGCAGGCGCGCGCCGTGGACGCCGTACGGGACTGGAACGCGCGGATCGAGGAGGAACACGGGAACGACGGCGTGTTCCTGATGTGCTCGCACGGCGACATCATCAAGTCCCTTGTCGCCGACGCCCTGGGCATGCACCTGGACCTCTTCCAGCGCATCCACGTCGACCCCTGTTCGGTGACCGCCATCCGCTACACCGCGACGCGGCCCTTCCTCTTCCGGCTGGGCGACACCGGGGACTTCGGCTCGCTCGTACCGCGGGCCGCCGCACCGGACAAAGCCGTGGAAGACGGCGGCGACGGCGTCGTGGGAGGCGGCGCGGGCGCGGTGTGATCGAACGGCGCAGTAGGGTGGACTGGCCTTCTAAAAGAGCAGCCCCCGCGCGCAGCCCTGCGCCTGCCACCGAGACTTGGAGACTGGACGTGCCCCGTCAGGTGTTCCTCTACGACCCCCCGGACCGCTTCGTGGCCGGCACGGTCGGCTTGCCTGGACGCCGTACGTTCTTCCTGCAGGCCTCCTCCGGCCCCCGCGTCACCAGCGTCTCCCTGGAGAAGACCCAGGTCGCGGCGCTGGCCGAGCGGATGGACGAGCTGCTGGACGAGGTCGTACGGCGCACCGGCGGCAACGCCCCGGTCCCCGCCGTCGCCCCCGCCGAGGCCGCCGACACCGCGCCGCTGGACGTCCCGGTCGACGAGGAGTTCCGCGTCGGCACCATGGCGCTCGCCTGGGACGGCGAGGAACAGCGCATGATCGTCGAGGCGCAGGCCCTCGTCGAACTCGAGGCCGACTCGGACGAGGATCTCGCCGAGGCGGAGGAACGGCTGCTCCAGGACGAGGAGAACGGCCCGCCCATGCTGCGGGTCCGCCTCACCGGCGCCCAGGCCCGGGCCTTCGCCAAGCGGGCCCTGGACGTGGTCAACGCGGGCCGCCCCCCGTGCCCGCTGTGCAGCCTGCCGCTGGACCCGGAGGGGCACGTGTGCCCGCGCCAGAACGGCTACCGGCGCCAGGCGTGACGGGGACGGGGGAACACGAGGAACTGCTCACCAAGGGTGAGCTGACGGTCGTCGGCCGGATCAGGGAGGCGTCCAACGCCGTCCTGCTGTGCACGGTCACCCACGAGGGCGTGAGCGCCGACTGCGTGTACAAGCCGGTGAAGGGCGAGCGCCCGCTGTGGGACTTCCCCGACGGGAACCTCGCCCAGCGCGAGGTCGCCTCCTACCTGGTCTCCGAGGCCACCGGCTGGGGCCTGGTACCCACCACTGTGCTGCGCGACGGGCCCTATGGCGAGGGCATGGTCCAGCGGTGGATCGAGACCCCCGAGGGCGATCCGCCCGGCGCGCAGCTCCTCGCGCTCGTCGAGGGCGAGGAAGCGGGGGAGGGCTGGAAGCCCGTCGCCCTCGCCGAGGTCGGCGAGGGCCGCACCGCCCTGCTCGTACACGCCGACGACGAGCGGCTGCGGCGGCTCGCCGTCCTCGACGCCGTGATCAACAACGGCGACCGCAAGGGCGGCCACCTGCTGCCCGCGGCCGACGGCCGCCTCTACGCCATCGACCACGGCGTGACCTTCCACGCCGAGGACAAGCTGCGGACCCTCCTGTGGGGGTGGGCGGGGGAGCCGCTGACCGCGGAGGCGCGCGAGGTGCTGGCCTCGCTGACCGCCGAGCTGGCCGAGGGGGCCCCGCTCGCCACCCGCCTGGCCGAACTGATCACGGCGGTCGAGCTGGCCGCCGTACGGGACCGGGTGGCGCAGCTGCTGCGCACCGGGATCCACCCGCAGCCGTCCGGGCAGTGGCCGGCGATCCCGTGGCCACCGGTCTGAACCGGACACCCGCGACACGCACAGATCCGGCCAGACCGCAAGAGTGCCGATCAAGACAACAGTGCAGGTCCGGTTCGTTTCCGGAACATCCGTCCGGTTAGGCTCGAGACATGCATGCCTGGCCCGCTTCTGAGGTCCCCGCCCTTCCTGGCAAGGGCCGCGACCTCAAGATCCACGACACCGCGACCCAGGGGACGATCACCCTCGCCCCCGGTCCCGTCGCCCGTATCTACGTCTGCGGCATCACCCCGTACGACGCGACCCACATCGGTCACGCGGCGACCTACAACGCGTTCGACCTCGTCCAGCGCGTGTGGCTCGACACCAAGCGGCAGGTCCACTACGTCCAGAACGTCACGGACGTGGACGACCCGCTCCTGGAGCGGGCACTGCGCGACGGCCACGACTGGACCGAGCTCGCCGAACGCGAGACGGCCCTCTTCCGCGAGGACATGACCGCCCTGCGCATGCTGCCGCCGCAGCACTACATCGGAGCCGTCGAGGCCATACCCGGCATCGTGCCGCTGGTCGAGCGGCTGCGGGACGCGGGCGCCGCGTACGAGCTCGACGGCGACGTCTACTTCTCGGTCGAGTCCGACGCGCACTTCGGCCAGGTCTCGAACCTGGACGCTGAGGCGATGCGGCTGCTCTCGGCGGAGCGGGGCGGCGACCCCGACCGGGCGGGGAAGAAGAACCCGCTCGACCCGATGCTGTGGATGGCGGCGCGTCCGGGCGAGCCGAGCTGGGACGGCGGCTCGCTGGGCCGCGGCCGGCCCGGCTGGCACATCGAGTGCGTGGCGATCGCCCTGGACCACCTGGGCATGGGCTTCGACATCCAGGGCGGCGGCTCCGACCTGGCGTTCCCGCACCACGAGATGGGCGCCTCGCACGCGCAGGTGCTGACGGGCGAGTTCCCGATGGCCAAGGCGTACGTCCACGCGGGCATGGTGGCCCTGAACGGCGAGAAGATGTCGAAGTCCAAGGGCAACCTGGTCTTCGTCTCCGCCCTGCGGCGGGCCGGGGTCGACCCGGCGGCGATCCGCCTGGCGCTGCTGTCGCACCACTACCGGGACGACTGGGAGTGGACGGACGCCGTCCTCGACGAGGCGGTCGCCCGCCTGGAGCGCTGGCGCGCCGCCGTGTCCCGCCCGGACGGCCTGCCGGCCGACGGGGTCGTCGAGGAGGTCCGCGAAGCCCTGTCGAACGACCTGGACGCCCCTGCCGCGCTGGCGGCCGTCGACCGCTGGGTGGAGGCCCAGAACGCCTCCGACGGCACCGACGAGTCGGCCCCCGGGCTGATCTCCCGAACGGTGGACGCCCTCCTGGGCGTGGCCCTGTAACCCCCTGGGTGTGGCGCCCCAGCGGCAGCCGCGCCACCGATGCCCCCAGCCCCACCCGGGTGCGGGGGCATCGCCTTTTGCCGGGTACGGGTGCCGGGGTGGCCGCTGCGCGGGGCCTTCCCCACCCCGCCCCTTCCCGAAACTGGGGCTCCGCCCCAGACCCCGGTCCTCAAACGCCGGACGGGCTGGAACATGCCGCTGCGCGGCACCACCCAGCCCCGCCGGCGTTTGAGGCGCGGGGTGTGGGGCGGAGCCCCACGGGGCCCGGCCCGCCCGGCTGCGGCTACGGCTCCGGGGTGTCCGGGGACTCCGGCTCCTCCGGCGGAGCCGCTGGCGGCTCCTCGGCGGCGGAGTCCTTGCGCTTCGGCCGCGTCAGGCCGCTCGACGTGTCCCGCAGGTACGACGGGTCACCCGGCTCGGCGGCCGGCCCCGCCGCAGGATCCCGCCGCCGCAGGTACCGCTCGAACTCCCGGGCGATGGCGTCCCCCGAAGCCTCCGGCAGATCCGCCGTGTCCCGCGCCTCCTCCAGCGTCTGGACGTACTCCGCCACCTCGCTGTCCTCGGCGGCCAGTTGGTCCACGCCCAGCTGCCACGCCCGTGCGTCCTCCGGGAGTTCACCCAGAGGGATCCGGATGTCGATCAGGTCCTCCAGCCGGTTCAGCAGCGCCAGCGTCGCCTTCGGGTTCGGCGGCTGCGACACGTAGTGCGGCACCGCCGCCCACAGCGACACCGCCGGGACACCCGCATGCGTACAGGCCTCCTGGAGGATGCCCACGATCCCCGTCGGGCCCTCGTACTTCGTCTCCTCCAGGTCCATCGTCCGCGCCAGGTCCGCGTCCGAGGTCACCCCGCTCACCGGCACCGGCCGCGTGTGCGGGGTGTCCCCGAGCAGCGCCCCCAGGATGACCACCATTTCCACGCCCAGTTCGTGGGCGAAGCCGAGGATCTCGTTGCAGAACGACCGCCACCGCATGGACGGTTCGATCCCGCGCACCAGCACCAGGTCGCGCGGCTTCGCGCCGCCGATCCGGACCACGGACAGCCGCGTCGTAGGCCAGGTGATCTTCCGTACCCCGTTGTCCAGCCACACCGTCGGCCGGTTGACCTGGAAGTCGTAGTAGTCCTCGGCGTCGAGCGCCGCGAACACCTCGCCCTTCCACTCCCGGTCCAGGTGTGCGACCGCACCGGAGGCCGCGTCACCCGCGTCGTTCCAGCCCTCGAACGCGGCCACCATGACCGGGTCGATCAGCTCGGGCACGCCCTCAAGCTCGATCACCCAGGTCTCCTTCCGAAGTTCCCTTGCGTACGTGGGTCAGCCTAAGCCTTGATGAGGCACCGGCCACAGCCCACGACAGAGGGGCGGTTCCCCTCGGAACCGCCCCTCTTCCCCACCTGCGTGAGAGCCATGCCTCCCGCCGGGCCCGCGGGCTAGACGCGGTGGCTGAGCATCTCCTCGACGCGGGCCCGTACGGCCTCGTCGTCCAGACCGCGGATCGTCACCGTCGTACGGCGGCGCAGTACGTCGTCGACCGTCTCGGCCCACTCGCTGTCCCGGGCGTAGGCGACCTGCGCCCAGATCTCCGGACCGTCCGGGTGGATGCGCTCGGCCAGCGCCGGGTCCTCGTTCGCGATGCGCGCGATGTCGAAGGCCAGCGAACCGTAGTGCGAGGCCAGGTGGCGGGCGGTCAGCGGGTCCATCCGCGTCCCGGGCTCGCGGTCCACCAGCAGCCGGTGCGCGACCGCGTTCGGGTTGGCGACACCGGGCAGCGCGATCCGCCGCACCAGGGACTTCACCGGCTCCATGTCGTCGGTCAGCGGGCTGCCGGGGAGCTTGGCCAGCTTGTCCATGACCACGCGGCCGATGTGCCGGTACGTCGTCCACTTGCCGCCGGCCACCGACAGCATGCCGCCCGCGCCCTCGGAGACGACCGTCTCGCGCTTGGCCTTCTCCACGCCGCCGGGACCGCCGGGCAGCACCCGCAGGCCCGCGAAGGCGTACGTCATCAGCGAGCGGTCCAGGTCCGCGTCCTTCACCGAGAAGGCCGCCTCGTCCAGGATCTGCTGGATGTCCGCCTCGGTGGCGCGCACGTCCGCCGGGTCGCCCTCGTAGACCTCGTCGGTGGTGCCGAGCAGCAGCTGGTCCTCCCACGGCAGGGCGAAGGTGATGCGGTACTTGTCGATCGGGGTGGCCATGGCGGCCTTCCACGGCGACTTGCGCTTCATGACGATGTGCGCGCCCTTGGAGAGGCGGATCGAGGGCATCGCGTGCTTGTCTTCCATGCGCCGCAGGTGGTCCACCCACGGGCCGGTGGCGTTGAGCACGACGCGCGCGTCCACCCCGAACTCGGTGCCGTCCAGACGGTCCTTGAGCTCGGCGCCGGTGACCCGGCCGCGCGTCATCCGCAGCCCGGTGACCTCGGCGTGGTTGAGGACGACCGCGCCCGATTCGACGGCCGCGCGGACCGTCATGACGGCGACGCGGGAGTCGTTCATCTGGTGGTCGTAGTAGACCGCGACGGCCTTCAGGTTGTCCGTCTTCAGACCGGGGTTGTCGGCGACGGCACGGGCCGGCGATATGACCTTGCCCATGCCGTCGCCGAAGGCCGAGAGGGCGGAGTAGGCGAAGACGCCCGCGCCCAGCTTGGCCGCACCCACCGGACCGCCCTTGTAGACCGGCAGGTAGAACGTGAGCGGGTTGACCAGGTGCGGGGCCACGTCCTTGGCCAGCACCCGCCGCTCGTGGTGGTTCTCGGCCACCAGCTTGACCGCGCCGGTCTGCAGGTAGCGCAGACCGCCGTGGACCAGCTTGGAGGAGGCGGAGGAGGTGGCGCCGGCGAAGTCGCCGGCGTCCACCATGGCGACCCGCAGACCCGACTGCGCGGCGTGCCAGGCCACCGAGGTGCCCAGGATTCCACCGCCGATGACGAGCAGGTCGTACGTGGCCTTCGCCAGCTGCTCACGGGTCTCGGCACGGCTCGGGTTCGAGCCGGCGGTCGGGTGCGTGCCCAGGGCGGTCACGCTCTGCAGGTTGCTCATATCTCTCTTGGCTCCTCGTCGATAGCGTCAGCTGAGCGCGGTCAGCTGGCGTCTTCGTCGTCGACCCAGCCCATGGACCGCTCGACGGCCTTGAGCCAGCTCTTGTACTCGCGGTCGCGCTGCTCGGCAGGCATCCGCGGGGTCCACTCGGCCGCGCGGCGCCAGTTGGCGCGCAGGGCGTCGGTGTCCGGCCAGAAGCCGACGGCCAGGCCGGCGGCGTAGGCGGCGCCGAGGCAGGTGGTCTCGGCGACCATCGGGCGCACCACGGGGGCGTCCAGGAAGTCCGAGAGCGTCTGCATCAGCAGGTTGTTGGAGGTCATGCCGCCGTCGACCTTCAGGGCCGCGAGCTCGACGCCCGAGTCCTTGGTCATGGCGTCGGTGATCTCACGGGTCTGCCAGGCGGTGGCCTCCAGGACGGCACGGGCGATGTGCGCCTTGGTGACGTACCGGGTGAGGCCGGCGATCACACCGCGGGCGTCGGAGCGCCAGTACGGGGCGAAGAGGCCGGAGAAGGCGGGTACGAAGTAGGCGCCGCCGTTGTCCTCGACCGAGGAGGCCAGGGTCTCGATCTCGGCCGCGGACTTGATCAGGCCCATCTGGTCGCGCATCCACTGGACGAGCGAGCCGGTGACGGCGATGGAGCCCTCCAGCGCGTAGACCGGCTTCTGGTCGCCGATCTGGTAGCCGACCGTGGTCAGCAGGCCGCTGTAGGAGTTGATGATCTTGTCGCCGGTGTTCATCAGCATGAACGTTCCGGTGCCGTACGTGGACTTCGCCTCGCCCTCGGCGAAACAGGTCTGGCCGAACAGGGCGGCCTGCTGGTCACCGAGCGCCGAGGCGACCGGGACGCCGGCGAGGACGCCCTCCTTGACGTGGCCGTAGACCTCGGCGGAGGAGCGGATCTCGGGCAGGACGTTGAGCGGCACCTCCATGGACTCGGCGATGCGCTCGTCCCAGGCCAGGGTGTGCAGGTTCATCAGCATGGTGCGCGAGGCGTTGGTGACGTCAGTGACGTGCACACCGCCCTGGGCGCCGCCGGTGAGGTTCCAGATGACCCAGGAGTCCATGGTGCCGAAGAGGATGTCGCCGGCCTCGGCGCGCTCGCGCAGGCCCTCGACGTTGTCGAGCATCCAGCGGATCTTGGGGCCGGCGAAGTAGCTCGCCAGCGGCAGGCCGGTCTCGCGGCGGAAGCGGTCCTGGCCGACGTTGCGGCCGAGCTCCTTGCACAGGGCGTCGGTGCGGGTGTCCTGCCAGACCAGCGCGTTGTGCACCGGCTCGCCGGTGTTCTTGTCCCACAGCAGGGTGGTCTCGCGCTGGTTGGTGATGCCGATCGCCTTGACGTCGGCGGCCGTGAAGCCCGGAATGTCCTGGGCGGCCCGGGCGATGGCGCCGGCGACGACCTCCTGGACGTTGGTCCAGATCTCGGTGGCGTCGTGCTCGACCCAGCCCGGCTTCGGGAAGATCTGCTCGTGCTCCTTCTGGTCGACGGCGACGATGCGGCCGTCGCGGTCGAAGACGATGCAGCGGGAGGAGGTGGTGCCCTGGTCGATCGCGGCGATGAAGGGGCCGGTGCTGCTGGTCATGGTGGCTGCTCCTGGCAGGTCTCGTGAGTAGGCGGAATCAGGAGGGCGGTGCGGATCTTGCGATCGTGCCGATGCTGATCAGGCGAACGCGATGTTGTACAGACCACCGGCGACGGCGGCACCGACGAGCGGGCCGACGACCGGGATCCAGGAGTATCCCCAATCGGAGCCGCCCTTGTTGGGCAGCGGGAGCAGGGCGTGGACGATGCGCGGACCGAGGTCGCGCACCGGGTTGATGGCGTAGCCGGTCGGACCGCCCAGCGAGAGGCCGATGCCGACGACCACGAACGAGGTGATCAGGACGCCGATGACACCGAGGCCCTTGCCGTCGGCCTGGAGGCCCTGGGTCAGGATGGCCAGGACCAGGACGGCGGTGCCGATGATCTCGGTCGCCAGGTTCTGGACGGCGTTGCGGATCTCGGGGCCGGTCGAGAAGATGCCGAGCACTGGTCCCGCCACGTCGTGCGGGTGGGGGTCCTCGGGACCGAGCTTGGCGTCGCGGACGTGCTCGGGGTCCGCCAGGTGCACGCGGAACTGGCCGTAGTACGTGATCCACATGAGGACCGCGCCGATCATGGCGCCCAGGAGCTGGCCGGCGAAGTAGACCGGAACGTCGCTCCAGTCGCCGTTCTTGATGGCGAGGCCGACGGTGACCGCCGGGTTGAGGTGCGCACCCGAGAGCGGGGCGGACACGTAGGCGGCGATCAGGACGGCGAAACCCCAGCCGAAGGTGATCGCGAGCCAGCCCGCGTTCCTGGCCTTGGAGCTCTTGAGCGTCACTGCGGCGCAGACGCCACCGCCGAGCAGGGTGAGCAGGGCGGTACCGATGGTCTCGCCGAAGAAGATGTCGGAGCTGGACACCCGCGACTCCTTTGTCTTACGTCCAGGGGTGGGTGGACACCGGTTCGCTCCGGTGGTCCACACGCACTCGGTGAGTGCTGCACCGGTCCTTGGCCTCGCCACACCTTAGCGCGTATTGCCGGTAGGTGTTCGACAATGCCGACCGATGAACGGCAGTTTTCCGCCTGAGTGAAGAACGCGTCAAGGGTGGGCCAGGTCAAAGAACCGGATCGTTACCACTCGGTACGATCGCCCAAATTCAGCCATTGGGTGATCGAGAAAAGACAAAATCCACCCAATGGCCCACATCGTGGCCTTTGGGTGGACTGGTTGGCGTCAGGTCAAGCTCAGAACCGGCCCGCTCCGAGATCGCGCGAAACCGACCGCGCGCAGTCCCGTACGGAGGCCACCAGGGCCGCCCGCGGCTCGCCGGACTCCCCGCAGACCCGCTCCACGGCCCCCGCCACCGCCACCGCGCCGACGGGCATCCGGCGCCGGTCGTGGATGGGCGCCGCCACCGAGGCGAGCCCCTCCCAGGTCTCCTCCACGTCCGAGGCCCAGCCGCGCGCCCGCGTCAGGTCCAGGACCGCCTCGAAGCCCGCGCCGTCCGTGACCGTACGGGGGGTGAACGCCTCCCGCTCGACCTCCACGGCCTGCGAATGCGCGACCGGGTCGTAGGCCGACAGCACCTTGCCCAGGGCCGTGGAATGCAGCGGCTGCATGGCTCCCACCTCCAGCACCTGGCGGCTGTCGTCGGGCCGGAAGACGTGGTGCATGATCAGCACCCCGCTCTGGTGCAGCACCCCCACGTACACGCTCTCCCCGCTCGCCCGGGCGAGGTCGTCCGTCCAGACCAGGGCGCGGGCGCGCAGCTCGTGCACGTCCAGGTAGCTGTTGCCCAGGCGCAGCAGCTCCGCGCCCAGCTGGTAGCGGCCGGAGGCGGGGTCCTGCTCCACGAAGCCCTCGGCCTGCAGGGTGCGCAGGATCCCGTGCGCCGTGCCCTTGGCCAGGCCCAGGGCCGAGGCCACATCCGACAGGCCCAGCCGGCGCTCCCCGCCCGCCAGGAGCCGCAGCATCGCAGCGGCTCGTTCGAGCGACTGGATGTTCCGTGCCATCGCGCAGCCTCCTGCTGACGTAGTTCGACAATGCTGAACACTATCGGTCGATGCCGACCTTGTGCATGGTTGGGAGCCTGCGGAGCGGCGCGCCCCCCGCGCAAACCCCCGCGCACAGGATGCAGTCCGCCACGTGGGACGACCTCACCGGGGCGAGCCCCGCCGGTTACCCTGACCGCGTGCACCCTTGACACCGAAGGGGTGCAAAGCCGACAGCCGTCGCATCCCAGGGAGCTCTCCATGGCCTCGTTGCCGAACCTGCCCGCTGACACACAGACCCGTGCCGATGCCCTCCGAGAGGCGCTCGCCACCCGTGTGGTCGTCGCCGACGGGGCGATGGGAACGATGCTCCAGGCGCAGGACCCGACGATGGAGGACTTCCAGCAGCTCGAGGGCTGCAACGAGGTCCTCAACATCACCCGTCCGGACATCGTGCGCTCGGTCCACGAGGCGTACTTCTCGGTGGGTGTGGACTGTGTGGAGACCAACACGTTCGGTGCGAACCACGCGGCGCTGGCCGAGTACGACATCGCCGAGCGGAACTTCGAGCTCTCGGAGGCCGGTGCGCGGGTCGCGCGCGAGGTCGCGGACGAGTTCACCGCCTCCACCGGTCAGCAGCGCTGGGTCCTCGGATCCATGGGCCCCGGCACCAAGCTGCCCACCCTGGGCCACATCACCTACGCGCAGATCCGCGACGCCTACCAGACCAACGCCGAGGGCCTGATCTCCGGCGGCGCCGACGCGCTGCTCGTCGAGACCACCCAGGACCTCCTCCAGACCAAGTCCTCCATCATCGGTGCCCGCCGGGCCATGGAGGCCCTCGGCGTCACTGTTCCGCTGATCTGCTCGGTCACCGTGGAGACGACCGGCACGATGCTGCTGGGTTCGGAGATCGGTGCGGCGCTGACCGCGCTGGAGCCGCTGGGCATCGACATGATCGGCCTGAACTGCGCCACCGGCCCGGCGGAGATGAGCGAGCACCTGCGCTACCTGGCGCGCAACGCCCGCATCCCGCTCTCCTGCATGCCCAACGCCGGCCTGCCCGTCCTGACGAAGAACGGCGCCCACTACCCGCTGACCGCCCCGGAGCTCGCCGACGCCCAGGAGACCTTCGTACGGGAGTACGGGCTCTCGCTGGTCGGAGGCTGCTGCGGCACCACCCCCGAGCACCTGCGGCAGGTCGTGGAGCGGGTGCGCGGCACCGCGATCACCGAGCGCACCCCCCAGCCCGAGCCGGGTGCTGCTTCGCTGTACCAGACGGTCCCGTTCCGGCAGGACACCTCGTACATGGCGATCGGCGAGCGCACCAACGCCAACGGCTCCAAGAAGTTCCGCGAGGCCATGCTGGAGGCCCGCTGGGACGACTGCGTGGAGATGGCCCGCGACCAGATCCGCGAGGGCGCGCACATGCTGGACCTGTGCGTGGACTACGTGGGCCGCGACGGTGTCGCGGACATGCAGGAGCTGGCGGGCCGCTTCGCCACCGCCTCCACCCTGCCCATCGTCCTGGACTCCACCGAGGTCCCCGTCATCCAGGCGGGCCTGGAGAAGCTCGGCGGCCGCGCCGTCATCAACTCGGTGAACTACGAGGACGGCGACGGCCCGGAGTCCCGCTTCGCGAAGGTCACCCGTCTGGCCCAGGAGCACGGTGCCGCGCTGATCGCGCTGACCATCGACGAACAGGGCCAGGCCCGGACCGCCGAACACAAGGTCGCCATCGCCGAACGTCTCATCGAGGACCTGACGGGCAACTGGGGGATCCGCGAGTCGGACATCCTCATCGACACCCTCACCTTCACCATCTGCACCGGCCAGGAGGAGTCCCGCAAGGACGGCATCGCGACGATCGAGGCGATCCGCGAGCTCAAGCGCCGGCACCCGGACGTGCAGACGACCCTCGGCCTGTCCAACATCTCCTTCGGCCTGAACCCGGCCGCGCGGGTCCTGCTGAACTCCGTCTTCCTCGACGAGTGCGTCAAGGCCGGCCTGGACTCGGCGATCGTCCACGCCTCCAAGATCCTGCCGATCGCCCGGTTCGACGAGGAGCAGGTCACCACCGCCCTGGACCTGATCTACGACCGGCGGGCGGAAGGCTACGACCCGCTGCAGAAGCTGATGGCCCTCTTCGAGGGCGTCAACACCAAGTCCCTCAAGGCCGGCCGCGCCGAGGAGCTCCTCGCCCTGCCGCTGGACGAGCGCCTGCAGCGCCGGATCATCGACGGCGAGAAGAACGGTCTGGAGGCCGACCTCGACGAGGCCCTGCAGACCCGTCCGGCGCTGGACATCGTCAACGACACCCTCCTGGA
>NZ_JBIVKT010000023.1:0-66704 GCF_044750905.1 Streptomyces sp. NPDC088762
CGAGCGCGGTCTGCTCCTCGCCCCACGCCTTGGTGTTCCCGTACACCGACACCGGCCGCATGCGGTCGCCCTCGTGGAACTGGGGCGGGATCCGCCCGTGAACGGCCTCCAGCAGTTGGCGCATCGTCAGCAGCTCCCGGCTGTGGGTCTCCTCGGGGCTGCCGTCGCCGTAGACGCTCGCGGAGGACACGAACACCATCCGCCGGATGCGGGCACTGGCCGCGACGGCGTCCAGGACGGCCTGGGTCCCCGCGATGTTCGTGTCGATCGCGGCGAGCGGCTCGCGGGTGCAGGCGGCGACGTCCGCGAGGGCGGCCGCGTGGATGACGTAGTCGCACTCCGCCACGAGCTTGCGTACGAGCGGGGCGTCGCGGATGTCGCCGGCGACGACGTCCGGGTCGGTGGGGTCGACACCGAAGAAGTCGGTGTACACGTGCGCGGGGTAGGCGTTCATGCTGCACAGCGAGAGGGGGCGGGCGCCGATGGCGCGCAGCCGGGCGGTGATGCGGGAGCCGATGAGGCCCGCGCCGCCGGTCACCAGGACGGTGGCGCCGGTCAGGGCGGCGAGGGGAGAGCGGTCGTACACGATGCCTCCGTGAGGTGTCGGGCAAGCCTTGGTCGGTGGTGGCCGCGGGCCGGCTGGGAGGCCGGCCGTGCGGGGGGAGCGGCTCAGGCGGCCGCGAGGGGGTGGACGTTGCCCACGGCGGTCGCCAGCTCGGTGCCTCCTGCCGCGGGGCGGATATAGGCGCGGCGGGTCCAGCGGGGGCCCACGAGGGTGTCGACCTCCTCGAGGACGACGGCCATCAGCCGCCCTTCGGTGCCGGAGGCGAGGTCGCGGACCAGGTGGCCGAGCAGCGGGTGTGCTTCGTGTCCGAAGCCGAGGTGGGTGCTCAAGTGTGGTCGTCCCCTCCGCCGGCCTCCTGGCGCGCGAGGTCGTAGCCGCGCAGGAAGCGGGCCAGGCCCCGGCCGGCGCGCGCCAGGAGTTCGGGCGACGGATGGCCCTCCGGCAAGCGGCTGACGGGGGTGTTCGGAGAGTCGTCTGCGTCTACTGGTCCGTTCACTGGCGGCCTCCTCACGTCGGGCCTGTGCGCTCTGGTCAGCCGGGTTCGGTCTGCCGGTCCGGCGACGGGCGCCGGCGCTGCAGGGGGGGTGGGGGCGGCCCGTACCGCTTATCCGGGTCGTCCCCGCGCCCGTCCGACTTCGGCGAGTGCGTGCATTCAGTGAACCCGCGGTCACACAGCGCCGGTACGGTGAAGGTGCCGGAAACCCGTTCAATCCGTTCAAGATCGCTCCAGGGGGCCGAAGATGACGGAGAGCCGGACACCGAACCACGAGCTGGCGGCCGTCATCGCCGAGGCCGGAGTCACGTACTACGCGCTCGCGCGCGAGATCCGGGCGGTGGCGGCCGAAGCCGGGGAGAGGCTGGGCACCGCTCCGTCGGCCATTGCCTACTGGGTCGCCGGAGGGACACCGAACGGTCGGACCCGCTCATACCTCGCCGAAGCCCTGTCACGAAAGATCAGGCGGAACGTGACCGTCGCCGAACTCGGTCTAGGCTGCGCAGACATCGGGGAGGCCCTGAGCGCCGATCCCCTGGCAACTGCCGCCGACCTCGGGAGATCAGCGATGCTCCGCCGCAGGGAATTCCTCAATGCCGCCTTCGCCACGGCCGCCGTCGCTCTGCCCCTCACCTACGACCACGAGGCCGTGGCCGCCACCTTGAAGGCCGCCGGGAACGGCGCCACCGTCGGCCCGGAAGAGGTCGCCGTCGTCCGCCAGCTGACCGAGATGTTCCGGAGCGCGGACGACAAACTCGGCGGCGGCCACGGCCTGACGACGGTCACCGCGTACCTCACCGACACCGTCACCCCCATGCTGCGGGCCCGCTTCCCGGCGGAGGCCGTGCGCAAGGACGCCTTCGGGGCGGCCGCGCAGTTGGCGTGCCTGGTCGGCTGGAAGCACCACGATCTCGGCCGCGAGGGCGCGGCCCAGCAGTACTACCTGCTCGGATACCAACTGGCGTGCGAAAGCGACCCGGCCGGCCACGCCGCGTGGCTCATGCGGGCCATGACACACCAGGCCCTCGACCTCGGCCACGCGGGCTCGTGCGCAGAACTCGCGCAGGAGGCACTGCGCCGGGCTACGGGCAAGATCGACCGGCAGACGGAGGCACTGCTCCTGGTCACCTGCGCGAGGGCGTACGGGACCGTCGGAAAGCGCGCGAAGGCGGCGCAGGCACTTCTGGCCGCCGAGGATGCGCTGTCGGACACCGGGGAGCCGGTCCCCTCGTACGCCGCGGCTTCCGGACCGGTCGCGGCGACGGTCGCCTCGCACACGGGCAGGACGCTGACCGCGATGAAGGACTACTCCGCCGCCGAACGGCACTACCGCACGGCGATGGTGGCCCGCAGGCCGGGCACGTACCAGCGCGGTCATGCCCTGACCATGGTCAACCTCGGAAAGTCGGTCGCCGCGCAGCGCCGCCACGAGGAAGCCGTCGGACTGTGGAACCGCTCGCTCGACTTCATGAACGGCGTGGTGTCCGACCGCGGCCGCAAGGAAGTACTGACCATCCGCACGGTGGCGGCCGGCTACCGCGGGCGCGGAGTGCCGGGCGCGGCGAGCCTGGAACAGCGCGCCACCGAACTCCTGCGGGTCCAGGCATGACGGCTGGGGGCGGCGCGGACGCCGCCGCGGTGGGCGTGGTCGTACTGACCATGGGGGACCGGGAGGCGGAACTGCGCGCCCTCCTCCACTCGGTGGCCTCGCAGGAGGGCGAGGCGGCGAGGATCGTGGTGCTCGGCCAGGGGGTGAAGCTCCCTCCGCTTCCCGACGGGGTGGCCACCGTCGAGCTGCCGGAGAACCTGGGGATCCCGGGAGGCCGGAACGCGGGCGTGCGGTGGCTGCGCGAACACTGCGGAGTCGACATCGTCCTGGTCCTGGACGACGACGGCCTGCTGCCGCGGGCCGACAGCGTGCGGCTCGTACGGGAAGCGTTCGCCGAGAATCCCCGCCTCGGGGTGGTGAGCTTCCGCATCGTCGACGAGGAGGGCCGCACCCAGCGTCGCCACGTACCCCGCCTCGGCGGCGCGGACCCGGCACAGTCGGGGCCGGTCACCACCTACCTTGGGGGCGCGCACGCCATCCGGATGAGCGTGATCGACCAGGTTGGGGCGTTCCCGGCGGAGTTCTTCTACGCGCACGAGGAGACGGACTTCGCGTGGCGGGCGCTGGACGCGGGGTGGGAGATTGACTACAGGGCGGACCTGGTGCTCCGGCACCCGCGCACCGAGGCGACCCGGCATGCCGCCTACTACCGCAACACGGGCCGCAACCGCGTCTGGCTGGCGAAGCGCCACCTGCCGGCCGTACTCGTACCGGTCTACCTCGCCACGTGGGCGGCGTACACGGTGGCGCAGAGACCGCCGCTGCAGGGGCTCAGGTCGTGGTGGGCCGGCTTCTTCGAGGGCATCCGGGTCCCGTGCCCGCCCAGGCGGCCCATGCGGTGGCGGACGGTGTGGCGGATGACGCGCTTGGGCCGGCCGCCGGTGATCTGAACGGGCGCCCGGAACCAATCTGCTTCCCGCGCAGGCGAGGATGACCCCGAGTGGCGCGTAACGAGGGGGGACCCGGTCGTCTGCTCCCCGCGCACGCGGGGATGAACCCGTGACGCTCGACGTGGTCTCGCCGGAGGAGGGCTGTTTCCCGCGCACGCGGGGATGAACCCGCGGACGGGAGCGTCGGCGCGATGTGCGGCAACTGCTCCCTGCGCACGCGGGGATGAACCCCAGTGCCGGGGCGAGTCGGGGTTCGTGGTGCCCTGCTCCCCGCGCACGCGGGGATGACCCTTCATCGCGCTGGCGCAGAAGATTCCTTGCTCTCTGCTCCCCGCGGACGCGGGGATGACCCTTCCTATCGTGCGTCGTCGCGGGGAGATACAGCCCGGCTCCGCACGAATGAGCGGATGACTCCGGGCGGAAGGACAGCGTTCTCGCTGGCTCGACCTGGTGCCCGCTTCTCGTTGCGGATTCCCCGCTCCTGAACCACCAAGCCCGGGGCCGTCCTCACAAGATGGCCGCCCCAGGCCACATTTTGCGGGTTCCGGTACTTCTCAGCTTGAACGGCTTCAGCCCTGGTCTAGCCCCTACCGAAGAAGCAGCCGCAGCCCTCAGCTGCGAACAACCCCGCGAGGTTTCCCCCGGTACGCCTGAGAGGGCATGGCGCCATGGGGATGACTCCGGGAAGACCGGACGAGCACACGGAAGGAACCCGAACGTGAACATCAACCAGCCCGCCCCCGACGGCAGCCCGCACTGGCCTGTGCTGCTCCTGGTGTCGGCCGTCGCCATCGCGGCCGCGCAGAACGAGGTGTGGACAAGCGCCCTGGGAAGTGCGGCTGCCCTCTACTCCGTCCTTGCCACCGCCCACCAGGACCGAAGGAGCTGACCATGGCGCGTACGAAGCCGTCCACTGCCCACCTTGCCCTGGTCCGCGAGATCGAGGAGCACGGGGAGACAGCCACGACGACACAGGTCGAACGCTGGCAACAACAGGGATGGCTGCCCAGGGCATCGGCCTGGTTCGAGTCAGGCTCCTCCGCGTTCCGACCCACAATCGTCTCCCGGGCCGTATGGCTGGCGCACACCGCTCGAGCCGGCCGCAGCATCGGATGGCTCGGCTGGGTCTTCTGGGCAATCGACGACACCCCAGACAGCGCCAAGAGGCTGCGAACCGCCCTGGTCACCACCCTCAAGCGCCCATTGGCCCGGGCAGGCATCGAGCAGATCCCCGCAGGGAACTCCAACAAGGCCTTTCAGGCCCGCCAGGACGCCGCTGCCAGGATGCTGACGAACCGACGCTCACCCCGCCGCGACCTTGACGGAACACTGCGCGATCACGCTGCCGCCGCAGGCATCGAACTGCCCCGCTCGCCGGCGGCCGCCGTCCCGAACATCTTTCACCGGGCGCTCCTGGATCCCGGCGCCCGGCTGATGCTCGGCGGCGCATCCGACGTCGGGTTCGAGGAGCTGCTGGAGAGCTGGGAACGGGCCTGGCCGGACCACGCGGAGGCGATCGAGCACATTCGTGAGGTACACCGGCAGGCCGAGCTCGCCGGAACTGACCTGATGGCGCAGTCCCCCATGGCCGAAGGCCTGACCGGGATGGTGCGCACCATCGAGACGGCCGACGACCCGGACTTGTGCGGTGCGGTGCGCACCTGCACGAAGGCGTCCGGGGCTCTTGCGGTGTTGATGCAGCGCGCGGCGGACGAGCCGGAAATCCTGGCTCAGCTGATGAACGACGTGATGTGGGACCAGTGGGCCCGGGTCGGCGGCATCGCACCGGACGGGGCGGCCGGCGCGGCCGCCGTTGCGATCACCACGTTCCAGTACTTGGCGATGCCTGACTGGGCCGCGGACCTGGAGCGCTACCTGTCCTTCATGGCCAGCCTGCTCGCCTCCTACCCGGAGACAGCAGCCTCGCCAGGCTAAAGAAGACTCGGCAAAGACCCCGGCGGACGCGACCCTCTCCATGACTTCCCTGGAGTTGCAGCAGACCTACCGGCGCTGATTGGTCCTGCCGGACGGAGCCTTGCTGGTGAGAAATGAGTCGATTGCCGGATTCAGTGAAAGTGCTCGAGAACCACGCGATGCCCGCATAGAGTCCCAGGTCAATAAGCCTGCTTCCCGCACACGCGGGGATGACCCCAACGTGACCGCCGGGATGTTCGGCAGGTCCTCCTGCTTCCCGCACACGCGGGGATGACCCCGGTGGTCACGTCGCCGTCCGTCTCGGCGAGGGCTGCTTCCCGCACACGCGGGGATGACCCCGGCAAGCGCCACATCACCACATGGAGGCCGATCTGCTCCCCGCGAACGCGGGGATGACCCCGCGGACGCGGCCAGGCCGGCAATGACCAGCGTCTGCTCCCCGCGCACGCGGGGATGACCCCACCACCCACAGCAGGGTGAGGGCGGCGTGGCCCTGCTCCCCGCGCACGCGGGGATGACCCCTGCTGCTGCCGATCCCGGAGGAGACCTTGGGAATGCTCCCCGCTCACCTGCTCCCCCGCGCACGTGGGGCCTGCCGATCGACAAGTGGATCACCTGCTCCGCCGACGTCGTGATCCGCACCGTTAGGCGGTCCGGTCGCCAGAGGCGGCGGCGAGGAACGCCAAGAGCGGGGAGGTCACCCCGTGCATCCCGGGCGGTTCCATTTGCCGTGCCCGTTCGACGGCCCGGAGGGTTTCCTGATGCTGCGGCCATACCAAGGTGAGCAGCCGCAAGGCGTTCCTCCGTACCGGGCCGTCGAGGCAGCGCTCCACCGCGGAGCGGGTCTCGGGGTCGTCCGGCCACCGCTGTGCCAGTAGACGGAGTGCAGTCAGGACGACCCCGGGCTCCGCGTCGTTCGTGGCCCTGAGCGCGGCTACCCGGACCTGTTCGTTCCGCGGCCAATAGTCGCCCGACAACCTGAGGGCGGTGCCTCGGACGTCGGGGTCGGTATCCTCGAGCGCCTTGAGCACGGCCCGCTGCACTTCCGCATGCTCGGGCCACTGCTCTGCCAGTGCCGCCACGACCGTGCCCCGTACCGCGGCGTCGTCGTCGTCGACGGCGGCGAGCACGATCCGTCGCACGTCGTCATCCTGAGGCCACTGCTGGGCGAGGCTCTCTACGGCGAACCACCGCACCTCTGGGTCGCTGTCCCCTACCCCCGCAATCAGCACGGCGCGCAGCTCGAGATCCCCAGGCCACTCGTATCCGGCAAATTCGAGTGCCGCTTGGCGAACCACAGCCACAGCGTCGGCCGTGGCGGCGAGCGTTGCCCGGCGTACCTCGTCATCGGCCGGCCAGGACTGCTGCAGCACGTCCAGCACCTGCCACCGGACTTCGGGGTCCGCATGGCGGGTGAGCCCGAACAACAGCTGCCGGACCTCGGGGTCTTCCGGCCACTGGGTTCCCAGCACCCACCAGGCACCTCTGAGGTCCTGTGCATGCAGGGAGCCGGCACGAGCGACCTCAAGCAGTGTCTGTCGGACCTCGCTGTCCCTGGGCCACCGTTGCCCCAAGGTGAAAAACACCCAGCTGTCTCCTGTCGTGCCCACAGCAGCGAATACGGCCGACCGGACATCGTCGTCCTGCGGCCAGTGGGCCCCGAGAAAATTCCCTGCGGCCCGGCGTACGGATCGGTCGTGGTCGCCCACGGCCGCCACTGCCAGCGGTCGGAACTCAGCCTCGGCCGGCCAATGCTCCGCCAGTGCGTTCCATGCGGCATAGCGCACGCGCGGGCTCTGGTCTCCGACCGCACCGACCAGGGAGCGTCGTGCCTCCGGGTCCGCCACCCAGTAGCGACCGAGAGCTTCCACCACCACCGTACGCACCCCCTCCCCAGCGCCCGCATCGCCGGCGACACCCAGCACGACCCGTCGTGCCTCCGGGTCAGAGGGCCAGTGCTGTGCGAGGAGGTGCAGCGCCGTGCCCCGGCTGTCCAGGGTCGCTTCGGTGTCGCAGGCGATGCCGAGCAGGAAGGCTCGTGCGTCGGCGTCGGCCCCGTAGCACTCCGTCAGGGTGCGCATCGCTTGGGCACGGACCTCCGCGATCGCGGAAGTGTCTCCTGCGAGGGCGAACACCGTCTCTCTGACCCCGGGCTCATGGGGCCATCGCTCCCCGAGGGCGCGTACGGCGACAGCCCCGGTTTCGTTCCAGGTGATCCGGGCGAATGGCAAGGCCTCCCTGGCGTCGCGACACATCGCCAGCGCGATTCGGGGCCCATTGCGGCTGGCATCGGGCTGGGGCCACAGCCAGCGCCGGAAACGCTCGCGGCCGCTCCACGAACCCGGGAAGCTCGGCAGGGCGGCCATCCCGCGGGGGAAACCCACGCCGGGGAACATGGCGAGCTCCGCCGTGATCGCGTCGATGACCGCGTCGCTCTGCACGGCGAGCGACGACTCGGCCTGCTCCGGCGAGGAGGGCGGTCCGACGGGCGCCCGGCCGATGCGGTGCGCCTCGGCGAGGGCCTGGAGCGCGAAGTCGAGGAACTCTGTGTTCCCGTGGGAACGGAAGAGCGGCGCCCCGCCGCAGTGCCGGTGCAGCCGCAGCACGCGGGCGATGAACTTCGCGTGCAAGGGCTCGGCGTCACGGCTGACCATGCCGAGGAACAACAGCACGACCTCCCGCCAGCTGGGGTCGACCACCCGCTCCATCAACAGGTCGAGCAGCTCCTCCTCGTTCCACTGCCGGTAGCGGTGCGCGAGGTCGCGGGCCGCCAGGTACTCCAGAAGGGTCCGGTGGACGAAGCCGTAGGCCTCCGCGCCGAACGGGTGGATGAGGAAGGCGCGCTCGTGCAGACGCTCGATCATCGCGCGTGAGACCGTACGGGCTACGGGCGTGGCATAGCCCAGCTCGGAGACGAAGTCCCTGATCACCTGCTCGAGATCCTCGACGGTGATGAGCGGGCTGCCCCCGCCGGATCGACCGTCGGCCCCTTGCTGGATGCGGGCGGCGATGCATTCCAGCAGGTCCTGGAGGGTCCGGCCGTCGAGTTCGTCGATGGCGTGCGCGACGTCCGGGTGTGCGGGGCGTGGCAGGCGCAGGTTCTTGGCGTCCCGGTCCCAGCGGCCGGCCAGCACCACCACGGCGTGCTCGTAGACGTCCTTGCGATCGCGGGGGATCGAGGCGCCGAGACCGATGGCCGCGAGGATCGCCAGCAGCAGCGGGTTTCCGGCGAGTTCGGCGACGGAGGGGAAGTCGCGTACGGCGTCCGTCAGGCGGCGGGTGAGCCGGGCCGCCTCGGTCGGGCTTTCGGGGTGGGCGGTCGCGTACCACCGGCCGATGAAGGACTCGACCTGCGCCCGGGAAAGGTCCTCCAGCTTGGCGATCCCGAAATCGGCGCGGGTGAAGTCCCCGGACCGAAACCCGACGAGACGGGAGGTGACGATGACGCGGGTGTGCGGGTGGCTCTGGGCGAAGGCCGCGATCTGTCGGGTGATGTCGGCGCGCCGGGCGGGGTCGAAGACCTCGTCGAGTCCGTCGAACACCATGACCACCGTGCGCTGTCCGCCGGCCAGGAGGTCCTCGAGGACCTCGCGGGGCAGGGCCATGCGTTCGGCGGCGTTGTGCTCCGCCCAGTAGTCCTCGACGGTCGCCCCGATCCAGCGCTCGTCGGCGAGCCGACGCAGTTCCACGACCACCGGAACCGCGTCCTTGAGCGCCTCCAATCCCTGAGGGACGGTGTCCAGGCCCCCGGCGAGGGCAAGCGCCAGGTACTTCGACAGCGTCGTCTTTCCGGCGCCGGGGTCGCCGAGCACCACCAGGCGGCGGCCGTGCTCGGAGCCGAGGACGTCGAGGACGGGTTGCGGCGGCCGTTCGGGCCGTCCGCGGCGCCTCCTGGCGTCGGCCTCCCGCACGGCGTCCTGCCTCACGTCCCCTTCGTCGAGCTCGCCGCGGTCGAGCAGGTCCCGTACCAGCCGCTCCGGGAGCTGCTGACGCGGCCAGTCCCAGGCCAGGAGCGGTGCCTCGAACACCTCGCCCAGGCCGATCTGCGGTTGCTCGCCGGCTCTTCCAGCCTCGCCGAGCACATCCATGTTCAGCCGGCTGTGCGTCTGGACCAGCCGTAGGAAGTATTCGGCGACCGCGGCGTCCGTACGGCCGCTGAGGCCGCCCCTGCGTTCCCGGGACCGCCGATCGTCGTTCGCCTCGGCGGCGGCCGCCTCGTAGCGAACGCGCCAGGACCGGCACTCGGCATGCGCCAGCCATTGCCGCCGCACCCGGCCGTCCGGCTCCAGGGTCGGCCGGCCCAGCCAGGACGACCAGACGGCGACGACTGCCACGAGGACGTCTGCGTTCTTCGGCAGCCGGAAGTCCTTGGCATCGGCGGCCGCCCACTCACTGACCCGCTGCCCGTGGAAGCGCTCGGTCCCGGGGAGCCCCGTGCCGCGGACCTGCCGCTGCAATTCGGCCTGGGTCCGCTCGGACCCCTTCTGGGCGGCTTCCTGTAAATCCCGCAGCGCTCGGCGCAGTTCTTCGCGAGCGAACCCCATGACTCGACCCCCCGGTCCGGTCCTTCCCGCCCTCGCCTGGCTTCCGACGGCGGGACGCCCGAGGCGGGCGATCCGGGAGGCGGCTCTCGGGGGCGCTGAACAGGCAGGATATCCGTCATCCTGCCCGCCCCGCCCGGGTGTCGGGACACAGCGTGCGGTCGAGGCGCACAGTCGGACAGAGCCGAATCCGGCCCGTCATCCACCGCAACGACAGGAGACCGCCATGTCCCGTGCCCGCAAGTCCGCGACCCGCGCCCCCCAGGTGAACCGCCCCCGCCGCGGCCGCCGTCGGCCCCGGCCCACGCCCGTGACCTCGCCGTGGCGTGAGACCTGGCGCCAGGCCGGTCACTGCGTCGCCCTCAGCCTCGCCGGCTCCGTGGGTGGGACCGCAACCGTCGTGCTGGACTGGTGGTTGCGTAGTTACCTGTAGCAGACCAGACCCACCATCCACTCACCTGAGTGGCTCGGCCCCGCCCGCGCGCCGGACCTCTGGAGACGGACCTTGGTACGCCGGGAGGGTCGTGGATGTGATGAGGTCTTGCTCCGCAGTCGTCGCATCTGGTGCCAGGTGGCGAAGAATGAGGGTGGCGATCTGGGCGACCCGGGCGGCGTGGACCGTGCTTGCGCGGGGCTCCTCGTCGTCCTCCGCGCCTCCATACCGAGGGGGTCGGTCGTCCGCAGTAGGTGATGCTCGAGTTCGTCACGAACCTGCAGTTCATGGATGAAGCGGGCAACAACGGACCCCCGACACCTTGCTTCGAGTCCGCCTGACCCAGCGTCCACGTCCATGAGTGGCAAGAGCCGTAACCATCAGGAAGCGCGGTCGCGGCTGTGAAAGTACTCGTCAACAGCCCACGGTCCACCTAGAGTCTCAGGTCACGAAGCCTGCATCCCGCGTACGCGGGGATGGTCCCCTGGAGAACGGCGTCGATCTGACCGGCCCGCTCTGCTCCCCGCATCTGCGGGGATGAACCAGCGAAGTGGTTCTCGCCATCGACTAACACGGCCTGCTCCTCGCGCACGCGGGGATGCTGGCATCGGGGCGGCCCGCCCATCCGGGGCGAGGTGGGAGCGAGACATGATGGGTGCATGAGTAGTCATCAGGCCCTTGTTGTCGCTGCCGCGCAGGCGGCCGGTCCTTGTGTCGCGGGGGAGGAGTCGGCCTGGCAGGCGCGGGTACGGGCGCTGGCCGTCGATCTCTTCGTATTGGGTGACGTGGTGGCCCGCGACATTCAGCGGTTGGGGGCGGCGACCAGGTTTCCCGCGACGCTGCTGGGCGTGGTGATGGAGGAGTCGAGTACGCGAGGTGTGCTGTTGCTGCGCAACGTCTCGGGTGAGGTGGAGCCGGCCATCCGTACGGACCGGGGCGACACGGAGGCTGGAGCGGCGATGATCGCGCGGGCTCAGTCGTTGGTGGGGCGCCGGGTGCTGGTCTACAAGGAGATGGAGGCGCTGGCGTCGAATCCGATGCACAAGGTGCGGGTGGTGGTGCACCTGATGGATCTGGGGCCGGAGACGGAGTCCATCGGTGAGGACGAGGCCAAGGGCCACGTTCTCCAGGCTGCCGCCGGCGACCGCGACCTCGCACTCCGCGGCTGGCAGCAGGCGTCCCTCCCGGACCGCGGCCCAGTGACGGCGGCTCAGCTAGGCGGGGCGCTGGCATGTGTGCAGCAGATGGGCCGAGGGTAACTGCAATTGTTGCTGAAGCACAAAAGAGGGCGTTATGTCCAAATCGATGGAAGTTTGCCAAACAAGCCCTCCGCCGCCTTACAAGTGGCAGGTCAGTCAGTCTGCTCCCCGCGCACGCGGGGATGACCCCCAAGCTGGTGCTGATGCTGTCTGGGAGCCCCGGCTGCTCCCCGCGCACGCGGGGATGACCCCCGTCGCGAGGCGGTCGAAGTCCGGTGGCGCGAGCTGCTCCCCGCGCACGCGGGGATGACCCCTGGCCGTCATGCTGATACGTGGACTCTAGGACCTGCTCCCCGCGCACGCGGGGATGACCCCGCTCCTCCGCACCCGGCGCCCACGGATCGGCCCTGCTCCCTGCGCACGCGGGCATGACCCCCAGTCCTGGCTGTCGACCTGCGCCGCGGACTACTGCTCCCCGCGCACGCGGGGATGACTCATCCCCCACCCTCAGGCCGGCAGCGACGGCGCATATGGAGCCGCCGCTGCCGGGCGGTGTTCAGGGCTTCGGCATCACCGCCCGCAGGACGCTCGGGACGTCGGTGGGGTCGACCAGCACGAGCGCGATGGTGCCGAGCACGAGCACGGACAGGACGTAGGTCGCCGTCTTGAGGACGGCGGGAACGTCGGCCGGCGCCGCGCGACGAAGGGCGTATCCGGCGAGGCCGCCGAGGACGGCGAGGGCGAGAAGGGCTAGGAACAGCGGGTTCAAGGACGTGGTCCGTTCTGGGGCGCCAGGCAAATTCCCGGCTTCCCGCCTTCGCCCTTGAAACCGACTCCGTGACAGCACGGATAGCTAGTGATCTGCGTCATGTCTCTTCGGGGGTTCGCCTTGGTCTGCACGCCCTGGGGCTCCTGTTGCGCGCCCCTGCGTGACGATTCCTGTCGTCCTCCGTCGGTTCGGACCGGCACCTGGATCCAGGCTCGGTCATCGGGACGCCGCCTTGGCGGCCGTGGTACGTGCGGTGTGACTATCGCCGAGGCGCCTGAGCTTGCGCCGTACCCGCTCGCCCAACGCGAATGGGTCGAATCCTGTGAGCTTGGCGGCGTCGTGAGCGATCGCGCGAGTCGCCGCCTCGGCCCAGCTGGTGGTACCGGGGCGCGCCCATTGGAGGGCAACCCGTTCCTCGGGCGGCCGCAGCCGCCGCAAGACGGCCGGGATTCGAAGGTCGGTGAACTCGTGTGACAGCACGGTGTCCTCCGGCGTGGCCGACGTGGCCAGCAGATCACCGACGACCAAGCCGTCGCCCACCGGTGTGCTGAGCAGGACGGTCCGGGTGCCACCGGCCTTGCGCTCCCACAGCGGTTGGAGATGCCGGTGCTCGGTTCGGGCGTCGCGCCGCAGCCGGTCGACGAGGGCAGGGGTGTGGGCTGTGCCGTTGCCGAGTGCACCTACCCAGTCGCCGAGCAGGGCCATCTCCACCGCCGGTCGCCACGCGGCGGGCCGGTCCAGCTTCAGCCAGCTCCCGCTGAAGAGATCCACGCCCTCGGAATCACCTTCGATGGCGGCGTTCCGGGCCGAGAGTGCCTGGTGCAGCGCGGAACGGTCCGGCCAGGGTGTGCACTGGCGGAGCTTCGCTTCCAGGTCCAGCAGGATGCCGGCGAAGGGGGTTGCCCAGGCGCGCTGACAGATGGCGCACGAGGGGTCCACCGGAACATTGAGTTCGGCAGCGACTGCTGCAATCTCGCCTAACGCCCTGAACGCCGCGCACGCGAAGTTACAGCCGAGGGTCTGGTGCCAGAAGTGGACCAACTGCATCTCGTAGTTCGACAGGCGCGGGGGAGGGACTGGCCGCGCCAGGCACTCGATGCAGGATCGGAGAGACGGCGGGATGATCATGAATGTTCCTTGCCGGCGTTGGGTTCGGGATTGAGTTCCTCACTCTCTCGGCTCGGACGGGCCTCGATCCGACAAAAAATCTTGGACGGTCGCAGGGGACGCACCCCCTATGTGATGGACGCTGGCAGAGAGACGTCAGGAAAGGTCTGCAGGCTCCCGGCGTCCCAGGGCGACGCAGCCTGGAGCGGTGGACGCCGAGGGTGGCTGACGGGCCGCCGGCGGCGGGGGCGGCCTTCCGATGCTCCTCAAGCCCCTGCTCCCCGCGCACGCGGGGATGACCCCCGACCCCGAGGTATCTCTCCGGGGCCGCGCTCACGTTGCGGCTCAACCTGAACGAGATCTGGGGACAGCGTGCCGACGGGCCTGCGGTTACGGGGCGCTGCCCCCGCTGCCGAACGGGCCGAGGATGTTGGTCTTCCTGGCGGCACGCCGCCCGTACACGAGCGTCAGAGCAAGCAGGCCGACACCGGCGATGGCCGGGCCCTCGGCGGCGCCGGGCAATGCGAGGAGCGAGACGCCGATGGCGCCGGCCACCGTCAGCAGGATGACCGCCACCACCCGCAACGGCTCGCGGTCCCGGACCGGTTCGACGCCCTCGAGGTCTTTCGCATCGAGGAGGGCGCCCACCTGTCCGTGCGCGTACCGCTCGGCGATCGTCAGCAGGAGCTCGGCCAGTTCCGGAAGGGCGGCGTCGCCGTCCACGTCCAACCGCGCCTCGGCGGCCCGCAGACGCGATGCCACGAGTCGGGCGTGCGCGCGCAGCGGCTTTCGGCGATGCGAACGGAGCGGCACCATGCCCCGCGTGGAGTAGGCCCGGAGAACACCCGTCTCCACGCCTTTGAGTTTGTGCGCCAAGGTTCTGCGCAGAGACGCGGCTCGACGGGATCCACCTGCTCCGTATGCCGACGCGCACGCAGTGATCGCTTCGGCCAGCTTGGCCACCAGGCCGTAGCGGAGGTCCTGGACGTGCAGGGCCTGGTCGGCAATGTCCGGGGGGTACCGCCTTGAGTGCGCCATGTATCCGACGGCAATCGGTGCCATGTAGATGGACGCGAACGCGAACGCGCCCGCGGTGACGGCGAAGGGTGCCCCGACCGCGTACACCCCCACCAACCACCCGGGCTCGTCCGTGATGAAGCCGGCGAGGCGGCCAGGAAGGACCTCCAGCGCCGTCAACGGGACGTTGCTCAGGGAGACGGCGTGCGAGAAGCCCACCCGGATCACGGCACCGAACCACGCGACCCCGATGAGTATCAACGGAAAGCGCACGACCACTCCGGTGTCCTGCATCGCCCAGGCATTGAGCCGAAGCGCCGAGCGCACCCGCGCCGGCACCGGACGCTGCACCCCGAGCCGGGCCAGGGCCAGGGTCATGTCGGCCGTCTGCTTCTCTGCCTCCTCCGCGCCCTTGCGGCGCTTACGTGCCGCGATCCAGGACAAGGGCCATATCTGAATTCGTCGTCCCATGAAGTGAGGGTCGCACCCGCCGATGACAGCGGTGGTGAGTACCCGTCAGATGGGGAGGAGCGCAACGGGTAGCGGCGCGGGCGCTTGAGACGGCCGCCCGGGGCGCCTGCGGTCAGGGGACCCTGGTCGCGCCGGTCAGAGGGGTTCGTCGTGCTCGCTGTCGAGTCTGGGTTCGAGGGCGGTGGCCCAGTCGTGAGCCCATGTCCGTACGTCCGTGATCGCGTTCTGGTCGAGCCCGTAGGCGGCGAACTCCTCGTCGTCGTACCAGTCGGCGCCCACCAGGCGGTCGTGGAGGTCGTCGAGGCGGAAGGTGTCGCGGCCGTGGCGTCGGCCGAGGCGTTCGAGTTCGGTGAGGGTGCGGTGCTGGGCGGCGGCGTGGACGTCGATGAGGTCGCGGACCGCTCCGCGGTCGGCCAGGGCGCGGACCTTCGTACCGATCACGTCGTCGAAGGCGAGGACAGGTCCGTATGGGGTGGGCTCGGGGGCGGCCCAGAGGTTCTCCTTGAGGACGTCGACCTCGCACTGGGCGCCGTCGGCCGGGTCGGTGACCATCAGCCGGGCGGAGAGCGGGTCGACGCCGATGACGGTGATGTGCCAGCCGCGGGCGGTCAGCTGCCGGGCGAGGTCGGCGGCGATGTCCGCCATGGGGGCGGGGTTCTCGGTGGCGACGTCGAGGTCCTGGCTGAGCCGGTCGACGAGGCCGTGGGCCTGGACGGCGTACCCGCCGGTGATGACCAGGGGGTAGGGGCTGCCGATGGCGATCACGTCGGCCAGCAGCCTCCGGTGCAGTGCGGTCAGCTTCACGCAGCGGCGCTCGCCCGGTCCGCCAGCCGGGGGAAGGCGTCTTCCCATACCTGCCGGATGTGGCGGCTGACCAGCGTGCGCAGGACGGGCCACTGCGCG
The DNA here is from genome assembly GCF_044750905.1 of Streptomyces sp. NPDC088762. Lineage (NCBI taxonomy): Bacteria > Bacillati > Actinomycetota > Actinomycetes > Kitasatosporales > Streptomycetaceae > Streptomyces > Streptomyces sp. NPDC088762. Next base: position 15,933 of record NZ_JBIVKT010000023.1, read on the forward strand.
GCGAGGAGACCTGCGTCGAGCAGGGCGGTCAGGTCCTCGCGGTGGCCTTCGGCCAGGACGGTGCGGTAGAGGCTCATGCGCTGGCGCGGCTGGTCGAGGTCGTAGGCGCGCATACCGGACCAGGCGATGTGCAAGGGCAGTTTCACGGTCCCGGAAACCGGTCCGGCCAGATCGGCCAGGGACGCGGGCAGGCGCGCGGCGTAGCGGGCGCGCAGCACGTCGGCGGCGGGAACGCCGGCGGCGGCGGAGACGCCAGAGGCCGGCGGCACGGGCGGGCGGGACATCGTGGCCATGGGTCCAGTATCCCGTGCCCCGCGGGTTCCCCGCAGCACTCCGGCGACGCTGGGCGCACGCTCCTCGCAGGTGGCGTGGTTTTCGCAGGTCACACGGCTACGGGTGCCCAGGGGGCTTCATCCGCTGGCGGGGTCGGCAGGACAGAACTGCTCGAGGAGGAGGGGAGTGCCGAGGGCGAGGGTGACCAGGCGCCGGTGGGCGGCTTCGAGGGTACGGCGGGCGGCGGGGAGGCCGGCGGGAGGTGCGGGGCGGCTGCCGCGGGGGCGGCCAGGGGTGGTGGTGACCCAGAGCTGGTGGACGTCACCGCCCTGGAGGGTCTTACGGTGGCCGGCGGTGAGGCTGTGGTGCGTGGTGTGCCAGCGGGTGAGGGCGTGCCGGCTGACGGTGTCGAGCGGGTACCAGGCGCCGGCGGCGCGTACGCGGGGGAGCGGGCGGTCCAGCTGGAGGTCGTCGAGCGTCATGGGGTGGAGGTGGCCGAGGCCGTGGCCGGTGGTGACGGCGAGGGCGATGAGGGCGGTGGTGCGTTCCCAGGTGGAGGCGAGGATGCCGTCGGGTTGGTGGGCGGTGAGCAGCTTCAGGGTGCGGTGGGCCTCGGTGGGGCTCAGGCGGGGGGCGAACTCCGGCTTGGGGACGGTGAGGGCGAGGGGGTGGCCGACGTGGGCGGAGAACGTGTTGAGGGTGCTGGTGCGGGCCGCCATGGAGTTGGCGGAGGCAGGGGCGGAGGGGCCGCGCAGGCTGTTGCGCCGGCGGGTCAGGCCGCGCGCGGCGTCGGTGAGCCAGGCTTCGGCGCGCGCTGGGTCGAGGAGGTCGGCGCGCGTGAGGTCGGCTTCGGGGCACCGGCGGGCGGTGGCGAGGTGGGCGAGGTACTCCTGGAGGTAGGTGCGCCTCAGAGCGCGGGTGGCTTCGCCGGGGACGGTCGCGAGGAAGGCTGCGACGGCGGCGCGGGCGGAATGCCCGGAGGAACGGGGTGCGGGCGTGCGGCCCATCGGAAACCTCCCAGGTTCGAAACCGTCCTGTCAGAATAAGAGCAAGAAGCTACGGAGCCCCACGCCCCCTGTCACAGCTGGCCTATCGTTTCGGTTCGTGTCGAGCCGATTCGCTTCGTGCAGCCCCGAACCGAACATGACGCACCATGGAGCATCCGGGGTGGGCGGGGGCGGGAGCCGAGGGATACGGATATTAGAGGGGTGCTTCTTGCTCTTATTTTCCACGTGTTGGCACAAGCACGTCGGTCGAGGCTGTCTCGCTCAGTGTCCGTTGGCTCCTTGGCCGACGAGCCGTAGATTGACGAGCGTGATGAACAGTCGTTGGATCTCGTCACAAGTGAGCGGAACCGGCTGGCGACGCTGGCCCGGGTCGGGTTGGGGTCGAAGGCGCCGATCCTGGAGCGCACCCCGGAGCCGCGCCGCACCGCGCTGCTGACCTCGGTGGTGCGGCACCTGGAGGCGTCGGCGATCGACGACGCGCTGGACGTGTTCGCGCTGCTGATGCAGGTGAAGCTGCTGAACGTGGCGAAGCTGGCCACGGACAAGAGTGGCTGGCGCTGGCGTCCCGGCCGCGTCTGGCGAAGGCGTCGCGTACGGTGCAGGCGGTGTACCGGCTGTGGAGCGAGCAGCTGGACCTGGTCGCCGAGACGGGCGTCGACCTGGACGCGGCGGCGATGTTCCGGGCGCTGGAGGCCGAGGTCGGGCCGCGCGCAGAGGTCGAGGCCGCGGTACGGCTGCTGGACGATCTGCTGCCGCCCTGGGACGACGAGGCAGAGGCGGAGATGCGCCGCCAGCTGGCCGGCCGCTACAGCACGGTGCGCCTCTTCCTCTCCCTGTTCGGCGAGTCGAGCGCGCTCGGGGCCGCCTCCGGAGGCAAGCGGGTGCCGGAGGCCGTGAAGCGCCTGCCCGCGCTGGCGAGGCGCAAGGTGAAGGCCAAGCCGCTGCTGCCGAGGGAGATCGACCAGAAGCTGGTGCCGCCGGCCTGGAAGAAGGCGGTGTTCTCCAACCCCGACCTGCCGCCGGGGGCGGTGGACCGCGACGCCTACGCAGTGTGCGTACTGGGGGTGTGACCCAGATACGCAAACCCGCCAGAACTTGATCTTGGCCTGCTGGGTGCCTGACGCTGTCGGGGATCTTGGCGATGATGGTCGGTCATGCCCTCGACATCTCAGTCTTCAAGATCCCCCATCTCGTCACCCGCGATCAGCTCTGCGTCTCCTCCACATCGGGTACGACGAGCAGCTTGCCGGTGGTACGCCGAGCCTCCAGATCGCTGTGGGCCTGGGCGGCCTCGGACAATGCGTAGCGGCCCGTTATGGTGACCTCAAGCGCCTGGGAGCGCACCCACTCGAACACATCGGCGGCCCGTCGGAGCAGTTCGGACCGATCGGCGATGAAGTCCCCGAGGCTGGGCCGGATCAGGGTCAGCGAACCGCCGTGGGCGAGCCGCATCGGATCAAACGGCGGCACGGCACCACTTGCCGCGCCGAAGAGCACGAGATGGCCGCGGGTTCGCAGGCTGGCGAGGCTCGCATCGAAGGTGTGCGCGCCGACGCCGTCGAAGACAACCGGCAGTCCCTGACCGCCGTTGAGCCGCCTCACCTCGGCTGCGAGATCGTCGACTGCGGAGGAAAGGATCACCTCAGCGGCCCCGGCACGCTTCACCAGCTCGGCCTTCGCTGTGGTCGACGTCGTGCCGATCACCCTGCCGCCGAGTTGGGTGATGAGCTGGGTCAAAAGCAGCCCCATGCCACCAGCAGCCGCATGCACGAGCACCGTGTCGCCCCCCTGAACCGGGTAGGCGTCCTTGACGAGATAGTGCGCGGTCATGCCTTGGAGGAGCACGGCGGCGGCTGTCTCGAAGCCGATATCGTCGGGCAGCGGCACCAGCCGGGAGGAGTCCACGACGGCTCGCTCGGCATACGTGCCGGGAATCTCCACCCAACCGACCCGGTCCCCGACTGCCACGTCAGCGACGCCGGGTCCAACTTCGACGACCGTGCCGGCGCCCTCAGCGCCCGGGGTGAAGGGCAGCGGGAGGCTGTACCGGCCTTCGCGGTGGTAGACGTCGAGGAAGTTGACCCCGGATGCGGCGACCTCCACGATCGCCTCGCCCGGACCCGGCCGCGGCTGGTCCACCTCGGCCTCCTGCAGCACCTCGGGACCGCCCACTTCGTACACCTGAATCGCTCTCATGGCCCTCCAATAACGGCTTTTCCCCCACCAACCCCGTGGATGGCGATCCGATTCCCGGCAAGCAGACCAGCCCGCCGCCCCCGCCGAGAGCTCGCCTGTCGGCAAACGATGGCGAGCTCAAGCGGTCGACGCGTCCAATGAACCCCCGCAATCCGGGGGTTCGCGGCGCCGCGAATCCAATCAGATCCGATGCTGATTGCTGACAGGATTTGACGACAGATAGGGTCCGATACTCCGTACGGAAGGGGTCCCTCGGTGGCGAACCTGGTCTACAAGCGGGTCTCGACCAACCAGCAGTCCACCCCCCGGCAGAACCTCGTCCTGGACGAGGCCGGGATCGAGGACCCGGGATCGAGGACCCGGTCGTCTTTCGAGGAGGACCCGGGAACCTCCAGCCGCCTCCACCCCCTCCAGCGCCCGACGTTCCGCGAGCTGCTGACGTATGCGTGGCCGGGCGACACCCTGCACGTCTCCGAGATGTTCCGCCTCGTGCGCGGCACCGGCCACATCCTCGACGTGCTCGACGTCCTCCACCGCGACCAGGTGGCGCTGCGCATCCACGACGGCGCGTTCTCAGCGATGGACCTCACCGCCCGCCACTCGCGCACCGGCGAGCTGCTGTCCACCGTGAAGTTCATGGTGCAGACCCTCGGGGCCGCCGGCGAACTTCAGCGCGACCTCCAGCGCGAGCTGACGTACGACGGGCTGCGCGCCGCCGAGGCCAAGGGCAGCAAGGGCGGGCGCCGCCCCCCGGTTGCGGCCACGAAGACCGACGCCGTACGCACCGCGTACCTGGAAGGGCGCTCCATCGCCGCCCTCGCCCGCGAGCACCGGGTCAGCCGCGGCGCCATCCGCACGGCCGTCGCCGACCTCCTGCCCGACCACACCGCCAACGAGGAGGACGCGTCTGCCCCGGAGCTGCCGGTCACCCTCGACATGCCGGGCAACGTCGCCGACTACCTCCGCACCACCGAGCTGGAGCCCGTCGAGCGTGCCGCGCTCGACCAGGGGACGACCGTACGGCGCGGCCAGGGCTACACCCTGCGCGTCAGCGCCGTCCCCGCCGTGCACCGAGGGCTCCTCGCCCGCTGCCAGCCGCTCGACGGCAGCCAGGACCTTCCCGCGGTCCCGGCCCAGCGCAAGGCCCGCCGCGAGTACGAGAACAGGGTCAGCGCCCTCACACCCTGAACAAGATCGTTCTCACCGATAACCGCTGTTTTCGTTTGACGACACCTTCTCAGCTGAAGGCAATGGCCGCTCCGGTCGAGATCGAGAGTTTCGCAGCGTGGAGGAGTTGCAGGCATACATAGGACTCGACGCCGTAGCGCCGCCACCCCGCGGTGGCCAGCTTCTCGGCATCGGCGGCCTCGAAGACCTCTTCGGAGTGCGGATCGAGGTCTTCCGGAAGACCGAGGGCTTCAGCGAGTCGACGGGCTTCCTCCAGCAGACGCACCGAAGACCCCAGGTAGCCGCCCGGTGCCTTTTTGTCCACGATGACGTGGGCGAAGTCGACGGGGACGTAGTAGCCCTCGCAGTCCGAATGATGGACCAGATGGTCGAACGGTCCAGGAGGATCACTCGGGAGAGCCTCGTACACCTCACTCAGGAGCGGGTCGTCAGTCGCCCGCTGGCTGCCGTCCAACGGCTCGGGCAGGCGCCCGCTCGCTGCAAGGTGGACAGCGAGACGGCGAACGTTGTGCAGGCCCGAGTAACCCCACGCCTCGAACTCCGCGCCCTCCTCCTCATCGAGGTCGGGCTCAGCCCACTGTCGCGCTCCCGCACGCTCCAAAAGCTCGCCGATAGCGACGAAGTCAGTGCGAACCATCGCGGTGTAGTCGTCGTCCTCGGCGTCGACGAGGACCCCGACCACTATGTTCAATCCCATGGCCCGATCTTGTCATCGGCGATCCGACGACCACTCGCTGCCCTGCCACCGAGGTCACGCTGCCTGTCCGTAGCCGTCGGCCTCCGGCTGACCGTGTCCGCGCAGCGGGCTGAAGTCGACGTCCAGGGGCGGGTCGTACGCCTCCGGTTCAAGGCCCAGTTCGTGGGTGGAGTATTCGCCGAAGCGGCGGATGTGCTCGGTCAGGTACGGCGAGCGAGATGCGGCCGGGGCCGCAAAAGCGTCTGCCGCCCTGCTGGAGGACCAGGTGCGGGTGCTGGACCCGGACGACCCCGAGATCCGCGTCACCCTGCACAATCTCGCCCGGTGGCACGGGGAGGCGGGGGATGCGGCCGGGGCCGCAGCAGCGCTTGCCGGTCTGCTGGAGGACTTGCTTCGGGTGCTGGGCCCGGACCATCCCAACACCCTGGCGACCCGGGCCAACTTGGACCACTGGAGGGAGGAGGCGGAGGAACGCGACCTAAAGAACGGTAACGATCGTTCGTGAGACACGAAGATCGACAGGACGTTCCCGCAGGTCGTGACTGTAACGCTTCCCGTGTACGCGGGACCAGCACCCCGAAGCCCAGCAGGACGCCCTCGGCGCGGCCGGCTGCGAGAAGGTTTTCACTGACAAGGTGAGCGGCAAGCTCGCCCGCCGCCCCGAGCTCGACAAGGCCCTCCTGGTCGCCCGCGAAGGCGACCAGCTCGTCGTGACCAAACTCGACCGCCTCGGCCGCGGCTCCCCCCACTGGCCGCCTCTTCCCTCGGCTTCGCCGCGGCGGCGGCCGCGACCGCCCTCGGCTATCTCGTACTCGACCAGCCCCTGACGGACACCGAGGTCGCCGGCGACCTCGCCATGGTCTGCGCAACCCTCCTCGCCCAACCCCGCAGCCCGGGCGCGCCAACCGGCGCACCGGCCAAAAGGAACTCAAAGGAACCCGCCCCTGCCTGACCAGTCAGGGCCCGGCTGCGGGCATCGCTGAGATCCCCACACGCCCGCAGACCGGCGGTTCTTGCGACGGCTACTTGGCCGGACGGCTGGCGGTCCAGGGCAGTTCGTCTGACATCAGCGACGCAGGTTCGCAAGGGCAAATCATCTCTGTGGCCAGATCCCGATTATCCGTCAGATCGTGCACGTGGTATGACTGTTCGAATATTCGATCATGGCTACCACGGGGGGATGGGGTCACGTGGCTGTCACGGTGCCCGACTGGGCGGACACACTGCTGGATCTCATCGGTGTGGCCTGGCCGAATGTGGACGAGGACGCCTACCGGGATATGGCTGACTCGCTCCGCGAGTTCGCCGAGGACCTGCTGGACGACGGGCAGCTTGCCAACAACCACATCGAGCGCCTGCTGTCCGCGAGCAGGGGTGAGTCGATCGAGGCGCTGAACCAGCACTGGAACAAGGTCAAGGGCCAGCACTTCAAGGATATCGCGGATGCGGCCCGCACCATCGCGGGTGCAATGGACATGGCAGCCGGCGCCGTCGAGGCCATGAAGTATGCGGCGCTGGTGCAGCTCGGCTACCTCGCCGCTGAAGCAGGTATCGCGCTCTCTCTGATCCCGGTCACCGCGGGCCTGTCGGCCCTGTTCGGTGCGGCCGCGATGCGTGCCACACAGGAAGTCGTCAAGCGCCTGATCAAGGAGTGCGTCGAGGAGGCCGTCGGCTACATCGTCTCCGCGATGACCGAACCGGCCGTCGCCGCCCTCGAAGGCATGGCCGCCGACCTCGTCGTCCAGCTCGGCTCGATGGCCCTCGGCTTCCAGGACGGCGTCGATCTCGACCAGACCAAGAACGCGGGCAAGGACGGCTTCAAGGAAGGCGTCCAGTCCGGCAAGGACGCACTCCACCTCGCCTCCGCCGGCGGCGGGGGCGCCGGCGGAGGCACCGGTCTGGTCGACCTCCACATCGATCACTCCGAGCACGCGCGCGCGGGTACGAGCCTCAACAGCGTCAGCGTCAACATCCACGGCAAGACCGCCTCCAAGCTGACCAAGGCCAGGTCCCACCACGGCCGCACGCGGGGCCGCGACTCCATAGCCCAGGCCATCGACCCCGTCGCGGACAAAGCCATGGCAGCCCTCACCAAAGCCACCAAAGCCATGGGCGACCACGTCGGCACGACCCTCCCCAAGGCCGTCAAACACATATCCACCGGCCACAAGAAGAACGACGACGCCATCCACGACAGCTTCAACCGGCTGAAGAAGAGGCAAGGCGACGACGACGGCCGTCGGCACGGCCAGGGCGACGGCCCGGCGGGGGACCGGCGGCGTGGCCCAGGGGACGCTGACCGCACCCGCCCCGACCACACTCACAAGGCCAAGGACGAACCTCGCCGCCACAGCATCGAGCTGGGGCGCAAGACCTGCAAGAACGACCCCGTCGACATCGCCACCGGCGAGATGACCCTCGGTCAGACAGACCTGTCATTGGCCGGTGTGCTGCCCTTGGTCCTGCGACGCACCCATCTGTCCGGGTACCGCTATGGCCAGTGGTTCGGTCGTAGCTGGGCTTCGACCCTTGACGAACGCATTGAGCCCGATCCGGTGGGCGGTGGCGCCGTATGGGCCCGAGAGGACGGCTCGCTCCTCGTCTACCCGCGCCTCCCGCGGCCCGGTGACGATCCGGTCATGCCCCTGGAAGGGCCCCGACTGGGAATCCTGCATGACGGCGAAGACCAGGACGAGACCACCTACGCTGTCACCGACCCCCTGCTCGGTACGGTCCGGAGGTTTACCGGCAGCCCGTACCGCCTCTCCACCGCCTACTGGCTCACCGAGATCACCGACCGCAACGGCAACGGCATCAGCGTCTCCCGGGGGTCCGACGGCTGCCCCCGAGCCGTGAACCACGACGCCGGCTACGTCGCCCAGCTCCAGGCCTCCGACGACCGGATCACCGCACTCGCCCTCCGCACGCCCGACGGTCCGGTGACCGTGACGACGTACGGATACGACGACCACGGCAACCTGGCCGCAGTGGTCAACTCCTCCGGTCTGCCCCAGCGGTTCGCCTACGATGGTGACGGCCGGATGACCTCGTGGACCGACCGCAACAACTCGACGTTCACCTATGTCTACGACGCCGAGGGCCGTGTGGTGCGCACCGTCGGCCCCGACGGCTTCCTCTCCTCCACCTTCGCCTACGAAACCGAGCCGCGGGTCACCCGCTACACCGACTCGAACGGCGCCACCACCGTCTTCCAGCTCAACGAGCTGCTCCAGGTCGTCGCCGAGACCGACCCGTCCGGCTACACCGTCAGGCAGACGTGGGACCGTTACGACCGACTGCTCAGCCGCACCGACGGCTACGGCCGGACCGAGGCCTGGACCTGGGACGAGCAGGGGAATCTGACCGCGGTGCGGGAGCCCGACGGTTCGGTGACCACCGCCGCCTACGACGAGCACGGCATGCCCACGTCGGTGACCGGCCCGGACGGCGCGGTGTGGCTGCGTGAGTACGACGAGGCCGGCAACAACACGGCACTGATCGCCCCGGACGGGACGGTGACGCGCTACGAGCACAACGGGCGTGGCGGCATCGTGGCGGTCACTGATGCGCTCGGCAACACGGAGACCTTCCGTCCCGACCTGGCCGGCCTGCCGATGGCCCGCACGGACGCCCTGGGCCACACGTGGACCTTCACCCGCGACGCCTTCGGTCGGCCCACCTCGTTCACCGATCCGCTCGGTGGCACCACCCACCTGGAGTGGAGCGTGGAGGGTCAGCGCCTGCGGCGTACCGAGCCGGACGGCACCGAGCTGAGGTGGACGTACGACGGCGAGGGCAACTGCCTGGAGGAGGTCGACGGCAACGGCGGAACCACCCGCTACGAGTACACCCACTTCGACCTGCTGGTCGCCCGCACCGGGCCCGACGGCGCACGCTACGAGTTCGGGTACGACACCGAGCTGCGGCTGATCGAGGTGCGCAACGCGGCGGGAGCTCGTTGGAGTTACGCGTATGACAGCGCCGGCCGGATGGTCAGCGAGACCGACTTCGATGGTCGGACGCTCACGTACAGGCACGACCCGGCGGGCCGGCTGTTGGCCCGGACGAATCCGCTCGGCCAGACAGTCACCCATCACTTCGACGACGCGGGTCGGCTCGCGGCCAAGGACGTGGACGGACGGGTCACCACATTCACGTACGACCACGCGGGCCGCCTCACCGCCGCGCGGTCGCCCCAGTCGGTCACGACGTGGGAGTGGGACCGGCAGGGTCGGCTGGTCGCCGAGGTGGTCGACGGCCGCGCCATGCGTTATGCGTACGATGCGGCGGGCCGCTGCACCGGCCGCACCACCCCGTCGGGGGTGGTCACGGCGGAAGAGTACGACGCGGCCGGCAACCGTGTCCGCATGGAACTGGCAGGCCGGGCGCTGTCATTCGAGCTTGCCTTCGAGCGCGACGCGCGCGGGCGAGAGGTTGCCCGTACGTACGGCCGACCGGGCGATCCGCGGATCGCCCTCGCAACTGCCTGGGACCCCATGGGACGGGTGCACGAGCAGTCGTTGACGGCGCAGGCGCGGACGCAGCGCTCGCGCAGCTACACCTATCGCGGCGACCATCTCCTCGAAGCGGTGACCGAGGAGGTGAGCGGCGACACCAGGCGGTACCGGCTGGACCCGGTCGGTCGCCCGCTGGGGGTGGACGCGCACGGCTGGCAGGAGTCGTACCAATACGACAGCGAGGGCAATCAAACCGAGGCCTCGTGGCCCGACCGGGCCCCGTACCCGGAATCGCGCGGTGCACGCACCCTGGACGGCACGCGGCTGCGTTCGGCCGGGGCGCTGCGCTTCGCGCACGACGCGGCCGGCCGGGTCGTCGAGCGCCGGCGCAAGAGGCTGTCGCGCAAACCCGACGTGTGGCGGTACACCTGGGACGCCGAGGACCGGCTGACCAGTTGCACGACGCCGGACGGCGTGCTGTGGACCTACGCCTACGACGCCTTCGCCCGGCGCACGGCCAAGCACCGGCACGACACGGACGGCACGATCGTCGAGTCGACGGTCTTCAGTTGGGATGGCGGCAGGATCGCGGAGCAGACCCACAGCGCCACGGGCACCACCCTGACGTGGGAGTACGACGGCTACCGCCCACTGGCCCAGGCAGAAACGCGACGCGCGGGAACTTCGGCGCAGAGCGCGGACGCCGCCGAGATCACGAACGCCGCGACTCAGGACGCGTTCGACGCCCGCTTCTTCGCCATAGTCACCGACCTGATAGGCACCCCGACAGAACTTGTCGGCGAGGACGGCGGGATCGCGTGGTACAGCCGGGCCACACAGTGGGGCACCACGACCTGGAACCGGGACGCCACGGCGTACACGCCGCTCCGCTTCCCCGGCCAGTACGCAGACCCCGAGACCGGGCTGCACTACAACCACTTCCGCCATTACGACCCCGAGGCCGGGCGCTACATCACCCCGGACCCCCTCGGTCTCGAGCCAGACCCGAACCCGGTCGGCTACGTCGACAACCCGGCGACCATGTGCGACCCGATGGGCCTCGCGCCGTGCATGCAGAGCCTGGAGGACATGGCCACCCAGATCAACAACCTCAAACCGGAGGGAAAGGCCCGCAGTCTCCAGACTGTGGCCGTCATCCACGCGCAGACCCCGAAGGGCCCCGTGACCTTCGTAGCCGGCACCAGCAAGAGCAAGCTGGACGCCGCCCAGATCGCCCTGGCCAAGTCCCTCGGGCTGGTCCCACTGCCCAGCAGCGAATACATGAAGGTCCCCAAGGGCGACAAGGGCGGTCACGCCGAGCAGAACATCCTCGCCTTCCTCAGCAGGATGAACGGGGACCAGGCGAAACCCACGTGGCTGCCCTCGCACGGTGCCGCGTCGAACGTCGTCTGCAACAAGTTCTGTGCACCGGTCATCCGGGGCAGCGGCGGAGCCATGTACGGACTGCTCCACCCCCATACCCAGGGGACTCAGCAGAAGCAGTTCTATTGGCCCTCCCGACACAAACCCGTGTAAACAGGCGGCATGGAAATCACACATGTCAACGCGGTGCTGCTGGCCGAGGAGCGTCTTCCCGGGATCGGGGCGGGCTACTTCCGGCCCGACGCCTGGCAGGTGCGCAACGGTGCGGTCTGGATGCTGGGGAGAGAGGACAAGGATCTGGTCCTCGCACGCATCTCCGAGGATCCTTCGCGGGTCTTCGAGGGACAGGAGTTCCGCGCGACACCCGGCGCCTATCCCCGCGCCTCGTTCGCCTCCCCCATCCCGGACGGTGCCCTTGCGGTGGTCGGCAGCGGGTATGTCGCCGTGGTCGAGGCGGACGGACGGACGCGGTGGACGTACGAGCATGCGCCCTGGGCCGACGAGCGCATCGCCACCGGCGCCTGCACCGCCGACGCCTCGGGTCGCCGGCTGCTGGTGACGACACCCGGCCCGACGCACCCCGACGGCTCCTACCCCGGCGACCTGATCGTCGTACTCGACCTCACCGACGGCAGCTTCCTGGGGCAGGCGGTCCTCCCGTCCGCCTCCGCCGGATACGGATTCCAGCAATCTCTGACCGACCCGGCCCAGATCTTCCTGGACGCCCCCCAGGGCGACACTTTCCATGCCCTGCTCGTCACCCTGAACGGCGACACCCCGCACGCGGAGCACGTCGGCTACGAGGACGAGCCGTTCGCCGGCCTGGCCCGCGACGGCGCGTTCCTCAAACTGGACGTGGGCGGCGACTGGCTGGGCCGCTACCAACCCGGACACCCGGACGTCAGCGCGGACTCGGAGGACGTCCTCCCCGACGGCCTGCGCTTCGTGGGCTACCGACCGGGTTTCCTCGACGCGGGCCGCGTCCTGGCGGCCATCGCCGAGGACCAGGACGGCGAGGACAACCGCCACCTCCTCCTGGACGCCCACACCCTGCGCCCCACCGCCGAGATCGCCTACCCGGCCACCACTTGCTGCGACCCCCTGGCCCTGGGGGACGGCACCTGGCTCACGGCCCATTCCGACGACACCCTCCGCCGCTGGCGCACGGCCTGACGGCGACTCCGCACACGTGCGGAAGGGCACGGTAAGTGATGGACGTCTGCCCTAGCCGGCTCGCGAGCGCGGCCTCAGCTGCTTCGATCCGCAGGGGAGGGTCTCCGGCCGTCATCGTCGGCCCCACGGTCAGTGAGGTCGCAGAGCTTGGCTGAAGGCGGCGCTCACAGGCCGATGCCCTGGCTGGCGGTCTCCTCCCAGCGGGCGCCCTTGCGGACGTACTCCCAGAAGACGGCGCTGGAAGGGCTGTGGCCCGACTGGCGGCGCAGCTGGTCCGGGCGCTTGCCGTTGCGGGCGCCGGTGGTGATGAAACCGGAGCGCATGGAGTGCCCGGTGAGCTTCGTACTCAACCCGGCCCGCTGCCCGCTGCGGGTGATGGCCAGTCGGCACCCGTCGGGGGAGAGGCGGCGCGTGCCGAGGTGGCCCCAGCGGTCGACGGCCCGGAAGGCGGGGCCGCTGTCGCCGAGGCCCGCCGCCTCGGCCGCGCCTTTCCAGGCGAGCCAGTTCAGGACGGGGCAGGAGTCGGGGTGTGCGCCCCAGGCGATCTCGACGTCCCGGGCGGGCCGCCCCTTGACCGACGGAACGTGCACCTCCAGGCCCTCGTCCACGAGCACGATGTCGGCCAGGGTGAGGGCGCTGACCTCCTCCGCACGGCCGGCGATTCCGAACGCCATCGTGACCAGCGCGCGGTCGCGGTAAACGGCGAGGTCGGGGAGGCCCTCCGTCCGGTCTGCGCTGTTCATCGCCCGCAGCTGCGCGGGGCTCGCCGGGGCGGCTTGGCCGCGGCCGCGGGCCATGCGAAGGCGGTCGTTCTTCAGCGGCTTGAGCGCGGCGCGGGCGGCGAGGGTGGCCTCCTTGGGCACTTCGACGTTGTACGGCGAGCGCCGGGCGGTGGTGGTGACGCCGGTGATGCGGCGGTCGATGCTGTTGGGCGCCGCCTCCTTCACCTCGTCCAGCCATGCCACGAACGCCACCAGGGTGCCCCTGTCGACGGCCGTCACCGGCAGCGGGACACCGGTGCGTTCGGCGAGCCAGCCGTGGAACTCCTCCCACAGCGCCCAGTCCCGGGCGTACCCGACCCTGGTCTTGCGCGGGCGGACCGTGTCCAGATGCTCCTGCGCGCCATGGTCGAGAGCGCGGAGTACGGCGGCCACGGCAGGGTCGTACGGCGTGACGCCGGAGCCGGCTGCCTGATGCGGGAGGGCCGCCTCGACGAGTTCCGCGTCGATGACGCCGCGGGTGTGCGCGATCTCGCTGGTCACGGCCGCTCCGCACGTGGGGTGATGCCGAGTTCCGCGCAGGTACGGTCGTCGTACGCCTCTTGGGCCGCGTCTCTGAAGAGCATCTTGCGCCACCGCACGTCGTCGTATCCCTTACTTCCCCGCCACGGGCGGACGAGGGCGCAGAGGTCGTCCCACGACTGACTCACGTAGACCGCCCACGCGTCGTCAGCGGTGATGTCCGTGGCATAGCGCGGGGCGGCCCCGGGGCGGCCGGCCGTCACCGGGCATCCTCGCGGCGCTGCTCCGCGGCGGCTTCGGCCAGGCGCCGTTCCCACTCGGCGGCTTCGTCGGCGTCCCAGTGCTTCGCGTTGTGCCACCGGGCAAGGTCGTAGTCCTCGTGCCACGCCCAGGGGGAGACCAGCGCCGCCAAGGCGCTCCAGCTCGTACGGATCATGCTGCGCAGCTGCGCCTCCTCCTGGGGCGGGAGCGCTTCGGGGTCGTAGCGGAGCCAGTGCGTGAGGTTGCCGGCGAGGACGTGCAGGACGGAGTGGACCGAGCGCGCGACGTGCCGCTCGTCGCTTCCCCGCTGAGCGGCCGCTGCGGGAGCAACCCGCGCTTTGAGGAACGCCTCGAGCCCCTCGACGTCGGCGAGCGCGATGTCCTTCGCGTACACCAGGGTGCGATCCGGAGCGGGGTCGGTGCTCATGACTCGGTCGTTACCTCCTCCAGCCGGTCCGGGCGGCCAGCCGTGACCCTCCGTCACGCCTAGTTCATCACCTCGGATATGGCATGTTATCCGAGGGGAGGAGGGGCAGTGGAGCGCGCTTCGGTCGGCGAGGTTGGAGTCGGAGGGGGGCCGCATTGAGCACGACTGGGGATGCAAGATGCTCCATTGTGGGTCCGCAAAAATCGAAGGCACGACCTCGCCTTGAACTGACCGATCGAGAAAATTTCCTGGAGAACACGAATCGGTCGTCACCGCATATACGGTGACGACCGATTCGTCGATTGCAGTGCACAAATGAAAATTCTAACCGGCGAAGCCAGACCGACCCCGGCCCGCGCTCACCACACCGGCCGCGGCATATCCGAGCACATCGACCCAGACCTTCATTCTGACCGACACCCCCCCAGTCGTCCTGCGAGTGACTCCCCAAACCAGACGAATCGCGCTCGCAACACGAACTCTTAGCCGATCCTCTCCGGATTCAGCCCGAGCAGAAGTCGCTCGAACGCTTCTGGCACCTTACCGAAGCTGGCCACCCACGTTTCAATGAGGTAGAGCGTACCGGTCTCGTCAATACCAAGAAAGAATCGACCCGAATCGAGGTGACCGACAGGAAAGAAGGAAATACCAAGCTCTTCGCCCCATTCAATAAATCGATCCTCCTCTCCGTCACACAATTCAGGATCAAGTTCGAAGGGCTCGCGCGCACACTCGATGCCTGGACCAGAAAAGACGAACTTTAGGCCTCCGAACTCAGCCAGAAATTGCCGTGCAGCATCGTGCGCCACGAGCCCTACAGATTCGAATCTTGAAGTCCATTCATCAATTTCCACCAACCTTCCTGGAACCCAACCCGCCGCATAGAGCTCCTCCTCCACATCCCTCGAAAATCTAGTCATCCAACCCTCCGGCAGTCGTGAAGTCCAGATCGAACGCGTCTTCAAGAGAGACACAACTATCACACGGCCCGATCCGATTGCCATGTTTTTCATGAGTGGTTTGGTTGCGCACCATGACAGCAGCCACTCGCGCTCCAGTCGGGTTATGCCCATCTGACAGTGCCTGCGAAATACAGATAGGCAGACCGCACATCCCATGCGCCTTTCCCCGCTCAAGGGGAGGTACAGCATCGAGAATCTCTTTGACGAAGGAATGAAGTTGGGGTGCCTCTCCGGTTACACTCGCACTGCTGTACATCCTGCCATTCGGAAGCTCCAGCGCCTCCGCTGCGGAAGGGCGAGTTCTCGAGGAGAATTCCTTACTATGTGACGTGGCATCTGCTTCTTCGCGCGCCTTGGCGAGAACCTTTCCATCTTCTCTCGGACTGTCCTTGAATCCTCCGTCCGAACCGCCTGGCTCAGCGGACTTGGGTGTGCCCGTACTGGGCGTACTCGGTGCCACCTCGTCGGGAGTGGTGTGCGGATCCGCCTTTGCAGGCGGAGGTTCCGGGTGGTCGCCCTTGATGAGGTTCTTGAGGCTGTTAAAGGCTTCCTTAAAACTGCCAGCAGCCTTGTACAGTCGGTACCCCTGGACAGCGGCAATTCCGAGGCCGACACCGTCGACCAGGAGAGCCCCGACTATACCTGCGATGTAGCCCCACCTGTAAGCGTCAGAGGATTGGTCTACGTCGAAGAGTTCGGCGGTGGGGTGATCGCCCCAAAGGTTGGGTACTTTTTCATCCGGCCCCTCGTAGCCCGTCCATCCATTCCAGGTCTCGTTGTCACCGTTGTAGATATCGGTGAGCTTGTTGAGCGCCCACCCGCCGGGGTTAAGCAGAGGGCCAAAGAAGTTGCCGCTCCCTCCGCCGAAGACGGCGTCGAGTATGCCGGACAGGCCTTTGCCTATGTCGGCCCAGCTCAAGAGCCCGGACGGGTCGCTCATGTTGACCGGGTCGTTGCTGGCGTAGGCGTAGCCTCCCATCTGGTTGGGATCGCCGGCTTCGAAGATGGGATCGACGGTCAGAAACCGTCCTAGGGCCGCGTCGTAGTTGCGGGCGCCGAGGAGGTTGAGGCCACTGGTGGTGTCGACGGGTCGACCGAGGTAACCGCGATTGTCGGCCCACTTGGGCGGTGCGGTGCCTCGGGGTGCGCCGTAGGGGTCGAAGGCGCGACGTGTGACGGTGAGCGTCGCGGCATCGATCTGCAGCTCAGACGTGCTCTGGCGGGTCGTGGGCTGGTAGGTAACGGTGCCGGTCGACGAACGGGTGATGCGAGTTCCGTCGGGGTTGGTGAAGTGGCGAAGGCCACTGACGGTATTCGTCGACTTGGTGAGGTTCAGCTGTTCTGCGCCGGAGAAGAGGTACAGGACATCGCTGTCGGCCGATCGCTGGAGGAGAAGCGCCCCGTCAGCGTCGTACAAGTAGTCAGCGGTCTGGGTGCCACCGCCGGGCTTGGGTGTAGTGACGCTCTGGGTGCGGCCCTGGGCGTTGTAGGTGAAGGTCTGTGTCGTCGCTGTCGCTGCGCCGACCTTGGTGTCACGGCTGGTGGTGTTGCCGGCCCGGTCGTAGTGCGGGGTGAGAGTGGTTATCCCGTCCGGTCCCGTGGTGATGATGGATGTGGCGGTGTTGGGCTGGGCGGCGGGAGCCGTGCCGTCGCCCGGGTAGACGCTGTTCTGGGTGACGTTCTTGAGCGGGTTGCCGCCGGTGTCGTGCTTGACCTGCTGCGTACGGTCACCCAGCCGGTTGTACGTGAAGGACTGCCAGTACGGGCTCGGGCCACCGATGGTCGACGGTGACGGCTTGCGGGTGTTGCATCGGGAGAGCTGTCCGGCTGTCGGTGCGGCAAGCCCCTTCGTGTCCGTCCAGGCTTGGGCCAGGCGGTTCTGTCCGTCGTAGAGGAAGCACTGGGTGTCCGTGCCGGTGACTGTGCCGCCGCTGGACTGAACGGTGCTCGTGCCAGTGAGGTTGCCTGCTTCGTCGTAGGCGTAAGTGGTGGCGTCGATCGGGGATGTGCTGGCCGTCTGCAGACTGGTTGTCGCGGTGGCCAGTCGGCCGGTCGCCTCGTCATACGTCTGCGCTGTACGCAGCTGCTTGCCATAGACACCGTAGGTGGACTGGATGATCTGGCCCAGCGGGGTGTAGATAGCCTTGTTCAGATACGGCGTGGTTGCGGTTCCGGTCTGCGTCAGCTGGCCTTGCAGGTTGTAGCCGTAGCCGATGGTCTCGGCCGGGAGACCGCCATCAGCTCCATAGGTGGTAGAGGCCAGGAGGCCGACCTCGGGGGTGTATTGAGCGGTCGCCTTGTAGGTGCCTGCGAGCTTGCCCTCCTCGGCCGGGATGATCGTCGTCGTTCCGGTGGGCTGGTAGGCGGTCGTATAGCCGTTGATCTTCTTGGTGTAGGCCCGGCCGTTCGCTCCGCCGACGAACCGCGTGGAGGACGTGGGGTATCCCTTGGCGAGGGTGTCGTACGTCCACTCCGCCAGCTTCTTGCTCTGGTCGGTGGTACTCGTGCCCTCGTACTCTCCGGACTTACGCCCCAGGCTGTCGTAGGTGTAGGAGAGGCTCTTGCCCAGGGAGTCGGTGGCGAGGATCTGGCGGCCGAACAGGTCGTAGGCATAAGTGCTGAGTCCGGCGTCCGGGTCGGTTTGCGATGTCTTCTGACCCAGCAGGTCGTACGCATATGTCCATTTGTTGCCGACCGTGTCGCTAACGGAATCGATGTTGCCGGCGGCGGTGTAGGTGTACGTGGTCGTCGTATCCGCCGCGGTGGCCTTGCCGGCAGTGCCAGAGGTCCAGATGCTGGTGCCCGCTGCGTTGTACATCTGCAGGGTGGCATCGGCCTTGACCATGGCGTAGGCGCCCGTCGAACCCGGCGTGCCACTGCCCGAGGACCACAGGACGGTTCCCGTCGTGCTGATGACGGCCAGGCTGCCGTCCGCCCGCACGCTGCCGGTTGCGCCGGGGTTCCCTGCGGTGCCGGAGGCCCAGAGCACCTTGTTGTTGGCGATTCCGGTCAGGACGAGGTTGCCGTCTGCCTGCATGTTCAGCTGCACGCTGCGCGAGGCAACGCTGGTCCCGGACAGGATCGCGGTGCCGGCGGTCAGCTTCTGGTCTGCCGTGGTGTCCCGGGTCTGGGTGGACGTCGTCTGACCGAGCGCGTTCGTGTACGTCGTGGTGGCCTGGCCACCCTTGGGCGGCTGTGTGGAGGTCTTGTCCGCACCGTAGTAGGTGGTGGTCGACTGCCAGAGTTGGGCGCCCTTCGACCACTGCTGGGTAGCGGTGGCCCGGCCCAGGCCGTCGTAGACCTTCCTGGTCTGGGACGGGACGGTGTTCTCCGTCTCGACCCACATGGTGGTGCCAGGGTCGGTGGTCGGGTCCGCGTAAGCCGCGATGCTGGACACGGTCCAGCCGTGGCTGTCGTACGACGTCGAGGCGATCAGGCGACCCGCGGAGTTGTTCGCGGTCGTCGTCTGCTGCTGGCGGACCTGGAGCATGCCGTCGTAGATGGTGACGGACTTTCCGTAGCTCCCGTCCTCACGGAGGGTCTCGGTGGTCACCGAAGGCGGATTGGGACTGTCGCCCGCAATGTTCACGGCATACGTGAACTTACGGTCCGCTGACTGCGTGGCCCTGTCCCGGCCCGGAGTCCACACCTGGGTGCGTCGGCCGAGCGCGTCATACGTGCTTTCAGTGACGCGGTTGTTGGCGTCGACGGTCCGTTTCTGCAGACCTCGAGTGGGTGCCAGGTCGGAGGTAGAGGTCCAGCCAAACGGCTGGGGATAGATCGTGGTGACCTTTGTGGGCAGCGTGCCCGTGGCAGGTGAGTACGTCGTAGTGGTGGCGTTCGACAAAGCGTCGAGCTGCTTCGTGACCCGGCCAAAGTCGTCATAGGTGACGGCACCGTTGGTCTGGAAGACCGGCTTGCCAGCCCCGTCGTACTTGGTGGCGACTTGGACGGCGGTCGTGTAGCCGCGGGAGTGCGTCTTTCCGTCGGCGGCCCATGCCTGTCCCAGCTTGCCGTAGGTGCCGGGGCTGCTGACGGAGCCGTCCCCGTCGTAGAAGAAGCGCTTGTGGCTCAGCGTCGTGCTGGGGCCGGGCGTGGTCGTACAGGGGCCGGCTACTGCGATGGTCTCGCTCGGGTAGATGAGCATCATCGGGTTGTCCGAGGGCGCGGACGCGTAGCTGGCAGTGGTGCAGTTCTCCTGGGCCGGTTGGTCTACATCACCCTTCTCGTTGATCTGGTAGGGACGGCCGAGGCTGTCATACGTGGTGACATTCTTCGTCGTGCGCCACTTGCCAGTGGACAGCAGATTCGACGAGCGGTTGGTGACCGCGTTGACCCTCCGTGCTGTCAGGTCCGGAAGGGTGGAGAGCTTTGCTGGTGCCGGTTCCTTCGACGTCCACGCCGTCTGCGAGCTGCTTGTCGTCACCGTGGAGGAAAGCGGACCGTTAAGGGTTTTGGAAGTGACCGTTCCGTCAGCCTTGGTGTAGACCTGCGTCTCCAACACGGAGCCTGCGAGCCAGCCCTCGTCCGGCGTGGACTCCCCCAGGGAGTTCGCTATGGAGACCGAACGCTTGGTGCCGTCCGCCTTATAGTCGCCGTCCATGCCCTGCAGGTACGTCGACACGGTCTGCGTGATGGGATCGGGCGCCACACCGGATGTCGTGGTGACAGTGCGGTACCCCCGGAAGCTGTTCCACGTCCGGTACTGGTCGTCGGTGAGCTCCGAGTCGTCACGGTGCCAGGCCGCGCCGCCGCCGTACGTGGTCTTCGTGACCTTGGCGGGGGAGCCCGCCTTGGTGAGGTCGCTGTTCACGACCTCGGTGACCAGAGTCTTTACGAACCAGTCTTCCAATGGGGTGGCCGCGCCCGACGGGTACCAGTAGGCCGGATAGCAGGCCATGGTGTTGGCGTCTGCCGAGACCGGCATAGTGCCCTTGACCCGAGAGCACTCCGGGTCCTGGTACTTGACGGAGACGGACTCTCCCATCTCCGTCCGGATGCTTGAGATCCGCGGGTGGTACAGCGGTGGCGCCCCGGGGGTGAGCCCGTCGACGCGGTTGTCCATCTCGATGCCGGTGAACGTCACCGGTTCCAGGGAGACCGCCCCGGTACCCCCGGCGTTCGTGTCCAGGCCCGTGTGCTGGATGGAGGACAGCCACATGATGGACTGGAGGAGCCCGGCGTTCTTCGAATCGACGGTCTTGCCGGTGACGGGGTCGATGACGCCGCCCGCGTCGGAGAAGACGTGCGTGAGGGTGTACCGGTCGACATCCTGCCAGCGTGTATCGAGCTTGATCTGGGTGGTGATCTCCTTGAGGCGATACGTGGACCAGAACGTGGGTGAGCCGGCCTTGCAGACGTCGTCGCCCTCGCCCTTTGTCTTATAGGTGGACGGGCAATTGATGTCGTACGGAACGTCCGGCCAGTTGCTCGCCGTGTCCGACTTCAGGTTTTCGGGCTTACAGACGGCATCAGAGGTCGTGCACCGCTGCCTGACGTCGAAGTTGATCCGCGCTGCCGGATCCCTGCCCGCGGCAGCGTCTGCGAGCTTGTAACCGTACGAGATGCGAGTGAGATAGCCGGAGCGGGTGTACTGGGTCAGGGTGCCGCCTTCGCCATCCTTGGCGACCTGCCCATACCCCATGTTGTAGTAGTTCGTCTCCGTGGCGTAGTCGTACCGCTGGACATTGCCGCTCGGGTCCACGACGAAGTCGAGGTTGAATCGGTAGCCAAGCTGCTGATCGCACTGGGACGCATCGCCCTTGGCCGAGCTGTAGCAGGGGTCGCCGGACTTCGGGTGGTAGACCGGGATGCCCCAAGCGCTGTTGGTGGCGGCGTCGGAAGATGTACCAGGACTGTGATTGAGACCGAGGTAGTAGGCGGTGCCATCGGTCGTGGTGACCTTGAAATGCTCCCCCTCCCACAGCCCGTTCGTTGCGCCGGTCAAGCGCTCGATCTTGGTGCCGTCGTCGGACTCCAGGTGGTAGACACCGTCACTGGCCCGCACCAGCCGCCCGGTGTGTGCGCCGAGCGACAGCGTGGCATTGGAGCCCGCCCAGCACTGGTCACCCGAATCTTCTATCCCGGCCTGCTTGCACGTCTTGTACGAGCGCTCGATGAACCCCGGGGAGTAGCCCCAGCCATCACCGATCCACGAGGACTGTGAGTTGCGCGCTGAGGTCTTGCCGTCGATGGACTGCGAGTCGTAGCCGAGGGCCACCGACGGCCCCTTGCCGCCGAGCGACGGCGGGACCGCGATCGGATAGCTGTACGTGAAGGAGCCGGAGGCCGATTGGGTCCACGACCCAGAGGTGGACAGCGAGGTCGCCGCGTAGTCGCCCTGCGAGCCACCCGTGTCCGACACCGCCGCGACGGCGGTCGACTGGGTCGCCGCAGCCGCAGTCATCAGCGGGGTCGTCGAACCAGACAGGACCGCGTCCTTGAACTGGGGGGTACTACTGGGCATGTCGACGTTGGCGGTGAGCCGCTGGGACGACGGGTCATTGACCGTCTGCAAGGGAGTCTGAACCCGGCAGGCAGCAACAGACGGGGTGGTGAGTGCACACCCGGGCATGGACACGAGGTGCAGGCGGGATGCCCACCCGCCGCCATAGGCGTTCGCCAGCGTGCTGTAGTCGAGCCCTACGGACAGCCGGCCTCCACTGGCCTTCCCGTCGGAGGGCGCGACGCCGACGAGCATGCCGTTGACGTTCGCCGATGCAGCCTGTTTCCGGCTCGCCGTCTGCACCCGGACCGTGGCCGGGCCGTCGGCTGCCGGGGCGCTCTGCGCTCCGACGGTGGACCGTGACGAGCCGGGCGCAGGCGTGGCCTGCGCTATCCATACCGGCGATTTCCCGGCCCGGACGGGCGTGACCGGCGCCAGGGCGGCACTGTCCGGGAAGAGCACGGCACCGGATGCCGCCTTGGCGGTCTGACCAACCGTGACTGTTGCCGTGTCCGCCGTCGGCCACTGGGGAGCCCTGGGGACGTGGGCGCGCAGCTCACGCGCACCCTGCGGCGTACGCGGGGCAGGGGGCTTGGCAGAGCCCTTAGCTGGATGCCCCTTCACCACAGGCATACCCGGCAGTTCGCCATCCGCCCAGGATTTGCCCGTGTACTTGTACCCGACCACCACGTCGGCATTGGCCAACGGCACGACGAGTGACATCGCTGCCGTCATCACTGTGACGAGCAGAGCCCGACGTCTCCAGCCTCTAACAGGCATGCCGACGGATCTGCGCATTGATGAACGCACCTTGACAGTCCCCACCCCAAGTGCGCGGCCCCATGAGGGCCGAAAAGAAACGGCCTGTGACCAGCACCGCAAGATCAACGGAACCGTATTGCCACAACAGTGCGAACCGCAATAGCCTCTTCGCGAATCAGCCCCAAGATTTTGGCGCATGTGCCCCAATAACACCCAATCGAGGTCAGCCGATTCAACTCAAGAAAACCGGAATGAAAGATTCAACTGCAGACACCGCAGCGAATTTTTGACCATTTCCATTCGCACATTGGCTGGATAACGACATCCAGCAGAAGCGCCATGTGGGGGGATACCACGTATGCAAAAACGTAGAATTTCGGGCATCAGACGGGCCACCGTCATGATGGCCGCCCTCGGTCTGCTTTCCGGAGCACCGGGCACCGCACTCGCCAACGCACGAACTGGCGCACCGTCCACCACTTCTGCCACGTCTGCCGAACCATCCGCGGGTTCGATTCCGTACGCGGTCCAGCAGGCGAAGACCCAGGGCGCACCGGTCCCGGTCACCTCCCTGACCACGCCGACCGGTGACACCGTCGCCAACCCGGACGGCTCGCTGAGCACCACAACCCACCTCAAGCCCGTACGGGTCCTGAAATCCGGGAAGTGGAACGAGCTCGATCCCACGTTGCAGCCCAACCCCGGCGGCACCTACTCACCGCGGGCGACGCCCACACAGGTATCCCTCTCTGGAGGGGGCACCGGGCCCCTCGCCACCCTGACGCATCACGACGGGCGCAGCCTCGCACTGTCTTTCCCCGTCCCCCTGCCCACTCCCAAGATCACCGGCAACAGCGCCCTGTATCCAGACGTCTTCCCCGGGGTGGACCTCCAGGCCTCGGTCAATGATCAGGGCGCCTTCAGCGAAGTACTGATCGTCCGCACGGCGCAGGCAGCAGCCAATCCGGCCCTGCGCAGCCTGCGACTGGCGACGAAGGCCGACGGCCTCACCCTGGGCAGTGACAGCGCGGGCAACCTCCAGGCGACCGCACCGGACGGAACCCCGGTGTACACCAGCGCCACCCCGCTCATGTGGGATTCCAGCACATCCGACCAGCAGACCACGCCTTCATTCACGAAGCTCTTGGTCGACCACAACACGGCTTCCGACGAGCATTCCGGCCCCACCGGTCCCCTCCCGGCTGAACTCACCACACCCTCGTCGGCCGACAGCCCTGGCCCCGGCGCCCAGGTCAAGACGATCGGCATCTCGACACAGCCCGATGCAGTGACTCTCACCCCGGACCAGGATCTTCTCACCGGTGTGAAGACGACCTATCCGGTCTACATCGATCCCATGGTCAACCCGGTGAGCTCCGGGACGGGACACTTCGTCGTGGCCCAGGAGGGCTGCGCGAACGCCACCACCTACGACAAGGCGCAGGACTACGGCCAGGGCGTCGGCTATCAGCAGTTCTCCTCCAACTGCTTCGGCATGCAGGAGTCCTTCTACGAGATCAACACCAGCGCGCTCACGCCGCAGATGGTGATCCAGAAGTCCACCCTGTACCTGACCGCGACCTACGGCGCCGACCACGGGTGCTCCAACACGTGG
This sequence comes from Streptomyces sp. NPDC088762, assembly GCF_044750905.1. NCBI lineage: Bacteria > Bacillati > Actinomycetota > Actinomycetes > Kitasatosporales > Streptomycetaceae > Streptomyces > Streptomyces sp. NPDC088762. Next base: position 40,020 of record NZ_JBIVKT010000023.1, read on the forward strand.
CCCGTCACCGTGAAACAGACGAACCCCATCAGCAGCGGAACGAACTGGAACAACCGCCCTGGGGTCGTCGCCACGGTGGGAACCCAGCAGATCTCCAGTGCCTACTTCGACTGCGGCTACAAGTACGCGGCCTTCGACATCACTGACCGCATCCGGCAAGTAGGTTCGCAGGACGCGGACACTTGGACATTCGGGCTCTACGGAGACGGCAACAAGGCAAGGTCGAACCTCGGCTTCATGCGGTTCGCCAGCAACCCTTACATCACCACGGTCTTCGACATCCCGCCGGCCGCACCGGACTCAGTGAGCACGACCCCCGACTCCGCGAACCCGGGCGGCGCCGCTTGCAACGGCGGGAACGCAGGCTGGATCGGCCGTACCTCCACGAACGGGGGAATGAGCAACATCTCACTCAACGCCCGCCTGACGACTCCGATGGAGGGCGCCAACCTCCAGGCCATCTACACGGTCTGGGACAACATGAAGAACAACGGCACCGGTGGTGCCACCACCGTGTCCCAGCCCCGAAGCCCCTTCGTCGCCTCCGGGACAACGGCACGGACCAACATCGGGACCACCGTCGCCGACGGCCACCAGTACGGCTGGGGGGTCAAGGCCTACGACGGGACACTTGAGGGGCCCTGGACCTCGGACTGTAACTTCAAGGTGGACCTGACGCCCCCGACAGCTGCCGCCTTCGGCGACTCGAAGGCCTACCCCCCGCTCGGCAGCGGTCGCACCCCCACTGCGCACGCAGGCGACACCGGGATCACCATCCCCGTCTCCAGCAAGGACATCCTCCCCACCGGCTGTGACCTAATGGCCTGCCTCAAGAGCGACATCCGCCGCTTCGAGTACGCCCTCGACACACCCATCCAGGCGAGCGGGGCCCAGTCCGTCACCGTCACGGCCGACGCGAACGGTGCCGCCACCGCCAACATCCCCATCAACCTAACGGCCCAACAGTGGGGCACCCACACCCTTTACGTCAGGGCCGTGGACGGAGCCGGCAACTCACGCCCGGCCGCCTACAGCTTCTACGCCCCCTGGAATCCCGCCACCCCGGTGAAAGCCGGAGACCTGACCGGCGACGGCATCCCCGACATCCTCCGGCCCGACCGCACCGGAAGCGGGAACCTGCTGCTCAGCCCCGGCAACACGGACGTCTCGGCTCCTGCAATCACCTCGTCGACAGCCGCGCAGAGCCCGGACAAGACGGGCTGGGACAACTACCTCGTCACCCACCGCGGAAGCCTCAGTCAGTCCGGCGTGGACGACCTCTTCGCCTACAACCGCACGACCCTCAAGATGTACGTCTACGGCAACGACGCCTCCTCCAACGGCACGCCGGGACGTTTCACCCTCACCGAGAACGTCACGCCCATCGCCACCAAGCCTGCCTGCAACCCAGCAGCGCAATGCACCGGCTACGTCACCGACTGGTCGAAGGTCACTCAGGTGCTGGCCCCGGGAAGCTTCGCCAACGCGAGCGGACTCGCCGACCTCGTCACGGTCGAGGACAACCGTCTCTGGTACTACCCTGGCAGCTCCATGGGCAACACCCGGCTCGGTCAGGGCATGCTGGTCGGCTCCGGCGACTGGTCACGCGCCACCCTCCTCGCCCCCGGGAAGGTCGGCGGCACACCGACCCTGTGGGCACGCGACGAGGTCTCAGGCCGCGTGCACAGCTACGCCCTGTCGTTCAGCGCCGGCAACGTTCCCACCGCCGTGTTGACCCCGCCGTCGGCTCAGGCCCCCGCCTCCGCTGTCACGACGATCGACCCCAAGCTGTATCCCCAGGTCGGCTCGTACGGGGACCTCAACGGGGACGGACGCGCCGACATCTGGGCAATCGACACCAACCAGCAGCTCGTGGCCTTCGCCGGCACGAGCACCGGCTTCTCGACCACGCCGATCTCCCTGGGCAACCTCAACAAGCCATCCGCCCAGTGGAAGCTGACCGGCCAGAACGGCACGACGACACCCAGCACCGTGGGCGACTACCCCGCGACCGCATCCGGGATCACCTGGCCGACCGCCGCCATCGAAGGCCGCAGCACGGCCTACGCCGCCTTCACGAGTCCTCAGTCCACCATCACCACCACCGGCCCGGTCATCGACACCCGCAAGAGCTTCACCATCAGCACCTGGGCCAAGCCCGGTACGAAGACCAGCATCGTCGCCAGCCAGGACGGCAACCGAAGCAGCTCCTTCTTCCTTTACGCCGACAGCAACACCGGCAAATGGCACTTCGCCCTGGCGTACGCCGATGTCGACGGGTGGCCCTTCGATTACACCGCCGCCACCAATGACGCGGCACGGTTCACCCCCAACACGTGGGTCCGGCTGACCGCTTCCTACAACGCGGCGAGCGGGCTGATGAGCCTCTATGTCAACGGTGTGCTCGCCGGCAGCGCCCATCACCACGCTTCCACCAGCCCCGCCCCGAGTGGCCCGTTCGTCCTCGGCCGATTCAAAAGCAACGGCGGTCCCTGGGACAGCCTTGAGGGCGGTGGTATCAGCAACCTGGCTGTCTACCCCTATGCCGCGTCGATGACCACTCCCGGAGCCCTGAGCGAGATCTCGATGCCCGCGGCTCCGGGTACGTGCATGGACAACGACTATGCCAGCACCCAGGACGGCAACAAGATCCAGGTCGCCGGCTGCAACGGCACCGCCGCTCAGAACTTCGAGGTCCGCGGTGACGGCTCTCTCCGCATCCAGGGTAAGTGTGTGAACGCCGCCAACGACAGCACAGCCAACCTCACTGTGCTCCAGCTGATGACCTGCAGGGACGGAGGCCCCTCCCCCGCCCAGAAGTTCATCCCCTTTGCCGACGGCGCGCTTTACAACCCGGCCTCCGGCCGCTGCGTCGACCTCGGCAACTTCAACACCACCCCGGGCACGCAGCTCTGGCTCTACGACTGCAACCCCTCGGGCGCACAGCGCTGGTCCATCCCGGCCCTGGCAACGGCCCCACTACCCAACCCCACCCCCTAAGCAACACCACCACGTCACTGGCCGCTCTTCCGTACGGGAGGGCGGCCAGTGACATTCGACTGGCAGAGCGGGCGGTGGACGCCTGGAGCATCCTCTCCAACGGATGACAGTAGCCGACTACAACCAACGCCCCGCCGACTCCTACGTCCTGCCAGGACACCCCAGCAGGGCACTCCCATGGGTATCCACAGGGTGGTTTTCGTCCACAGGACGGCATGGCGGGCGCGTTCGGGGTGGGACGATCTACGGCATTCCGACGTGAAGGAGGGGATGTCGATGTCCGCCCTGAGGGAACTCGACTCACGGCTCGACTCCGAGGACACGGCTGTGGTGCTGGCTGCGGTCTGGGACGTCTTCGGTGTGGCCACCGAGCTCTGCGACAGCATCACCTTCGAAGAGGGCAGTGACGAGCTGCAGGCGATGCTCGCGGCGCAAAAGTGCTCGGCCGGGCGGGATCTGCTTCCGCTACCGGAGGTCGGCGCACCGGTCACGGCGCCGCCGCCAGGGCCCGGGGCGGCCGGACTCCAGCCGTACGTGCGGCTTCTGGAGCACGCGGGGGAATCGCTGCATCGGATCCTCAGCTCGGCGGACAGCGTTGGAGAAGGAGCGGCGCGTGCGCTGAGCGAGGCCACTGCGCTGGCTTCTGGTGCGTCCGTGGCGCTGACCCGCGTACGGGAGCGGTGACGTGACCACACTGGGAGAGCTTTTCGATGTCGCGGTCGCCGAGCTGCGGACGGCGGCGGAGGTGCCTGCGGAGTCCATCGGTCCGCGAGAGCACGTTGCCCTGGCGGAGGGGGTCGACCTGGTCTTGGGGCAGATCAGGAAGGGGCTCGGTCCGCGTGCCTATACGCCTGTGCCTACCACCGAGGAACGGGCCCTGACCATCGGGGAGCGCAATCTGGAGGGCGGGCTGGAGCTGGCGAGTTCGTGGCTGGCCACTGCCCAGGGGTACCTGCGGGCCCCGGCCGTGGTCAGCGCCGGGCCGGCCGATGAGCGGATGGCGGCGGCCGTTCGGGCGTTGGGTGCCGTACGGGACACAATCGGCAGCCATCTCGGTCCGGACCGCGAGCCGCTGACCCCGTACGCCTATCTGCTGCGCCACCAGGCCGCCTTCGACTACCTCACCCACCGGTACTCCGAGGTGGCCTGGGCCAGCGGCCAGGTCTTACACCTGCTCGCCCAGGGTGCCGAGCACCCCGGCGCCATCGAGGCCTTCGAGGCGGCGCGTACCTCGCTGAACCAGGCCTCCGTGCACGCCCGGGCCTCCGCTCGGGACGCCGACCACGCGCTGGCCGCCTTCCCACTGGCCCTCGCCGTCGAACCCGTTCAGGCCGCGGCCACCGACCCCACCAGCGCCATCACGGCCCGGCTGGAGCAGGACAGCGAGCGGCTGTCCCGCGCGGCTTATGGCGCCCTGCACAACAGGGAGCGGCGACTGGGCGGATCGGATCTCAAACAGCTCTCCCACTGGACGGCGATGGCCCGCATCCTGTCCGGCCAGGCCCTGCGCCACATCGCGGCGGACACTCCGGACGGCCCTCTGCGGGCCAGTCTCAACGAGGCCGCGGGCACGCTGCGTACGTCGTCCCGAGCCTGGGCGGCCGCCGCGCAGGAGTGGTCGCAGGTCGTGGACATCGGAGATCCACGGGAGCGACCCAAGCTGCCCCCGCCAGGCTACGAGCTCGTACGCAAGGGCCAGGTCACACGGTTTTCAGCGCCGGATCCCCACCCTGCCGTGGTCATCTCCCGTACCGCCTGCGTTCGTGTCGGGCAGCTGATGTTCGGGGCGGGGTGGACGCCGGAACAGGTGCCGGGCGCACCTCGCCCCGCCGGGGACATCCTCACCGACGCGGGAGGTGCGGGTCGGCTCACCGCATCGCTCTACCGGCTGCCGGCGGCGGGCTGGCAGATGGCCGTCGCGGCCCCCTGGGCCGTTCGACGGGCAGGAGCCGGCCTGGTGACCAACGCCGCCAAGCACCGGCCTGCGCAACTCGAGCCGGGCCGGCACTTCTACCCGGTGCACCTGCGCCAGGTGGAGGCCCTGACCACCGCCTATACGGCGGTGATGAGCGCCGAGCAAAGCTCTGCGGGCAAGCTCCTGGAAGTCGCCCTCCAAGCCGGGACGCCCGTCGCCCGTGCGGTGCTGGACGCCTCCGCGCACCAGACGGTCGCCCGGGAACAGAAGTGGGCCACCACCCAACCGGCACAGGCTCCGCCCCGAAACCTGCCACGGGCACACGTCCCGACCGAGCTGCTGACCGGGCGCCGTCCGGGCATGCGTCGGTGAGCCCGCCCCGATCACGAGCGAGCTCTATAGGGCCAACAGCTGCCACCGTCTCTCCAGCAGTGGCAGCTTCCGATCACCTTCCCCAGGAGGTCAGAACGCGCAGCCCGGAACCACGGTCGGGGCGCAGTTGCCCCGGAGGTTGTCCACCACCGGGGTCGCGGTGAGCGTGACCGTGCCCTCGTTGAAGATGCCGGCCGCGCCCCCAGCGCCTTCCTGATCTGCTTGCGGTGGTACTCCGCGATCCGCCCCACCAGGGCGTACTTCGCGAAGTAGGCGGGCGGGACCTTGACCAGTCCGGCGACGTACTCCACCACGGGCTGCGGCTGGAGCGCTCGATGCCAATGGACACAAAGCGTCCTTCTACAGCGGCGCGTTCAGCTCGGCTTCGCGGCGGTTGAGTTCGGCGGCCGCCGGGTGGGCGGCCTCGGCGGTCGTCGCATCAGAGAGCGTCAGGTACAGCTCGAAGGCCTCGTCGCTGCCGGGCGGCGGGGGGACGATGAGCGGCGGGTCCTGGTGGGTGCCGGTCGCGCAGGCGGCGAGCTGGAGGCGGGGGACGAAGGCGTGCAGGGTGTTGATCCAGTCGGCTTCGGCGAGCTCGCGCCCGGGTGCCTCCTCGCCGGCGTACGTGCGGATCCAGCCCGTGTAGAGGGCAGTGAGGTGTTCGACGACCGCGGAGTGCCGGTACCAGCAGTGCGTGATCGTGTTGTGGAGCTCGAAGGTCCTGCGGAGCCAGTCGACCCATGCTCCGAGTTCACGCATGCGGATCCGCCGCTCCGGAGGGTCCATGGCCGCCCAGACCCAGCGCTGCGGCTCGGTCTTCTGGGGGGCTCCGGGCGGCATCGGCCAGAGGTCTGCGGGGTTCAGCGGGTCGGACACAGGTGTCTCCTGGGCACGGTCGTCATGAGCTCTCCCTCTTGGCGGAGCCGGCCGTGGGCTCGGCGAGGAGCTTTTTGAGGTCCTTGTCGCGGAAGGTGAGGCGCATCTTCACCTTGATCGGCGGCAGATTGGTGTACTGCGCGATGGCGGTGAAGTCGGGCAGTTGTTGGAGGGAGTGGACCGGGGCCAGGTCCGTCTCGGTGGACTGGGTGTTGGTGGAGTGCTCCCCACGGGAGCGGCCGTGGCTGGTCTTCATGACCTCGGTTCGCCCGTACAGCCCGGAGAAATAGCGCAGCGTCTCCAGGTCGCCGCAGCCGGGCAGGAGCATGCGCAGCCCGCTCGCCGACAGAACGGTGTTGGCCTTCTGGGTGCCGAGCGACTCGCGAAGCTGGGAGAGGTCGTGCCACACGGTGAGCACCGTGATGCCCATGCCGCGGCCGGTCGTGAGGATGTTGGGCAGCCGGGGGTAGCGCAGCATGTTGCCGGCCTCGTCGACGAGGACACCGACGCTGGGGTCGATGGGCTTGCCTGTGGAGTTGTAGCGGGATTCCGCCGCGTGGATGGCGCCGGCGATCAGGGAGCTGATGAGCGGGGCAAAGCGGTCTGCGTCTGCCTCGGAGGCGATGATGCAGATGGTGCCGCGCTGGTCGAGCCATTCCACGAAGGTGAAGTCGGAGCGGGAGCAGGTCTCGCGGACTTCCTCGTCGGCGAAGACGCGGGCCAGGACGTTGAGGCTGAACTGGATGGAACCGATGCCGTCCTCGTGCAGGCGCAGCCAGGGCGAGGCGTAGTCGTCGGCTACGTCGGTGAAGCCGTGCGCGAGGAGAACGGCGCGGACGTGATCGACGGCGTCCTTGCCCAGGGAGATCCAGCGGCGCATGTCGGAGATGCCGCCACCGGAGAGGTGGGCAGCGAGCAGGATGCCCTTCAGCACGCTCTTGGCCTGGTCGATCCAGGGAGCGGCCCGTTTGTCGTCACCGGAGGAGGAGGCCTCGGCCAGCCAGGCGGCCATGCGGTCGGCGGCCTTGGCGTCGGTGCAGTACTCGACCGGCGACCAGTGGTCGCTGTCGCGGCCCGGGATGCCGGCCGGGGCAATGACCCAAACGGGGCCGACACCCCGGCGCCGGGCGTAGATGACGTCCAGGTCCGCGGCCTTGGTGGTGGTGACGACCAGGGGTCCCTGCCATTCGGCGGCGTTGGGCAGGACCAGCCCGGTCGTCTTCGACGAGCCGGGAACACCGAACACGGTGGCGCTGATGTTGGGCTGGGCGGCCACGACCATCTTGGTCCGCAGCCCGCGGCCGGCTGTGATCCGGTTGATCCGTTTGCCTGGGTCGTTGTGGGCCGACATCTTCCGCTCGATCTTCGCGCCACCCCACTGGGCACCCCCGGAACTCCCGCCAAAGGACACCGCGCCGGCGACTTTGACGATCACGGCGCCCAGAGCGAGAACGATGAGCACGGTGAGCGCGTAGAACAGCCAGGGGGGCGGGGCGGGCTGGTAGACGGAGCCGGGGCCCTTGACGAGAGCCGACAGCACGGTGACGGGAACGCTGTCCGAACTGCCGACCCAGCCGTTGCCGGACAACAGCCCGGCGAGCGGCCCTGCGAGCAGGACGGCGCCGCCGATCGTGACGGCCAGGCCCGCGCCGTACGCGGCGAGCAGCGTGTTGTCGTCCAGTCCGGCGGTGGACGGGCCGGTGCGCTCGGACACGTCATGCCCCCTTCGCAGTGGGCCCGCTGCGCAGACCGGACAGTGGCACCCCGGCTGGTCCGGCCGTCTGACTCCGCATGTGCTGCGGCACTCCTGTGCCTCCTCGCTCCATGGCGCCGGGACGGACCTCAAGGCCCTCCACGTACTGCTCGGACATGAGTGGCTGTCCACCACGACCCGATACAGGGATCGTGTGTTGAGGCGTGCCCTGCTGGACCGGGCAACGGTCCTGAAGGGTGGGGCGTCTGCGGGAGTGTGAGCCGGTCCTGCGCAGGGCCGGATCTTTTGAGGGGGATCTTGTGGAGAAGGACGTGGATCGGGAACACCACGCGGATGCGGCGCCGAGCGTGTACGAGCGGGTCCTCGCAGAGGATCGGCGGGTGATACGGGAGGCACTGCGTACCAGCCGCCTCGGGGCACACTTCGGCTTGGTGCTGACGGCCTTGGTACTCGGTGCGGTCGGGTACTTCGAGGGACCGAAATGGCCGTTGATCATCGGCGGCGTGTTCGCGGTCTGGTTCGCGCTGGCTTTCGCCGTCGTCCGCCGACGCGGCGGGCGCGGCTGGAAGGCGATCGAGCGCGCGTACATCGCGACCTTCGGCTGGGCCGAGTGGCTCTGACCTGCCCCGTGGCGGGCCTGGCGGTCACTCGTGCACACCTCGACCCACGACGACCCGGCCGGCGAACCCCGGGTTCCCCCGCCGGCGGCCCGACAGCTCTCCGGCACCGCACGCTCGAGGCCTCGGAAATGACGAATCCATGGGCTTAGATCACCATCTTCTCGTCGGTCTCGAAGAGGCGTTCCTCGGTGCGGGAGAGCATCAGCTGGACGGCGTGGCTGCCGCCGCCGCGGCCGACCTTCCACAGGGCGCGGCCGCGCTGGCCGGCTCCCCAGGAGCCGATGAGGTTGCACTCGGAGTCGGTGAGGCCGATGGCCTCGCGGGTGATCTGCAGGGGCCTGGTGTCCTGGGCGAGCTGGATGCGGGTCTCACAGGAAGCGATCAGGTCGCGGGCGATGGCGACGGCCTCGGAGCCGGCCGCGCCCACGCTCTCGAAGTCGGAGAGGCGGTGGGTGGCCAGGACCTGGATGGTGCCGGTCGCCCTGGACAGCCGGAGATCGCTGTCGATCTTCTTCACCATCGTGGCACCGCCGGAGCGCATCTGCCGCCACAGCTCGTCGCGTACGACGATCCACGGCTTCTGACCGGGCTGGTCGATGGCCGACTGCGCCCAGGTCGAGACGCAGGACAGCACCATGGCGACGGTCTCGTCTCCGTATTCCTGGAGCGCGGAGATGTCGACGGACTGGATCGGGGCGTCCCAGTCCAGGTCGATGGAGGTGGCCTCGTCGAAGAGGCCGCCGAGGTGGCCGGTGACCATGCCGCCGAGCGCGGAGCGGATGGAGGCCATCTGCTCGCGGGCCCGCTGGATGTCACCGTCGCGGATGCGCAGCTCGCGGGCCATCGCGTCGGTGGGGTCGCGCAGCCGGTCGTAGACGAGCGGGATGGTGGGCACGGCCAGGCGCGTGGTGCCGTGGAGCTCGCCGGTGACTTCCCGGACCGCGACGTCGAGGGCCTCTTCCTCCTCGGGCTGGAGAGTGCGGCGCAGCTGGAGTTCGAGCAGGGCCTTGAGGAGGGTCAGGCGGCGGCGGTGGATCTCGGTGAGCCGTGACTTGAGCTCGGCCGGGTCCTTGAGGAGGTCCAGGCCGACGCCGAGCGGGCCTGCGTCCAGGGGGTTCAGGCGACCCGGTAGACCGGGCCCGAGGCGTACGGGTTCGACGCCGAGGTGGCGGCACAGGGCCTGGTACTCGCCCTTGACGTCGCCAGCGATGAGCGTGCGGTGCCCGAACGCCATCAGGCGCAGGGCCAACGCCTTGACGTGGGCGGACTTACCCGAGCCGGGGATCCCCGTGATCATGACGTTGGGATTGGTGCACAGTCCCTCCTTCACCCAGACCGCGGGGTGGGCGCTGAAGGCCTCCGTGGTCAGGACGTTGCGGCCGATGTACGCGCCGATGGGCGGCAGGCTCGCCGCGTGCAGGAACGGGTAGAGGCCTGCGGCGTTCGCGGTGTCCGCGCGGACGACTTCGGTGCGCGGCACGGCGGCGGCGCGGCCGGCGAACGGCTGGCTCCAGCCTTTCCTGGGGGCGACCCGCATCGAGGTCGCCGGGTCCTCCAGGAGGCGGGAGCGGCGCAGTTCGCGGGCGGTGCGCTGGGGCGGAATCGGTACGGCCGGGCGGTCGGTGACGCCGGCTGCCTCGTCGATGCCGATGGCCTCGAGGAGGGTGTCGCCGGCCGGGCGCCGGGAGAAGAGGCCCATCAGAATCCCATCCGTCGGTCGGGCAGGCCTTGTCCGAGGGGGAGGGCTCCGGTGGCGAAGCCGGTGTCCTGGGCACCCCACATGCGGCGCACCTCCAGCCCGGAGGCGGCGGCGTCCGCCTGGAGTTCGGCGCAGGCGGTCTCCAGCTCGGCGAGGTCGGTGACGGTCACGGTGAGGACTGCGGTCATCCGCATGACGCCCTGGCCGGAGGCTCGGGCGGCATCCTGCTGGCGGGCGATGGCCTCTTCGCGGCGCTCGTCCTCGCTTTCGTCCCGTCCTGACTTCGCACGCAAGTGGCGGGCGGAGCTTCGCTTGGCTTTGTCCCGGGCCAGTTCCTGGCGGGCGCGGCGGGGGCCGATCGGCTCGTAGAGCAGGCTCATCGCGCGGCGGGCGTTCTGCCGGGGCCGCATCAGGGGCTGGAGGATCGTGGCGTAGACCTCGGCTTGCGGCCAGGTGCGGACCTGGTAGGACACCGACCAGGCGCCGTCGTGCCGGTAGACGCCCCAGGCGGTCTCGGCGGCGGCCGGGCCGGCGAGGTCGGGGTCGACGCCGGGCGCGGTTCCGGTCCAGTCGGGGGCCTGGGCGGCCGCGTTGCGGGTGGCGAGTGCCTGCTGGGCTTCGGGGTCGTACGCGGTCCGTACGGTCTGGGCCACTTTGCGGGGCGGGAGCCACTCGACGACCTGGAGGCTCGCCGTCGACAGGCTCTGGCTCATCGCGTGCAGTTCGCGTACGAGGACGGCCGCTGCGCCGACCTGTCCGCCGCCGGCGCCCTTGATGGCGAGGCGGGCCCGGGCGGCGGAGAGGGTCACCGTCAGGTACGTCTCGCGGGTGGCGGAGGCCGGGCCTGCGCCGTCCATCAGCTCGGTGAGCGCGGTCACTGCGGCGGCCGGCGCGTCTGCGGTCACGTGGCGGGCGGTCCAGGAGGCGAGGGCGGCGCCGTCGTCGGGCAGGCACCGCTGGTGGACGGCGATGCGGGTGACCGGGGAGTCCTCGGTGCAGTAGCTGCGCAGGAACTGCGCCCAGGTGGCCACGCGGGCGGTCTGCTTGTCGGTGTCGACGAGGGCGAGGCCGGGGAAGGTGATGCGGGCGATGGCGCTGTAGGTGCCGGCTACGGGGTCGTGCACGACCCCGAGCTGTCCGCCGAGGCCGTCGGGGGCCTCCAGGATCCTCAGGCGTGCCAGGACGCCGGGCAGGTCCATGGGCTGGCGGCCGGTGTCGGCGGAGCGGGGGGCGAAGGCGCCGGAGAAGAAGAGGTTGCGTCGGGTGGCCACGGAGATCTGGTGCCTTACTGCGAGAGAGATCCATTCGTCGGCGCTGAGCCCCGCGACGCGCCCGAAGGCAAGCGCGAGCAGGAGCAGAGCGATGGGCACGCACACGAAGCCGGCCTGCCAGCCGACGTTGAACGGCAGGAGCGCGAGGAGAGAGGCGGCGGCGACCATCGCGAAGCCGGGCCCGGACAGCCGGCCCATGAAGCCGGTCGTCTCGGACTGCCAGCCTCCGTAGGAAACGGGTTGTGACATCTCATGCCTCGTTTCGTGGGGCCGGGGCGAGCCGCGGGTCGGGGGTCGGCGCCTCGGCCGGCGCCCCCACCGGCGCGGGTGCGGAGGACGGCTGTCGGCGGGGCGGGATGACCACATGGCGGCCGCCTCCTCCGCCCTGGTCGAGACCGGCGTTGGCTGCGGTGCTGCCCAGCCCGGACTCCAGGGAGTCCTTGCCGAGCGCCGCTACCTGAAGTCCGAAAGCGGCCATGGTCAGCGCCCGGCCGCCGAAGCGGCCCGCAGACTTCGCTGTGCCGCCGCCGCCACCGGCCGCAGCCGCGGAGGACGGGGCCGCGGATGGTGTGGTGTTCTCCGACTCCAGGGCTTTGGTGTAGCCGGGGCCACCGCCGACCGAGCCGGCGCCGCTGGGCTCGGGCCGGTAGCCGCCGGTCATGGAGGAGGCGGAGGAGCCCGCGGAGCTGAGCCATCCCGAGGCCATGGCGGCGCCCGAGCCGTTGGTCGTGAACGTCATGAACTTGGCCAGGGCCGGCCAGCACAGCGCGGCCGCGAGGAACATGACGAAGCCGACGAGCATGTTCTGCATGCCCTGCCCTTCCGTCATGGCGAAGACGCCGATGGAGAAGCAGGCCACGATCGCGGGCTTCATCAGGACCAGGGAGATGAAGGCGTTGCGGGCCTTTGGCCACCACTCGGAGGTGGCGTCGGAGAGCTGCCCGGCCAGGGTGATCGGCATCGTCGCGAGGATGAGCATGATGCCGACCTGGCGCATCAGGATCTCCACCCACAGGGCCGCGATGACCAGGATGCAGACGATGCCGACGACGATGACGACCCCGACCGCGGAGGCGGCCAGACCCTCACCGGCGATGATCGCACCGCCGGCGGTTGCGGCCCCGCCGCCACCGGTGATCAGGCCGCCGAAGAGGGTGCCGAGCCTCTCCTGCATGGCCTGCGTCGCCGCGACGCTGCCTTGGCCGCCTCCCTTGAAGGTCTGGTTGATGATCCACGTCGACACCTCGTCGGACCAGGTGAGCGCGCTCTGGGCACAACCCCAGTAGACGGAGGAGATGACGGCCCACTTCGCAAGGCCGGTCAGCGCGGTTGCCGCCGGCCCGCCGTTGTGGCTTACGGCCACCTTCCCGAACTGGATCAGCAGCAGGAACACGGCCAGGACCGCGGACAGGGAGGTCATCATCAGCGTGAACTTGTTGATGCCGACGTCGTCCAGGTTGATGGAAGAGTTCTGGTTGAAGAGCGTCGCGAACTCCTTCAGCAGCCAGACGACACCGTTCCCGATGTAGACGGCGGCTTCCTTCAACGCGTTGGAGGCGAACTCGGAGAACTTCTTTCCGATCCATTCCAACGGCCCCGTTGAGGGCACGCCGTACTCCTCCTCGCCCTCCTTCTGGCACACGCTGAAGGGCCGTTCCTTCTGCACCACGCAGTCGGTGATGAACTTGTTGAGCGGTTCGTAGTTCTTCCACTGTTTGTCGGGGAAGTCCTTGCGCCACCGTTCCAGGCGCCGGATTTCGGCTTCCTTCTGCTCTTCCGGGTTGCACTCCGCCGCCCCGTTGCCGTCCGCACCCTCGCAGGGCGTGGTGCGGCCGGGGAACGGCGGATCGTCCGGTCCGGGCAGGTGGCAGATCTTGTAGTTGCCGATCTGGTCTACCAGGCAGTACTTGCCGTTCGAGTCCAGACCGACGATGTCCTGTTCCCACTCCTTCGGGATGGGGTCGGGCGGGCCGACGGAGGCGTGGAATCTGGGCTCGTCGGCGGCAATGGCGATCGACATGGTGGCGCCCGCGCTGAGGAAGGCGAGCAGGGCACAGAGCATGACGAGGGCACGTGTGACCCTCTTGAAGCGGTCAGCCGGCATGGAGCACCTGAGCCCAGCCGTCTGTCCACGCGAAGCGACTGGTCGGCTCATAGGCGACCGGGAAGTCTCCGAGGGCGTCGTACTGATCGGTGAACCGCCAGGCCCCGTCCTCCCACTTCACGACGAAAGCGATGGTGGCCCCGCGCAGCGGATCGTGGTCCGGGCCCCCTTTCGGGCCGGTGGCAAACCGGTCGTAGGACAGCCAGACCTGCATGACCTCGCCGACGGGCAGGCCGGGAACCTTGAGGGACTTGGCCCGTGCGGCGGTAACGGCGGTGGTGAAGGAGACGTCGGCAGGGATCCCGCCCGAGGGGGGCAGGCCGAGGGCCTCGCGCATCTTCCGGATCTCGGAGACGTTCTTGTCGACGTAGCCGGGCGCACCCTTGGATGCCACCGCGGTGAGCTGCTGAGCGGCCTTCTCGTCGTCGAGCCAGGCGTACTCCTCCCAGAAGTACACCGCGGCGCTGATCCCACCGACCGGGGATGCCGGGAAGCCGGTGGCCACACCGTCCTTGTGCCCGGTGGGTGCGGACAGCGTGATCTTCTTTCCTTTCTCCGGTGTCATCGGACCACCGGAGGACGTACTGCCCACCGGCGCGGGACTGACGGATGCAGAGGCGCTGGCTTGCGCCTGCGGCATGCCCTTGGTGTCGTCGTGCATCAGCGTGGCCGCGGCGAATCCGCCGACGACCAGGAGCGCGGCTACCGCGACGACGATCGCGGCGAGAACCAGACGGGCCTTACGGGCGTTGAGCCCGTTCGTGGACACAGTCACTTGCTCGTCATGGTGAAGACGGCCAGGACCAGCGAGGAGGTGAGCCCGATGCCGCCCGCGCCGATCAGGCTCCACAGCACGCCCTGCTTGCCGCGGGCGGCCAGGGCCGCGCGCTCGGTGTTGTGGCCGACCGCAACCAGGGCCCAGCCCGCCAGACCGCCGAGAACCGAAAGGGCGAGGCCACCGCCGGCGGTCCAGGCCAGGATCGTCTTGACCGGGTCGTTGACATCCGTAGGCAGCGCGGGGTCAAAGTCGGGTACGGGCCCGACCGGGTCGGCCAGAAAGACCACGCCGGGGTCGGTGGCAAGGGTGTGCAGGCTCATCAGGAACTGGCTCATGTTCGGTGATTCCTCGTCAGACGGCAGGGACTGCAAGGGCGGGGAGGGGGGCGGGCTGCGGTGCGTCGGGCAGCGGGTCGCCGAAGGATGCGCGGGCGGCGGCGAGCACGGCGGTAACCAGCTCCCGCGCTGCCTGGCGGGTACGCGTACGGATCCGGGCCGGTTGGGCCTGGAGTCCGTGGGCTCGGATGTCCGCGTCATGGGGCAGGTGCACCACGGCGGCCGCGCGGGCGGAGAGCATGGTGGCCGCGGCCCGGGCCACGGCGGGCGGCCGGCCGTCGGCCGCGGCAGCCAGGACGACGACCGTTCGCTGCAGCGGAAGGCCTTCGGCATGCAGGACCATCACCGCCTGCTGGAGGGCCTGGATGCCGTCGGCGGTCGCCTGGGCGCACAGGACCGGTACGGCGAAGGGAAGTTCGCACCACGCGCGGGTCACGCTCGCGGTGTTCGAGCAGCGGGCCGAGAGGAGGTCATGCGCAATCGGGTGGGCGGTGTCCGCGACCAGGGCCTGCCACCCGCCGGCGGCTGCGAGCTGGTACCAGGCAGTGGCAGCGGTGGGCAGGGAAAGCGGTGCCGCACTCCATTCGCGGCCGTCGGTCAGCGCTGCCCACTCGCCCACGGGGGCTCGGCGCGCGGCTGCGGCGGCGCGGATCCGTGACCGGGTGAGGGGTTCATCGGGCAGGAGAGCGGCAAGCCCTGGGGCCTGCGTCGCGCCGGTCCAGTGAGGCCAGGGCGAGGCGAGGCGGGGTGACAGGTCGACAACAACCGTGTCGGCTGCTGAAGCCAACTCGTCGGCGATCAGGTGCGCGACGGTGGACCGCGCGCTCCCACCTGTCGCAGCCATGACCGGTACGACGATCCGTGAAGTCTCACCTAATCCCAGGATCGCCGCATTGCCCGTTTTACCCACTAATCCCCCCGCATGCGACACACCAAGCCGTCACTAATGTGAATTTCGCACGTTCATCGACTCGTGGTCGAAATGCATCGGCACTTTACACCGACCGTCCGACATTCATTGAGGGGTAATCACAAGTCCTGTCAGGAGCGGAAATGGCATAGTGTCACGATCTGCGACGCGAATCCACGCGGATTTGAAACCGGCCACCATGACTGAATTACATCTTCGTGGCCGCAAATCCGGGGACGGCCGAGGGGGGATTGGGTGGGGGCGAAGAGGTGGCTGGGGCTTGCCGTGGCCGGAGCGGTGGCAACTCCCCTGGCTCTGGGGTTAGGCGTCGTCATGCTCGTGGCCGCGGTCGCGGAGGACGAGGGCAAGAGCCACAACGTTGGTACATGGCCGACAGCCGGTTCGCTGAGGGTCGGCGGAGGCGACGGAGTTCCGGCCGAGTACGCGCCGCTGATCCTCGCGGCCGCCGCGGAGTGCAAGGAGGGCCTGCCGCCGTCCATCCTGGCCGCGCAGCTGTGGGCGGAATCCAACTTCGACCCGACTGCGATCTCCCGAGACGGGCAGGGCCATCCCATCGCGTACGGGATATCGCAGTTCATCCCCGAGACCTGGGCCAGTCAGGGGGTCGACGGTGACGGCGACGGCGACAAGGACGTCATGGACCCGAAGGACGCGATCCCCGCCCAGGGGCGCATGATGTGCGGTCTGCTGAAGACGGCCAAGGCACATCCCGAGTACAGCGGGTCCCCCATCGAGAAGGCCCTGGCCGGGTACAACGCGGGCTGGGGAAGGGTCGAGCAGTTCGGCGGCGTACCGCCCGCGAGCTTCGCCGAGGGGCAGACCTACAACTACGTCAAGGCGATCCTGGCCCAGTCGGTGAAGTACACCGCTTCGGCGGCCGGGGGCGGGCCGGTCGAACTGCCCGCCGGCTTCGAGCTTCCGCCGGAGACCCCGGCCCAGGTACGCACGGCGGTGGCCTGGGCGCTGGCCCAGAAGGGCGGCTGGTACCAGCTCGGCGGCGACTGCACCGACGCCCTGGGCACCAACCCCCAGCACTGGTGCGACTGCTCCTCCCTGATGCAGCAGGCGTACAAGGCGGCCGGGATCACGATCCCCCGCGTCACGTTCGACCAGATCAACCTGCCGCTCGCCGTGGACCTGGACAGCCCGAAGCCCGGAGACCTGGTCTTCAACGCGGGCTCGGACGGCTCGGCGGCCAGTCCGGGGCACGTCGGGATGTACATCGGCTCGGGCCTGTTGATCGAGTCCCCGAGGACGGGGGTCCGCACGCGGATCGTCCCGTACAGCAGCTGGCGCAACTCGACGAACTACATGACCCGGGCGACGGGGATCCGCCGGGTGGTGAGCTGGTGACGACCGGAGTAACGACGGACACGAGCACGGGAAGCGCGATGCACAGCGAACCTCTCTTCCGCCCCTGGGGCATCGTCGACCCGGCCTTCTGGACCGGCAGCGAGGAGGCCGCCGGCAGCCCTTCCCCCGACCTCACCGGGCAACTGGCCGACATCCGATCGACCGCTTCGAAGGACCTCGCTCGCGCGAACGTTCTGGCGGAGGACCTCGACGCCCGGATCACCGCCGCGCACGGTGAGGCACACGCCGAGACGGTCCGCGTCCGCGAGGTCCGCGCCTACCTGGCCCACCTGACCGGGCATCACGACACTGCGGTGGCCTGGTACCTCGACGTCGTCCGCCTGCACGCCGCCCTCCACGGCCCGGAACACCCGGAGACCGCCCTCGCGGTCCGGCGGGCGTACAGCATGTGGAAGGCCTTGCCGCCCCCGGAAGCGACCCGCTTGGCCGACGACCTTCTCGATGCCTTCACCGAGCTCGGGGACGCAGGCCAACAGGCGACCCTCCGCATGCGGAATCACCTCGAGCAGCTCCACCAGCCCCGTGCCGACGCCCTTGCCGGACCTACGCTCAGGCTGCGGACTCCTCCCCTCCGGGGCGGCGAGTAGCGGCTGTCACCCGTACTGGTGCGAAGCAGCACCCGTTCGTCCCCATGTGCATGGGGAGCAGTCCTTCCTCGTCGCGTTGCCGTCGATGGTCTCGGGTTCATCCCCGCGTGCGCCGGGGAGCGACGATCTCGCCTACGTCGACTGCAGGCCAGGGAAGGGTTCATCCCCGCGTGCGCGTGGAGCAGGGCGGACGCCCCGGAGTCCGCAGCTCGGGGCCGGGTTCATCCCTGCGTGCGCGGGGAGCAGTTGCCGGTGGGGATCGCCGTGACCTGCTCGGCGGGTTCATCCCCGCGTGTGCGGGGCCAGAGCAGGTCGGGAAGGTCCGCGATCTTACAGATGGGTTCATCCCCACGTGCGCAGGGAGCAGGATCGCAACCTTCTCCAGGGAGCTCATCCCGAGGGCTCATCCCCGCGTGCGCCGCGGGGAGCAGGTGCCGAGGCGGCCGGTGAGTAGTCCGGCGATGGGTTCATCCCCGCGTGCGCGGGGAGCAGACCGCGTCGGGCGGTGCCGGCGGCTCGATGCCGGGTTCATCCCCGCGTGCGCGGGGAGCAGACGATGAAGGCCTGGTCGATCTCGACGCTGATGGGTTCATCCCCGTTTGTGCCCGGGGAGCAGACGCCGGGTTGAACCATGATCCAGACGCCGGGGGGTTCATCCCCGCGTGCGCGGGGGGGGGCAGCTCCACCGAACGGAGACCCACCCGATGCCCTGGGGTTCATCCCCGCGTGCGCGGGGAGCAGACGCGCGGGTACCGCTCGAGGAGCTCGGCATCGGGTTCATCCCCGCGTGCGCGGGGAGCAGGCTTACTGACCTGCCACTTTAGGTGACCCAGTGGACGCTCTGAAGCAGTTTCGCCTAACCAGACATTTACGACGTTGATGTCCAGCATGTCGAGAGGCGTCCTCCCGTGTACCCGCTTGCTGTCGAGTCGGTCGGCCGCGAGCCCCGGTCGACCGTTCGCAGAGTGCGCTGAAAGATGCCCATGTTCGCCCGGCCTGAACATCAGCCACAGAAGGTGCGCCCAGTCGATAGCTGCACGCGGTATACGGCGTTCGGGCGCTACTCCGCACCACAGAAGAGCTCAGCCACTGTGCTGCTTGTCCCCAAAGGCGGGCGGGCACATACAACCGACACCGCGGATGCGCCGCTCGGGCCTCTACGGTCGCGGAGGTGGAGTGCCGCGGTCCACTGCTGCCCCGGGCAGCGTGGGCGCCTGGCTGTGCAGGGGGACGGACGGACGCCGGTTGGTGGGGTGAGGCGGTGTCTGTGCCTGATGCGTGCGTAGGGCAGCGGCGCGCTCGTCGGTTTCGCGGGCGTGGGCCACGGGGGCCACGCAGCGCATCTCCTCGCGGAGGACGGCCTCCTTCCCGAGTTCGGCCGCGGTCGCGCGGTGCCGCATGGCTACGGAGCGCTGGGCCGCTGCACTGCCCCGCAGCTGCTGGACGTCCTCGGCGATGCGGGTGTCCAGGCGGTCGGCCAGGACGGGGACGCGCTGCCGCATCGCCTCCAGGACCGCCGTCATCGCTGGGACCCCGTCGGGCGGGCCGGCGGCCTCGCCCGGGGCGAGCAGGGACAGGTGCGGGTAGGCGGTGAGCGCCTGCCAGGCAGCGCGCAGCGCCTGAGTGGAGGCCCGCGTGGCTCGCTGCGCCTCGTCGGTCGCGGCCGTGAGCTGCTCCCGGTACTGGGCGGTGAGCGCCAGCGTTTCCCTCCGGCTCGTGCCGGCCAGGCGGAGAGCGACCCGGCTCTTCTGCGCGGACTGCTCGATCCGTTCCAGGATCCGGCGCATCGACTCGACGTGCCGCTCGGCGGCCGCCTGGCGTGCCGCTTCCTCCCGGGCGCGGTGCGTCCAGGTGCCGGCGCGGGACAGGACCTCGTACGCTTCGGCGGCCAGTGCCCCGCCCGGGGTCATGGTGGCGTCGAGCCTGTTCTGCTGTTCCGCGGCCCGCCGCTCGTACCCGGCGGCCAGGTCCTCGGCGCGCTGCGCGGCGGCGGTCTCGTCGGCCGCCCGGGCGGTCAGGTGCTGCGCGGGCAGGTGTCCGTACGGGCGCTCCTGCCACGGGGTGTAGGCGGGCTCTTGCCGGGCGAGGATCCGGGGGGCCGGGACGCGGGTGAGTTCGTCGGTGACCATGACGTCCTCGGCGTCGGCCTCGAGCCGGCGGCCGTACGCGGCGACGGCCCGGTCCAGGCGGTCGGCATCGGTGCGGACCGGTCCGCGGGCGGCCCGGGTGGGGTGGTCCTCCAACTCGTCGAGCGGCAGGAAGAGGTGGCTCTCCCGGCGGGCCCGGGACAGGGCCGGGTAGAGGCTGTGGGAGTCGGCGTGCAGTCCGTAGGCGAGGGCGACTTCGGCGGTCAGACCCTGTGCGGAGCCGATCGTCATCGCGTAGGCGTGGGTGAGGCGGCCCTCGGCGATGTCGCGCGCGGACATCCAGGCCTCGTACATCGCGAACCCGCCCGTCGGCCGGGGGCGGCGCCACTGGACGAGCACCCCCCGCTGCGCGCTCACCTCCAGAACGACACCGCGGAAGCCGTTGAGGACGTCGACGGCGGACACGTCCCGGCGCGAGCGGTAGTCGTTGCGGCGGACGTGGACCAGGTCCCCGGCCGCGAACGCGACCCGGCCGCCGCCCGCGACCGCGTACGTACGGCCCTGCTCCAGCTCGCCGGAGGCGACGAGCGCGGCGCGGGCGCCGGCGTTGAGGACGGCGACGTCGGCGCGGCGGGCGGCGAGCAGCAGGAGTTCGGCGACCTGGCCGTGGGGGTCGCCGGTCCAGCGGGTCCGGGCTTCGTTCCAGGCGCCGAGCATGGAGGTCAGGGTCTCGGTGGCGGTGTCCTCGGCGTGGACGCGGCCGTGGGCGGCGAAGGCGGCGAGCGCGCTGGTGCGCGCCCCGGCCCGCCAGTCCCGCAGGGCGACCCGCTCCACGACGTCGCGCTGGCGGCGGTTCTCGGTGAGCTCCAGTCCGTCGACGAGGCGGTGGATACGGGCGAACCCGCCGCCGATGCCGACCGCGCGGAGCTGGAGCGGGTCGCCGACCGCGACGACCTTGGTGCCGGTGTCGGCCGCGTGCCGCAGCAGCGCGGCCAGTGCCCGGTCGTCGACCATGGCGGCCTCGTCGATGACCAGGACCCCGACCCCGGCCAGCCCACGGCCACCGCTGATCTCACGGGTCCAGGCGGCAACGGTCCGCGACTCGATGCCCGCTTCGGAGGCCAGGTTCGCGGCAGCGACGGCCGCGGTGGAGGCGCCGACCACGCGCAACCCGGCGGCCTCCCAGCCGGTACGGGCGGCCCGCATCAGGGTGGTCTTGCCCGCGCCGGCGACGCCGATGACCGCGTCGACCGCGTGCCCGGCGGTCAGCAGCCGCATGACGACGGCGCGCTGTTCGGTGCTGAAGAGGAAGGGGCGGTCCTCGGTGGAGCCCGCGACCTCGACGGCGGCGAGCGTCATCTCCGCGGCCTCGGCGGTCAGCTGGGCCAGCTGCTGGGCGAGGCCGGCCGAGGCGCACTCGATCACGATCTGCTCGGCGGCCACGACCGTGGTGTGCGTGTAGCGCTGCCGGTGGGTGTGGTGGCCGCGGTTGGAGTCGGCGAGGCGGACCGCATGGCCGCCGACCGCAAGGACTTCGTCCGTCAGCGCGCTCAGCTGCTCCACTGACAGCAAGTACGGCAGCGTCTTCGCGACGGCCGCCATCACGTGCGTGTGCGAGACCGTCTTCCGGGACGCGGTCAGTCCGTGCTCGGCATCCCAGATCCGCGCCGCGATCTCGGCCGGGCCGGGCATCCGCGGGCCCCCGCCGGCGGACAGCGGCGGCGCCGAGCCGTCGGGTCCGGGCAGCGCGGCCGTGACCATCGCGTCGACTGCGGCCTCACCACCGAGCACCGCGGCCGCCCTCGTACGCCAGGCCTCCCTCGGCGCGCCCGGGCCGGCGTCCTCTTTGGCCTCCGCGCTCTTGCGGGCGGCCGCCTTCTGCTGCTCCCGCGACGCGCCCTCGCCGGCCAGCTCGATGACCTGCTGATGGCGTCGGGAGAACGCCTCCCGCAACCCTTCGTCGACCCCGGCCAGCTCCCACGCCCCGGTGGTCGCAGAACGCGCGAAGGTGGCCCCGTACTGCTCCGTGAGCCGGGCCCGGAGCCGTCCTTCGGCGATCTCGTTGACGAGGTGGGCGTAGCGGTGCAGGTCTTCGCCGCCACCCGCGATGGTGCGCCACTTGCCGTCCGCGCACTTCGCCATGTGCGCGATGTTGACGTGGACGTGCAGGTGCGGGTCGCCGGGCGAGGCGTCCACCGGGCGCGCGGAACGGTGCAACGTCGTCCAGCCGATCAGCCCGGACGTCTCCACCCGCTCGGCCTGCCGCCCGTCCCCGTGGTGACCGGCCATCCCGTACGCCGCCCACTGCTCCAGCGCGTGCACGGCCTCGGTGACGGACGCCAGCCAGTCCTCTTCGATCCGCCCGGCGATCTCTGCGCCAGCCAGCCCGTAGACAGCCGAGATGCTCTTCGGAAGATCGAGGGTGATGTCGACGCCACGCAGCCCGACGTCAACGCGATGCCGCATCCACCTCCGCGCCTCGCCCACCGAGTCCGCGCCGTACAGCTCGTCGAGGTCGAGCCCGGCGGCCGCGGCCAGGCGCTCGGCATCGGCCAGCGGCAGCAGGTGGGTCTCCCCGTCGCGCAGGATCCCGCGCGCGGCCCGGTCGAACCGCTTGGCCAGCACGGGCCGGCCCAGGTAGTCCGACACCGCCTTCCCGGCGGCGGCCGCCGCCTCGGAGACCGCGTCCACGAGCACGCGCGCAGTGACCTTCCCCCGCGGATCGAGCGCCCGCTTCCGGGCGACCAACTGCTCGCCGCTACGCCAGTCCCGACCGTCCATCAGCGCACGGGCGACATCGGGATCCACCCGCGCCCCGGCGACCAGATCCAGCTCGACGAGCCCGCCACCGATCCACAGCAGGGCGCTCTCCCCTGCCAGCCGGTACTCGACCTGAGCGTCCTCCGCCCGGTCGCAGCCGCAGTCCTCGCTCAGCCGGTATTCGACCTGCTCGGGGGCGTAGATGGGCGTCGCGTACCCCACCTGCCCACCCCCTCATCCGGCACCGGCCTCGCCCGCCCATGATCGCGTATCAAAGATACCTGGAGTGCTAACGACATTGGAAGTATGCGCCCTCCGTGTCGAATGAGGATCCATGCTCCAGGCGACGTGTCGGCCGACAGCCGGATGTCAGTGGCTGGCGACATGACGTGTCAGTGATCGGCGACACGAGGGATGTCCCTGGACACCGCCGCCGCCAACAGCAACCACGGCGGCCGGCCGGTCGCCCGCCATCAACGGAGACAAGCTCGCCGTCGCCCTCCGCCGCCGCGACGCGAACGAATCCGTCACGGCCATTGCCCCCCACCTCGGCGTCGGCCGCTCCACTCTTTACCGCGTGCTCGCCGCGTACGAGGACGATGGCGTCGCACAGACGATCAGTAGATGCCGTCAGCGCTTGGGTCTCATGCGGTGATAGACACATTGGTATGGCGACGTTCATGGCTCTGTTCGACGGTGCGGCAACCCCATGGAGGGCCGATCCCGCAGCGCTGACACCGGCGATCCAGGCCATCTGGGCCGAGGTTGAGGTCGATGCGTCGCGCCGCAGCGAGGCGTGCAGTTTCCGATGGACCGTCGAGACAGAAGAAGGCCCCGTCGAGGCGTACCTGCACGAGGATGCGTCGCGCCGCAGCGAGGCGTGCAGTTTCCGATGGACCGTCGAGACAGAAGAAGGCCCCGTCGAGGCGTACCTGCACGAGGATGGGACGTGCCTGTACCTGGACACCTCTCTGACAGACGCCGCACGCTTGGCCTGTCTCTTCCGCCGTTTCGTCCCCCGAGACGTCGAGCTGGTCCTCTGCGACCAGGGATACAACTTTGATATCCCGCTCAGGCACGACATCGACGACGCCGAGCTCATCGAGCAGATGAACGCCGTTGGCTAAAGGCTGTCCGTATGTCGCGCCACGGCCGTGCCGTCAGCGGGTCAGTGCGGTGGCGACCTGGGCCAGGCGAGCGGTCGGCCAGGCGAAGCGGTTGGCGGGGTTGCGGAGGGAATAGGGACCGTCGTTGATCAGGTGGCCGCCCTCGGCTGTGGACCAGTGCGTGGGGCCGCACTGCCCCTGGTGGTCGAGGAGCGTTGCAGCGAGCCGCTCGGGCGCCTCGATGCGGGTGCGGGCGCGCAACGCCGCGATTACGCGCTCAACGGCGTTATCCGGTACGGCGTCGTCGCCGAACGCCGGGAGCAGGAGCAGTAGTCGGGAGTGGGGGTCGGTGGTGCTGCCGCCGGGCAGGCCGTTATCGGCTGCGGCGGTCAGCTCGGCCCAGGACAGGCCGGGGCCCATGAAGTGCCCGTCGTCTTGCGCCAAGGTCTCGGCCGCGTCCCAGTCAGGGTGGTGCACGAGATAGTCGATACCTGCTTCCCCCTCCAGGGCGCGATACACCACATACAGGTGGTGTTCACCGGCGAGCGGCACCGTGAACACGGGCCAGGTGTCGCCTCCCAGAAGCTGGGACAGCAAGGCTCCCGCTTCCTGATCCTGAGTGTCGCCTAGGTGCAGGTGGACCAGCCAGAACAGGTGCTCTTCGAGGAGCGCGGGCTGATGGCGGAAGGGGCCTCCGTCATAGCCCGGGATCCGTGCCGGAGGTGTCTGCGGGCTGTTCGTCACGAGGGTCATCATGTCCCCAGCCACCTCAAGAGCGCCTGTGGGGGTGCCTGAAGCTTGCGGGATGGCGCTTAGACGGTCCCTTTCGGCGGAGGGCCGAGCACTTCAGCTGCCTTGGCCAAGCAAGCCATCGCCACCGGCCGGGAACCGGCAGGGTGACCCACAACCTCGACTGCGGACTCCTCGACGCCACCCAGCGTGACCTCGGATGCGGCTGGGCAGGGCAGCACGTCCACCGCGTCACGTCCCGTGTGGTCAACGGCCTGCGGGCTCCGTCAGCCTGCCGGGTGCGGCGGTGCGGACGGCAGCCTGACCGGCCAAGACGACTTGCCCGCAGTGGCGAAGGCAACCAATCATTCGCCCATGAGACCCGAAGTACAGGCGTTCGTCGTCGATGGCCCGCTCCCAGACTGGGACGCAAGCGAAGAAGAGATTGACAGGCGCGCCGAGCAACTCGAAACGATTCCGAAGCCGGTCACGAGAGAGGAAGCCCGAGCGCTCGTCTCATGCTTCGGCCCGGACGACTGCTACGGCGTCGCCTGGACGCTCATGCACCTCATAGAGACCGGTCCGAATCCTGTCCTGGCCACTGATCCCGGACCGGACGCCAATGAATGGCACCAACGGCTCTTCCTTCGCGCCGTGAACGGAGGGCTCATTCCTGAACTTGACGACATGGCAACGTGAGGTGTCTCTGGGGCCTTTCAGCCCTTCGCTCCTCACCCGGGGCCATGGCCCGCTACCGCCAGCGCCTCGGCCGTTCCATCGCTGCCTCCAACATCGCGAACACTTCGATGAATACGCAGCCTTCCCGGCCTCGGCCATCCAGGTCCCTCAGGCGGCATGAGAGAGGTTGGCCCTTCAGCCGGCAGGGGTGAGGCAAGAGCCAATGCCACACGGTGCTACCGCAGGACGGGGCAGTTCGCAGCCTCGTACTCGTCCGCGATGGTGAAAACGCTGGCACAACTCGGACACTCGGCCTTGCCGAAAAGATGGGAGATTCCCTCGGCGAGGACATCTTCCCCATCGCGTACCGCGATCTCGTACATCCATCGGCCGACACCCGAAAGCTCCTTGGCAGGACTCGGCCGCAGGTCACGCCGGTCTGTGTCACCCAGGTCCCAGTCCCGGATCGCCGTGTAGCGGCCATAGCCGCCGATGGCGATGGTCACCTCCGCCGCGCAGTGGGGGCATGGCAGCTCGTAGAAGTCGTCATCGAAGTCCCCCAGGACGTTGGCCCAGTGGTACTGCTCCCGAACCGCGAGCAGCGCGCGGAAGGTAAGCAGGTAGTCGGACGGCCCTGACTGCAAGTGCCGGTCCAGGAGGGCGCCCAGCTCGAGGATCACTCCTGCGCTCCCGGCCAGCAGTTCGTCGCCGTCGTGGTGACTTGCCGCTCGTTCCATGATTGCTCCGGCCAGGTGTCGTGCCTTCGTGCTGCCCCCGGCGAGGCGCACCAGCCGGGGCAATGCCGCAAGGCTGGCCAGCGATAGCAGGTCGTGCTCAAGGATCAGCCGGTACCCCAGCTCGGTCCACGCTTCGGCGTCCTCCTCACGTTCCACCAGAGCCAGAAGGTCGGGTACACGGTCGACGTCCAAGCGGCAGTCGTACATCTGCGCCCAGTTCACCACCCAGGCATCGAACAGTCCCGCGAGCTGCGAGTCGACCCCGGCCCCAACGCTGCCCCCGAGGTACGTCGTCAACTTGGCGCCTGGCTTCGTGAGGTGTCCGTGGTGACCCCGTGGTCAGGCGACTTCAGGTGTCGCGCCAGGCGGAGCAGGCTCCTCCGTGGTGACACGCCGGATGTCGCCCACCCACGAATCCGGCGTCAGGGAGGACCATTCGACGTCGATCTCAATGCCGTGGAGTGTGCGGGTGTGGTCCGCAAGTTGCGTGAAGATCGCCCTCTGTACGTCTTCAGGGGCCGCGCTGGCAGGCATCGGGACCTTGCCACATCCGCCACCCGAGTCATCAGCGATGAACGTGTAGGGCCACGCATCGTGCCCAGTCAGCAGGATGATCTCCCTCGGTATGCCGAAGGAAGGTCGCTTCTTCTTCGTCTTGGGTCGTCTCACCACCGTGCCATCCAACCTGACAGACCGCGGCGTCAAGCGCCCGGCATACACACCGCAGTCCCTTCCATGCGCTGAGGACCGTCCGTCCCACTGACACAACCCTGCGCGCCACTGACATCCACTCTGCGCACGACACAGTCGTCGCGGAGGCAAGAGTGCTGCTGGATCGACGGGCATCGTCGGCTTACGAGGAAGCGGCCGTACTGGACAGTCGCCGCTCAGAACCGGCGTACTGCTGTTGCTGTGGGGGGGTGGGGGGGGTGGTTTGGGGGAGGAGTTACTGGAGCCGCCCCCCCAACCCACACACCCCCGGGGGGCCCGCGGGATGGGGGGGTAGGTCGGG
>NZ_JBIVKT010000023.1:66714-101694 GCF_044750905.1 Streptomyces sp. NPDC088762
CCGGGCTGGCTGGGGGTGTTGGGGGGGCGGGTTGGAGGTGGCCCCCCCAACACCCCCCCCCGCCCCCACAGCAACAACCCCTGGGCCTCGGTCGGCCACTCGTTTTGCCGAGTGCACGGGGAGCAGGGTGCCTAACGGTGCCCAACGGCGGGCAGGTCGGGGTCATCCCCGCGTGCGCGGGCAGCAGCGTCTCAGAGTGAGTGAGTCGGGGGGAGTGTCGAGGGTCATCCCCGCGTGTGCGGGAGCAGGCCGGGATGTCCTCTCGGACGGTGCCACGGCCGGGGTCATCCCCGCGTACCCGGGAGCCTGCATCGGAGCAGGCACCACTCAGGGATACCAGACGGTCGGCGTGGCGTCAGTCGGACCGGCCGTCTTGCCTCGCGCGGGCGTGGGCCGCCGCGATGTCCCGGATGCGTGCGACCGCGCCGGGTTCGACCCGGGTCAGGACCGGCAGGGCGTGGTACCAGCCAGCCGAGTCCAGACTGCGGTGGAGGAATCCCGCGGCTGTCCGGGGGTCGGCCGGTTGGCGTGGGGTGACGGTCAGGGCCAGGTGCCGGATGGTGCGGACGAAGGGGTCCGGCTGCGCCGGGTCGGGCCCGGGGACCGGGCGGACCTCGACGCGGGCCAGGTGTCCTGCCACCGCCGCGTGCGCGGCTGCGCGTGCCCGTGGGTTCGTGGGTCTCTCGGCCACCTGCCTGGCCTCCTCGTTGTCGCCGCATGCGGCACGGACCACCGCAAGGGCGGCTGAGGGAAAGTGCGCGGGGCCGCGGTTCGCCAGGTCGCGGGTCAGCCAGTCCAGTTGCCGGCCGGGGTGTTCTCCCGCGCCGATCCGCAGGAGGGTGTGTACGAGGACGGATTCGGGCTGCCAGGTTTCTGCCGGGGCCCGGTTCATGTGGGCGAGCCCCACCTCCCTCACCTCGTGGAGGAGTTCACCATGCGGGCCTCCGGGGATGCGGGCGGCTGCGGGAAGAAACTCCGCCAGGCGGGCCAGCAGGGTGGACGCCCCGGTCGGTGATTTCCTGCTGGCGTACAGGCCGTCGAGGAGAGGCTGCAGCAGCTCCTCCGACGCCTGCGGGTCGTGCTCCGCCAGTTCTGTCGCCACGGCGATGCGAGCCAGCCGGTCGTTGTACCGCCATGCCGCTCTCCTGGTGCGGTCCGCGGGCATCGTGTGCTTGCGGAGCAGGTACAGCGCGGCCGCTCCTTCCCCCTCCCCCGCGCTCGCCAGCGCCTGCGCGGCGTGCGCCCACGTGCCGTCGTAGGGTTCCGGGCTGCCGTCGGGGACGATCCCGGCGACCGCCTGGGCGGCACGGTAGGCGTGCCTGCGGGCGTCGCGGAGGGAGCCGAGGTCCGTGGCGGCCAAGGCCATGGCGGCGTGTGCACGGGCCCGGCCAGCGGGGTCCTGCCACAGGTCGAGGAGTTCCTCGCCGCCTTCCGCCTCGCCGGTTCGTACGAGTGCTGCGGTCAGGCCCGGTAGCCACACAGGGGCGTGGCCCATACCCGGGCCGGCCATGGGAAGCAGGGCCAGAGCGGAGTCCAGGCAGTCCTTCGCCTCACCTCCCCTACCGAGGCCCGACAGCCGGAAGGCTTCGTCGGCGAGCCTCTCGGCCTCCGCCTCAGCCTCGTCGTCTCCGTACTCATCGGCTTCCAGCGGTTCGGATCGGACGCCCGTTCCCGCGGGGAGTGCCCGCCGCACCTCCTCCAGGAGGCGGCGAACGTCATCCGGGGCCGTGCCGGTGTCGGTGAGTG
The DNA here is from genome assembly GCF_044750905.1 of Streptomyces sp. NPDC088762. Lineage (NCBI taxonomy): Bacteria > Bacillati > Actinomycetota > Actinomycetes > Kitasatosporales > Streptomycetaceae > Streptomyces > Streptomyces sp. NPDC088762. Next base: position 68,461 of record NZ_JBIVKT010000023.1, read on the forward strand.
CCCGGGAGAGCCGGGCAAGGGTGTGGTGGAAGCCGAACTCCACGTGGAAGGCGTCCGCTGCGGACATCGGCGGGGCGCCGCCGCTCAGCAACACCGACTCCATGTGCCGACGAGCAACGTCCGCGAAATCTGCGGCAGGCTCTGGCCTGTCCTGGGACAGGGCCGAGGCCGCGAGGGCCAGCACGGACAGGTTCTCCAGCGTGGGCGCGGCATCCCACACCTGGCGTGCGTGAGCCAGTATCCGGTCGTGGAGCCGGTCCGCCCGGTCCGGGTCAGCCGCCAGGACGGTCTCCCAGATCTGGACGGCTACGGCACTCCCCTCCCCCGGGTCCTCGGCCCGCTCCGAGGCCTCTTCCTCCAGTTCATCCAGCAGCCCGGCCGCGTAGTGCGGATGGTCCGGTGCCAGCAGGGCGGCCGCCTCCGCCCAGGCGTCGTACCGTGCCGTGCTCGACCCGTGAGTGGATCGGAGCAGTTCGAGACCGGCATCGATCTGTCCCGTGACCAGGAGGGCGAGCACGGCCTGCCCCGCCGCTTCCTCGGCCTCATCGGCGACGTACCCGAGCCGCTGACCCGCCTCTCGCAGCGCCGTGCGCGCCTGTTGCGCCGCCTCCCGCGCGGTCTCCGCGGCATCCTCCTTCCGTCCGCCGTCCCGCAGTACCTGGGCCACCGCGGCCAATGCCGTCGCCCTCGCCGCGGCCTGTGGGGACGAGCTCGCCAGGGCCCTGGCCCTGCGCACATCGCCGTTCACGGCGGCTGTCCTCGCCACCGAGCGGGGCAGGGAGCGCGTGTAAGAGAGCAGGGACTCCCTCGACACGGCCACACCTGCCGGTACGGCCAGACCCGATCCGCGGGCGACCAGCGCGAGGTCCGCGAGGGCGACGTCCGGTCCGGAGCGCTGGACGAGGCGGAGCTGGCGCCCTGGGTCGAGGACCAGGTCGGCCAGGCGGTCGGCGTCCCCGCCGCGCTCCACGAGGTGGGTGTAGGCGGTGAGGAGGTAGTTCGGCGTGTTCTCGGGCCAGTTCCTGACGCGGTAGGTCTCGGCCCAGGCGTGCAGGTCCTGCCGGTACGTGGCCAGAGCGGCCTCGCCCAGGGCTTCGGCCGCGGCCCGGTGCAGTTCATCGTGGGCCAGGACGAATGTCTGTCGGCCGGCTTCGGCATCCGCCTCGGCGGCGGCCCTCGCGCCCAGGGCGAGCCGGTCGATCTCGGTGGGCGCCATGCTGCGGCCGACGACACTGCGGAGCTTCTGGTGTACCAGGAAGGGGGATGTGCCGAGGAGCTCTCCCAGGTCCGATCCCGTGAGGGCGCCTTGTGCCGCGGTGAGCAGCCCCAACAGCCTTTGACCGGTGTCCGGGTCGGTCAGCAGGCCGTCCAGCTCCTCCTCGGCCATGTCCCGGATGATCCGCGCCGCGGGCGAATCGGGCAGATGACGGATGATGCCGGGATCGCGCAGCGGGTGGTCGGGAGAAAGCTTCCGCGGGACAAGGGGGTTGGGCCGCCCGGTCACGATGACGCGCATGCCGTGCGGAGGTTCCTTGGGAAGGAGACCGGCGATGCCCGCTCCGTCCGGGCCGGCGTCGGCGTCCTCGTCGAGCCCGTCGACGATCAGCAGCAGTCGCCGGTCGCGATCCGCGCAGGCCCGCGCCGCCGCCTCGTACAGCCGGGACAGGTCGGGGTGTTCGACGTCGACGGCCGGCGGTCGCCTCATGCCCGCGGCGGATGCGAGCTGCTCCCCCACCTCACGGACGAAGCCCTCACGACGGTCGGTACCGAGACGGCCGGAGATGAAGTAGTGCGCGACATCGACTCCGGCGGGAAGTTGGAGGCCAGCGAACCACGCGAGCAGCGCGGTCTTCCCCGCCCAGGCGCCCCCCTGCCACCACAGGTATGCCGGAGCCCCGTGCGGGGCGGTCGCGAAGGCCTCCAGTTCGGTCAGTTCCTCCTCCCGCTCCTCGAACCGGCGCGGGAAGACGTCCCGGAGGGCCCGGGATGGGCCACGCAGGAGGCGCCCCCGCGAGGCCGCATCGACGCGTGTGCCCCGTCCTCCCTGCCCGCTCCTGCTGACGGCCTGCGCCGCCCGCAGAAGGGAGCCCCAGGTGGCCTCGCTCTTCCCTTGATGGGCCGGGGACCGTGCCGCCCTTTTGTTCAAGTACGGGATCAGCCCGCGCATGACGTACGCGACGTGCTCCGGCTTGCGAGGCACCTCCTTCCCGAGGAACCAGGCGCTGAGCCGGCGCTTGTCGACCTGTTCGTCGCGCTTGAGGGTGCGGCTGAGGACGAGCGGGTACGAGAGGTCCTTGCCGCCTCCCGCCGCTTGGTAGAGCTTCTTCAGCTCATCCGCGAAGCCTGGGATCGAAGCATCGACACTCTGTCCATCGCGCGCGGAAGACTTCACCGGACACATTCCCATTCCCCCTCTGACCTGCCCTGACAACGCTGCCCCGATGCACCGGACTTCACCGGACGCTCTCCGGACGCCGGATACCTGTGGAACCGCACCCGGCGGAGAAGCCACCGGGGCGGCAACACCGAGGGGATCCTCATGTCCGTTCTGCTGACCGTTCTGGAGTCCGTGCTCCAGGAGGCCGCCACCCTCTCCGCCGCGACCGGCCTGGCCTACACCGGAGCCGTGGCAACGGTGGCCGCGTCCTCCGTGCTCTTCCGCAACCCGCAGCGCCGGCGCGACGCCCGGGCGACCCTGACGATCCTGATGCGCCGCAACGGCAAGCAGTAAGGCCCTTGCCCGTGCATGAGGGTCTGGTCGCCGCATGGCCCCAGGGCATAGCCTCGGCACCTGCGGGAGCCCGCGTCCGCGGGAATGGCCCCCGTTAGGAGCAGAGCTTCCTTGACCCCGCGTGTGCGGGGATGTGCCCGCCCACTGCTCGATCTCAGGGGCCCGACTTTTGTCCGCGGACAAAAGTCGGGCCCCTTCGGCTGCCCCTCAGCGGGTCAGGATCAGCCCACAGCTGTACGCACGGGCATGGCCGACGCCGTTCGAGAGGGCTGCGACCAAGGTTTCCGGGTCGGTGACCGTCAGCGAGCCTCGGATCTCGGCACGGCCGATGCGGACCGGCTTGCGGCGGTGGGCGCTGGAGACCGTCGGCAGCATGCGGATGCCGATGCCGGCCGGGTCGGCGGTGGCGCCGATGCGGGCCACTCCGTCCTCTGCCCTCGCCGATTCACCATCGCCCTGGAGGCGGCGTACGAACCAGCGCTTCACGTGCTCCGGGGTGGTGTGCGCGGTCCGCGTGCCGCGGGTCTTCTCCGCATCCGGCCTGCCCGGACCGGGCGGCCTGCTCCGGGTCGGGTTGACGACCGTACGGAAGCCGACGACCTCGCCCTGCTTGAACGTGCGGTCGACGGTGATGATGTGGGGCGCCGCGGTGAACGCCTCGCGCGGTATCCGGGCCCAGTCCCCAGGGATCCGGGACTGCACGACCAGCACGAGGGCCGCCGCCTTGAGGTCCACCGACCAGGTCGACAGGACACCCATCTGGGAGCGGGCGTCCGGGTCGCCGTCCTCGACCCAGCCACGGAACCCACTCATCACGGTGCGGTGCATCTCCTGGGCGTCGACCAGCGACTTGGCGACGAGCGGATGGCGGGCGTTCAGGGACAGGACGGAGTGGGTGGCGACGAAGCGCGCCGTGGAGGTACGGGTGCTGTTCACGGGATGATGTCCCAATCGGTGGCGGTCGGGGCGATGGTGATGCGCGTACGGGTCTCCCAGCGGGTGGCGTGGGTGCGGCGCGCCGGATCGAAGGTGACCGGGTGGTCGTTGACCAGTGACGCTCCCCGGGCACCCGAGGGCGCCTGGATCCACGCCCAGGGGCGCCGGTCCGGCGGCTCGGGCCCCTCCGGGCCCGGCAGCAGCCGCTTGGCTGCGAACGCCTCGGCAATCGTGCCGGGCAAGATCTCCGCCGCCAGCGTCCCGGAGGGCGGACAGGACTTCCGGCCGAGCCACAGCAGCCGCTTGGGGTGTTCGAGCGCGTACGCGATCTCCTCCAGCAGCGTCCGGTCCTCGTGCTGGAGGCCCACGACGAACGCCGCGTCCGACAGGTACCAGCGCTCGGTGATCAGCGCCGTACGGGAAAGCTCTCCCGAGACGAGGGTCCCGGAGACGGGGTCGGCGGCGATCTTCTTCGGGGCGCCGTACCACCCGGCGAGCTCGTGGTGGCCAAAGCCCGGTCCCTCTGCCGTCTCCATGCTCTTGGCGACGGCTGCCGCACGCCGGTGGTCGGTGATGACGTCGCGGGGCCGGAACGGGAACTTCCCCGCGCCGACCGTGTGGTAGTCGCGGACCGGGGTGCCGGGGTGGTCGGCGCGGACACCGAAGGCGATCCCGGCGAGGTCATCCACGGAATCGGTCCGGTCCCGGCCGAGGGCCGCCGCGCACAAGCCGATCACCGCCGACTTGGTGGGACGGCTGTGGGTGTCGCGGTGGGAGAAGCGGGACACCGCCCCCCAGGACTGCAGGGGGGCGGCGAGCCGTACGAGCAGGACGTGGCTCACGCCGTCAGCTCCTCGGCGGAGTCGACGGAGGTCGCGCCGGTGTCCTTGAGCGTGCGCAGGAGTTCGTCGATCTGCGGGTCGTACGTCAGGACGCGGCCGTGCGCGATGTCGGGGCGGCGCCGGCTGACGAAGGCGTGGTGCTTCAGCAGCCGCTTGACCGCGGCCGGGCCGGCCGGGCCCTCGCCTCCCTTGTCGAGAGGGCTTTCATCGATCGGGGCCTGGAAGGCCGCCGCGTAGTTGTACGGCCGCTCGCCCTCGAAGGCGAGAACCAGTGCGGGCAGCGATCCGGTGGATGCGGTGGAGTTCTTCTTGGCCTCGGGGAACGCGTCGACGAACGCGGTGACGAACTCGGCCTCCGCAGCGACGGACGCCTCCTCGGCCTCCTCGGCGCTCATGCCGGCAGCCCGGAGGTTGTTCCGCAGCCGCACCCGGTCGAGCACGGCGTGCCGGTAGAAGGTCCCGGTGATCAGGGACTGGTAGCCGGTCATGCCGGCCCCCGCGTCGTCGGCGGCGTCGAGGAAGTCCAGCGCGTTCTTCTTCCGGTCGAGCTTCGCGTCGTCGGCGGCGGCGTAGAAGTCGTCCACCTGTTCGGCCTCGTGCACGGTGAACGCGTGGGCGCTCTGTACCGCGCCGTCGACGTTCGGGGAGTCGGCGATCTCGGCGAGGAAACGGCCGTACAGGGCGATGTCGATGGCGTCGCGCGGCGCGAGCGCGGTGAGGACCGCGGCGCGGGTCGCGGCCGGAAGCGCGGGCAGCTTGGCATCGGCCGCGGCGCCGCCCTCCCCGCTCTCCTCCGGCTCCGGTTCCGCGGTGGCGGTCTTCCGGCCGCCCTTCTTGCCCTTGGCCGCGACGGCCGCCTGTGCTTCCAGGTACTCCCCCGCCCACGACCGGATCTCCTCGGCCTCCGCATCGATGTGGGCGGCGATCCGCGCGCCCGCGTCGGACGGGGCGAACAGGAGCACCTTGGTCAGGTTCGCGACGGTCTTCTTGGCCGGGTCGCCGAATTTGAGCCCGGTGGCCTCGATGACGGCCCGGGCAGTACGGACGGCCTCGTCCCTGTCCCAGCCGTGGGTGTCGGCCAGCGCCTTGCCGGTGATCACGGCCCATTCCCTGGTACGGGTTCCCGTGCCCCGGCCGGCCAGCGCTCCGATGCCCGCGTTGGCGCGGTTGCGGGTGTGGACCCGCTCGGCCCGGCGCCGTGCCTGGCTCGTGATCATGTGCCGTTCCGTGCCCCCGTACACGATGGACTTCGGCGAGCCGTTCTCGTCACGTACGGGCAGCACGGCGACCAGGGTCTCCAGGAGGTGCAGGGAGAGGAACTGGCTGGTGCCGGCGGCGGAGGCGTTGCTGGTCACGTGGTGGTGCCCTTCTCGGACGTGTCGGCTGTGGAGGTGCGGGAGGCCCCTGCGGGCCTGGCTGCGGCGGGACGCGGCGGGGGCATGTGGAAGGCCATGGCCCACTCGTCGGAGACGCGGGGCTTGCGGTCGTGCCAGCGGGAGAGGTCGTCGGCGAGCCGGGCCCAGGACGGCGGCGGCTGGTCGCAGGTGCGCAGGCGGGTGACGGCATGCTGGAGGTGGCGCCACGGGATGCGGCGGCTGGACACGATGCGGTCGACGAGGCGGGCGGCACCCGGATCGTCGGGTCCCCGGCCGGCTCCTCCGCCGATACGGCGGGCCGCCTCGCCGAGGCTTCCGTAGCCGAACGAGGGCTTCGGCCGGCCCTGGTGGTAGACCGCGAAGAGGAAGGCGACCTGCTCGTAGACCTCCCGCTGGCCCTCGGTCGGGCTGTACCAGATGGCCCGGTAGTGGGGTTCCTTGCGTACCCGCGGCCGACGGAGATCGGCGAGGCTCCCGTAGTCGTGGTTGTGCACGAGACTGGCGAGCCAGGCGGTGAGTGCGGCACCGCTTTCGCTGGTCTCGGGTCCGGACCTGGACGCGGCTTCGGTGGTCATGCCTTCTCCTCCCGGAGTTCGGCCGGGGCCTTGGGCAGCGCCAGCTCGTCGTCGAACCGCTTCAGGGCGGCCACTCTCGTCCTGGCCCCCTGCGAGTTGCGCGGGAGGGAGTCCAGGTGCTCGGTGAGGAACCGGCGCGCTTCGGCGGCCACGGTGGCCGCGTAGTCGAACAGGCACTCGTGGACGGGCTCCCACAGGGTCGTCCGCTCCATCAGCAGGTCGAAGGGCTCCCGGGTCGCCGCCCAGTGCTCGGCGCGGGCGTCGAAGCGGGCCAGCTGCCCGTCCTTGTCGCCCGGCTTGGGGTTCGGATAGGCGACGGTCCAGGCCGCGTACGCCGCCTTGTACAGGGCGGAGGCCACGAACTCCGCGATCTCCGAACCCCGGAAGGAGGCGAGGTAGAGCCTGGCCTCCAGGCCCGGGGCGAAGGGGAAGGTCCCGTCGACCCAGGTGATGGCGGTGGTCTGCTTGGCGACGAGACCAACCGTCCACAGCTCGATGCGGCGCGCGGGCTGCTGGCCCGGCTCGGGGGCGACGTCCTCCGGGGGGAAGAGCGCGAGCCGCTTGTACAAGGTCGCACCGTCGTTGGCACCGGCCTCGGAACGCGCCTCGTTCACCGCGGCGTAGAGGGAGTGGGCCTGCCGCCAGACGGCGCGGGTGGCCGAGGCCCACAACGGCTTGCTGGTGCCGTCGGCCCTCTTCGCGTACACCGCGTCCTGGAGGTGCTCGTCCTCCAGCGCGAGCAGCTCGCCCGCTCCGAGCAGCACCCGATCGACGGCGTCCCCGTCGGGTGTCGGGCGGAGCAGGACCGACCGGCCGAGGTAGCTGTGCAGGTCGGCCGGTCCGCCGACGGGACGGCCCGCGGGTTTGGCGGTGAAGCCCCGGCGCTCCTTGCCCGTGGTCCAGGAGAGGTTGAGCTCGCCGGGCGGTCCGGATACGGGGGCCAGGTTCAGCCGGAGGGTTTCGCCCAGGGTGTCACCCAGCGCGATGACGCGGATGCGAGTACCGAGGCGGGTGGCGGCGAGGTTGGTGATGGTGGCGCCGAGGGTCGCCTTGCCGGAGATCCGGGCCCGGCCTGCAGGCCCGTACACGTGCTGGGTCAGCATGGCGCGGAAGGCCTGGGCCACGGGTAACGGGCTGGGGTGTTCGAGGTGGTGGTGGTCGAAGAACTGGTTGTAGTCCCCCACCCGCTCGATCACCAGCTGCGCCGGGCCGGCCCCGTGCTCGTCGAGGAAGGGCGCGAGGAGCGCGTTCTGCCCGAGCGGCTCGGTGGGATGGAACAGGTCCCAGACCTCGTCCTCGGGACGCCGGGCGAGCCACTCGGCGGCGGGCCGCAGCGCGTTCTTCTCGTCCACCCAGGCGGGCCAGTCGTCGGCGGACGCCGGGTAGGCGCCGGCGGCGTAGCAGACGGCCAGCAGGAACTCGATGACCGCGACCTTCTCCCCCGGCGTGGCGCCTTCCACGGTGCGCAGGTCATCGGCATGGTGGAGCACCTCGAACAGGCTCCGCTCGACCAGCCGGTCGTCGAGGGTCAGAGCCTGCACGCACGGCTCCGTCCGGGGATCCCATCGCGGGCGTATCGCCCCGTCAGGCGGGGTAAGTAATTCAGGCACGTCGGGTCGTCTGCTCTCTGCTCATAACGGTTACCGCTGGAACGACACGGAACCTAGCAGCCCCGCTATCCCGATATAGCAGCTTTGTCAGAATCCAACTCCGCTTGAGACCACCGGAGTTGGCTGCGCCCGCCCGTAGGACCCTCGCCACACCGCGGCAGCATTGGTCCACGCCCCCCGCTCGGCTCCCGGGCCCCGGTCGCCCGACTTTTGTCCGCGGACAAAAGTCGGGAGCACTTGCCCGTCCAGGACAGCTGGGGGCCATCGCGGCGCCGACTTTTGTCCGCGGACAAAAGTCGGACCGAATCGGCCCGCCGGGCCCTTTCGCCACGCTCAGCCGGTCTGCCCGCTGGTGATGTACCAGTCACTTGCCGCGAGGGCGTGGAGCAGGGCGGTCGACCAACTGTTGGGGTCATTGGCCTGATGGCTTCGTGCGACCTCGCGCAGCTCTTCCCGCAGCACTTCATGGTCAAGTTCCCGGAGCCGACGGTCGGTCGCTTTCCTATCTTCGATGAGGCCGACGGCGTAGGTCTTGTACCTTGTCGCGAGGTCGTAACGGTCGAAGTGGTGCCTGATCCTCTGCTGAGCGCGAGCGGTCCAGTGAGCAGGCGGATTCGCGGTGAACTCGGCTACGCCGTCCGTCACCTCCGCGTAGAGCCACCGGCCCGGTTCGAGGACGTCGAAGTAGGGGTGGAAGTCCTCCACTCCGTCAGGCTCCGGCAATGAGCCGCTCTTCCTCTGGTTGCAGATCCCACAGGCCGGCACCAGGTTCGACGGGGTGATGGCGAGAAGCGGGAAGAGGTTCTTCGGTGCGTGGTGGTCGAGGGTGCCTATCTCGCCGAGGCCACACAGCGGGCACCTTCCCTGGACGGCTGAAGCCTTGATCGCGTCATAGATCATGCGTCCGTCGACACGGCCGACCAGCCCGCTCTTGTACGCCCTGAGCAGCAGGTCTTCGTCGGGATCAGCCTGTTGACCCTTGAAGCGGTGGAGCAGCGCCAACAGCACATTGGACTTCGCGGCGCCTATGTAGGAGGCCTCCACGTTCACCAGGTCGGTGAGCCGGCCCGCGAGGTCTTCGACGTCCTGCTGGTCAGTGCACCCGGCGTTGCATGCCGCCACCGCGTCCTTGACCGTGAAAGTGGGTGCGTCAGGCCACAACATCAGCGATGCCTCGGAGAGCGGGCGTAGGTCAGCGCCCGCGCGAGCGAGCGTGCCTCGGATCCCAGCCCTGTGAAGCGGGAGACGACCTCCTCGTACGACATCCCCGCCGCTGCCATCTCCGCGATACGGGCGTGATAGCCCGTAGCCGGTACCTCCAGGCCGAAAGCCGCGTGGGTGAGCTCTCCGAGGTTCTCACCGTACGTCTCGAGCTCAAGACGGTACGCCGTGAGGGTGTCACCGTGCCGCTCCAACTTCCAGACACACGACCTGGGCACTTCCTGGAGAACGACGGGGGAGTGGGTAGCCATGATCGCCATGCCGTTCCGGTGGGACATGAGGTCGGAGACACACCGCATCAACGCGACGAGCAGCGGTGGGTGCAGATGTGTCTCCGGCTCATCGACCAGCACCAAGGTGCGCTCAGTCACCAACTCGATCAAGCGCGTCACGGTCAGAAGGACGACCTTGTGGCCCGAGCTCAGACTCCCGAAGACGCGAGCAAGGCGAGCGCGCAGCCGCGGCAGACTGCTTACCCGCATACAGCTGTGGAGTTCCTCCATGTGCCCGTCGAGGAATCCGCTGGCTGCGTAGTTCAGTGTGCTGACCGCCTTCAGCCATCGCGTCCCACGGGCACCGATCCTCGCGATCCGGAAGCTCTCGACGAACTCGTCGAGCAGCACCTCGTCGGACTTCAGGCCCTCATTGGTTTGGCGTCGCAGCCCGACGTACTTAATGGGCAGCACGTCGCCAGAGGTGTATGGCTTGTCGAAGGGGCTGAACGACACCACGACACAGCCCTGCAACCCGGCCGGGCTGTCCCCCGCCACCAGGCTCCGCACCTCAACCGCGCCCTCGCTCACCTCACGGGCGAGGGCATGCAGCAGATGAGACTTCCCGACTCCGTTCCGGCCGATCAGCGCATGCAGGTTCGTGGGAGGCAGGCTGCCCGGATCGGCGCGGAACGTGAACGTGTGCGGCGGCGACAGGCCGGAAGGTGCAGCGGTGAACTCCCACTCGTACGGAGTCACCCGCTCCCCACCACGAGCGATGCGATGCATCCGCAGGAGATCGTCAGCGCTGGTGTCCCTCATCAGCGATGTCTTGAACACGTGCCTCTCGGAGACGGTGGGGTACAGATGGTCGTAGTCGTACGCCACGTCGCTCAGTGCACGAAGGATCTCCACCCCCAGACCGTTCGGCAGCGCCCGCAGCTCCGCGTAGTAGTCGTCTTCCTGCCCGAGGCTGAAGCAGCCTTCGGGAAGGCTCTTGAAACGCTCAGGCAGCCGGTCGGACATCCACGAGAAGTCCTCGTCGGTTTCCATGTCCATGTGGGCGATCCGCAGGAAGCCGATGTAGACCGGATCCCCGTCCGGGCGGCCGACCCACAACTGGAACGTGGTCTTGTGGCCGTGGTCGTCCCAGTCGTCCATCACCAGCGCAGCCTGGCGACTGCGGAGGGCACGGCCCTCCGACCACTGGTCCAGGACTGTGAACTGCACGGCTGCCCCCCGGCATCGAGTACCTCGCGAGCAGACAGTTTCGCAAACAACTGGCCCGGGTCGGCAACGACGACGGGCCTCACCTCAGGGTTCGAGGTGAGGCCCGTAGGAGCGAGAGGCCCTGCGGCGTCCGTCAGTTGTTGTCGATGAGGAGCATCGTCAGTTCCGCGCGCTGCTTCGCCGGCATGTGCTGCTGGATCGCGTCGAAGACGGCCTGCGCGTCGTGCCACGGCACCCGCCCTGCGTCGTCCGGGGTCCGGCTGCTGCCCTGGGCTGGAATCACGCTGTCCGGCTCGCGGTCGGTCAGTAGCCCGTCCTGCGGGGCGGACGTTGCCGCCGCACGTGCGGACGCCGGGGGAGTGGGGCTGACCCGGACCGGTTCGGTCGCCACCGCGGGAGTCGGCGGCGCGGGAGCGGCTTCCGGCTCCCGACTTTTGTCCGCGGACAAAAGTCGGTCCGGCTGCGGGCCCTGCTCGGGCGCCCGCGCTGCTCCCCGGGCCGACGCCGGGTCGGCCACCGCCCGGGAGTGCACGACCTCCTGCGCCTCCCGCAGGATCTCCCTCTGCGCCGCCTTGACCTCGGCCTCACGGGCCTTGGTCTCGTCCCGCAGCGCCAGCAGCTCGGCCGCGTCGGCGTCCGGACGGTCCTTCGCCGCCCGCGCGAGCATGCGGCCGTCCCGCTCCGGCATCTCCCCCGCGCTGAGCATCGCCTGGATCTCCTCAGGCAGCTCCAGCAGCACCAGCTGGTTCGTCACCCACGACGGCGCCTTGCCCAGCCGTTTCGCCGCACGCGACCTCGCCCCGTGCTCCCGGCCGCCCTCCTCCACACAGGAGTCGACCAGTTGCTGCACGCCCCGAGCGCGCTCGATGACGTCGAAGTCCTCCCGCTCCAGGTTCTCGGCCAGCAGGTGGTCGATGAAGTCGGTCCGGGAGGCCGCGAGGTCGTCCCGTACGACGAAGTCCAGCGACTCCAGTCCCACGTGCGCGGCACTGCGGAAACGGCGCTCGCCGTTGATCAGGACGTACGAGGCCGCCCCGATCCGGGAGTCGTGGTCAGGCCACAGGGCTAGGTAGGCGCCGCGCGTGACGACGACGCACGCCGAGAGCTGCGCTTGGCGAAGCTCCTCGCCGAAGCGGGTCATCTCCTCGTCCGTGCCGAAGTTGCGGCGCGGGTTGAGGGGAGTGGGGGAGACCTGTTCGAGCGGGACCCGGATCAGTTCGTACGCCGGCACGTCGCCCTGCGCTATGGCCTTGGCCCGACCGCGCTCGCTGCGGCCGCCGGTGCGGCGGGCGTTGCTGAAGGCGGCGCCGGTGCCGAGGAGGTCGCTCTTGCTCACGTCGCGATCCTCCGGGCGATCTCGCGCATGGCCTCGGACTGCTCGCAGTCCGGCGCGTAGTGCAGCAGCGGCAGCTTGACGCGCACGGCCTCCCGCTGCTCCTTGAGGTCGGAGATGACGGTGATGACGGGCGGGTCGCCGAACTCCTTCCAGCTGTTGAGGGAGGAGGTGACCACGAAGCCCTTGCGGCTGTCGTAGAGGTTGACGACGAAACCGAGCTGGGCGATCTCGATGTCGAGGTCGTCGACCAGGTCCTCGATCTGCTCGCTGAGCATGTCGTACGCGTCGGCGGAGGTGTCCTCGGCCTGGACCGGGACGATGATGCCGGAGGTCTTCGGCGCCTCGCCCTCGCGGGTGCGCGCGTAGTAGAGCGCTGTGTCCATGGTGTAGCCGAGGCTGGGCGGGCAGTCCACGACGATGTAGTCGAAGTCCTCCTCCAGCTCCTCGAGGGCCTTCTCCAGGGCGGTCTCCTTCGTCCGCACGTGCCGGGTGGTGGCGAGGCGGGCGTCGAGGAGGAAGGCGTCCTTGCAGGCGGGCAGGAGAAAGAGGCGGCCGGCGAAGGCACCGTGCTCGATGGGGACGAGCAGTTCGCGGACCCGGCCCTCGATCTCGCCGAGCATGTGCTTGGCGAGGCTCGGCTCCTTGATGCCCAGCATCTCGGCGCCGAGGTGGCGGGTGAGGTGGCCCTGCGGGTCGAAGTCGATGACGCAGACGCGAGCCCCGGTCTCGGCGAGGGCCTGGGAGACGCCGTTGCTGATGGCGCTCTTGCCGACGCCGCCCTTCTGATTGCAGACCACGATCCGGCGGGCGCCCTCATGGGACGGCCGGCGGCGCCCGGTGGGGGAGGGGTGGGTGTCGAGCCACAGCCGGATCGACTGGGCGAGGCCCTGGTTGTACGGGACCTCCCGAACCCGGCAGTCCTCCTTGAACTCCCCGTACAGGCCGGTGGGGAGGTAGGTGGAGAACGAGGAGGCGCCGGAGGTGTCCACGGGCGTCGCCGCGGAGGCGTCGGCACGCCAGGCGTGGACGCCCTCGGTGACGGCGTCCTGGATGTCCACGCCCAACTGGGCTGCACGGACCTTGAGTTCCTGCCGCAGGGAGGCGGGCAGCTTGGCGACTACCTTTTCCCTGACTTCCGGATCGTATGGAGCGGTCATGCGGGTACCTTACTAACCTTCTCGGGGGAAGGTGAAGCGCCACACCGAAACATGTTGCTTGCCTATGGGCGGTGTTGTCCGTATTGGGTCCTCGAGCGGTCGGCCATGGCTGTCACCCGGGGGCACGATAGAGCCGCATCCGGTCGCCGCGAGACGTCGTGCGCCGGGAATCGGGACTCCCACGCCGGCCAGGCGCTCATCCGCCCGTCCATGCCCGCACGCAACTGGCTCCGGCCTGGCCTTTTCCATGAACCCCCTAGCGTGGGAGCAGAGGCCTGACAGCGGTCGTCTCACTGAAGCTGGACCGGCCTGAGTTCTACGGCGCCACGCGCGGCGGATTGGGCAACGCGACCGTGCGCGCCTGAGTGGCAGAGGCCGTCCGAGAGCACGCCGGCACATGGCTGGAGGCACACCGGCGAAGGCCTCTGTCTTCATCGGCCAGATCGTCCAGGCCTGACCGGCACTAGATCGCGCCCTTCTGTTCTGGGCCCGGTCGGCGGCGACCACCCGGTCCAGGGGCAGGCCCAGTCAGGGCACTGGCACCGCTGGCCGGGGAACTTTTCGGGGTTACCCGCTCAACAGTCTCCGTCTGTCTCGCCCATGCCAACAGGGCGAAGATCGAAGAGCGAGGAGCAGTGGGCCGGTTAGTGTGCTGCTCGTCTACTGACAAGGCGGCGGGGGGAACGATGCGCATCGCGGTGACGGGGGCAGCGGGCGGTCTGGGTGGCCGGGTGGTGCAGTTGCTCGCGGGTCGGCCCGGCGTGGAGGTCGTAGCGATGACCAGGCGGAAGCTGCCTACCCGCGCAATGCCGCCGAGGGTGGAGGTTGCCGTCGCCGACTACGCTGACCCGCCCGCGCTACGTGCGGCACTGAAGGGTGTCGACACTCTGGTCTTCATCTCCAGTGACGGGCCCGATGCGCGGATGCTGCTGCATCACCGCAACGTCGTCACCGCAGCAGCAGCTGAGGCAGTCGGCCATGTCGCGGCGCTGAGCAGCGTCGACGCCGACCTGGCATCACCGTTCTGCTATGCCGTGGTCAACGGGCTCACCGAAGGTCTGCTCCAGGACTCGGGCATCCCCTACTCGTTCGCCAGGGCTTCGCTGTACATCGAGTTCTTCCAGCCCTGGCTCACGCAAGCACGTGCGACCGGGCTGCTGCGGCTCCCCGCCGCGGATGGTCACGTTTCTCTGGTGGCGCGCGACGATGTGGCCCGTGCCCTCGCCGCGCTCGCGCTGGGTGAGCCGACCGGACGTCACCATGACATCACCGGACCCGAGTCCACGGACCTGGCAGGCATCGCCTCGGTCATGGCGGAGGTGGGGCAGAGTCCTGTCACCTACGTGGACGTCCCGGCTGACGTGTACTGCGCCGAAACGGCGGCGACCGGCCTGGATCCGTGGTGGATCTACGCCTTCTCATCCATGTTCGCATCAGTGCGCGAGCAGCGCTGGGATCGAGTCTGCGACGACTACACCCGGCTGACCGGTTCCCTACCCGGCTCTCTGAGTGATGCCCTATCGGGCAAGGCGAGAGAGCCGGAGAGTGTGGAGCAGAGCCGACCCGGTCTCTCGGAGGGGCAAATCGAGCGCTGCCAGCTGAACCGCTCGTCACATTGAGCCGCGGATCCGGTTCCGTGCAAGGTCGACACCGGTGATCCGCACGGACATCTCCTGACCCTCTGACACCGCCTCCACAGGCACAACCGCCTCGCTGCCTGGCACGAACGCCTCGACGCAGTCTGCAAGGTGTACGAAGAATCCGATCGGGGCCGCGATCTTCGTGACATGCCCGACAACGACCTGGCCGACGCGGAACCGAGGCAGCAGATCTTGGTGTTCGGCCCACTCGCTGAGCATGATGCCCACCTGGCAATTGTGGTCAGCGTGCCAGATGACCTCGCCTGTGACCCGCTGACCCACGGCCGGCAGCTGCATGCACCGGGGCATCCTGTTGACCCGCGCCAGGCCAAGGGCCTCAGGGCAGCCGTCAATGGAGAGGAACGCTCCGAAGGGCTGTCGGCCGATGACCTCACCGGTGATCCGAGTACCGACGGGCAGAGCGCTGACGGTCTCGGGCCAGGCCGCTGCCGTATTGGGGGCTGTGTCCCCGTCGTTCTCCCATGGCCAGGAGTACTCCGTCATGTGTTGATCATTGCATGCACGTGCGGTGAACTCCCCGGTCAGGGCAGGCACAGCAATACCACCGGACGACCGTCTGTGGGGATGCCGGAGCAGGCCCCACTCCACGGCGGTGATCTCTGAATCAGGGTTCTTGTCCCTGACCACCCGCGGACCGTGAATCCCAGGGGCCAGCCCCTGGACCCCGCCAGCGCCTGGCCGCGCTGGACCGGCCGTGGCATGGGGGGCTCCTCGCCCCCCAGACCCCCTCGCCAGGCGCTTGGGCGCCCTGGACCCGCTCCCCCTCATGCCCTGCCCCGCCTCCCTGACGGTCGGCGGTGCACCGCTCGGGCGCTGGGCGCCCTCACTGGGCATGAGGGCTACGGCAAAGAGTGGCTGGACACGTCGTCGGCTGAGGAGGGGGACCTGATGTGTGTCGTGCAGCGCACAGTTCCGGGTGGGTTAGGGTCCGCTGGCTGGTGTCGTAGAGGGTGGTATGTGAGTGATTGTCCGGTTGAGTAGGGGTCAAGTCCAGGTGCGCCGGGCACAGCTCACGGAAGGTCAGCAGATGCTGATGCCCTCGTCGAGGTTGCTCTTGTAGTAAGAGAGCGCCGCGATTTTAGGGCGCTGACCTGCGGGTTTGCCGATGCCCATGTGTCCCCCAGGACACATTTGGAGCCGCCAAATGTAGCGCTGGGGAGCACATTTCGCGGAAAACTCAAGCACCCGTGTACTTTTTGCAGGTGGTTGTCGGCTCCCGATCACCCCAGGTCAGAGGGGTGCCCTCCATCGGAGCAGAACCCTTCCCTCGCTACATGGCATATACACCAATGTGCTCCCATCACGACAACCGAAATCAAGGAGCGGTGTACTTTCGGCGCTTGGAGGCCGAATAACTTCACGCTCCGTGGACTTTTGGAGCCCCAGTCGAACAGAGCCTGGGTCCGAGGTCCCCTCCGGCGCGTCGTCGCGCCAAAAGACAAGCACCCGTTGATTTTTTGGATAGTCTCGGACCGCCTGAGTAACAAGGAGGTCCTGTGACATCTGATCCGCCCGCCCGTCGTCGACAGCGCGGGCCCCGGCCTGTACCCGTCCCCGCCGCCGTGGGGAACGAAGCCGAGTACGGAGACATCCTGGCCGTCCTCGGCCAACAGCTGGGGGAGAAGGTCGCGCAGGCCGCCGACCCCGGCGGCCGCCGCCGGCTCAAGGGCGTCCACTTCGAGTACGCGGCCGACCCGAAAGCCGTCCACGACATGGCAGGAGGCGCCGGGTACAGCCTCGCCAGCAACTGGTTCACGCAGCTGCTCGCCCAGCTGGCCGTCGCCAACAGCATCACCAAGTCCCAGCTCTGCGTCTTCCTCTTCGTGGCGGGCGGGCAGGTGCCGGGTACCGGAATCACCCAGTACACACAGCAGGAGATCACGGACGGTCTGAACACGATCGCCGCTCGGAAGGGCGGCAAGATGATCACGCGTTCCACGGTCAACCGTGCCGTCCAGGCCCTTTGCGGCTACAACTGGGTGGAGAAGGCCGGCAACGGCCGGATCCAGATCAACGTGCGCCTGTGGTTCCAGGGCAACAGCACGGCCCAGCACGAGGTTCTCGCCGAGATCGCGGAGAGGCACGAGTACGACCCCGAGGCGTTCCCCTACGCGGTGGGGCCGGAGGGGGCCCATCAGGAGGAGCTGGACCTCGACTTCGGGGTCGAGGAACCTGTTCAGAGAAGGAAGCGAACCGGGTGATAGCGCTGCCAGGCCCGAGCACGGGCGACCGCTCACGAGGAAGGTTGTTCCATGGCTAACGTCATGTCTCCGATCGTCGCGGAGCGCATCTGGGCCCTGCCGCTGTCGGGGTCGGCCGTCAAGTTCCTCCAGTACCTCGTCTCCCGCAGCGACTTCGGGGGAACGCTGCCGGTCCGGCAGAAGGACATGGCGGCCGAGTACGGGGTCACGCCCCAGGCCGTCAGCGGGCTCATGGCGCCGTTGTGCGACCTGAACATCGTGCTGCGGCCGCGCAGCGAGGAGCGCACCGGCAACTCCTACCGCCTCCACCCCCTCGCGGCGAAGTACGAGACCCCGGAGTCCATGGAGGCGGCGTTCCGCGCGGCCCTCGCCCGGATCCAGGCGGGGGACCTCCCGAACCTGAAGCTGCCGACGTACCACCAGGCGCCGCCGGCCCCGACGGGACGGCCGAAGCTGCAGGTTGCCTGAGACCGGCGGCAAAGCGGGCATAGCAATGCGAAAGGCCCTCCACCGTGGTGGAGGGCCTTTCGTGCCTGAGCAACTTGGTGCGCTCAGTATATTCGCCGCGGCGCTGGTGTGCGCCATGGATTGCTCCACACACGACAGCCGTGTCCGCAGGCCTCATGCGCACTCTCCAGGAGAGGACGTTGCCGCGGTGCCGAACGGGTTGTCGATCATGTATCGCTCAGGGCCGGGGCCGCGCCAGGCCACATCCGTGGCGGTGCTTTCCCTGTTGCACGTGTTCTCCGTCCGTTCGCTCGCCGCCGATGGCCCAATCGACGATGAGCGCGAGGCCGTCCGGCGCCGTAGGTGTGCCGACGAGGAACTCATCGGCAGTCCCAGCAACTGGAACTCGGCATTCGCGGCCTGGAGCTCCGCGGTCGGATGCACACCAACCACTGCCTCCGAGCACTGCGGGAGAGGGTGTCTGACATCAGCCCCAAGGTGCTCACGGACGCCTGTACATCTTTAGGCAACGCGGCCTGGTCACGCAGGAGCGCCTCCCCGGGTTCCGGGTACGCGCGCGTGATGTGCTCACGAAGCCGGCGGCCGGTCCCTGCGCCCGCCTGGCCAAACCGGGTCGCACCCGTGTGGCAGGGCAGGCCCTCGGCCCCGTTCTTTCATTGGCCCCCGAGATAGACCCGGGTGATCCCCGCCTCCCAGGTCCTGGAGGGTGATGCCGATGCTCTGGAGCATGGACCTGCGCTTGTCGCCGATGCACGGCGGGCAGACGCTGCCGGTGCGCGCGTTCGGCACGGTGTCGGGACTGGGCAGACCGAGGTGTGCGAACGACACCGGGGACGGGTGCTCCCTCGGAGGCAGCGGGGTCTCGGATTTCAGCGGCTGGTCCAGGCGCAGGTCGGCTGCGATCGCCTCGGGCCCCGGCGTGCGGCACGGTGAAGGACAGGAGGTAGCTGTCGGCGTCCCAGCCGTCCACTTTCCGAGGCGATAAAACGGACACTGTCTAGTGCGTCAAGACTTCTTGACGGGGCGTCGGTCGTTGTGGGAATGTTGCTTCATCGTCAAGGATCCTTGACGATGAAGCGGAGGCGCGCGCATGGGCTGGACCACCGAGGACGGACTGCACGAGGGGTACGCGGTTGCGGTCCTCGCCGACGGCCGCGAGGCCACCGCCGACGACAACCCGACCTCCGGCAACACCGGCTGGTGGAACTTCGACGGCAAGGACGGCCGCCCGCTCGCCGTCGGCGTCCGCGCGGGCTGCAACTGCTACGACGCCCGCGGCCGGGAGGTCAGGCAGTGGCGCGGCGAGACGGTCCACCCCGTCGACTTCGGCGACACCGAGGGTCGGGAGGCGGGCCGCGGCCCGTTCGCCGAGTGGCAGACGCTGCACGCTCACCCGGCAACGGCGGCAGCCGTCCCCGACGAGGCGGACGCCCTGCTGGACGAGGCCCGCACCCTGCTGGCCCAACTCGCCGACCAGCGCCCGCTCGCCGCCCTCACCGTGGTGGCCCGACTGGAGGCCCTCGCCGAGGGGGCGGGCCGTGCCGCGGCCGGTGCCGCCCAGCGCGGCGGCGAGTCCTGGACCGGGATTGGCAAGGCCCTCGGGGTGAGCAAGCAGGCCGCCCACCAGCGGTTCGCCCGCCACCTCGGCGCACCCGCGGCGAACAGCCCGCAGGAGGCGGGCGCGTGAGCGGCCCGCAGCGGCGGACACGGCGCGCAACGCGGCCGGGGCCCGGCCAAGCGGCCGGGCCCCGGCGGATGGGGGCGCTCCGTCGCCCGGGATCCGGGCGGGACGGACTACAGCAGGTTCAGGTTCGACATGACCGAGACGGCAAAGTAGTAGGTCCCGGCACCCACCGGACCGGCGGTGATGACCGCCAGCCAGAACCCGGCCGCCAGACCGCGGGGCTTGGGCTGCTGGACCCCAAAGAAGACCACGACGGCGATCAGAGCGCCCAGCAGGACGGCGATCACGGTGTAGGGGCCGCTGGCGGCGGCGTTGACGGC
This sequence comes from Streptomyces sp. NPDC088762, assembly GCF_044750905.1. Lineage (NCBI taxonomy): Bacteria > Bacillati > Actinomycetota > Actinomycetes > Kitasatosporales > Streptomycetaceae > Streptomyces > Streptomyces sp. NPDC088762. The sequence goes on from NZ_JBIVKT010000023.1 coordinate 88,021, forward strand.
GACAGTGAGCACGGGCACTCCCGGGCAGGAGAAGTGACGGGGCGGCAGTAGTTGTCTCACGCTGCCGCTCTTTGTCTCACGAGTATGAGACAAAGACTGAGACTTTCCTAACGTGCAGGTCAGAAAGGAGAATTCGGTGTCCGAGGAGAACCGTCCGGGCCGCAGGATGAAGCCGATCGCCGCCGAAGTGCCTCCCGCAAGGCGCGCGTTCGCGCTGAAGCTCCGTGAACTGGTGGAGCGAAGCCTGCCCGAGGGCACGCCCGCCGGCGCGCTCGCCCCGCTGGTGCCGATGGCCAAGTCGACGCTGTTCCACTACCTCAGCGGCAACCGCCTTCCGGGCTCCGCCGTGCTGGAGTCGCTGCTGGACGTGCTGTGGACCATCAGGACGCATCCCGGGACCCTTCAGCTGCCCTATGACGAGATCGAAGGGGGCATCGAACGGCTGGCCGCTCCTCGGGAGCAGGTCTCTCAGTGGATGAGTTGGCTGGACGTGGTGGAAGCCGAGGAGCCGCAGAGCACCCGGGCGGGTGGGAGGGACCCCCTCCGCGTGGCCCAATCCCGGACCAGCAGGGACCGGGCCCCCGACGTGGCAGTGGCCGTCGCCGACGCGTACCGGACCGAGCGGGAAGACCTGTGGCGTGACACCGCCCAGCCGTACCAGGAGTACCTTCCCGGCTCCGCCGACGGATCGGTGTCGGTCGCCGAGGCCCTACGCGCCGTCCGCGAGGCCCAGCGTGGGGTGCAGCAGGCCACGACCCAACTCGGCCGCGCCCAGGACCGACTCGCCCGCGCCCTGGTCGCCGAGGGACACCTGAGCCCCGAGGCCCTCGACGACGACCTCGTCTCCCTCAAGCAGCGGTTCGACACCTTCCGCGACCGGCACGAGGTGGACGGCGCCCGCCAGCGGATCCAGCTGCTGCTCACCCGAGCGGAACAGCTCACCAGGCAGGAGGACCGCCTCACGGAGGCGACCAGGCGAAGGGCGGCCCGCTCCGCGCAACGCCTGCGCGACCTGTACGCCCGCCTAGACCGGGCGGATGCCGAGCCGGACCCCGACCTGCGGCGTCTGACCCTCCAAGAGATCTACCGGCTCCTGGAGGAACGGGAGAAGCTCGCCTCGCTCCTGGAGACCCTGAAGTGAGCGCCCCGGTCGATCCGGCCCCCCGATCCGCCGGACGCTTGGACCAGGCTGGCCGTCCCGGCACAGCCAGCGCGGGTGAGTCCGGCGCGGACCATCAGACGGCGACCTGCACGAGCTCGGGCTGGTGGAGGTGATCGACGCCGAACTCGTCGACGACGCTCCGGCCGCTGGCATGCTCGCGGCGTACGACCCGGCTGCCGCGTCCTGGCCGCGCTGGAGACGCATGCCGAGGAGCATCTCGGGCGTATCCGGCCGGACAAGACGCGCACCGGCTACGCCCGGGACTGGCAGCTGTGGGAGGAATTCCACGGCTGGCTGGCCGAGCAGCGGGGCGTCCGCCTGCCGCTGAGTGCCGTCACAGTCGGCACCTTCGTGGTGTTTGTGACCTGGCTGGACGAGGTTGTGGAGGCCGCGCCGAACTGCATCGAGCGCCGCATCACTGGGGTGACCTCCGAGGCCCGGCGGCGCAAGTACCCCGTGCCGAAGGAGGCGACCGAGGCCGCCCGCAAGGCCCTCAAGTCCCTCAAGCCCCTCAAGCTCGACAAGGGCCGACAGGCCCGCGGCCGCGGCAAGGCGGCTGCCAGGTGCCGGCCGGCGCGAACGGCAGGTACCGAACGAACGCTGGCCTGGATGAGGTACACGCCCGACGACACGCACGCGACTACGAGCGGCTTGTCCAACACTCCGAAACCCTGACCACGTGGGCCGCCAACACCCTCATGACCAGGCGACTGACGCGCAAAGGCCCCCACACCGACAGCTGGACAAGGAAGCCCGCGGCAACCTCCTCCGGGCCCGCCAGTCAGTCTGGCACCGGGGCCAATGCCAGCTGACGTTCCGCCCTCTCCAGCCACGTCAGATACCAGCGTGTGAAGGTCATCGGTGTGCCGTGGTCATCCAGGAGCGGCTTCAGGTCCTCCTCATCTGCCCTGTTGTCGGACCAGATTCGCCCACCCTCCGGACCACTGATGATCAGCCACTCGCGGGCGGCACACCCCAGCGTTGAGATCACGACCGCGCCGACAGTGCGGTCCGCCGACCACATCACGGGTTCCCAGCGCTCTTCCCATGCCTCAATGGCGTCATCGAAGTCCTCGATGTCCTCGAAGTCGTCCTCTTCGGGCTGCTCGGACAGCAGCAACTGGACAGCTTCAGGATCGGCACCTTCACGCGGAAACGGCTCGGCCAGACGGGACAGGTCAGCCAGATCGGCTCCATCTCCCTCCCAGCGCCAGCGACCCTGAATGAGTCGTACCGGATACACCCCATGCGAGGGCCCGGCGCCTCCGGCGCCCACCCGGAGGAGGAAGTCGCGGTACTCCCCGGGCAGCGATACGCCCATCTGACCTTCGAGGTCGGCCAGCTCTGCCGGGCTCAGAGGGTCTTCAAGGAAAAACTTGTGCCCGATCGCGCCAAAAACACGGTCACCGGCCGGCGCGGCAATGAGGGACTGCACCCGCTCCCGCACCCCCACCCATATCGAGTCATCCATGGGCCGAGCCTAGGCCGCACGGCGAGGTGGGACCGAGCAGGGTGGGCTACGAGAAGCGGCAGCCAGCCTTCAAAACGGCTGCTGTGCCGTCTGAGCAGCGCCGCACGAACTGCCGGCAGGGCTGGGAGAACAGGCTCTCGCGCACAGGGAAGTGGTGGCAGCCGTCACCCGGGCCCGCAGTCCTGTTGGCGAGACAGGTGAAGAACCGGCTGCCGACCTGACCCTCGGCCTGCAGTAGCGGGGTATACCTCCGCCACCGTTGCACGCCTTGCGTTGAGGAGACACGCAGCGGGTCTCGCGGGAGGTATGGGCTGATTGTCGGTTTCAGTGAAAGTGCTCAGAAACAGCCCACAGGCCGTATAGAGTCCCAGGTCACGGAGCCTGCTCCCCGCGCACGCGGGGATGACCCCCTCCCTCATTGTCATCATGTCAACATGTATCGCTGCTCCCCGCGCACGCGGGGATGACCCCCATGCTCGTCGCCCGCGCCATGGGCGAACTGTCTGCTCCCCGCGCACGCGGGGATGACCCCGACGCTGGAGATGCTTGCGCCGTCTCGAACGGCTGCTCCCCGCGCACGCGGGGATGACCCCTTGCCGGTGCAGTTCCCCCACACCCCCGAAGGCTGCTCCCCGCGCACGCGGGGATGACCCCACCGACGGCAAGACCGTCTCCATCACGATCCCCTGCTCCCCGCGCACGCGGGGATGACCCCTGCTCCAGGATGTGCCGCTGGAGCCTCTGACCCTGCTCCCCGCGCACGCGGGGATGACCCCATCAGCACGACATCGACGGGTGGCGCCTTCACCTGCTCCCCGCGCACGCGGGGATGACCCCGGTCAGGTGCTGCACGCTCCCCGCACAGGCAACTGCTCCCCGCGCACGCGGGGATGACCCCTCGGGCGACGAGCCGGGCGGCGCGGTCGGTCGCTGCTCCCCGCGCACGCGGGGATGACCCCTTCACCCGGGCGTCGGAGGCCGCGTCGAGCAGCTGCTCCCCGCGCACGCGGGGATGACCCCCGTGCCGACCGGCTTCTTCGCGCTGGTCTTGTCTGCTCCCCGCGCACGCGGGGATGACCCCCCGGGCCGGGTCAGCGGGGTGCCCGCGCCGCCCTGCTCCCCGCGCACGCGGGGATGACCCCGGCTGCGGCATCACCGCGGCCTTCTTCTTCGGCTGCTCCCCGCGCACGCGGGGATGACCCCACCACTCCGCAGATGATGACCCACGTGCCGTACTGCTCCCCGCGCACGCGGGGATGACCCCCCGGAGCTGGCGGCGGAGGCCGTGCGGAAGGACTGCTCCCCGCGCACGCGGGGATGACCCCCTGGCCCGCCTCCGCGAGAGCGACCCAGACGCCTGCTCCCCGCGCACGCGGGGATGACCCGCCGCGTCCTCGGAGTCCAGCTGCCGGTCCAGTCTGCTCCCCGCGCACGCGGGGATGACCCCGACATGCGCTCAAGCTGTCCCGGCTCGACTCCCTGCTCCCCGCGCACGCGGGGATGACCCCCGGGACGGGGTGCGTCTGAGGCACCTCCCGCCCTGCTCCCCGCGCACGCGGGGATGACCCCAACGTGACCGCGACCGGGATGTTCGGCCGGTCCTGCTCCCCGCGCACGCGGGGATGACCCCAGCATCACGATGGCAGGGACCGAGGCCATGCCCTGCTCCCCCGCGCACGCGGGGATGACCCCGCGGCCGCCCTGGGCGGGATGACCATGATGGACTGCTCCCCGCGCATGCGGGGATGACCCCGCGCTGGTTGACCAGATGGCTGCCGACATCGACTGCTCCCCGCGCACGCGGGGATGACCCGGTCACGGGCCCATCGCCCCGGGGCCCGCAGGCGGGGGTTCTGCCGTGTCATGGTGTGCGCGGGGAGCCCAGGTGTAAGCCGGTAGGGAGTCCGCCAGCGTCGTGAAGAAGCGCTGGTCGCGCCATGCGTCGCGGTTGCCGATGACGAAGAGGCGGCGTTTGGCGCGGCTGACCGCGACGTTCAGGAGGTTGGGGCGGGACGCGGCCCAGGCGCGGGCGCCCGCGCGGCGCGGGTCCGTGCCGAGGATCAGGATGACGACGTCCGCCTCCTTGCCCTGGGTCGTGTGCACCGTACCGACCCGCTCGGCCGGCATCAGGTCCCGGCACGCCCGCTTCGCACCGGCCACCACCTGCCGGAACGGGCTGATCACGAAGACGTCCTTGGCAAGGTCCACGCCCCCTTCGTCGCGCAGCCGCTCCAGGACGCGCCGCAGGGCCCGTCCCTCCTCGGGGATCCAGTGCCCGTCCGCCTGCGCCGACACGACGTTCACCCAGCTGCTGGAGGGCCTGTAGACGTACGGCTCGCGGACGCCCGCGGCGATCCCCTGGACCATCAGTCCGTCGTAGGCGATGGCGTTGCTGACGGAGAACATCGGGTCGTCGCACCGCCGGTGCACCCGCAGCGGCGCTCCGACCCACACCTCGTGGCGGCCGTCGGGCAGTTCGGCGGGCAGCAGGGTCCCGTAGCGGTTGGCGCGGTCGGCGAGCTGCTGCACCGACGTGCGGCCCGGCGCCCATTCCTCCGCGGTGGCGAAGTCCTCGCGCAGAGCCCGCTGTGCGGTCCACGGCAGGACCACGACCGGTTCCAGTTGCAGGGGGTCGCCGACCACGACCGTACGGCGGGCCCGCCAGATGCCGCCGACCGCCATCTGCGGGGTCGCCTGCCCGGCCTCGTCGACGAACAGCCACCCCAGCGCCTCGGGCCCGAGCCGTCCGAAGACCCGGTCGAGCGAGGCGAAGGTGGTGGACACGACCGGGACCACGAGGAACAGGCTCTGCCACGCCGCCCGCACGTGCGCCTCCGGAACGGTCCCCGGCACCGCTCCGGCGACGGCGTCCATGGCGGCCATCAGGTTGGCGTACATCGTGCGGGCCGTGCAGCGGAGGAAGGCCTGGTGGAGGTCGAGGGCCGCCAAGAACACCTCGGTACGGGCTTTGGTGATCTCCGGGTCGGACCAGGGGGCGGCCAGCTCACGTGCCTGGTCGTCCGTCAGCCAGGCGTCCTGCGGTACGAACTCCTCCCAGCGGGCGCGGGCCGCCGCGACTGACTGCTCGCTGCGCTCTGCGGCGGCCAGGGCTCGCTCCAGCGCCTCCCGGCTCCTGCGCAGGCGATCGGCGGCCGCGCCCACCGTCCCCCGTACGCCGTCCCGCCCCGCCTGCGCGGTGTCGCGCGCCCGACGGGCTTCGGTGACCAGGCCGGCCGCCTCCGCCTCCTCCGCGTGCCAGGCGCGCGCCGCGCGGCCCAGGGTGAAGAGGCTGACCGTGAAGCCGGGGCGCCGGGCCAGGTGTGCCTGGTGTCCGTGTTCGGCCTGCTCGAGGGCCCGCTGGGCGGCCTCCAGCGCGGCCTCGGCCGGCGCCAGGGTCTCCTGTACGCGTTCCAGCTCCGCCGCGTCCCGCTGCGCGCGGTCCCGGCCGCTGCGCAGGGCCTCGTACGCGTGCGGCAGCGCGGTGTAGGCCTCGGCCGCCGGCGTCCGCTCGGCGCGCAGCCGTTCGACCGCGGCAAGTGCGGCCTCGAACCGTTGCCTTGCCTCCCGCCACACGCCGCTCTGCGGGGTGTCGCGCCACTGCCGCAGCAGGTGTGCCAGGCCGCTGCCGCTGTCGATCCAGGCGTCGCGGGTGCGGTGGCCGCGGCCGTCCGACTGGGGTGGGACGCGCGGCGGCGGGGGAGTGGCGGCGCCCGCGTCGGTGCGGCGGTACTTGCCGTGCCAGAAGCGGTTGATGAACTCCAGGCGGTTCTTCTTGCTGCCCAGGCGTGCGGCGACCGCGCCCCACGCGGGCTCGCCCTTGAGGAGACAGGTCGCCTGCTCGGCGAAGTAGTCGGCGTCCTCCCGCCACTGCTTGCCCAGCGCGGCGCGGGCGGGGATCTCGGTGGAGATGTTCTCCACCGCACCGTTGTTGGCGGAGGCGACCACCATCTCGAAGCCGGTGAACTCCGGGCGCAGCGGGGTGACCGTACGGGTGTAGTCGCCGCTCTTCCAGACGTACGGGGCCTGCTCGGCGAAGGCCTGGGACGGCAGGCGCAGTGCGGCGAGGCGGCGGGCCCGCTCGACGACGGCCGCGGCGAAGCAGTCGCGCAGCATGGTGGTCTTGCCGGTGCCGGGCGGGCCGTTGACGGCGAAGATTCCGGCGGCGGGTGCCAGCTCGGTGTGGACGGCGTTGACGGCGAACTGCTGGCTCAGGGCGAGCGGGTGCCCGGCGTCGGCCGGCCATCGGCCCAGGGGGGTACGGGCCGGCGCGACTCCGGCGAGGGCGAAGGAGGGATGCACGCGGACGTCGATCCGGCGGCCCTTGTCGAAGGCGGCGTCGGGGGTGAGGTAGGCGGCGAGCGCCGGTCCGGGATCCTGCCGGCCGAGGGCGTGGGCGACCCGGTCGAGGTCGGCGGCGATGAAGCTGTTGAGGAAGTCCTGCTGGTCGGCTTCGCCGGAGTGGTCCAGCCGTACGGCGATGCTGCGCACGCGCACGTCGGCGGGGTTCAGCGCGCCGGAGACGCCCCAGGCTCCGGCCAGCTCGCCGGTGAACTCCAGCAGGTGCTTGGCGCTGACGACGCCGGTCCCGATGGGTATGTCGTCCCCGTCCTCCCCTCCCTCGGTGCCGTCGCCCGACGGGATCTCCCTCTTGCCGGGGTCGAAGCGTTCACCGAGCGCACCGGCCCGTACGCCCCAGGCCTCGGCCTCCTCCTCGAACCCGTCGAGCCAGCCGCGGCTGCCGGGGCCGGGAGACAGGGCGCGGCCGGTGGCCCACGCGCAGGAGGAGAAGACGGGCGAGTCGAGCAACACCCGCCCTTCGTCGGTGACGGTGAGGGCGAACAGCGCGGTCTCGCCGTCCATCCGGCCGTCGTGGTCCTCCTCGCTCTCCCCGAAGACGCGGAGCAGGGTGTCGCGCACGGCGCTGAGGGCGTACGTCCCGCCATAGACGACGTGCTGCCACCCGTACCCGGGCTCCAGGGGGACCGACCGCAGCGGATGGCCGGCCTCCCAGGGCATCGGCTGGTCGAGCGCGGCGGCGTAGACCCGCTCCCGGGCGGACAGGGGCGGCACCTTCTGCGGACTGAACAATTCGACCGCCCGCCAGTACCCCACGATCCCACTCCGCCGCCGGCGCTCATCCCCCGTCACGCCCACGTGCACTCCCTCTGTTCGATGATCGCTACGAGGCACTTTATGGCGGTTGGATGGGGTGGGGCAGGCCGTTGAGATGTCCGGGCGGCGGGAGATCGGCTGCTGCATTGCCGCTTGAGGTCGTGCCCCGCGGTGTGACGGTTGGGAGACTGGAACGATGCGGCTGGGGCATTGTGTTGCGAGCGGGAGGTATGGCGGGATTGTCGGATTCGGTGAAAGTGCTCGCAAACGCCTCTTGGGCCGCCTAGAGTCCCAGGTCACGGAGCCTGCTCCCCGCGCACGCGGGGATGAACCCCCGTAGAAGTGGGCGTTCCCGTCGAGGGCGCCCTGCTCCCCGCGCACGCGGGGATGAACCCGGACCCGGATGAGCCGCAACGAGAACGCCCACCTGCTCCCCGCGCACGCGGGGATGAACCCAAGGGCAGTCAGTACCGGTGCATCAAAGACCACTGCTCCCCGCGCACTCGGGGATAAACCCTGAGGGTGCGTGCCGAGATGGCCCTGCAACAGCTGCTCCCCGCGCACGCGGGGATGAACCCGAGCACGCGGGCATTGCTTTCGGCAAGGCTGACTGCTCCCCGCGCACGCGGGGATGAACCCAGCTTCTATCAGGTACTGCCTGGTGACGCTGCCTGCTCCCCGCGCACGCGGGGATGAACCCATCGCCACCCTCATCACCTACACCTCGGTGGCCTGCTCCCCGCGCACGCGGGGATGAACCCAGCCACTGCCTTGTCCTCCCGCAGATGCGTTCGCTGCTCCCCGCGCACGCGGGGATGAACCCGGATACGAGGACACGTGGCTGGACTTCACCGACTGCTCCCCGCGCACGCGGGGATGCACCCAGGGGAACGTGTGCGGGATGCTGTGTTCCCCCCTGCTCCCCTGCTCCCCTGCTCCCCGCGCACGCGGGGATGAACCCCCGCCCTGCGGGAGATGACCGGACGGGACCGCCTGCTCCCCGCGCACGCGGGGATGAACCCGTCCCCCCGCAGTCCGGGGCGAACGGCTCACACTGCTCCCCGCGCACGCGGGGATGAACCCAAGGCGGATGTGTATGCCGCTACCCTCACCTCCTGCTCCACGCGCACGCGGGGATGAACCCGCCGGGACGCCGTACCCGTAGGGGCCGTTCGGCTGCTCCCCGCGCACGCGGGGATGAACCCAGGGTCCGCTCGCCCAAGGAACGCCAGGGACGCTGCTCCCCGCGCACGCGGGGATGAACCCCGGTGGGCGTACCAGGCGCATCACCTCTTCCTTCTGCTCCCCGTGCACGCGGGGATGAACCCACGTAGATGATCGTCCCCGCCTCGCAGCCCGACTGCTCCCCGCGCGCTGGGGATGGACCCAAGAACGTGTCGGTCAACGCCCTGACCGCAGACCTACTCCCCGCGCACGCGGGGATGGACTCTGAGTAGGGGTGGCGCAACCTGAGACCCGCGACGTGAAGACGGAACGGCCCGCGCGCTCCTACACGGTGATTGCGAGCGTTCGCCGGGTGCAGCGAGTGCGGCGGCCCCGGCTTCCTACTTCTCCACGAGTGGTTCCAGGACCACGGAACCGGGCAGCGCCGCGGCCATGTCGTAGGCGTAGACCCCGGGCCGTACCCAGATGAACCAGTTGCCGGCGGCGACGATGGTCTGTGCGTACGGGCCGCTGCGCCGTGACGCGATGGAGTCGCCGACCTCGTCACGGCTGTACCGGGCCGTGCTCAGTACCGAGATCTCGTTCACGACGGTGGTTCCGCGGTGCTGCACCTCGCAGGTGGCGTCCGAGCCGAACTTGTTCTCGTTCCGCACGGTCACCTTGCAGTCGAAGCCGCCCTTGGCCATGGCGGTGATCACGTCGTCGACCGTCCCGTATTCGGGGCCGGTCGGCACCTGGCTCGGCATCGGCGTCAACGGCGCGGGACCCCCGCCGCCGACGAAACCGCAGCCGCTAAGGGTCAGGAGCAGTGCCGGCAGTAGCGGGGCGTACTTCCGTGTGCGCATGGGTCAGTTGCTCCTCGGCGGCCTGGGCGTCGGCCCCGGGCTCGGGGCGGGGGTGCCGGGTTCTGCGGGGCCGGTTCCCGTTCCGGTGTGCGGGCCGCCGCCCTCGTGGTAGATCGGGTCGACGGAGACGTGGTGCCCGGCGGGGGTCTGCGACTCGAGCTGTCGTACGGCGGTGGCCCGCTGCTCGTCCGTGAGGGCATACCAGGCCATCGCGTCGTCCAGGTGCGGTTCCACCTTGTCCCAGTTCTCGCCCCGGGTCCTGATGTCGTTGGCCCGGCTGCCCGACTCGTCACCGTACTGCTCGTTCAGCTCCCGCACGCCCGGTGTGTCCGCTGCGTACAGGGTGAAGAGCTGCTTGTCGGTGCTCGCGCCGTAGGGGTTCTCCTGAAGGCGTTTGAGGTGGTAGGCGCTCATGCGAATGTTCTCGTCGGGATTCTCCTCGATGTACTTGGTGAGTTCCGCGTCACTGAGACTGCCGAGGAACGTCCCGTCGGCAAGCGTGAACGCCCTCGGGTAGTCCTCCATTACCTGCCGCGCGGTGTCCGGCTTCATGTGGGTGATGCCGAGGGACTTGTCGGGTTTGAGGGACTGCTGCAACGTCCAGTTGAAGATCCGTCCCGCCTGGGCTAGCGGGCCGTTCAGGCCGGGGTTGAAGTTCTGGTACCACTGCTGCTCCTGCCACAGGATCGCCAGCAGCAGCTTGCGGCTGATGCCCGTCTCGGCCGCGGCCCGGTTCAGTGCCGCGAACTGGGCAGGGGAGACGTTGATGGGGTGCAGGCCGTCGGTACCGCCCGCCAGAGCCAGGGCGACGGCGAGCGGGGAACCCGGGACCAAGGCCTCCTTGGCCAGCTTCGGATCGGAGATGGCGGTGAGGCCCTCGACCGTGCGGAGCGCGCGTGCCGCCTCCACATCGGCCTGCGTCGCTTTGCGCAGGGCGTCGGTGACGATCCCCTGGGCGTGGTTGACCGGTTCGAGGTGCTCGGTACTGCCCTGCGGCACCATCACCGGGTGGGACAGCTGGACCCGGCCGCTGTCGTCGACCTTCAGGTCACGGGTGCGGGCGTAGTCCAGGGCGCTGTTCAGGTCCCGCTGGGCCGCCTCGATCGCCGCGGCCAGGTCGTCGTAGACCTTGGCCATCGCGCGCAGGGCCAGCGCGGAGGTCTCGTAGTCGTCGGCGTGCTTCACGAACCGTTCCGTGGCGGCGCGGCCGGCCTCGCCGACCCAGCACCGGCTGACCGTACGGGCCACGTCCTCGCGGGCGTAGGAGGCCAGGCCGTCGCACTGCTTGGCCACGGCCACCGCGTCGTCGGCGGCGGCGCGCCACTTCTGCGGGTCGGCCTGCTTCAGCTCGGGTACGGAAACCATCAGGCGTCCTCCAGCACGCCGCCGGCCGCGCGCAGGCCGTCGGCTATCGCCTGGTCCTCGGTGGTGATGGCGTTCGTGCCGGTGGTCAGGGCGTCGGCCGCGTCGTCGACCAGGTCCGCGAGCTCCCGCAGCCTGCGCTGCCAGGCGCCCACGCAGTCGTTGCTGGCCGCTCCGGCCACCCACCCGGCGTGGCTGCGGCCCACGGCCTCGGCGTCGTCGAGCGTGGACTTGCCCCGGGCCTCGGCGTTCGCGGTACGGATGCCGGATGCCTTGGAGTGCACGGGGCCGTTGACGAGGCCGAGGTCGGGATTCCCCGGGGAAGGTGCGGGGGACGCGGAGGGACTCGGCTGCGGAGTCGGAGCGGGTAACGGCCCGGCGGAAGCGAGACGCATGGCTGCCTCGCCCTTCGCCTGCGTCCATTCTGCTTCGAATTCGAACGTCATTTCCTCAGGCTCGCACACCCTCGATTACCCATGCGAGAAGCTTTTCTGACGGCGTATCGAGGCTGCTTCACTACGGTCGCTACGTTGGAGGGCCAGTCCTGATGGTGTGGGCGCCCCGGTGACGACGTAGGCACGCCTCCTCTCAGGTGCCTTACGGCGAGCTGCCCAGGGACTCCTGGTGATGGGACATGGTCGGGCGTTCACAGATCGGCGGGCATCCACGCCATGACAGCGAGGGCGGAGTACGGCTGCTGTCGTACCTGATCCGGGTGTCGATGCGCTTCGGTTCTCGCCTCGGCGCCATATATGCAATTTGTCGGACTTGGTGAAAGTGCTTGGAACGCGGCCACGGTCCATCTAAAGTCGCTGGTCGCAGAGCCTGCTCCCCGCGCACGCGGGGATGACCCCGCGGCGATCGCGCTCCTCGCGGCCGCGTCGGACTGCTCCCCGCGCACGCGGGGATGACCCCGTTCCCAAGCAGCACTGGCCCGGGTTGGCGGACTGCTCCCCGCGCACGCGGGGATGACCCCGGCATCGGGGACGACGTCGAAGGCGAGGACCACTGCTCCCCGCGCACGCGGGGATGACCCCGCTCTGTTGAAGCTGGAGGAGGCCAAGCAGAACTGCTCCCGCACACGCGGGGATGACCCCTCAAGCTGAATCGAGGCGACGGGGTTGTGTGCCTGCTCCCCGCGCACGCGGGGATGACCCCAAGAAGGTTCGTGACCTAGGTGAGTTCTTCACCTGCTCCCCGCGCACGCGGGGATTCCCACCGACCCTTGCCCACATGGTGTGGTGCTGCTCCCCGCGCACGCGGGGACAGCGGTGGACGCTTCCGCGTCGGCTCACCCGCCAGCGGCCCCCCGCCTCACCCGGCTGCGGTAGCGCACCCTCGTCTCCGCCGTGTGCGGGGCCGTTGCGACGGAGTCGGCCGGGAGGGTGCGGGCGGCCAGGGTGACGCCGCTGTTGAGCCGGGTGTGGCGGCCGATTGCGACGCCCGGGCCGAGGCTGATGGTGTTGCCGGTCTGCGTGTCGTCGCCGATGACGGCGCCGAATCGGGTGGTGCCGCAGCGGTAGAGGCCGGTTTCGGTGCGGAGGATGACCTCTCGGTCCGGGGTGCGCATGTCGCGGCACATGGCGATCGCGGCCACCGTGACCCCGGCGGAGAGGTGGGCCCTGGCGCCGACGATCGTACGGTTGACGCCGATGCGGTGGCCCAGGACGGCGTCCTCGCCGATGAAGGCCGCCGTCACCTCGCAGTTGAACCCCACCGAGGCGCCGGCGCACACCACGCTGCCCTTGCGGACGGTGGAGAACTCGAAGACCTTCGCGCCCGCGCCGATGATGACGTCGTCCCCGACGACCGCCTGCGGGTGGACGAACGCGGTCGGGTGGATGCGGCCGGCGTCGCCGAGGGCGGCCAGAGCCTGCCGGTGGAGTTCGGGCCAGCAGGCGAGGAAGTCGGCGAGGTCGTAGGTGTCCAGGCTTCCGTACGGAGTCCCGGGGAGGGAGCCGCGGGCCGGGGCGGAGACGTAGTCGCCGAGGAGGAGCGGTGTCATGGCTGCGGGGCCTTTCGCGTGGCTGGGCACGGCTCGGGCAGCGGTACGCTCGCCGTTTCGCCTGGTGCCGGAAGGACGTGATGGGTGTGACCCGACCGCGGGTGGGCGTGGCCGTGCTGACGATGGGCGACCGGATGCCCGAGCTGCGGGCCCTGCTGGATTCGGTCGCCAAGCAGGATGAGTCGGCTGTACGGATCGTCGTGGTCGGTAACGGCTGTGCGCTGCCCGGCCTGCCGGACGGGGTGGTCGCGGTGGAGCTGGCGGAGAACCTGGGGGTGTCCGGGGGCCGGAACGTCGCCTGGCGGCGGTTGCGGGAGTTCGGGGACGTCGACGTGCTGGTGGACCTGGACGACGACGGGCTGCTCGTCGATGCCGATGTCGTGCGACGCATCGCTGACCTTTACGTGTCCCAGGCCCGTCTCGGCGTCGTCAGCTTTCGGATCGCCGACGAGACGGGCCAGACCCAGCGCCGCCACATCCCCCGCCTGCGCGCGAAGGACCCGATGCGGCGCGGCCTGGTCACGACGTTCCT
>NZ_JBIVKT010000024.1:0-100842 GCF_044750905.1 Streptomyces sp. NPDC088762
GAACATGTCGAAGCGGGGGCTTCGTGCGCGAGCCGAGGAGACACTCCGGCGGGGCACCGCCCCAAGCCCCGCTCCGGACCCACCCGGAGGACACCCCCAGCCCCGCCGGCGTTTGAGGCGAACCACACCCCGCCCGGGGAACGGGGCCCCGCCCCACGGGCACCCCCCAGCCCCGCCGGCGATTGAGGCGAACCGGGGCCGGCCCCGGGGGGACCGCGCGGGCTATTTTTCGGTGACGCCCGCCGAGTCGAACGTGGCGACCTCGTGCATCGCGCGGGCCGCGCTCTGGACCAGCGGAAGGGCCAGCAGGGCGCCCGTGCCTTCGCCGAGGCGGAGGTCCAGGTCGACCAGCGGACGCAGGCCGAGCTTGTTCAGCGCCGCGACATGGCCCGGTTCCGCGCTGCGGTGGCCCGCGATGCACGCGGAGAGCGCTTCGGGGGCGATCGCGCGGGCCACCAGGGCGGCGGCGCCGGCGCTGACGCCGTCCAGGATCACCGGGGTGCGCAGGGAGGCCCCGCCGAGGAGCAGGCCGACGATCGCCGCGTGCTCCAGGCCGCCGATGGCCGCGAGGACGCCGATCGGGTCCGCCGGATCCGGCTGGTGGAGTTCCAGGGCGCGGCGTACGACCTCCACCTTGCGGGCGTGCGTCTCGTCGTTGATGCCCGTGCCGCGGCCGGTGACCTCGGCCGGGTCGACGCCGGTGAAGACCGAGATGAGGGCCGCGGAGACCGTGGTGTTCGCGATGCCCATCTCGCCCGTGAGCAGGGCCTTGTTGCCCGCCGCGACCAGGTCGCGGGCCGTCTCGATGCCGACCTCGATGGCCGCGACCGCTTCCTCGCGGGTCATCGCCGGGCCGGTGGAGAGGTCCGCCGTGCCCGGGCGGACCTTGCGCGGGAGCAGGCCCGGCGTGGCCGGGAGGTCGCCCGCGACGCCCACGTCGATGACGCAGACCTCCGCGCCGACCTGGTTCGCGAAGGCGTTGCAGACCGCGCCCCCGCCGAGGAAGTTCGCCACCATCTGGGTGGTGACCTCCTGCGGCCACGGCGTGACGCCCTGGGCGTGGACCCCGTGGTCACCGGCGAAGATCGCGACCGCGGCCGGCTCGGGGATCGGCGGCGGGCAGACCCGGGAGAGGCCGGCGAGCTGCGCGGAGATGATCTCGAGCATGCCCAGCGCCCCGGCGGGCTTGGTCATGCGCTTCTGCCGCTCCCACGCCTCGCCGAGCGCCTTCGCGTCGAGCGGGCGGATGCCGGCGACCGTCTCGGAGAGCAGATCGTGCGGCTCCTCGCCGGGCAGCGCGCGGCGTCCGTACGTCTCCTCGTGCACGACCCAGGAGAGCGGGCGGCGCTTCGACCAGCCGGCCTGCGCCAGTTCGGGCTCCTCGGGGAACTCGTCCACGTATCCGACGCAGAGGTAGGCGACGACCTCCAGGTGCTCCGGCAGGCCGAGCGTGCGGACCATCTCGCGCTCGTCGAAGAAGCTGACCCAGCCGACGCCGAGGCCTTCGGCGCGCGCCGCGAGCCAGAGGTTCTCGACGGCGAGGGCCGAGGAGTACGGGGCCATCTGCGGCTGGGTGTGCCGGCCGAGGGTGTGGCGGCCGCCGCGGGTGGGGTCGGCGGTGACGACGATGTTCACCGGGGTGTCGAGGATGGCCTCGATCTTGAGTTCCTTGAACTGCTTCGCCCGGGCCTTGGGCAGCGAGTTCGCGTAGGCCTCGCGCTGGCGCTGGGCGAGCTCGTGCATCGTCCGGCGGGTCTCGGCCGAGCGGATGACGACGAAGTCCCAGGGCTGGGAGTGGCCGACGCTGGGCGCGGTGTGGGCCGCCTCCAGGACGCGGAGCAGCACCTCGTGCGGGATGGGGTCGGTACGGAAGCCCTTGCGGATGTCGCGGCGCTCGCGCATGACGCGCAGGACGGCCTCGCGCTCGGCGTCGTCGTACGCCGGGGCGGCCTCGCCGGCCGGCTCGGCGGGTACGGGCTCGGCGGCCACGGGCTCGGTGTCCGCCGGGGTGGCCTCGGCGGCCGCCGGCGCGGGCTCCGCCGGGGTCGCGGGCCCGGCCGCGGCGGGCAGTTCCGCCGGAACCGGCTCGGCCGCCGCCGGTGCGGGGGCTTCCGGTACGGCCGGGGACTCGACGGGTGCGGCGAGCGCCTCCGGGGAGGGCTGCTCCGCGGGTACGGCGGCCTGCGGCTCGGCCGGGACCTGAACGGGCTCGGCGAGCGCCTCCTGGGAGGGCTGCTCCGCCGGCGCCTCGGGCAGGGCCTGCTCGGCGGGTACGACGGCTTCCGGCGCGGCCGGGGCCTGAACGGGCTCGGCAACGGCCTCCGGGGCGGCCGGGGCGGGGGCGGCGGGCTGCACCACCGTTTCTGCGGGGGCGGCCTGCGCGACCGGCTCGGGGGCCTGGACGGCCTCCACCGGGGCGGCCTCCACCGGGGCGGCCTCGGCCGCGAGGGGCTCGTGTGCGGCGGGTACGGCCGGCTCGGCCGGGGCCTCGGCGGGCGCGAGGGGCTCCGGAGCGGCCTCCATCAGCGGCTCCGGCACGGCGACCGGCTCCGGCTCGGCGGCGGCCTGCGCCACCGGCTCCGGTGCGGCCTCCGCGACCGGCTCGGCGACCGGGACGGCCTCGGCGGCCGGGGCAGGGGCCGCGACGGGCTCGGCGGTCGCGGCAGGAGCCGGCTCCGGCGCCCACGGTGCGCCCGCCTGCGGCGGGATCTCGCTCAGCTGCGGTACGGGGGCCGGCCCGGCCTCACCGCGCGGGACGTCCAGGTACTCGGGGCCGGTGGTCGGCGGACCGGGCTGCCGGACCGGCATCGGGGCCGCGGCGGGCCCCCGGTCCGCGAGGGACCGTACGACCCCACCGGTGGCCTCGGGCACGGGCGGCCCCATGTGCAGCGGCCGCCGGACCGGCGCGGCCTGTGCGGGCTGCGCCACGGGAGCCGCGGGCGGCGGGACGACGAGCCCGCCGAGGTCGAGCGCGCCGGAGTCACGGCCGCCCGTCTCGTGCGCGCCCGCGCCGTAGGAGGGGAAGTCGGGATACGCGGCGGGCTCGGCGTACGCCGCCGGCGCCTCGGGGTACGACGGCTCGGCGCCGTAGGGCGCCTCCGCGTAGGCGGGGGGCTCGACGGGGAAGGCGGGGGCCTGCGGGACGACCTGGGGGTCGCTCCACGCGCCCTGGCCGCTCGGCATGAGCAGGAGTTCCTCGTCCTCCGGCTCGGCCGGGTTGTCCACGAGGTCGTGGAAGGCGTAGCCGGGGGGCAGCGGCGGCGGCATCTGGAGCGGAGCGGGCATGCCCTGCTGGTCCACCATGCCCGCGTTGTCCGGGTGACCCTCGCCCGGGACCTGGCCGGTGTCAGTCATGCGTACCCCTCGCCCATCGGTGTTGCCTCTTCGATCGCCCGGACGCCCACAGGGCCGCCGCGCGGAGTTGCCGTGCGGGTTTGCCGTGCGACGCGTTCACCTCGCGTGCGCCTGCGCAGCCGCGGCAACCAGTAAGCATTGTCGCGCCCGTTGGCGACCGTGGCGGCCATAACCGCCGTGGTCCACTGTGGACTGCGCCACGTCGCGCGTCCTGCGGTGCCGTGATGCCCGAATCGTCCGGGGCAGTACGACGATCGGCCAGCCTACCCCGGCCCTCGGCTCAGCGGGTCACGGGGCGTTCGGCGGACAGCAGGAAGACGACGGAACGGTCCTGTTCGGTCCAGGTACGGGTGTCCAGGTCCACGGACTGGAGCAGTGCGCACTCGACGGCGTACCCGTGTTCGGTGAGCGTGCGGCCGATGGCCTCCGCCTCGTCGCGCGTGGAGGCGTGGCTGACGATCCGTTCGGGGCGGCGGTCGGCGACGGCCGCGACGACGGCCGCTCCCCCGCCGCCGACGCGGACGACATCCGGCTCGGGAAGGTTCTCCAGTACGTGCGGTGCGCGCCCGGGGACGACCTGGAGCTGCACGCCCCGCTTGCGGGCGGCGGCCGTTGCGCGTTCGCAGGCGTCCGGGTCGCTGTCGACGGCGATGACGGCGGCGCCGAGTGCGGCGGCGTCCACGGCGACCGCGCCGGAGCCGGTGCCGATGTCCCAGACGAGGTCGCCGGTGCGGGGGCCGAGCCGGGCGAGCTGTGCGGCCCGCAGCTGCGCGGACTCGCCTTCTGCCGCGTCGGCCTGGGGCTTGGCCCAGCCGCGGCCGGCGGGTCCGGGGGCCTGGGCGGCGCTCTGCCCGAGCAGCCAGCCGGACTCGGCGGTGGAGACCTGTCCGGCGCCGCCGATGACGATGACGACGTTGGGGGCGCGCCAGGTGTGGTCGGCGGCCTTGTCGGAGGTGAGGACGCTCACCTGCTCCTTGTCGGTGCCCA
Source organism: Streptomyces sp. NPDC088762 (assembly GCF_044750905.1). Lineage (NCBI taxonomy): Bacteria > Bacillati > Actinomycetota > Actinomycetes > Kitasatosporales > Streptomycetaceae > Streptomyces > Streptomyces sp. NPDC088762. The sequence continues at coordinate 4,342 of NZ_JBIVKT010000024.1, forward strand.
GTTCCTCGCAGACGACGAAGGTGCGGTGGACTCCTTCGAGCAGCAGGGCGAGTTCGGCGGGGCCGGCGCCGGGAGAGGTGAGGACGGCGACCTTGGCGTGGGCGCGGCAGACGTTGACGGCGCGGCGCAGGGTGCGCGGGTGGGCGACGACGACCTGGGCGTCGTCCCAGGGCATGCCGGCGCGGGCGAAGGCGGCGGCGACGGAGGAGACGGCCGGGACGACCTCGACCTCCAGGCCGTGCTCCGGGGCGCGCAGGGTGCGTACGACCCCGAAGAAGCCGGGGTCCCCGTCGGCGAAGACGACGGCGGTGCCGCGGTGGCCGGCGATGCGGCGCGCGGCGAGACCGAGGCTGCCGAGGCGGATGCGTTCGGCGGTGGGGGGGACCTCGGGGAGTGCGAGGTGGTGGGCGGCGCCGGCCACGAGGGTGGCGGCGGAGAGCGCGGACCGGGCGGCCGCGGTGAGGGGCGAGCCGTCCCAGCCGATCACCGTGACCCGGTCGGCCATCGTCGTCAGTCTCCTGGGGTGGGGGCGGGGGTCCGGGACGGTGAGACTACCTGGTCATCGGTTCATTTCCAGTCGGCGCCGACGGGGTGTCCGTTCGCGTCGGCCCGCTGCTCGTAGCCGGTGTAGGCGTCGTAGCCGTCGTATCTGTCGTAGTCGCCGTAGTCGTCCGCGTCGTCGAGGTCCTCGGGGACGAGGCTCCAGACGATGAGGTCGGTGCGGGTGTCGGTCCAGGTGCCGTCGGCCGTCTGCGTGCGCACCATTCCCGCGTTGCGCAGGACCCCTTCGCTGATGCAGCCGATCTTCTGGGCCACCTGCTGGGAGGCGGTGTTGTCGGCGGCGGTGCGCAGTTCGAGGCGTTCGAAGCCCTGGTCGCGGAAGAGCCATTGGGTGACGGCGAGCACGGACTCGCTGGCGTAGCCCTCGCCGCGGGCCCAGGGGGCGGTGACGTAACCGACCTCGGTGGCGCGGGTGCGCCAGTTGGTGTTCTGGAGGTGGACGATGCCGACGAGGCGGTGGGTGAGGAACTCGGTGACGGCGAAGACGATGCCGCGGCCCTCGGTGCGTTCGGCGTGGGAGTCCCTGGTGGCCCAGGCGCGGGCGTCGGCGTGGGTGTAGGGGTGCGGTACGGAGGTCCAGGCGGTGACGTGCTCGTCGTTCATCATCTCGGTGAGTGCGGTGACGTCCTCTTCCTCGAAGGGGCGCAGCACCAGCCGGTCCGTGCTGATGGTGACGTCCGGGAAGGTGGTAGTCATGCGCAGCTCCATGCCTGAGACCGTGGTGCGGGACCGTTTGGACCGTTTGTGCGGGTCGTAGGCCACAGCATGCAGCATGGGCCGGGGGATGTGCAGGGCCGGGTTGCCCGGATGCGGGCAGACCTCGGCCCCGTACGCCGACAGGGGCGTACGGGGCCGGAGGTCATGGCCGGGTGGTTCAGGAGGCGGGGGTGCCGAAGGCCGGGACGACCGAGCCCTGGTACTTCTCCTCGATGAACTTCTTCACGTCGTCGGAGTTCAGCAGCTTGGCGAGCTTCTGGATCCGCGGGTCGTCCTGGTTGCCGTCCTTGACGGCGAGGAAGTTGGCGTACGGGTTGCCCTCGGCCTCCTCCAGGATCAGCGCGTCCTTGGCGGGCGAGAGCTTGGCCTCGATGGCGTAGTTGCCGTTGATGACGGCGGCGTCGACGTCGTTGAGGGCGCGCGGGACGGTGGCGGCCTCCAGCTCCTTGAACTCCAGGCCCTTCTTGTCGGTGATGTCGGACAGCTTGGCGGCGGTGCCGACACCCTCCTTGAGGGTGATGAGGTGGTTCGCGGCGAGCAGCTGGAGCGCGCGGCCCTCGTTGGTGGTGTCGTTGGGGACGGCGATGGTCTGGCCGGCCTTGATGTCGGTGAGGGCCTTGAGCTTCTTGGAGTAGAGGCCGAGGGGTTCCAGATGCACGTTGACGACGGGGACGACGTGCGTGTTGTTCTTCTTGTTGAAGTCGTCGAGGTACGGCTTGTGCTGGAAGTAGTTCCCGTCGACCTGTCCCTGCTCGGTGGCGGTGTTCGGCAGGACGTAGTCCGTGAACTCCTTGACCTCGAGCTTGAGGCCTTCCTTCGCCGCGAGCTTGTCCTTGACGAAGTTCAGGATGTCGGCGTGGGGGCTCGGGGAGGCCGCGATGACGAGCGGCTTGCTCTCGTCGGTCTTGCCGCCCGCGGTCTTGGCGGAGGACGGGTCCGAGGAGCTGCCGCAGGCGGTGAGGCCGAGGGCGAGCGCGGTGGCCGTGGCGGCGAGGGCGGTGACCTTGATGTTCTTGCGCACGAAGAGTGCCTTTCTTGCTTTTTTCGGGGGTGGTGGCCCAAGCACGACAAGTGCGGGCCTTCTGGGAGGAGAAGTCCTGTCGGCCCGGTTCAGGCTGTCCGGCCGCGGCGGGCCAGGAGACGGACCACGCCGTCGCCGATCAGCTGGATCACCGTGACGATGGCGATCAGGACGACGACGGTGGCGACCATGAAGCCGGTTTCGAACCGCTGGAAGCCGTAGGTGATGGCTTTGGAGCCGAGTCCCTCGCCGCCGACGGCGCCGGCCATGGCGGAGTAGCCGACCAGGGTGATGACGGTGGTGGTGACGCCGGCGACCAGGGAGGGCAGGGCCTGCGGGAGGAGCACCTTGCCCACGAGGGTGGGGATGCCGCCGCCCATGGATTCGACGGCCTCGATCAGGCCGTGGTCGACCTCGCGGACGGCGGTCTCGACGAGCCGGGCGAAGAAGGGGACGGCGCCGATGGCGAGCGGGACGATCATGGCGGTGGGGCCGATGAAGGTGCCGACGACCGCGGTGGTGACCGGGATCAGGAAGATCAGCAGGATGATGAACGGCAGTGAGCGGCCGATGTTCACGATCACGCCGAGGACCTTGTTGAGCGGCCGGTTCTGCAGGAGGCCGCCCTTGTCGGTGAGGACGAGCAGGATGCCGATGGGCAGTCCGCCGAGGACGGTCACCAGGGTGGACCACAGCACCATGTAGAGGGTGTCGTAGGTGCCCTGGGTGAGCAGGGGCTGCATCTCGGACCAGGTCACTTGGCACCATCCTTGACCAGTGCGGCCAGTTCTTCGTCGAGCTCGCCGGCCGTGCCGGCCGCGTCGGTCGTGTCTGCCGCGTCGGTCGTGTCTGCCGCGTCGGTCGTGTCTGCCTCGTCGGTCGTGTCTGCCTCGTCGACGACGTCGACCTGGAGCCCCTGCTCGCGCAGGAAGCCGACCGGGACGACGTTGTCCTCGTAGCGGCCGGGCAGTTCGATGCGCATGCGGCCGATCTGGCGGCCGGCGACGGTGTCCATCGCGGCGCCGAGGATCGAGATGTCGATGTTGTACGTGCGCGAGAGCTGGGAGATGACCGGCTGCGCGGTGGTTTCGCCGTGGAAGGTGACGTCGACGACCGTGCGGTCGGGGCCGGTGGCGGCGCCGGTGACGGGGAAGAGTTCGGCGGCGAGCTCGGAGCCGGGCGTGGCGAGCAGTTCGGCGACGGTGCCGGACTCGATGATCCGGCCCCGCTTCATCAGGGCTGCGGAGTCGCAGACGGACTTCACGACGTCCATCTCGTGGGTGATGAGCAGCACGGTGAGGCCGAGGGCCTGGTTGAGGTCGCGCAGCAGCTGGAGGATGGAGCGGGTGGTCTCGGGGTCCAGGGCGCTGGTGGCCTCGTCGGACAGGAGCACCTTGGGGTCGCCGGCGAGGGCGCGGGCGATGCCGACGCGCTGCTTCTGGCCGCCGGAGAGCTGGGCGGGGTAGGCCTTGGCCTTGTCGGCGAGGCCGACCAGGTCGAGGAGTTCCAGCGCCTTGCGGGAGCGCTCGCGGCCGGAGACGCCGAGGATCTCCAGGGGCAGCTCGACATTGGACTGGACGGTGCGCGAGGACAGCAGGTTGAAGTGCTGGAAGACCATGCCGATGCGGCTGCGGGCCTCGCGGAGCTCCTTGCCGGCGCGGCGGCCGCGGCCGGCCAGCGCGGTGAGGTCGACTCCGTCGACGGTCACGGTGCCGGTGGTGGGGCGTTCCAGCAGGTTCACGCAGCGGATCAGGGAGGACTTGCCGGCGCCGCTCTGGCCGATGACTCCGTAGACCTCGCCCTCGCGGACGTGGAGGTCCACGCCGTCCAGGGCGGTGACCTCGCGGCCACGGGACTGGTAGACCTTCGTGAGGCCCGATGTGGTGATCACAGGATTTCCGTCGCTGTCGAGTGCTCGGCGCAGCGGGTGCCGGGCACGGGGCAAACATCTGGGACGCGATACGGTCAACCCGCCGAAAAGGCGTGAAACGGCGGTGGGGACGCGTGCGCGGGGCAGGAGCGGTCCGGCGTGCTGTTCGACAGCGGGCGCGGAGCGGCTCGGCCGGTCTCGCTTCGGGGCGCGAGACTGCAGGGAAGGGGCCCTCAGAAGGCGCACATTCGACACATACAACGAGCACCGGGCGTCATCGTCGCCTCGGTCGCAAGGGTGCGGCTGCTCGTCGTGGTCATGGGCCCCAGTAAAGCAGACGTATCCCTTCACCGATCAATGACGTCCGCATAGCGGACGGAAAGCGGCCGCATACCGGACAACACCGGTCGGCCTCAGCCGTCCGTCCCGAGGGTCAGACCCTCCCGGGTGACCTGCACCGTCACGGCCGAGAGGTCCCGTACGACCACGTCCGCGTCGAGTTCGGCGGCGCCGTGCGTTGTGGTCAAGGCCACGGTCCGCATGCCGGCCGCGCGCCCGGCCGCCAGGCCCGCGGGGGCGTCCTCGAAGACGACGCACCGGGCCGGGTCCACGCCCAGGCGCCGCGCGGCGAGCAGGAAGGGCTCCGGGTCGGGCTTGCCGCGGGTGACGTCGTCGGCGGCCACCAGCTCGGGGACATCGATGCCGGCCTCGCGCAGCCGGGCCTCGGCGAGCGCGCGGGTGGCGGAGGTGACCACCGCCCAGCGCCCGGCGGGCAGAGCGGACAGCAGGTCCTTGGTGCCGGGGAGCAGCACGACACCGCCCGCCACGTCCTCGATCTCCAGGGTCTCGATCCGGGCGAGGGCCCCGGCACGCACGGCGGCGGGCAGCAGCTCGGCGACGATCTCCACGGCGGGCCGGCCGTGCAGCTCGACGCGGGCGAAGTCCTCCTCCCCGATCCCGTACTCCCGGGCCCAGAGGGTCCAGCAGCGCTGGACGGACTCGCTGGAGGAGACGAGCGTGCCGTCGTTGTCGAACAGGAGGGCTTCGGCGTGCAGCTTCATACCCTCCAGCAAAGCCCGGGGCCAGGGGTGCGCGCATCGGGTCTTTCGGCCCGTAATACCCTCGCTGCATGCTCGACGCCCTGACGGTCGCCATCGGCGTGGCCGCACTCGCCCTCGCCGCCTGGTGCGGTAACGCCGCGTGGCGCGACCAGCCGACCAAGGACTGGCACTTCATCGGCATGGCCGTGGTGACCGTACTGGTCCTCGCGCAGCTGGCAATCGGCCTGGTCCAGCTCGGCCGCGGCGAGAAGCCCGGGCAGGGCACGGTGCTGTTCGTCGCCTACCTGCTGGGCGCCTTCGCGGCGGTGCCGGCGGCCGGGATGCTCTCGCTGAGCGAGCGCACGAAGTGGGGTTCGGTGACGGTGTCCGCGGGCGCGGTCGTCCTGGCCGTCCTCGAAGTACGGCTCTACGACATCTGGGGAACCACCGGTGCCTGACGCGACGACCGCCACTCCCGCCGGGCGAAAGCGGCTGGTTTCCGGGCCCGGGCTGCTCCTGGTGTGGCTGTACGGGGTGATGGTGGTCGGCGCGGTCTCGCGCTCGGCCTTCCAGATCTCCACCGAGTTCGACCGGGCGCCGCTGGCGTACTCGCTGTCCGCGGCGGCGGCGCTGGCCTACGCCTTCATCACGTACTCGCTGGTGCGCGGCGGGGAGGCGGCCCGCAAGGCGGCGCTGGTTTGCTGCGGCGTGGAGCTGGCGGGGGTGCTGGCCGTGGGCACGTGGACGCTGGTGCGCCCCGAGTCCTTCCCCGACGCGACCGTGTGGGGGCAGTTCGGGATGGGCTACCTGTTCATCCCGGTGATCCTGCCGATCACCGGGATGATCTGGCTGCGCCGCAAGCGGTAGCGCCGACCGCGGGCGGCCGGGGCAACGCGACGGCGGGCCCCCGGGAACCGGCGACGACCGCCAGGTCCCGGGTGCCGGCCGTCACCGCCGGGGCCTACGCGCTGACCGCGAAATCGCTGGCGTCCTTGGCGTCCTTCTCCAGGATGACCAGCTGGACGCCGTCGGAGGCCGTGCGGCCGCCGACCTTGGTGTAGCCCGCCTTGCGGTAGAGCCGCAGGTTGGACTCGCTCTTGTGCCCGGTGTGCAGGCGGAACCGGGTCGTGCCGCCGCCGCCCGCGAGGGCTTCCTCGACGGCGCGCAGCAGGCGCGCGCCGAGGCCGTGGCCCTGGAGGCGGGGGTGCACGCACAGTTTGGCGATCTTTCCGGTGCCGTCCTCGTCGACGCTGCCGCGCACGGTGCCGACGACCTCGTCGCCGAGCCGGGCCACCAGGACGGTGTCGGTCGCCAGTTCCCCCTTGAGGGAGTCCAGGGACTGGGTGAGCGGCTGGATGGAGTAGTTGCCGTACAGCTCGGCCTCGCGCTGGAAGGCCAGGTACTGCAGTTTGAAGATCTGCTCAGCGTCCTCGGCAGCCGCCGCCGAAATGGTCACGCTCATGCCCATGTGCGCATGCCTCCCGCTCACCTGGTAGCCCGTTGGTCTACCGCTCCTTTCCCCGCAGGCCAGGAGCCGCAACCTCTGCAGCCAGCATTCTGCGCAGACATCCCAGGCAACGGGAACGGACGGGCCCCAAACTTCCTTGTGAGATACCCAACTCTCCTGCGATTTCACGGTAAGTGAGGTCTCTGGGCGAAAGAAGTGCCTTCATCAGCTCGGGACAGCGTCCGGGCAATCGGGCGACCGCCGATCGGAGGGCACGGGTCTCCTCCCCGTGCAGGAGGGCGTCTTCGGGTGCGGAGCCCACCTGAGCGGGCGTCATGCCGTAGGGGATCTCGCGCCGGGCGCGGCGCCGGGCCCGCCGGGCCTCCGCGCGCACCGCCCGGCGCAGCCAGCGGGCTCGGCCGGTGGGGTCCGGGTCGCGGGGGCCGCTCTCCAGCAGCCTGACCCAGACGGCTTGTTCCAGGTCGGCCGCCTCGACTCCGGCGCCCGGGGCTTCCGCGGCCGCCTCGGCGGAGAGCAGCGGGCCGAGCTTCTCAAAGACGTCAGCCTTCAGCAGGTCCATGCCGGGCGGGACGAGTGGGCCGGGTCCGGCGGTTTCCCGGCCGGGCCCGGCCCACTCGTTCGGGAAGGCCCGCTCAGTGGTTGACGGGCCGGCGGCCCGGGCGGAAGGCCTCCGCCGCGAGCAGTCCGGTGTCCGGGTTGTCCGTGAAGATGCCGTCGATGCCCTGTTCGAAGTACGTCCGGAAGGCGCCGAAGGCGTCCCCGTACGCGGCGGGGTCCGAGCCCTTGCGGTGGCCGGCCGGCAGGAAGGTGTTCTCGTTGCGCGCGGTGTAGGGGTGCAGGATCAGCCCCTGGGCGTGGGCGTCCGCGACGAGCGTGGTGGGAGTGCCGAGCCCGCCGGACGCGTCGCGCGGGAGGATCAGGTCCATGGTCGGGCCGATGCCCTGGGCGAAGCCGGCGATCCACCGCAGGCCTTCGGGCTTGACGAGGTCCGCGACCGTACGCGGGTCCCCGGCCAGTTCGAAGTCCCACGGACGGGTGTTCGCCGCGGAGAGCAGCACCACGCGGGGCGCCGAAACCAGCCGCGAGAGCCGCTGGATGCTGGAGGGCTCGAAGGACTGGAGGAAGAGGGCGGCGCCCTGGCCGTCGCGCCGGTAGCGGCGCAGCAGCTTCGCGAGGGGCTCCTCCAGGGGCAGGCCGAGGGCGCGGAAGTAGCTGGGGTGCTTGGTCTCGACGTGCAGCCAGACGGCCCTGCCGCGCCGCTTGCCCTCGCGGTCGGCCCAGCGCAGCACCTCTTCGAAGGTGGGGACGGCCCACTGGCCGTCGTAGAGCGTGTTGCGCTGGCGGACGGCGGGGATGCGTTCCTTCGCCCGCAGGGTCTTCAGCTCGGCGAGCGTGAAGTCCTCGGTGAACCAGCCCGTGACGGAGACCCCGTCGACGGACTTGGTGGTACGGCGCGGGGCGAACTCGGGGTGGTCCGCGACATCGGTGGTGCCGCCGATCTCGTTCTCGTGGCGGCACACCAGGTGCCCGTCCTTGGTCGGGACCAGGTCCTGCTCGATGACGTCGGCGCCCAGGTCGAGGGCGAGCTGGTAGGAGCCGAGCGTGTGTTCCGGCCGGTAGCCGCTGGCGCCGCGGTGGCCGATCACCGTCGGGCAGGGCAGGTCCCGGTAGCCGCCGCGCCGGCCCGCGTCCGGCGACCCGGCCGCCGCCGGGTCCGGTACGGCCGTGTCCGCCCCGGCCGCGGCGGCCTGGGCCGCCGAGAGCGCCGTGATCCCGCTTCCGGCTGCCAGGACGGCCGCCGCCCCCAGGACCGTGCGCCGTGCTGCCCCACCCTGCGTCATGAGTGCCACTCCTCGCTGCCGGAACGCCCGAATCGGCGTGCCGATCGTAGGCAAGGGGCGGTGTCGAACGGGGGTGCCGTTGCGGAACATGGCGGAAACGTACGTCAACACTGTGTATCGACTCGTGAACCCGATGTGCGATCAGTGGTGACGCGCGAGTATCGTCCTCACCTGCACTACCGCCGTGTGGTGCGCATCCGCTTGCCGATGCCGGAGGGCTCACGTTGTTCCGTACCAGGCTCCTCAAAGCCACTGTCGGACCGGTCATTCGTCTGATCATCCGCACCCGTGTGGAAGGCATCGAGAACATTCCGGGCACGGGGCCGGTGATCCTGGCGGGCAATCACCTCACCTTCATCGACTCGATGCTCCTGCCGCTGGTGTGTGACCGCATCGTCCACTTCATCGGCAAGGACGAGTACGTCACGGGCAAGGGCATCAAGGGTCGCGCGATGGCGTGGTTCTTCACCGCCTCCGGCATGATCCCCGTCGACCGCGACGGGGCCAACGGCGGCGTCGCCGCCCTGATGACCGGCCGCCGGATCCTCGAAGAGGGCAAGATCTTCGGCATCTACCCGGAGGGCACCCGCTCCCCCGACGGCCGGCTCTACCGCGGCCGCACCGGCATCGCCCGCCTGACCCTGATGACCGGCGCGCCGGTGGTCCCCTTCGCGATGATCGGCACCGACAAGCTCCAGCCGGGCGGCGCCGGCATGCCGCGCCCTGGCCGGGTCACCATCCGCTTCGGCGAGCCGATGGAGTTCTCCCGCTACGAGGGCATGGACCGCGACCGGTACGTGCTGCGCGCCGTCACCGACTCGGTGATGGCCGAGGTCATGCGGCTGTCGGGCCAGGAGTACGTGGACATGTACGCCACCAAGGCCAAGGCCGCCTGAGACCGTTTCACTGCCGCCGCAGTGACCGGCTGACGCCCGCCGCCGTGGTGGTGGCGAGGACCCAGCCGGTCACGATCAGCAGGTACGACAGCCACTGGTACCAGCCGCTCGGCGCGTAGGCGGACTCCTGGCCGAAGCCGATGATCGGCAGCATCAGGTCGATCGTGTAGAACACCGCGTTGAAGTCGGGGGCCTCCCCTTCCTTCAGTGGCCGGGGCGAATGGATCCCGTATGCGATCGTCCCGGTCACCAGCAGCGCCAGCAGCCAGCCCGCCGCCCGCAGCGGCCGGAAGCCGTAGCCGACGGTGCCGTCCTGGAGCAGCCCCCAGACCCGGGCCGCCCGGGGCAGGGTGCGCCGGTGCCGGCGCAGCTTGGCGAGCTGCACGGTGCGGGCGGCCGCTTCGTCCCCGGCCGTACGGTAGGCGGCGGCGAGCTGTTCGTAGGCGTACGGGAGGTAGCCCGACTCCTCACGCTCCAGCGCGGGCAGCCGCTCCTCCGCGGGAAGGTGCGGGGCGAGGGTGCGGTAGGTCAGGCCGTCGATGCGGATCTGCCGTGGCCAGGTCTCGGGCGGCATGTGCAGCAGGTCGAACTGGGAGCGGCGCAGGTTCACCCCGCCCTGGATGGTTGCGCATGACCTGAGCCAGACCTCTCCGATCAGGCAGCTGGATGCGCGCAGGGCGACGCCGCCGGGGTTGGCGAGGCGGGCATAGGCGAGGTTGAGCTGGCCCGGTATGCGGGAGCCGCTGATGTTGATCCGGCCCTGTGCCTCCAGCCGCATGGCCCGCAGGTCGGTGCCCACCGTCAGCGTCTCACCGTGCAGGGCGGTACCGCCGGGGGCGAGCAGGCGGGCGTCGTCCAGGTTGATCTGGCCGCCGACGGTGGCGCCGTTGGCCCGCATCTGGCCGTGGACGGTGAGTCCGAACGCGATCACGTCGGTACCGATGTGGGCGTGGTTGAACTGGAGCGGCGCCTCCTCGGCCTCCTCGGCGGCGCCCGGCATTCCGATGACCGCCTTCTGGAGGAAGAGGCCGCCCGCGATCCGGGCCCCGGCGAGCCGCACCGGCCCGGTGATGCGGCAGCAGGGCATCCGCAGGACGACGTCGATGCTGACGGAGGTGGCGGTCAGGCCGGGCAGGGTCGAGTCGGTCAGTACGAGGGCCCGCAACTGGGCCCCGTAGACGAGCGGTTTGCGCTCGAACCAGCAGCCGCGCAGCCGGATCGCGTGCTCGACGACGGCGTACTTGAGGTTGAGCTTGCCGGTGATCCGGGCGCCCCTGATGTTGAGCCCGGCGACCTGGCCGCGGGCGCTGGTCCCGTTCAGCAGCAGACTCGTGAGCACCTCGGCCCGTACGGTCCGCTCGGGGCCCCAGCCCTGGCCATCGGAGGCGTCCTCGTCGGGGCCCTGCCGGAAGTCGACGCGTTCGCCGCGCGGGAAGGCGTCCCAGACGCGGCGCTCCGCCGGGGTGAGCTCGTTGATCTCCATCGCGGGGATGGTGTCCCGGGGTCCGACGGACTGTCAACTCCTGGCCGGATCCGATCGTTTGCGGCCGCCTCAGTGCCCGGCGCCCTCCTGGAGCTCCTGCCCCTTCAGCAGGAACCAGGCGGCCACGGCGGTGGCCAGCAGCACGGCCGCGCCGACGCCCGAGGCGAGCCGCAGCCCGTCCACGAAGGCGTCCTGGGCGGCGCCCACCATCTGTGTGGCGGTGGCCGGGTCCACCGCCTTGGCGGCTTCGACGGCGCCACCGAGCGATTCGTGCGCGGCGTCGGCCACGGGGCCCGTGACGGTGGCCGGGGCGGTGAAGCCCTGGTAGACGCCGGTGACGATGGAGCCGAGCAGGGCGATGCCGAGGGCGGCGCCGAGTTCGTACGCCGTCTCGGAGACGGCGGAGGCCGAACCGGCCTGCTCCTTGGGCACGCTGGAGAGGATCACGTCGGCGGTGACGGTGAAGGAGAAGCCGGCGCCGAGTCCGACGACGAGCAGGGCCGCGCCGAGCAGCGGGTAGCCGCTCTCCTTGTGGAGCAGGGTCAGCGCGCCGAGGGCCAGGCCGATGGCGCCGAGGCCGCCGGCGACGATCGACCGGACCGAGTACCTGCGGGCGTACCGGCCCGCGACGAGACCGGTGACCACGGCGCCCACGGCGGCGGGCAGTTCGGCGAGACCGGCTTCCAGCGGCTCGCGGCCCTGGACGAGCTGGAGGAACTGGGAGAGGAAGAAGACGAGCCCGGACAGGCCGAAGACGGTGAGGAGGTCGGCGAGGACCGCGCCGGAGAAGCCGCGGTGCCGGAAGAGCCGCATGTCGAGCAGCGGGGACGGCAGGGTGAACTGGCGGCGGACGAAGGCGTACAGCGCGGCCGCGCCGAGCGCCGCGGTCCCCGCGACTTCCGGGGTCAGGCCGTGGGTGGCGGCTTCCTTGACGGCGTAGACGACGCTGATGACACCGACGAGGGAGAGGCCGACGCTGACCAGGTCCCAGGGACCGGCGACCGGGTTCTTGGACTCGGGCAGCAGCTTGATGCCGACGATGACCAGGGCGGCCATGACGGGCAGGTTGATGAGGAAGACCGAGCCCCACCAGAAGTGCTGGAGCAGGGCGCCGCCGACGACCGGGCCGACGGCCGCGCCGGCGGAGGCGGTGGCACCCCAGATGCCGATGGCGAGGCTGCGCTCCTTGGGGTCGTGGAAGATGTTGCGGATCAGCGCGAGGGTGGAGGGCATCAGGGTCGCGCCGGCCACGCCGAGCAGGGCCCGCGCGACGATCATCATCTCGGGGCTCGTCGCGTAGGCGCCCAGGACCGAGACGGCGCCGAAGGCGGTGGCGCCGGCGAGGAGCAGCTTCTTGCGGCCGATGCGGTCGCCGAGGGAACCCATCGAGACGAGCAGTCCGGCGATGACGAAGGAGTAAATGTCGCCGATCCACAGCAGCTGGGTGCCGGACGGCCCCAGGTCCTCGGAGAGGGAGGGGGTGGCGAGACCGAGTACCGTCGCGTCCACCGCGACCAGCAGGACGGCCAGCACGAGTACGGAGAGGGCAAGCCAGCGCGCGCGGCTCGCGACCCCCGTCCCCGCGGTCGGGCTCGACTGCTTGGTACCGCTCATCACTCCACGCTCCGTCGTGCGCCACCGAGCAGCAGCTCGATGATCATGTACTGGAAGTCCTTGGCCGCGACCCGGCCGTCCATGACGGCCCAGGCGCAGGTGCCGATGAGGCCGTAGAGGGCCTCGGTGAGCCAGGCGGGGCTCAGGTCGATCCGGATGTCGCCCTCCTGCTGGCCGCGCCGGAAGAGGGCCCCGACGCGGGCGTCGAGGCGGGCCCAGCCCTCGTTGATCTGGTCGCCCTCGAAGAGCTGGTTCTCGGTGACGAGGAAGGCCAGCAGCTCGGCGTTCGGCTCCGTCTCCGCGACGAGCCTGCGCAGCGCGTCGACCGCGCTGCCCTCGTCGAGGCGGGCGTTGTCGAAGGCCACCTCGAATTCCCGGATGCCCAGTTCTTCGAGGGCCCGTACGAGGGCGTCGCGCCCGGCGAAGTGCCGGTGGAGGGTCGCGCGCCCGATTCCGGCGGCGCGGGCGACCTCGTCCATCGTGGCGGTCGACTTGCGGGAGAGCAGGGCCGCCGCGTCGCGGAGCACCTGGTCACGATCCATGGCCATGAGACAAGCATAACCCGAATGAGACGTCAGAGTCTCATTCGGGTGGTAAATGAGCTGCCGAAGAGGCAGAAGAGAGGAATCCTTCCGAGATGAAGCCGACGAAGCCCCTGCTGCTGATCGACGTCGACGGACCGCTCAATCCCTACGCGGCCAAGCCCCAGCGCCGCCCCGACGGCTACACCACCCACCGCATGCGGCCCACGGGCTGGAGGGAGTCCGAGCGTGCGAAGCCGCTCCGGGTGTGGCTGAACCACGGCCACGGCGCGGAACTCCTCGCACTGGCGGAGGCGTACGAACTGGTCTGGGCCACCACCTGGAAGGACGAGGCCAACGACTGGATAGCCCCGCACCTCGGCCTGCCCCGGCTGCCCTTCATCGACTGGCCGGTGATGCACGGCCGGGCGCCGCGCGGCACGTTCTGGAAGACGCAGTACGTCCTGGAGTACGCGGGGACGCGGCCCTTCGCGTGGATCGACGACGACATCACGGCCATGGACCGGGAGTACGTCGAGCAGCGCCACCCGGCACGGGCCCTGCTGATGCGGATCGACGAACGGATCGGGCTGGTCCGGGCGGACTTCGACGCACTGGCGGACTGGGCCTCGTAGACGCCGGAGGGGCGGCCGGAGCACGGGCTCCGGCCGCCCCTCCGCGAGGTGGGACCACTGCTTGTGGCTACTGCTTGTGGGCCGCCCAGGCGTGCTGGATGACCAGGTCGGCCTTGAGTTCGGTCAGCTGGAGCGCGACCGCCGAGGGGGCGGTGCCGCCGCGGCCGTTGCGCGAGGCGAGGGCGCCCTTGACGTTCAGGACGGTCCGGACCGCGGGGGTCAGGTGCTCCGAGATCTTCGCGAACTGCTCGTCCGTCAGCTCGTCGAGCTCGATCCCGAGCACCTCGCAGACCTTGACGCACTCGCCGGCCACCTCGTGCGCCACCCGGAAGGGCACGCCCTGCTTGACCAGCCATTCCGCGATGTCGGTGGCCAGCGAGAAGCCCGCCGGAGCCAGTTCCTCCATCCGCTCCCGGTTGACCGTGAGGGTGGCCATCATGCCGGTGAAGGCCGGCAGCAGGACCTCGAGGGTGTCGCAGGAGTCGAAGACCGGCTCCTTGTCCTCCTGGAGGTCCCGGTTGTAGGCGAGCGGCAGGGCCTTGAGGGTGGCCATGAGCCCCGTCAGGTTGCCGATGAGGCGGCCCGACTTGCCGCGCGCCAGCTCGGCGATGTCCGGGTTCTTCTTCTGCGGCATGATCGACGACCCGGTCGAGAAGGCGTCGTGCAGGGTCACGAAGGAGAACTCCTTCGTGTTCCAGATGATGATCTCCTCCGCGATCCGGGACAGGTTGATCCCGATCATCGCGGTGATGAAGGCGAACTCGGCCACGAAGTCGCGCGAGGCCGTGCCGTCGATCGAGTTGCCGACCGAGCCCCGCTCGAAGCCCAGGTCGGCGGCGACCGCCTCCGGGTCCAGGCCCAGCGAGGATCCGGCCAGCGCGCCCGAGCCGTACGGGGAGACCGCGGTCCGGGTGTCCCACTGGCGGAGCCGCTCGGCGTCCCGGGACAGGGACTGCACGTGGGCGAGCACGTGGTGGGCGAAGAGCACCGGCTGCGCGTGCTGGAGGTGGGTGCGGCCGGGCATCGCCACGTCCGCGTGGCTCTCGGCGAGGCCGACCAGCGCGTCCTGGAGGTCCGCGAGCAACCCGCCGATGGTCCGGGCGTGATCGCGCAGGTACATCCGGAAGAGGGTGGCGACCTGGTCGTTGCGGGACCGGCCGGCGCGCAGCTTCCCGCCGAGCTCGGCGCCGAGGCGCTCCAGCAGGCCGCGTTCCAGGGCGGTGTGCACGTCCTCGTCGGCGATGGTGCCGGTGAAGGAGCCGTCGGCGACATCGGCTTCGAGCCGGTCGAGGCCGGCGATCATGCGCTCCAGCTCCTCGGCCGTGAGCAGACCCGCCTTGTTCAGCACGCGGGCGTGGGCGCGCGAGCCGGCGATGTCGTACGGCGCGAGGCGCCAGTCGAAGTGGACCGACGCGGACAACTTCGCAAGGGCCTCGGCGGGGCCGTCGGCGAAGCGGCCGCCCCAGAGCCGGACGTCACCGTTGTTGCTGCTCACAGCTACTGCTCCTCAAGACTGCATGGCTTCGGGTGTGCAACGACCTCCCCGCCGCGGAGGTAGCGGGGAGGTCGCCTGGTCAGTGGGTGGCCGGACGGCTCGGGGCGGCCCCGGCGGGACCGGCGAGGTCGCGGCGGGGCGTGTCCCGGTAGGCATAACTATGCGCTACTCCGTATGTTTCGTCAATCGCCGCCCGCGCTGCGCCGTCTGACCAGGGCGGATATCAGGAGCGCCACACCCCGGCCAGAGCTACGATCGGCGGTCCGTACCGGAGGGGGAGGGGTCATGGGCGCCGCGCTGCAGCAACAGATCGAGGAGGGCCGGGCCGCGGCCGCGGGCCTGCTGCGCGGCGAGCGCCTGGGGATCGGCGGCGTCCGCCGCCCCGTGCTGCCCGTCTCGTGGCTCGCCCTCGACTCGGAGATCCGGCGCGGCCCCTCCCCCTCCCCGGGGTCACGGGGTTTCGACCGGATCGAGGTCCGTCTCTGCCACCCCGACGGCCGGATCCGCGAGGCGGCGCTGGACGCTCCGCGCCCGCCGCTCCCGCTTGTCGCGATCCGGTGCGCCGACTGGGTCCCGGCCGTCCGCGACCGCGCCCGGGCGGTGCTCGCCGACGCCCTGGCCACCCGACCCGCAGACACCCTGATCGAGCTCACCCCGCTCGTGCTGCGGCTCGCCGGGCGCGAGCGGGGCGTCTGGGCGCGCGATCTCTTCGCGGCCGCGCTGCGCGCCGGGGACCCGGTCACCGCTCCGTGGTGGCGCCCCGCACGTCCCGCCCGGTGGTGGCGCCCGGCCAGGGCCGCCCGCACCATGACCGGCGAGGAGCCCGACACCGTCCTGGCCTGGCTGCGGCGCAGCGGCGACCTGCCGACCCGGCGGTTCGCCGCCGGCCTCACCCTCGACGCCGGGCTGTTCGGCGTACGGGAGCTCGCCCGGCGGGCCGCCGAGGAGCGGGACCCGGCCACGGCCCGGCTCTGGGCGGATGCCGCCCTGGCCGCCATGGCCGCCGAAGGGCCGGACGACGAGGCGGTCGACGCGCTGCTGGGCGGACACCTCCCGATGGTCCGGGCGGGCGGGGTCACCGCGCTGCGCCGGGCCGGCCGCGCCGCCGAGGCCGCCGGCCACCTGGCCGACCGCTCCTCGCTGGTCCGGGCCTGCGCCCGGTGGCTGGTCCGGCAGCACGGTGGGGACCCGTACGCGCACTGCCGGGCGCTGGTCGAGGATCCGGCCCGGGTCACCCCGTACGCCGTCGCCGGTTTCGCCGAGTGCGCGAAGCCCGCGGACGCGCCGCTGCTACGCGCCCTGCTGGAGCGGCCCGGGCCGGGTGGTGACGCGGTACGGGCCGCCGCCGTTGCCGGGCTGCGCGCTGTGGGCACCTCCGAGACGGCCCTGCTGCGGACGCTGCTCGACGACCCGTCGCCCGCCGTGGCGCGGGAGGCCGCGCGGGGGCTGCTCCCGGACGCGGGAGGGCTGCCGGGCGACTGGCTGGCGGCCCGGATCTCCCCGGACCGCCCCCCGCACACCCGCCGGGCCGCCTATCGCGTGCTGCACGCCCGGGGCGGCGTCGACGGGCTGCGGGCCTCCGTCGAGCTCCTGACGGACAGTGACCCGGTGCTGCGCCGGGTGGCCGCGCAGCGCGTGCAGAGCCTGTGGTCCCCCGAGCGGCCCCCGGACCTGCCCGTCCGGGACCCCGAGGTCGGCGCCCTGCTGGACCGCTGCACCGGACTGTTCAGCGACCACGTCATGCGGCGGATGCGTTCCCGTCTCGGAATTCCCCTCGGCCCCTCCCGGCCGGCCGGATAATGATCCGCATGGGAAAGCTCTACGAACGCATAGACGGCCGGCTGCGCAGGTTCATCGAGGAGCAGCCGGTCTTCTTCACGGCCACCGCCCCGCTCGCGGACGACGGCCACGTCAACCTGTCCCCCAAGGGCCGCGCCGGCACCCTCGTCGTCCTCGACGAGCAGCGGCTCGCCTACCTGGACTTCGGCGGCAGCGGCGCCGAGACCATCGCCCACGTCCGCGAGAACGGCCGGATCACGCTCATGTGGTGTGCGTTCAGCGGCCCGCCGAACATCGTGCGCATCCACGGCGAGGGCGAGGCCGTTTTCCGTGACGATCCCCGCTGGGGAGAGCTGATCGGCCACTTCGGCGAGGCCGACGGGCCGGCCGCCCGGGCCATCATCCTCGTGCGCGCCCGGCGCATCGCCGATGTGTGCGGGTACGCCGTCCCCCTCATGGAGTACCAGGGGGAACGCACCCTCCACGCGGAGTACTTCGGCCGCAAGACGGACGACGAGTTCGGGGAGTACTGCGAGAAGAAGGAGTTCATCGGGACGAGCCTCGACGGCCTGCCTGCGCTGCCTCTGCCCCTTCCGCCCCGTACCGTCTGACATGTGCTGCGTACCGCTCTCGTCACCGGCGTGACGATCGTCACCACCCTGCTCGCCCAGGGGCCCTGGAGTCCCGATCCGCTGCCCGCCCGCCTGGCCGACACCGGCGGCGGCAGCCAGCTCATCACCGCCGTCGCCCCCGGGCCCGGCTCCACGACCGGACGCCTGACCTGGTGGGACCGGCGGGCGGGGCGGTGGTTCGAGGCCGGGAGCGCGGACGCCCGCTTCGGGTCGAACGGCCTCACCGAGGGCGCGACCCGCACGCAGGGCACCAGCACCACGCCGACGGGCCTGTACGAACTCCCGTACGCCTTCGGGATCCGCAGCGCGCCGGCGGGGACGGAGTACCGCTACCGGCGGGTGACCGACGGCTCGTGGTGGTGCCAGGACAACGCCTCCGCCGCCTACAACCGCTGGGTGGAGCCGCTGCCGGCGGACTGCGCGCCGGGCGAGGCGGAGCACCTGGTGGCGTACGCGTCCCAGTACGCCCATGCGCTGGTCATCGGCTTCAACTACGCCGAGCCGGTACGCGGCCGGGGCGCGGGCATCTTCCTGCACGTCAACGGCAGGGGGGCGACGGCCGGTTGCGTGTCCGTCCCGAAGCGGGCCATGCGGGAGATCCTGCGCTGGGCGAACCCGCGCCGCCACCCCCACATCGCCATCGGCACCGAGTCCGGGGCCCTGGCCGTCACCCGGTATTGAAGCCCCCGACCGTGGCTAGCCCTCCTTCTGGGCCAGCCGCAGCATGTGGTCGGCCAGGGCCTGGCCGCCCGCCGGGTCGCGGCTGATCAGCATCAGCGTGTCGTCGCCCGCGATCGTGCCCAGGATCTCCCGGAGTTCGGCCTGGTCGATGGCGGAGGCGAGGAACTGCGCCGCGCCGGGCGGGGTGCGCAGGACGACGAGGTTCGCGGAGGCTTCCGCCGAGATCAGCAGTTCCCCGGAGAGGCGCCGCATGCGCTCCTCCTTCGCCGACTCGCCGAGCGGCGCCTGCGGGGTGCGGAAGCCGCCCTCGCTGGGGACCGCGTAGATCAGCTCGCCGCCGGTGTTGCGGATCTTCACCGCGCCCAGCTCGTCGAGGTCGCGCGAGAGCGTCGCCTGGGTGACGCTCAGCCCGTCGTCGGCGAGCAGCTTGGCCAGCTGGCTCTGGGAACGGACCGGCTGCCGGTTGAGGATGTCCACGATCCGGCGGTGGCGGGCGGTGCGGGTCTGCGGGACGGCCTGTCCTCCTCCAGACTCCGTCTGGGAGGACCCCCAGTGCTCGTTGTCCTGCGCCTGGCTCATCGTCGTCTCATTCTCCGGATCGGTCCCCGTTGGCTGCGTCGAGGATGCCGGGCAGGGCCCGGAGGAACGCGTCCACCTCGTCCTCGGACAGTACGTAAGGCGGCATGAGCCGTACGACGTCGGGGGCGGGCGCGTTGACCAGGAAGCCGGCTTCCTGAGCCGCCTGCTGCACCTGGGGCGCGAGGGGCTCGGTCAGCACGATACCCAGCAGCAGACCGGCGCCGCGGACGTGGGAGACCAGCCGATGGCCGGAACCTTCGATTCCGGCGCGCAGCCGCTCGCCGCGCGCCTTGACCCGGTCGAGCAGGCCGTCGGTGGCGATGGTGTCGATGACGGCCAGGCCGGCCGCGCAGGCGACCGGGTTCCCGCCGAAGGTGGTGCCGTGCTGGCCGGGCTGGAGCAGGTCGGCGGCCGGTCCGAAGGCGGCGACGGCACCGATCGGCAGGCCACCGCCGAGCCCCTTGGCGAGGGTGACGAGGTCGGGCTCCACGCCCTCGTGGGCCTGGTGCTCGAACCACTGGCCGCAGCGCCCGATGCCGGTCTGTACCTCGTCGAGGACGAGCAGCGCGCCCTTGGCCCGGGTGATCTCGCGGGCGGCCGTCAGGTATCCGGCGGGCGGGACGACGACGCCGTTCTCGCCCTGGATCGGCTCGATGATCACGAACGCCGTCTCCTCGGTGACGGCGGCCCGCAGGGCCTCGACGTCTCCGTACGGGACGTGGGTGACGGCACCGGGCAGGGGCAGGAAGGGGTCCTGCTTCTTCGGCTGGCCGGTGAGCGCGAGGGCGCCCATCGTCCGGCCGTGGAAACCGCCGGCGGTGGACACCATGTGGCTCCGTCCCGTCAGCCGGCCGATCTTGAAGGCGGCTTCGACGGCCTCGGCGCCGGAGTTGCAGAAGAAGACCTTGCCGGGGCGGCCGAAGAGCTGGAGCAGCCGCTCGCCGAGCGCGACGACCGGCTCGGAGGCGAAGAGGTTGGAGACGTGGCCGAGCCGGGCGATCTGGCCGGACACGGCCTCGACGATCGCCGGGTGGGCGTGGCCGAGGGCGTTGACCGCGATGCCGCCGACGAAGTCGGTGTACTGCCTGCCGTCGGCGTCCCAGACCTGGGCGCCGTCGCCGCGCACGAGGGCCAGCGCCGGGGTCCCGTAATTGTTGGTGAGCGCGCCCTGCCAGCGGGCGCGGTACTCCTCGTTGCCGGTGGTCACCGGGGGTCCCCTCCCTGTGCGTCGGGCACGACCATCGTGCCGATTCCCTCGTCCGTGAAGATCTCCAGCAGGATCGAGTGCTGGACCCGCCCGTCGATCACGCGGGCGGTGCTGACGCCGCCGCGCACGGCGTGCAGGCAGCCCTGCATCTTGGGCACCATGCCGCTGGACAGCTCCGGCAGCAGCTTCTCCAGCTCGCTGACGGTGAGCCGGCTGATGACCTCGTCACTGTTGGGCCAGTCCGCGTAGAGGCCCTCGACGTCGGTGAGGACCATCAGCGTCTCGGCGCCGAGCGCGGCGGCGAGCGCCGCGGCCGCCGTGTCGGCGTTGACGTTGTAGACGTGGTGGTCGTCGGCGCTGCGCGCGATGGAGGAGATGACCGGGATCCGGCCGTCCGCCAGCAGCGCCTCGATCGCGCCGGTGTCTATGGCGGTGATCTCGCCGACCCGCCCGATGTCGACGAGCTCGCCGTCGATCTCGGGGACGTGCCGGATGGCGGTGATGGTGTGCGCGTCCTCGCCGGTCATGCCGACGGCCAGGGGCCCGTGCCGGTTGAGCAGGCCGACCAGCTCGCGCTGGACCTGGCCCGCCAGCACCATCCGTACGACGTCCATGGCCTCCGGGGTGGTGACGCGCAGGCCGGCCTTGAACTCGCTGACCAGGCCCTGCTTGTCGAGCTGGGCGTTGATCTGGGGTCCGCCGCCGTGCACGACGACGGGCTTGAGGCCGGCCTGGCGCAGGAAGGCCACGTCCTGGGCGAAGGCGGCCTTCAGGTCCTCGTCGATCATGGCGTTGCCGCCGAACTTGATGACGATGATCTTGCCGTTGTGGCGGGTGAGCCAGGGCAGGGCCTCGATGAGGATCTCGGCCTTGGGCAGCGCGGTGTGCTTCCGTGCGGTGCTCATGAGCTGTAGGCGCTGTTCTCGTGGACGTACTCGGCGGTGAGGTCGTTGGCCCAGATGACCGCGGATTCGCTGCCGGTGGCCAGGTCGGCGGTGATGCGGACCTCGCGGTCCTTCATGCTCACCAGGTCGCGGTCCTCGCCGACCGAACCGTTCTTGCAGACCCAGACGCCGTTGATGGCGACGTTGAGGCGGTCCGGGTCGAAGGCGGCCTTGGTGGTGCCGATCGCGGAGAGCACCCGGCCCCAGTTCGGGTCCTCGCCGTGGATGGCGCACTTGAGCAGGTTGTTGCGGGCGATGGACCGGCCGACCTCGACGGCGTCGTCCTCGCTGGCCGCGCCGATCACCTCGATGCGGATGTCCTTGCTGGCGCCCTCGGCATCGCCGATCAGCTGGCGGGCCAGGTCGTCGCAGACGGTCCGTACGGCCTGCGCGAACTCCTCGTACGCCGGCACCTGGCCGGAGGCCCCGGAGGCCAGCAGCAGCACCGTGTCGTTGGTGGACATGCAGCCGTCGGAGTCCACCCGGTCGAAGGTGGTGCGGGTGGCGGCGCGCAGCGCCCGGTCGAGGGTGGAGCTGTCCAGGTCGGCGTCCGTGGTGAGGACGACGAGCATGGTGGCCAGGCCGGGGGCGAGCATGCCCGCGCCCTTGGCCATGCCGCCGACGGTCCAGCCGCCCTGCGAGACGGTGGCCGTCTTGTGCACGGTGTCGGTGGTCTTGATGGCGATGGCGGCGGCCTCGCCGCCGTCCGCGGACAGGGCGGCTGCGGCGGTCTCGATGCCGGGCAGCAGCTTGTCCATGGGGAGCAGGACGCCGATCAGGCCGGTGGAGGCGACCGCGATCTCACCGGCGTTGAACTCGCCGCCGAGGGTGGCGGCGACCTTCTCGGCGGTGGCGTGGGTGTCCTGGAAGCCCTTGGGGCCGGTGCAGGCGTTGGCACCGCCGGAGTTCAGGACGACCGCGCTGACGGTGCCGCCGCGCAGGACCTGCTCGGACCAGTGCACGGGGGCGGCCTTGACGCGGTTGGAGGTGAAGACGCCCGCGGCGGCCAGACGCGGCCCGTTGTTGACCACGAGGGCCAGGTCGGGGTTGCCGTTTGCCTTGATTCCGGCGGCGATGCCCGCCGCCGTGAATCCCTGTGCTGCCGTGACGCTCACGGTGCCACTCCGATCGTGGAAAGCCCGAGCTGCTCGGGGAGCCCGAGGGCGATGTTCATGCTCTGCACCGCGCCGCCGGCGGTGCCCTTGGTCAGGTTGTCGATGGCGCTGATGGCGATGATCCGCTGGGCGGACTCGTCGTGGGCGACCTGGACCTGGACGGCGTTGGAACCCTGCACGGACTTCGTGGTCGGCCACCGGCCCTCGGGGAGGAGCTGGACGAAGGGCTCCTCGGCGTAGGCCTTCTCGTAGGCGGCGCGGAGGGATTCCGCGGTGGTGCCGGGGAGGGCCTTGGCGGAGCAGGTGGCGAGGATGCCGCGCGCCATGGGCACGAGGTTGGCGGTGAAGGAGACGGACACCCGCTCCCCGGCCAGGGGGGTCAGGTTCTGCACCATCTCGGGGGTGTGCCGGTGCACGCCGCCCACGCCGTACGGAGTGACCGTGCCCATCACCTCGGAGCCGAGCAGGTGCGTCTTCATCGCCTTGCCGGCGCCGGAGGTGCCGGTGGCGGCGACGATCACGGCCTCGGGCTCGGCGAGCCGTGCCTGGTAGGCGGGGAACAGCGCGAGCGAAACGGCGGTGGGGAAGCAGCCGGGTACGGCGACGCGCTTGGCTCCCGCGAGGGCGGCGCGGCCGCCGGGGAGCTCGGGAAGGCCGTAGGGCCAGGTGCCGGCGTGAACGCCGCCGTAGAACTTGTCCCAGTCGGCCGAGTCCTTGAGCCGGTGGTCGGCGCCCATGTCGATGACGAGGACGTCCTCGCCGAGCTGGGCGGCCACGGCGGCGGACTGGCCGTGCGGGAGCGCGAGGAAGACGACATCATGACCGGCGAGGACCTCGGGCGTGGTCGCCTCCAGGGTCCGTCCCGCGAGCGGCCCGAGGTGCGGCTGCAGGTTGCCGAAGAGCTCTCCGGCGTTGGAGTGGCCGGTCAGCGCGCCGATCTCGACCTCGGGGTGGGAGAGCAGCAGGCGCAGGACTTCACCGCCCGCGTATCCGCTCGCTCCGGCCACCGCTACACGTACCACCATCGGACCCTCCTCCTCGATGGCATGACTATACGTAGGCGCGCACGTTTATGCAAAGCACTTGTCCGGCCATTGATCACGGGATGGCCGGGACGTGGCGCTCCATGGGGATGAGTGCTGGAGTGGACGGAGCCGAGCGTTGCGCTTGACGGGGCCCCGGTCGAGCGGGGCCGGCCGAGTCGCCCCGGGGATCTTGTGTTCGGTTTCCGGCTCATCTAACCTCCCGGGGTCGCTTCTCCATTCACCGGGACAACCGAAGGCGCTCCGCCCGAAACCCCATCACCGGGAACCGGAGCCACCGTGACCAGCAACGATGCCCTGACGCCCGCCAGCCCGTCCACGGGGCGCCCCGAAGCTCCGAACACTGCCGCGAGCGTGCCGGTCCGTCCCTCACGCGACATCGTCGGGGCCTTGCGATCTGCGCTCGGTTCGGCGGTGCATGCGCCCGGAGCCGCGGGGTACCGCGATGCCCTGGCGAAGGTCTTCTTCCCCGAGGCGGCCCGTCGACGACCTGCGTGTGTCGTGGCGCCCCGCACGGTCGACGATGTTGCGGCCGTGATGAGGGTCGCGACGGCTGCCGGAGTGCAGGTGACGGTGCGTGGCGGCGGCCTGAGCTCGAACTGTGTCGCCGAGGGGGCCGTCATGCTGGACCTCTCGGAAAACCTGAACGCCGCCCGTCGCGACGCGGACCACGTGGTCGTCGGCGGTGGGGCAACCATGGCCACCATGCTCGAAGTCCTCTCCCCGGCACGTCGGGCGGTGCCGGTCGGCGTCGTCGGCCACGCCGGCCTGGGGATGGCCACCCGAGGGGGCATCGGCCATCTGACGAGGTCCCTGGGGCTCACCCTCGATCACCTCGTCGGAGTCGAGCTCGTGCTCCCCTCCGGCGACGTCGTCCACCTCTCGGACAGGAGTTCGGGCGAGGAAGCCGACCTGTGGTGGGCGGTGCGGGGCAGCGCGCCGGCCCTCGGGGTGGTCACCTCCGCGGTGTTCCGGACCCACGAGACCGGCCCGGTCTGGGTCGACCGGGCGGTGGTGGGACTGGATGCTCTCGCCTCCTATTTTCGGGTTGCTCCCGAGCTCGCGCGAGACACCACCATGAGCGCGGTCCTCGGCCACACGCCCCTCTCGCCCGACGAGCCGGTCCTGTTCCTCTACACCGCGTGCGCGAGCGGGGACGACAGCGCCATCGGGCGGGCCAGGTCGGCGGTCTCCGCCGTGGTCGCGGGCGCGGGCTCGTCGCCGCTCCATCGTTCGGAGACCTCCGGTCGTTATCCGGCCGAGCTGCCCGAGTTCGCCATCCCCGGTGCCGACGGCGCCGAACCCGAACCGATCCGGATGCCCCGGCCGGGGGACGGTCCGCGTGGTTCGTTCTTCGGCAAGGCGGTCTTCACCGGTCCCACTCTCGACGCCGCGGTCGCCGGCGCCATCGCGGACCGGATCCGCACCGCACCCACGCGGGCGTGCCGGATCGACTTCCAGCACACCGGCGGGGCCCTGGCCGACGTCGACGACAACGCCACCGCGTTCTGGGGCAGAACCGCCGAATGGAGCGTCCCGGTGAACGCGATCTGGGGGGACGGGGACGACGAGGAGGCCTGCCGGACGTGGGCCCGCGACACGCTGCGGGCACTGGCCCCGCACACCGTCGGGGTCTACAACGTCGAACTGCGACCGGGCTTCCCCGAGTACGAGGCCGAGGTGCGGGCTGCCTACGGTGGCGGCCTGGCTCGCCTCCAGGCGCTTCGACACCGCTACGACCCCACGGGCGTGCTCCCGCCGCTGCTCCCGTGAAAGCCCGCAAGCGAGCGCCACGTCAGCAGGGCGGGGACGGGGGCCGGGGGGCCGGTCAGGAGGTGTCGTCCCGGTGGAGGGCGGAGCGGACGCCGGTGATGACCACGGCGATCAGGCAGAGGGCGATGACGGTCTCGGCCCACAGGAAGGCGATCCAGTCCATGGCGCAGCCGATCGGCGGTGTGCCGGGGGCGGTGTTGCGGAACGCCGAGAGAGCGAAGAGGGTGGCGGCCATCCAGGCGAGGGCGGGCCAGACCAGCCCCTCGCCGCGGGTCGTCAGGTACCAGGCCCCCATGAGCACGGACGCCGCCAGCGCCCACATCACGACCATCATGAAGACGGCGAAGACGAGCAGGCTGCCCGAGCGGTGCAGCCCCAGCGCCATGACGACGGTCCCCTGCCGGGAGGGCGTGGGGGTGGCGGAGACCGAGAAGAGCACGTCGTGGTTGGAGAACAGCACCCGCACCGGCACCTCCTTGCCCCCCACCACCGCCCCGAACCCGATGTCCGTCTCGTAGGTGTCGAACGGGTAGTCGCTGATGGATCCGCCCGTGAGCGCGACCTGCACGTCCTTGGTCGCGAGCCGCTCGTGCGCCTTGAACGCCAGATCCCCGAGGGTCGCCGATGAGGTCAGGAGGCTGAGATCGGCCACCGGGGCGGTCCCGTCCTCCTCGCCGAGGGCCCCGCGCGGCGTGACCCGGACCCGCAGGACCAGCTCTCTGGCCGCGGCGTCGACGCTCTGGACGTGGGCCTCCACGTCCACCCGGTCGGCGGCCGCCGATCCGACCGTGTGGACCGTGTCGATCGTCTGCCGTTCCTTCCACTGCAGCCACGACCCCACGGTCACCGCCACCACGATCAGGACCGCGATGGGAAGCAGGACCGGCAGGATCGACGCCCCGGAGCGGCGCGGGCGGGGCGGGGTCCAGGGTGGGGCCATGGTGACTCCGACTCGGTGGAAGGGCAGCGACTCGTCCGGCCCGGCGCCCGGAGCGGATCTCGCGCCCGCGCGGCGCGGCCCGCCGGAGCCGGGTGCGCCCGTCGCGGGCGGCCGTCTTCTCCGGGACGCGGGGCGGTGGCCGCAGTGCGATCCTCCTCGACCGGGCGGGCGATCCACCGCATCCGGGCGGGTGTGTCGGCGCCGCCCGGGGGCCCGCGCCCGGTGCGTTCGCCGGCAGCGGCGGATGCGCGGACCACGGCGTTCGGCCACCCGGGTCAATGCGCCGGGGACCGTGACGCTGCAGGCTGCGCGACGCGGAGCACGACCGCGTCGTCCGGTACCGCGCCGTCCGCGCGCCACAGCGTCAGGTCGAACGGTGCTGCCGCCCCTCCCCGGCTCGGCTCCTCAGAGCGGGTGGCGGACCCATACGTTGGGTTCGACGTAGACCGCGTAGCCCTGTTCCGGGTCGCAGTGGACCGGGGTCAGGGCGCCCGGGACGCGGACCGGGCCCGGGGCGGCGAACGGGAGGCCGGTCCATTCGCGCCATTCGGCGAGCGAGGCGGTGATCGTCATCGAGAGCGGCGCCACCGAGTCGATCACCCCGCCGGCGCGGACGTGGACGCGCAGCCACGGGTCGTGCGGGAGGCCGTCCCCGCGGGTGCGGTACGCGTACTCGTGGATGGAGGCGTCCGGCTCGGCCGGTTTTCCGCTGGGGCGGACCGGCGCCACGACCTCGGTGAAGCCGCGGGCCCGGGCGTTGTCCCGCAGGGCGGCGAGCATCCGCCCGGACAGGCCCTCGCCCTGCCGGTCGGTGGCGACGCTGATCTCGATCGCGCTCACCGTGTCGGGCCGCACCCCGCGCCGCAGGTCGGAGAAGGCCCACATCAGGACCCGGTCCCAGCCCTGCGCGGGCAGCACCCCGGCGCGACCCGGCGCGTGCTGCGCGAAGGGAACGCTGAAGCCCCGCGCGACCACCGTGTCCCCGTCCGTGGCGATCAGCACGTACTCCGGCAGCTCGGCCACCATCCGCGGATAGAGCAGCCAGGCCAGCGCGTCGTGCTCGGCGAACGCCGGCCACGAGTCCTTCATGTCCCAGAGCCGGCCCGCCAGTTCGGGCCGCTCTGCGAGGGTGGTGATGAGAATGCCGGTCATGATCGCAGGCTAGGTGTGGTGTTGCCCGCGAACCAGCCGTTTTTACACCGGGGCCTGCAGGGAGAGGTGCCAGCGCCCGGACCAGCCCGTCAGGGTCATCGTCGACAGCGGCCGGACGTCGACGTTCCAGTAGGTGAGCGGTGGTGCCTGCAGGGCGTAGACCAGGGCCGCCCGGACCACGGAGGGTTCCGCCACCGCCACGATCGCGCCCCCGTCGTCGGCGGGCCGGGTGTCGAGCCAGGCACCGATCCGGGAGATGAAGGCGAGCAGGGACTCGCCGCCGTGCGGGGCGGCGCGCGGATCGGTGAGCCACAGGTCGACCGCGCCCGGCTCGTGCGCCGTGACCTCGGCCAGGGTCAGCCCCCGCCAGCGGCCCATGTCGCAGTCGCGGAGCGCGGGCTGGGCCAGGGGCGCGTACCCGAGGGCCTGGCCGGTGGCCCGGCTGCGCGGGGTGGGCGAGCAGTAGCGCAGCTCGGCCGCGCCGAGCGGTACGAGTCCGCGCGCGGCGGACTCCACCGCCCGCCACCCCGCGCCGTCGAGCGGCCGGTCGTCGTCGAAGCGCTCGGCGAGCAGCGAGGAACTACGGGCGGCGGCGACGAGCGAAACCCGAACGTGCATGCGGCGATGGTGAGCCGCAGGGCGCACGGGGTCAAGCGTCTGGACCGACCCCGCCCGCCAGGCCGGCCCGCAGCCGCTGGACCGCCTCGACCAGCTCGCCCGGGCCCGACACCCCGGCGAAGCTCATCCGGACGTACGGCCCCGGCGGTTCCGCGCAGAAGTAGGGCCGGCCGGCTGCGACGGCGACCCCGGCGCGCAGGGCCTCGGCCGCGAAGGCGGTGTCGTCCACCCCGGCGGCCGGCCGCACCCACAACTGGTAGCTGCCGGACGGCAGGTGGGGCAGTTCCAGGGCGGGCAGCTCGCGCCGCAGGGCCCCCGCGAGCACGTCGCGCCGGTGGCGCAGTTCGGCGGCCACGGTGCGCAGGTGGCGCGGCCAGGAGGGTGCGCCGACCAGTTCCAGGGCAGCCTCCTGGAGCGGCCGGGACACGAAGAAGGTGTCCACGACCTGGATGGCGCGCAGCCGGTCCAGCACCGGGCCGCGGGCGGCCAGGGCGCCCACCCGCAGGCTGGGCGAGGTGGCCTTGGTGAGCGAGCGGACGTGCACCACGACTCCGTCGGGGTCCTCGGCGGCCAGGGTCGCGGGCAGCGGCCCGGCGTCCTCGTGGGCCAGCGACCGGGCGTAGTCGTCCTCGACCACGAAGGCCCCGGCGGCCCGGGCGATCCGCAGCACCTCGGCCCGCCGCGCGGGAGCCAGCACCGCCCCGGTCGGGTTCTGGAACAAGGGCTGGCAGACAAAGACCCGTGCCCCGGTCGCTTCGAAGGCGGCGGCGAGCAGCTCCGGCCGGACGCCCTCGGCATCCACCGGGACCGGCACGGGCCGGCATCCGGAGGCGCGGGCGATGGCCAGCAGCCCGGGGTAGGTCGGCGACTCCACCAGGATCGGCGCCCCGGGCGGCGCGAGCGCCCGCAGGGCGGTGGCCAGGGCGCTCTGTCCGCCCGCGGTGATCAGCACGTCGGCGGCCGCGACGGCGCCGCCGATCTCCCGCGCGAACCAGTCGCGCAGCTCGGGCAGCCCCTCCATGGGCGGCCGGTCCCAGGCTCCGGGGCGCCGCCCGGCGCGGGCCAGGGCGGCGGCCATGGCCCGCTCGGGCTGGATGGAGGGGTGCAGGTAGCCGCTGTTGAGCCCGATCACCCCGGCCGGCGGTGCTGCGAGGCAGACGAGGACCCCGGAGGCGTCCACGGACCGCGGGACCACCTCGCCGGCGCCCTCCGCGCTGAGGGCGACCTCCTGCCAGGAGGTGTCGCCGGAGGCGGGGGCGGAGGTCCGGGGCCGGGCGCGGAACACCCCGGCGCCGGGCCGGGTGACCACGAGGCCTTCGGCGGCGAGCTGCGCGAGGGCCCGGGAGACGGTGACGGGGCTGACGCGGTAGCGCTCGACCAGGGCCCTGCTCGAGGGGAGCTTTCCACCCACTGAGTAGCGGTTGAGTTCGGACCTCAGGGATTCTGCCAGCTCGGCCACACTGCTACGCTCGTACATGACAGCACAGAATAGCGCTACTCTCCCCACCTCGCTAGCGGTTGGCGGTTCCACGACCGGCACCGCAACCGGCACCGGCACGGGAACCGCGCCCCGGACCCGGGGCACCCTCCTCGCCGCCCTCGGCGTCGTCGCGTTCTCGCTGACCTTCCCCTCCACCGCCTGGGGCCTGGAGAGCTTCGGTCCCTGGTCGCTCGTCGCGCTGCGCAGCGTCCTCGCGGCCCTGATCGCCGGCGGCTTCCTGCTGGCCCTGCGGGTGCCGCTGCCGGCCCGCGAGCACTGGGCGGGTCTGGCTGTCGTCGCCGCCGGCGTGGTCGTCGGCTTCCCGCTGCTCACCACCCTCGCGCTGACGACCTCCACCACCTCGCACGCCGCCGTCGTGGTCGGCCTGCTCCCGCTGACCACGGCCGCGCTGTCCGCCCTGCGCACGGGAGCCCGGCCCTCGCGCCGGTTCTGGGCCGCGGCCCTCGCCGGGGCGGCCGTGGTCCTCGCCTTCACCGTCGCGCAGAGCGGCGGCTCCCTCTCGGCGGGGGACGCCTACCTCTTCGCCGCCCTGCTGGTGTGCGCCGCCGGCTACACCGAGGGCGGACGCCTGGCCCGGGTGCTGCCGGGCTGGCAGGTGATCGGCTGGGCGCTGGTGCTGTGCCTGCCGCTCAGCCTCACGGGCTCCGCGCTCGGGCTCGCGTACGAGCCGGTGCACCTGACCGGCCACGGGCTGGCCGGCCTGGTGTGGGCGGCGGCCGGCTCCACCTTCCTCGGCCTGTACGTCTGGTACCGCGGCATGGCCGAGATCGGCGCCCCTCGGGCCAGCCAGCTCCAGCTCGCCCAGCCGCTGCTGACCCTGGTGTGGTCGGTGGCCCTGCTCGGCGAGCACCTGTCCCCCGCCGCACCGGCGGCCGCCTGCGCCGTCCTCATCTGCATCGCCGTGACCCAACGGGTCAAATAGCGGTAGAACGACCTAAACTGCTAGCACCGGATCGGACCGCCACCGAGGAGGTCAGTTATGCGCGCGACCGAAGGCGACCAGCTGGTGCAGCACGGCAGGATCGTCGGACAGCACGACAAGGTGGGTGAGATCACCCAGGTGCTGGGCGAAAACGGGACTCCCCCGTACCGGGTCCGCTTCCAGGACGGCCACGAGGCCCTGATGGCTCCGGGACCCGACTGCACGGTCCGCCACCCCGGTGAGCCCGGACAGGAGCACTGACTCAGCGCGGGGCAACGACCGAGCCGTAGTGGTCGGCGACGACCCTGGCCATCGCCCCGTTGGGGTCCGCGGCCACCTGCTTCGCGGAGAAGTAGGAATGGCCGCGGACCTCCCGGTACTGGCGGGCGAACCGCACGTGCCGCGACAGCTCCGCCGGATCGCGCCAGGCCGCGGTCGGGCTGTCCGCGTCGCAGCGGTACAGCGCCTCCCCCACGTACAGGTCCACGCCCGTGCCGGCGACGGTCCGCGCCCACCACGGGACGACGTCGGCGTAGTCGGCGGTCGGGTGCCCGATGTGCCAGTAGGCCTGCGGCACGATGTAGTCGATCCAGCCCTCGGTCACCCACTTGCGGGTGTCCGCGTACAGGTCGTCGTACGTTCCGAGGCCCGCCCGCGTGGGCGAGCCGCTCGGGTCGCGGTCGGAGTTGCGCCAGACGGCGAACGGGCTGACCCCGAACCGGGCCGCGGGCCGGACCGTGCGCAGCCGTTCCGACATCTCGCGGACCAGGGTGTCGGTGTTGTGGCGCCGCCAGTCGGCGCGTGACGGGAAATCGGCCCCGTACTCCTCGAAGGCCTCGTCGTCGTCGAAGTCCTCGCCCTCCACCGGGTACGGGTAGAAGTAGTCGTCCCAGTGCACCCCGTCCACCGGGTAGCGCGAGACGGCGTCGAGCATGGCCTCCTGGACGAAGAGCCGCACCTCGGGCAGGCCGGGGTTGTAGAAGAGCTTCCCGCCGTACTCGACCGCCCAGTCGGGGTTGCGCCGGACCGGGTGCTCGGGCGCCAGCAGGTCGGGATCGGTGTGGTTGGCCACCCGGTACGGGTTGAACCAGGCGTGCAGTTCCAGCCCGCGGGCGTGCGCTTCGGCGACGGCCGTACCGAGCGGGTCCCAGCCGGGATCCACCCCCTGCTCCCCCGTCAGCCACTGCGACCAGGGCTCCAGCCGCGAGGGCCACAGCGCGTCGGCCGCCGGCCGGACCTGGAGGATCACCACGTTGAGCCGGCGCCGTACCGCGCTGTCGAGGAGGCCGATCAGTTCCGCGCGCTGCGCCTGCGCGGACAGTCCGCTCTCGGAGGGCCAGTCGACGTTGGAGACAGTGGCGATCCACATGCCGCGGAACTCGGGGGCGGCCGCCCCCCGGAAGGGCCCGGGCGCGTCCCCGTCCCCGGCCGGCCCGGGCCGCTGCGCCGCCCGCGCCGGGCCCGCTCCGCCCGCCGTGAACGCGGCCAGCGCCCCCGCCGCGCCCGCCAGCAGGCCCCGTCGTCCGATCTGCGCCATGTGACGCCTCCGTTCCGTTGCGTGACATTGCTCTCGATGCGCCCAGCATGCCCGCCCCGGCCCGCCACCGAGGTCAAGGTCGGGGGTAACGTCGGGGGGCGTGGCGGGCGCCGGAACGCAGTTACCACTGAACAGGCCCGGGGGACCCGCGATGGATGAGCAGCGAAAGGCACGAAGTGACGGACCTCTCTACCCTCCCGACCGACATCGCCCGCGTCGGCGTAGTGGGCTGCGGCCAGATGGGCGCGGGCATCGCGGAGGTGTGCGCCCGCAGCGGCCTTGAGGTGAAGGTCGCCGAGACCACGGGCGAGGCCCTGGAGATCGGTCGCACCCGGCTGCACAACTCCCTGACGAAGGCCGCCGAACGCGGCAAGATCACGGAGGAGGAGCGGGACGCCACCCTGGCCCGCCTCAGCTTCACCACCGACCTCGGCGAGTTCGCCGACCGCGACCTCGTCATCGAGGCGGTCGTCGAGAACGAGCAGGTCAAGACGGAGATCTTCCAGGTCCTCGACCAGGTGATCACCCGCCCGGACGCGATCCTCGCCTCCAACACCTCCTCGATCCCGCTGGTCAAGCTGGCCGTCGCGACCTCACGCCCGGACCAGGTCATCGGCATCCACTTCTTCAACCCCGCGCCGGTGCAGAAGCTGGTCGAGCTGATCCCGGCGCTGACCACGGGCGACGAGACGGTCAAGCGGGCCGAGGCCCTGGTGCGGGACGTGCTGGGCAAGCACGCGGTCCGCGCCCAGGACCGTTCCGGCTTCGTGGTCAACGCCCTCCTGGTCCCGTACCTGCTCTCGGCGATCCGGATGTTCGAGTCCGGCATCGCGAGCCGCGAGGACATCGACAACGGGATGGAGCTGGGCTGCGCCCACCCGATGGGCCCGCTCAAGCTGTCCGACCTGATCGGCCTCGACACGATCGTCTCGATCGCCGATTCGATGTACGCCGAGTACAAGGAGCCGCTGTACGCCGCCCCGCCGCTGCTCCAGCGGATGGTCGACGCGGGCCGCCTCGGCCGCAAGACGGGCTCGGGCTTCTACCCGTACGGCTGACGGCGCGGGCCGTCGGCCTACCCGAGCCGCAGGTGATGCAGCAGGAGCAGCCCGGCCGCCATGTTGGCGGCCGGGATCTCCCCGCGCGCGATCATGTCCGGTACGAGTTTCAGCGGGACCCATTCACGGCGTGAGGACTCGAAGTCGTCCTCGGGGTGACCGGTGTAGGTCGCTCCCTCCGCCCAGTAGAGGTGGTGGCGGGCGTCGGTCAGCCCGTTGGACGGCTCCACGGTCATCAGGTGGTGGAGCGGGCCGGGCCGCCAGCCCGACTCCTCCTCCATCTCCCGCGCGGCGGCCGCCTCGACGGACTCCCCGTCCTCGACGACCCCGGCGGGCAGTTCCCAGCCCCAGCTGCCGGTGATGAAGCGGTGCCGCCACAGCAGCAGCACCTCGTTGGCCTCGTTGACGGCCGTGGCGACGGCGACCGGGCGCAGCCGGATCACGAAGTGGTCCAGGTGCCGGCCGTCGGGGAGTTCCACGTCGGCGAGATTCACGTCGAACCAGCGGTTCTTGTACACGGTCTGCTCACTCAGGTTCATCCACTGCACGGCTGTGCCACCTTCCGATCGGATTGGTGGCAACATGGCAGCAGTTGGAGGGGTCACAGGGGAACGCGCAAAGCCCCGTCGATGAGCCGGGCGGTTTCCTCCGCGCCCGAACAACCGCTGGTCAGCAACTGTTCGCGGACCGCCCTCAGCCGGTCGCGCAGACGCAGCGACTCCATCCCCTTGGCCCGCTCGGCCATTTCGGCCGCGGCCGCCACCGCCCGGTCCGCCTCGCCCTGGCGCAACTGGATCTCGCACAGCATCGCGAGGCGGTGCACCCGGCCGCGGTCGTGCGCGGGGGTTCCGACGGCGGCCGTCGCCTGCTCGTGGGCCGCCGCGAGGTCCCCGAGGCTGAGCAGCGCCTCGGCGACCTGCACGTTGACGAGCCCTGGCTGTACGTAGCCGGTCTCGTCCGGTTCGGCGCCCGGATGGATCCGCTCGGCGGCCTCCTCGGCGTGCCGGATGCAGGCCAGCGCGGCGCCCGCGTCGCCTAGTTGGGCGTACGCCTTGGCCTGCATGGCGTACAGGTCGGCGGCCAGGGCCGGGGTGGTGTGCCGGCCGGCGGCACGCAGGGCGGCCTCGGCGAAGGCGACGGCCTGGCGGTACTCGCGCAGGTGCAGGGACTGGTTCACGATCAGCGCGATGACGTACGCCCCGAGCCCGCGGTCCCCGCTCGCCTTGGCCAGCCGCAGGGCCTGGTGGAAGTAGCGCTGGGCCAGCCCGTGGGCGTCGGAGTCGTACGCGCAGATCCCCGCCACCGCCACGAGGGACCCGGTGGCCCGGTGCAGCTTGCGCCCGAGCGCGTCCGAGTAGCTCCCGCGCAGCATGGGGGCCGTCTCGCTGCCGAGGAAGCGCACGATCCGGTCCCGGGTGGCGACCCCGCCGGCCCGGCGGTACATCAGCTCGTAGTGGGCCCTGGCCGCCCGCAGGATCTCGATGTGCTCGGGCCCGATCCTGTCGGGGCCCTCACGGGAGACGTCCGCGTCCTCGGGCGGGTTCTCCCACTCCCAGACGGGGATGACCGCGGGCGTCCCGGTGACCGCCTGCGCGGTGAGCAGCTGGGGCCGGGCCTGCCCGTCACAACGCCACAGGGCGGCGGCCCGGTCGACGAAACCGCTGAGCGGCGAGGCATGCGGGGACACGGGCAGGCCGGGCACGCCGAGTCCGATGTCGTCCAGCCCCAGCGGCCGGCGCAGCCGGCCCCCGAGCACCTCGCAGATCAGGTCGGGGACCTGGCCGCGGGGGCGCTGGCCCTTCAACCACCGGGCGACGGCGGTGTGTTCGTAGCGCAGGGCGAGTCCGCGGCTGCGGCCCGCCTGGTTCACGTAGGCGGCGAGTCCGGCGTGTGACATGCCCGCCTCGGCGAGGAGGGCATCGAGCAGGACATTGGGCTGCATGGGCCGCTCCAAGGGCTCGTCGGTCTCAGGCTAGTGGGTGCGCGGTTCACACGGGGTGTGAACCCAGTACGCGCATAAATGCGCTGCGCACTCTGCCGCCGGGGGCCTCGCGAGCGCTTCACTTAAGGGCCTCGCCAAGAGGCAGCTCGGGTCGTCGGCTCCCCCTCGTACAGTGCGACGACCCGTCACCGCGCCGCCCGTTCTGCTGTCTGCCCGACACTCCACGGCAGGCGGGCGGCGCGTTCCGGCTCCGCCGGGGCCCGGTTGGTCGCCGGGCCCCGGCAGGAGCCGGTCTTCGCGACGCGCGCCGCGTCCGCCCACCGGGCGTGGGGCGCCGTTCAGGGCCGGTCGTCGTGGAGCCGGTCGGGGCGCAGCCGGTCCCGGCGGAGCACGAGAAGGGCCACGTCGTCGGTGAGCCGCCCCCCGGTGTGCCGGAGCAGCGCCGCGTGCACGCCCGCCACCAGCCGCGCGGGCGTGAGCGGTGCCTCTGCGAGGACGCTCGGCAGGGGGAAGAACGCACCGGCGGCGTCGCGGGCCTCCTCGGCGCCGTCGGTGTGCAGGAACAGCGTCTCCCCGGGCCGCAGTTCCCCTACGGGATGGGGGTGGAGATCCGCCGGGAGCGGGAGCACTCCGAGTGGGGGCATGGTGTCGCCGTCGAGGGCGTACACGCCGCTGAGCCGCTGCGCGGGGCCTCCCCCACCCCGCCCCTTCCCGAAACCGGGCTCCGCCCGGACCCGAGAGGCTGTCGGCCGCGGCGCCGTTGCGGGGGCTCCGCCCCCGAGCCCCCGCGCCTCAAACGCCGGCGGGGCTGAAATTGCCGCTGCGCGGCAATCCAGCCCGTCGGGCGGCACCTTCCGGCCCGGCTCAGCCACATCCAGCCTCGCCGGCGTTTGAGGCGCGGGGTCTGGGACGGAGCCCCAGCTGCGCGCAGCGCAGGACTCCGGGGTCCCGGGCGGCCGCAGCAGGTAGGGCCAGGGATGGCCGCAGTTCAGCGCGAGCAGGGTGCCGTCCGGGGCGATCTGGAGGAGCAGCACCGTCACGAACTCCTCCGCCGCAGGCGACTGCGGCTCGGAAGGGCAGGCCGACGGATGTTCCGTCCGGGCCCGGTCACGGACGTGGCGGCCCAGCGCCCGTTCCATCCGCCGCAGCACGCCGTCCAGCGAAGGCTCGTCGTACGCCGCTTCGCGGAACGCACCCAGGACGGCCGCCGCCGCGCCCAGCGCCGGCAGTCCGTGGCCCCGTACGTCCCCGATGACCGCCCGCACCCCGTAGACCGTCGGCACGGCCTCGTACAGGTCTCCGCCGACCACCGCGCCCCGGCTCGCGGACAGTTGGGCCGCAGCCAGCGTCAGGCCCTCGATCCGGCCCGGCAGCGGCCGCAGCAGCGCCCGCTGCGCCGCGCCCGCGATCTCCTGCGAGCGCCGCAGCTCGCCCAGCAGTCCGCGCCGGATGTGCAGGGCGCACCCGGTGGCCAGGAGCAGGAAGGCCGCGCAGGTCGCCAGGCTCGGCACCAGCCGGCCGGGGGTGGCCAGTTCCCAGGACACCGCGGCGCCGCCCCAGGCCAGCACGCACACCCGGCGTACCCGGGGCATCTCCCCTCGCGTGAACATCCGTAGGACTCCCCTCCGGCCCCCACGATTGTTGCGACCGGTTCGCAGCCCGGACACGGGTGACCGGCGTTCTCACCCGAATGAGTGAGGGGCTGCACCCGGTGGTCCGGGTGCAGCCCCTCAACTGGCCTTGCTCGGGTGCGCTACGCGCCCCGGAGCACCGCCCCGGTCCGCTCGCCCGCCAGGGCCACCGCCGCGTCGCGCGCGGCCGTGGACTCCTCGGCGGTCAGCGTGCGGTCGGGCGCGCGGAAGCGCAGGGCGTACGCCAGGGACTTCTTGCCCTCGCCGACCTGCTCGCCGGTGAACACGTCGAACAGCCGCAGGGACTCCAGCAGTTCGCCCGCGCCCTTGCGCAGCGCCGCCTCGACGGAAGCCGCCGGGACCGACGCGTCCACGATCAGCGCGACGTCCTGGGTCGCCACCGGGAAGGAGGAGATCCGGGGCGCCTGCACGGCCTCGCCGCCGGCCGCCGCGAGGCGGTCCAGGTCGAGCTCCATCGCGCTGGTGCGGGCCGGCAGGCCCAGCGCCTTGACGACGCGCGGGTGCAGCTCACCGGCGTGGCCGATGACCTGCTCGACGCCGTCGAGGGTGACGACCAGTTCGGCGCAGCGGCCCGGGTGCCACGGGCCGTACTGGCCCTGGCGCACCACGAGCTCGGTGCCGGCCTCGGCGGCCAGCGAGCGGGCGGCCTGGATCGCGTCGGCCCAGTCGGCCGGGCGGCCCTTGCCCCACCAGCCGGCCTGCTCGCGGGCACCGGCCAGCACGACCGCGGCGTACCGCGGCTGCGCGGGCAGGGCCGCGTTCAGGGTGGCGATCTCCTCGTCCGTGGGACGCCGGTCGACGGGCAGCCGTACGGCGACACCCGGCTCCGCGGCGGCCCGGAAGACCGAACCGGTCTCGAAGAGCGCGAGGTCGTGGCTGCCCCGGCTGTCGTTGCGCCGCAGCGCGCCGAGCAGGCCCGGCAGCAGCGTGGTGCGCAGCGCCGGCTCCTCGTCGGAGATCGGGTTGACCAGCTTGACGACCTGGCGGCTCGCGTCGTGGGCGGGCAGCTGGAGCTGGTCGAAGACGCCCTCGCCGATGAACGGGTAGTTCAGCGCCTCGACGTAGCCGGCGCCGGCGAGGGCGCGGCCGACCCGGCGGTGCAGCTGCTGCCGGGGGGTGAGACCGCGGCCGGAGGGCACCTGCGGGAGGGTCGACGGGAGGTTCCCGTAGCCCTCCAGCCGGATGACCTCCTCGGCGAGGTCGTTGGGCGCGGCGAGGTCGGGCCGCCACGACGGGACGGTGACGACGAGCTCGTCCTGGCCGTAGACGTCGCAGCCGATCTCCTGCAGGCGGCGCACGACGGTCTCGCGGCCGTAGTCCATGCCCGCCACGCGGTCGGGGTGGTCCGCGGCCATCGCGATGGTGCGCGGGGCGCCCGGGGCGACGACCTCGGTGACCCCGGCCTCGGCGGTGCCGCCGGCCAGGAGCACGAGCAGGTCGACGGTCCGCTGCGCGGCCGCGGCGGCGGCCTGCGGGTCGACGCCCCGCTCGAAGCGCTTGGAGGCCTCGGAGGAGAGCTTCATGCGGCGGGCGGTGCGCGAGATCGACACGGAGTCGAAGTGCGCCGCCTCGATGACCACTTCGGTGGTCCCGGTGACGGCGCCCGTCTCCGGGTCGGTCACCGAGTCGGCGATCTCGGTGTTGGCGCCGCCCATGACACCGGCGAGCCCGATCGGGCCGCTGTTGTCGGTGATCACCAGGTCCTCGGCGTCGAGCGTGCGCTTGACCCCGTCGAGGGTGGTGAACTTCTCGCCCTGCTCGGCGCGGCGGACACCGATGGTGCCGTCGATGCTGGAGCGGTCGTAGGCGTGCAGCGGCTGGCCGAGCTCCAGCATCACGTAGTTGGTGATGTCGACGGCGAGCGAGATCGGGCGCATGCCCGCCTTCTGGAGGCGGCGGGTGAGCCAGATCGGGGAGCGCGCCTCGGGGTCGAGGCCGGTCACCGTGCGGGCGGTGAAGCGGTCGCAGCCGGCCGGGTCGTCGATCTCGACCGGGTAGCCGTACGAGTTCGGCGCGGGCACGTCGAGCAGCGCGGGGTCGCGCAGCGGCAGGCCGTAGGCGGTCGCCGCCTCGCGGGCGACACCGCGCATGGACATGCAGTAGCCGCGGTCCGGGGTGATGTCGATGTCGAGGACCTCGTCGACGAGCTGGAGCAGCTCGATCGCGTCGGTGCCGACCTCGTGCTCCGGCGGCAGCACGATGATGCCGTGCGTGCCGTCGTCGCCCATGCCCAGCTCTTCACCGGAGCAGATCATGCCGTGGGAGGTCTTGCCGTACGTCTTGCGCGAGGCGATCGCGAAGTCGCCGGGCAGGACGGCGCCGGGCAGGACCACGACGACCTTGTCGCCGACGGAGAAGTTCCGTGCGCCGCAGACGATCTCCTGCGGTTCGCCGGTGCCGTTGGCCTGGCCGACGTCGACCGTGCAGAAGCGGATCGGCTTGCGGAAGCCCTCGAGCTCCTCGATGGTCAGCACCTGGCCGACGACGAGGGGGCCCTTGAGCCCGGCGCCGAGCTGTTCGACGGTCTCGACCTCGAGGCCGGCGTCGACGAGCTTGGCCGCCACGTCGCGGCCGGTTTCACCCGCGGGGAGGTCGACGTACTCCCGCAGCCAGGAAAGCGGGACGCGCATCAGATCTCACTCCCGAACGGCCGGGTGAAACGCACGTCACCCTCGACCATGTCTCGCATGTCTTCAACGTTGTGACGGAACATCAGCATCCGCTCGATGCCGAAGCCGAAGGCGAACCCGCTGTACTTCTCCGGGTCCACGCCGCAGGCGGTCAGCACCTTGGGGTTGACCATGCCGCAGCCGCCCAGCTCGATCCAGCCCTCGCTGGAGCAGGTACGGCACGGGCGGTCGGGGTTGCCCACCGACTCGCCGCGGCACACGTAGCACTGCATGTCCATCTCGGCGGACGGCTCGGTGAAGGGGAAGAAGTGCGGGCGCAGGCGGGTGGTGGTGCCCTCGCCGAAGAGCTCCTGGACCATGTGGTCCATCGTGCCCTTGAGGTCCGCCATGGTCAGGCCCTCGTCCACGGCGAGCAGCTCGACCTGGTGGAAGACCGGGGTGTGCGTCGCGTCGAGCTCGTCGGTGCGGTACACGCGGCCCGGGCAGACGATGTAGACGGGGGGCTTGCGCTCCAGCAGCGAGCGCGCCTGCACCGGGGAGGTGTGGGTGCGCAGCACGACGCCGGACTCGTCGCCCTCGGTGCCTTCCGGCCCCCGGACGAAAAAGGTGTCCTGCATCTGGCGCGCCGGGTGGTCGGGCGTGAAGTTGAGGGCGTCGAAGTTGAACCACTCCGCCTCGACCTCGGGGCCCTCCGCCACCTCGTAGCCCATGGCCACGAAGATGTCCGCGATGCGGTCCATCAGCGTGGTCAGCGGGTGCCGGGCGCCGGCGGGGACGCGGTCGTAGGGCAGCGTGACGTCCACCGCCTCCTCGACCAGCACCCGCTCGTCGCGCTCCGCCTCGAGCTCGACCGTGCGGGCCCCGAAGGCCTTGTTCACGGCGCCCCGGGCCTGGCCCACGCGCTTGCCCGCCTCGGCCTTAGCCTGCGGGGGCAGCGCGCCGATCTCGCGGTTGGCGAGCGCCAGGGGCGAGCGGTCGCCCATGTGCGCGGTCTTCGCCTCACGCAGCGCGTCGAGGTCGCCGGCGGAGGCGAAGGCGGCGAGCGCCTCGTCCCGCATGCGCTCGATCTCTTCCGGTTTCAGTGCCTCGACCTCGACAGGGTCGTACGACTTGTTCGGTGCCGACATCTCTTCCCGTACTTCCGATGGCTGGCTGGTGGTCCCCGTACGGCGCGATCAGACCGGCGACACAGAGACACAAAGGTGCCAAAGGACGAGTCTAAAGGTCGTCGGGGGTGAAGGAGCCCGTGGGCCGCCTGGCGAGACGCTCCGCAGTGCTACTGCGTGAGGTAGGCCGGGGCGCTCACGGGCAGGATAAATCGGAACTCGGCGCCGCCGCCGGGGCCGCGGCCGACCGTGATGGTGCCGCCGTGGGCCTCCACGATGCCCTTGACGATGTACAGGCCCAGGCCGGTGCCGCCGCGCTTGCTCCCCCGCCAGAAGCGGGTGAAGACGCGGCCCATCGACTCCTCGGGGATCCCGGGGCCTTCGTCGGTCACGGTGACGGCGGTTCCCTTCTCATGCGGCGATACGTCGATGGTGACCGTTCCCTCTCCGTGGCGCACCGCATTTTCGAGGAGGTTGCCGAGAATCTGGTCGATCTTGTCCGGATCGGCCCACAGGTCGGGCAGCGGGCGGCTCACTCGTACGAGGAACCGCTCGGGGGCCTGTCCGTTCGCGGTGAGCGCCTGGACGTGGCGGCCGACGGCGGTGGCGATGTCCACGGGCTGGCGGCGCACCTCGAGGCGGCCGGAGTCGATGCGGGAGATGTCGAGGAGCTCGGCGATCAGGCGGGTGACGCGGTTGGCGTCGGCGTCGACGGTCTCCAGCATCAGCCGCTTCTGGTCGTCGGTGAACCGCTCCCACTTGGCCAGGAGGGTCGCGGTGAACCCCTTGACGGAGGTGAGCGGGGAGCGCAGCTCGTGCGCGACGGTGGCGATCAGCTCGGCGTGGCTGCGCTCGGTGCGCCGGCGCGCCTCGGTGCCGCGCAGGGTGACGACGAGGCGGCGCAGCGGGCCGGTGGGGTGGGTGCGCACGTAGCTGGCGGAGACGAGCACCTCCCGGCCGCCGGGGAGCAGCAGGTTCCGCTCGGGCTGCCCGCGGCGGGTGGCGAGGCCGCCGTACGGGTCGGTCAGCGTCCACCAGCGGCGGCCGTCGAGGTCTTCGAGCGGCAGCGCGCGGTCGATGCGGGTGCCGAGGGCCTGGCCGGCGGCGAGTGCGGTGATCCGTGCGGCAGCGGCGTTGAAACAGATCACCGTCCCCGTGTGGTCGGCGACGACGAGGCCGTCGGGGAGATCGTCGGGGTCCAGCCCGAAGCCGAAGCCCTCGCCGGAGTCACTGTGGCCGGAGCCGTGGCCTGGTGCCGGCGCAGCCGGTGCCAGGTCGCCGCCCGGGGCGGGCTGCGCCGTCTGCGGCGGTACGCCGCCCAGCCGCCCGGCGGCTGCCTCGGCTCCGGGGCGGGCGGCCCGGGCTGCGGCGGCCTCGGTTCCGGGGGCGGCCTGGGCTCCGGGGGCGGCCTGGGCTCCGGGGGCGGCCTGGGCTCCGGGGGCGGCCTGGCCTGCGGGGGCGCCCCGGAACCGCTCCTCGGCCGCGTCCGCGGCCCCCGCGGACCCCGGCGAGCTGTTCGTACCGACGGTCATTCCCCGTACCCCACATCTCCGGGTAGCGCAGTGGGCCCCCGGGCCGCCACATTACTAGCTGGGGGTCACGGAGCGGCACCCTCCGGGCGCCCGCTGTGCACGCGCGGACGCGTAGAGGCACACCGCGGCGGCCGTCGCGAGGTTCAGGCTCTCCGCCTTTCCGTGGATCGGGACGCGTACGACGGCGTCCGCCAGCGCCCGCGTCTCCTCCGGCAGGCCCCAGGCCTCGTTGCCGAAGACCCAGGCCGAGGGGCCGCCCATGGTGCCCGCGTCGAGCTCGGCGTCGAGGTCGTCCTTGCCGGCCCCGTCGGCCGCGAGGATCCGTACGCCGGCCGCGCGCAGTCCCTCGACGGCCTGCTCCACCGGGACGCCGACGGCGACCGGGAGGTGGAAGAGGGAGCCCACGGAGGCCCGTACGGACTTGGGGTTGTAGAGGTCGACCGAGGCGTCGGTCAGCACGACCGCGTCCGCGCCGGCGGCGTCTGCGCACCGCAGCACCGTACCGGCGTTGCCGGGGTCGCGGACGTGCGCGAGGACGGCGACGAGCCTGGGTCCGGCCGCCAGGATGTCCTCGAAGGGAGAGTCCAGGAAGTGGCAGACGCCGACGAGCCCCTGCGGGGTGACGGTCTGCGAGACCTCCGCCAGCACCTCGTCGGAGGCGTAGTGCACGCGGGCGCCCGCGTCCAGCGCGGCGTCGACGATCTCGGAGTAGCGCTCGGCGGCCTCGACCGTGGCGAACAGCTCGATCAGCGTCGACACGCCGCCGGCCCCGCGGTGCTCGACGGCCTCGCGGACCGCCTGCGGGCCCTCGGCGATGAACCGGCGCTCCTTGGTGCGGAAGTTGCGCCGCGCCAGTCGCCTGGCGGCGGCCACCCGCGGGGATCGGGGGGAGATCAGCTCGGCGGGGGTGCCCATGGTGTCTGCGGTTCTCTCTCGGGTCCGGTGCGGTGCGATGCGGTGCGGTGCGGTGTGTGGTCGAGCGGGTGACCCGCTGAGGGAAAGCACACGGACCCGCAGGCGAATGCCTGCGGGTCCGTGGGGGCCGGCCGTGCGGAACGGCCGGCTAGCCCTTAGGCAGCGACCTTGGGGGCGTTGACGTCGGCCGGGAGGGCCTTCTGCGCGACCTCGACGAGGGCGGCGAAAGCGTTGGCGTCGTTGACGGCCAGCTCCGCGAGGATCTTGCGGTCCACCTCGATGTTGGCGGCCTTCAGACCCTGGATGAGGCGGTTGTACGTCATGCCGTTCTGGCGGGCAGCGGCGTTGATGCGCTGGATCCACAGCTGACGGAAGTCGCCCTTGCGCTTCTTGCGGTCGTTGAAGTTGTAGACCAGCGAGTGGGTGACCTGCTCCTTGGCCTTGCGGTACAGGCGCGAACGCTGACCGCGGTAGCCGGAGGCCGCCTCGAGGATCGCCCGGCGCTTCTTGTGGGCGTTTACTGCCCGCTTGACGCGTGCCACTTTTTAACTCCTTGTAGCGGGGCCGTGGTTGTCTTCACACGGCCCGAAATTCGATGGGGTCCCGGTCTTGACGCTCATCCGCTCCCGGCGCGGGAGCGGAGAACGTCACTTGCCGAGAAGCTTCTTGATCTTCGCGGCGTCGCCGGGGGCCATCTCCGCGTTGCCGGTGAGGCGGCGGGTCAGCCGGGACGACTTGTGCTCGAGCAGGTGGCGCTTGCCGGCGCGCTCGCGGAGCACCTTGCCGGAGCCGGTGATCTTGAAGCGCTTCTTGGTCCCGCTGTGCGTCTTGTTCTTCGGCATAGCGCCGTTATCTCCTCGTCGGTGGCGCTCCCACCGGTCCGGTTGGGGACCGGCGACGGGAGCGTCATGTTGTGTCGGTGATTCGAGACAGGCTGCCTCGGAATCAGGCCTCGGCGTTCGCCTCGTCGGCGGCGGCCTCGGTGACGTCGGCATCCTCGGTGCCCGTCGCCCCGGCCTCGGCGGTCTCCTCGGAAGGAGCCTCCTCGTCGGTGGCGGCGACACCCTGGCGCTCCGCCTTGCGGGCGGCCTGCGCCTCGCGGGCTTCGGCCATCGCCTCGGTCTTCTTCTTGTGCGGACCGAGGACCATGATCATGTTTCGGCCGTCCTGCTTCGGGTTCGACTCGATGAACCCGAGGTCCTCGACGTCCGAAGCGAGACGCTGCAGCAGTCGGTAGCCGAGTTCCGGCCGGGACTGCTCGCGACCACGGAACATGATCGTGATCTTGACCTTGTCGCCCTGCTTGAGGAACCGAACGACGTGACCCTTCTTGGTGTCATAGTCGTGCGGGTCGATCTTCGGCCGGAGCTTCATTTCCTTGATGACCGTGTGCGCCTGGTTCTTGCGCGCCTCACGGGCCTTCATGGCCGACTCGTACTTGAACTTGCCGTAGTCCATGAGCTTGCAGACCGGCGGGCGTGCGGACGCCGCGACCTCGACCAGGTCGAGGTCGTACTCCTGCGCGAGCTCAAGCGCCTTGGCAAGCGGCACGATGCCGACCTGCTCGCCGCTGGGACCGACGAGTCGTACCTCGGGAACGCGAATCCGGTCGTTGATGCGGGGCTCGGTGCTGATGGATCCTCCTCGGTAGCACCACACGACTGCCTGGCAGACAGCCGCTGACGTGTATTTCCGTCAGACCGACCGCAGCGGGATACGAAAAAGCCCCGCCGGGCACAGGCAGGGGCTCCAATACAACCGGAGCACCGCCGCGTGCGAACCGCGGGGCGCAGACTCGGGCAGCTTTCCATCGTCCGTACGGAACGA
Organism: Streptomyces sp. NPDC088762; assembly: GCF_044750905.1. Classification (NCBI taxonomy): domain Bacteria; kingdom Bacillati; phylum Actinomycetota; class Actinomycetes; order Kitasatosporales; family Streptomycetaceae; genus Streptomyces; species Streptomyces sp. NPDC088762. The sequence continues at coordinate 48,589 of NZ_JBIVKT010000024.1, forward strand.
TGGATGCCGCCTGACCGGGTGACCCGCCGCCCCGGAGGGTGGTCGGGTGGGAGATCGGAGCCTCCACTTGTGGGCCGGGGACACAGGTCTCCGGCCGGTCGTAGCCCAATATAGCATTCCGCGCCAGAGCCGCTCACCCGGTGCCACCCGCTGCCCGGGGCCGCGGGCAGCCCTCGGTCGGGGCCGCCGCGAGCCCGGCTTATCGTGGGGAGCATGACTGACGCGACCCTCCCTGCCGACACCGCCGCCGACGAGGCCCCCGATTACGACGCCATGACCCGCGACATCGCGGACGTCCCCGCCGTCGAGGTGATCACCACGGTGGCCGTGCACCTGCTGAGCGCCGCGGCGGTCAACCTGGGCCTGGACAAGCCGGACTCCGAGTACAAGGACCTCGACGAGGCCCGCAAGCTGATCACCGCCCTGGCGGGCCTGGTCACCGCGAGCGCCACCGAGATCAGCTCCTTCCACGCCGCCCCGCTGCGGGACGGCCTGAAGTCGCTCCAGCTGGCCTTCCGCGAGGCCTCCGTGGTCCCGGACGAGCCGGGCCAGGGACCGGGCGAGAAGTTCACGGGTCCCGTCTTCGCCTGACCCCCACCGCACGCGCGAGAGGCCGCCGGGAACGCTCCCGGCGGCCTCTTCGTGTCTTGCCCGGGCCGCGAGGGCCGGTCAGCGGGAGAACAGGGCCTCGCCGGGCGGGGCCGGGGCCTCCGGCGGCAGCAGCGCCAGGTCCAGCCCGCGCACCAGCCGGGCGCGCAGGGTCTCGTCCGCCGCCAGGGCCTCGGCCACCCGCCGGGCCGCCGCCGGGGCCTGTTCGCCGGCGGCCGGCACGATCGCGAGGGTGCCGTCGGCGTCGGCGCCGCCCGGGCCCAGGTGGGCACGGAGCACGGCCGGCTCCGCGGACACCACGGCCCGTACGGCCTCCCGTACGGCGGGATCGGCGAGCGGGTCCGCGTCCGTGCGGCCCTCGGCCAGGGCGAGCAGTGCGGAGCCGGTCAGCTGGTAGGTGACGGGGCCGGCCAGGTCCAGGACCACGGTGTCGGCCTTCTCGTGCGCGGCGGCCGCCAGGGCCTGGTGCAGCGGGACCGCCACCGGCCGGGCAGCCGGGTCCCAGAGCGCCAGCGAGGCGATCGAGGTGAAGGCGGGCAGGGCCCGCCGGTCGCCCGCCCGCAGCGTCGGGACGGCCATGTCACTGCTCTTCTCGCGCTTGAGGCCGGTCAGGGGATCGGTCTCCACCTCGCCGAGCACGGCGACGACCGGGACCAGCAGGCGGGCGTCCCTGAGGGCGGCCAGCACCTGCGGCTCGTTCGCCCGGTCCTGCGACCACGCGGCCAGGGCCGCGCTCAGCCGCGGATCGGCGGAGCCGTCGTCGTCGGAGAAGCCGGGGTCGGGAATGTTCTTGTTCGCCATGTTCGCCACAGTTACCCGACCCTACTGTGCCGGGGGCGACGGTGCCGCGAGGGGTGGGCGGCCCGGTCGCCGGCCGCGGGCCCGGGTGCCCCGGCGGGGCCGCCGGGCCAGTACGGCGGCCAGCACGAGCAGCGCCGCCCCCGCGACCGCGGCCTCCGGGGCGCCCAGCCGGGCGTCGCGCTCGGGCGGGCGCACCGGGTCGGGGCCCGGCCCGAAGTAGGGCCGCCCGGCTGCGGCGGGTACGGGCACGGCCGCCTCCGGCTGCACGGCACCGGCGGCCTGGAGGGCGGCGACCGGGTCGACCAGCCCGTGGCCCCGGCCGTCGTCGCGGCCCCCGGCGGGGGTTCCCGAGGCCGTGTCCTCCAGCAGCTTCTTGATCTGGGCCGGGGACAGGTCCGGGTGGGCGGCCTTGACGAGGGCCACGGCGCCGGAGACGAAGGCCGCGGCGGCGCTGGTGCCCCAGCCTTCGTAGTAGGAGCGGTCCGGGTCGGCGATGACGATGTCGACGCCGGGAGCGCTGACGGTGGCGTACCAGTTGCGGGTGGAGAACCGCGCCTTCCTGCCCTTGCGGTCGACAGCGGTCACGGCGATGACGCCGGGGTAGGCCGCCGGGTAGGAGACGCGGTCGCCGCTCTCGCCGCCGTTGCCCGCGGAGGCGACGACGACCACGCCCTTGCCGAGGGCGTACTGGACGGCCTCGTCCTCTCCCGCCTCGTGGTGGGCGGAGTCGCTGTCGTCGCCGAGGGACAGGTTGATGACGTCGGCCCCGTGGTCGGCGGCCCAGCGGATGCCCTCGGCGAGGGCGCCGCCCTTGCTGTCGCGGGCCTGGGCGCGGCCCGGGTCGCCTTCCTCGAGGATCACGCGGACCGGCAGGATCCGGGCCTGCGGGGCGACTCCCAGTACGCCCTGGCCGCGGCTGGAGCCGTGGCCGTGTCCGGCGATGATGCCGGCCATGGCGGTGCCGTGGCGGGCCCAGGCGCGGTCGCCCCGGCCGGCGCCCAAGCCGACGAGGTCGGTGCCGTCGAGGACCTGTCCGGCGAGGTCGGGGTGGGCGTCGTCCACGCCGGTGTCGAGGACGGCGACGGTGACTCCGTCGCCGCGGGTGGTGCCCCAGGCCTCTTCCGCGCGCAGGGCCAGCAGGCCCCACTGGCGGTCGCGGATGGCGTCGGCGGCCGCGGGGGGTGCGGCGGCGACCGTGAGGAGGGCGCCGGCGGCCAGGGCGGCGGCGCCCCGCGCGAACGCGCGCCGCAGGCGGGGCGGGTGCGTCATCGGGTGGTCTCCGGGGCGGGCGTGACGGGCGGTGCGGCGAGGAGCGCCAGGCCGTTGCCGATGCGGTCGGCGACCGCCTTGGCCTCGTGTCCGAGGCCCGCCTGGGCCACGGCTCCGGTGGCTTCCTTCTTCATCACGTCCTCGGCGGGGCGGGGCGCGTCGAGGGGTCGGCCGTCGGCGAAGGCGGAGACCGTGTAGACGACGACGGGGGCCTCGGCGCGTACGGAGGCGGTCCAGGCGGCGCGCTGGGCGTCGGCGAACCCGTAGGCGGGCGGGGCGGTGAGCCTGCCGGTGAGGGCGGCCGTCGCGGGGGCGTCCACGGGGGTGAAGACCATGCCCACGGCGATCAGGGAGCTGCGGGTGGCGTCGGTGTAGGTGGCGCGGAGCACGCGGGTACAGCCGGTGCCGGTGGCGGCCAGCAGGTCCTGCCAGTCGGCGGCGAGCGCGGCCGGGCAGTCGGCGTCGGGGGCGAGTGCGATCCGGGTCCAGACGCGGTTCGATCCGCCGGGGCCGGTCGCCTGGCCGGCGAGGACGGGCGGGAACAGGCTGTCCACCGGGGCGGAGTGCCACAGCGAACCGGCCTTGCGGTAGGCGGCGTCGGCGGGCAACGGCCGGTGCGCGGCGCGCTGTTCGACCCACGTGTCGAAGGCGGCTCCGCCGAGGAGACCGGCCCCGAGGAGCCCGCTGAGCACGGCGGCCACGACCCGTCCGGGGTGCCGCCTCGTCCCGACGGGCGGGGGCGGGGGCGGGGTCCCTGGCTCACCCGGGACCGCGGTCCGCGGTGTCGTCGTGGTCATCCGGCGGCTCCGCCCCCCGTTCCGTACGGCTGCCTGTCCGTACTCTACGGGGTCCCTGCGGGGGGCTCGCCTCCATCCAGCGCCCGGCGGCCGCCCCGGCGCTCCGCCCCGGAACCCCGCGCCTCAAACGCCGGCGAGGCTGAGAGGGCCCTCCCCTCTCTGGGCCGCACCCATCCGGCCACGCCGGGCAAATCCAGCCCCTCCGGCGTTTGAGGAGCGGGGTACGGGGCGGAGCCCCGGATCTTTGAGCCCCGCCGGCGTTTGAGGCGCGGGGCTGCCGGGGCCGGGCCCCGGGTTTGGCCGCGGGCTGCCGGGGCGGCGCTCGGACCGGACCCCTACCCATCGGTAGACCGGCATGGCAAGCTCCCGCCATGAACTCCCCCGCCGCCGACCGCGCCCGCTACGACCGGGCGACCGCGCACCTGGACGCGCCGCTGGCCATCGTGGACCTCGACGCGTTCGACGCGAACGCCGACGACCTCGTGCGCCGCGCCGGCGGCAAGCCGATCCGGGTGGCCAGCAAGTCCGTACGGTGCCGCGCGCTCCTCGAACGGGTCCTGGCCCGGCCCGGGTTCGCCGGGATCATGTCGTACACCCTCGCCGAGTCGCTGTGGCTGGCCCGCTCCGGGTTCGACGACGTGCTGCTGGCCTACCCGTCCGCCGACCGTGCCGGCTTCGCCGAACTCGCCGGCGATCCCAAGCTGGCCGCCGCCGTCACCGTCATGGTGGACGACCCGGCCCAGCTGGAACTCATCGACCGCTCCCGGGAAGGTGGCACCCAGGAGATCCGCGTCTGCCTGGAACTGGACACCGCCCTGCACCTGTTCGGCGGGCGGGTACGCGTCGGGGCGCTGCGCTCGCCGCTGCGGGAGCCCGGCCAGCTGGCCGCGCTGGCCCGGACGGTGGCGTCCCGGCCGGGATTCCGGGTGGTGGGGCTGATGGGGTACGAGGGCCACGTCGCCGGGGTCGGGGACGCGCCGGCCGGGCGGCCGGTGCGGGCGCGGATGATCCGGCTCATGCAGGGCGCGGCCCGCAAGGAGCTGGCGGTGCGCCGCGCCGAAGTGGTGCGGGCGGTGCGGGCGGTGGTGCCGGACCTGGAGTTCGTCAACGGCGGCGGCACCGGGAGCGTGGGGGAGACGGCCGCCGAGGACGCGGTCACGGAGATCGCCGCCGGGTCCGGGCTCTATGTACCCCGGCTGTTCGACAACTACACCTCGTTTCGCGGGCGTCCGGCCGCGCTCTTCGCCCAGCCCGTGGTCCGGCGGCCCGGCGTGGGCGTGGTCACGGTGCTCGGTGGCGGCTACCCGGCCTCGGGCGCCCCGGGCGCCGACCGGCTTCCGGTGCCGTACCTGCCGCAGGGTCTGCGCTACGACCCCCAGGAGGGCGCCGGCGAGGTGCAGACCCCGCTGCTGGGCAGCCCGGCCGACGATCTGCTGATCGGCGACCGCGTCTGGTTCCGCCACGCCAAGGCGGGTGAACTGTGCGAGCGTTTCGACACGTTGCACCTCGTCGAGGGGGACCGGGTCACAGCCTCCGCCCCGACGTACCGGGGCGAGGGCCGCACCTTCCTCTAGGAGGTCCGGGGGCTAGAAGACCGTGTCCGTCTGGTCCGGGATGACGCTCGTGTCGCCCCGGCGGACGGGACCGGTCGTGCCGTCGTGGTCGACGTAGCCCGTCGTGGAGCACGGGTAGGGGGCGCTCTTCTGCTTCTTCGGCTCGATGAACATCGGGTTCACGAGCCACTTGCCGTCGCTGTTGTCGTAGGCGCGGCACATCAGCTCGTTCTTGTTGCGGTTGACCACCAGCCGCAGGGCGGTGGCGTCGCGCAGGAACGAGATGTCGGTGTCGGAGTCGCCGGCGGCGAACACCTGGCGGCGGCCGGCCGGCTGGACCTTTTCGGCGGCCGCGCCGCGCACGCCGAAGACCTCCTTGTTGATCCAGCAGCGCTTGCCGTCGATGTACGTGATCATCGTGTCGGCGCCGTCCGCGACGGATCCGCAGCCCTGGAGGTGAGGGGTGAACGTCCCGCCCCGGGTCGTGGTGTTGCGGATGCCGATCACGTGGTCGGCCGGGATGCCCACGTCCTGCGCCCAGACCTCGACGACCGGCTGCGGGGAGGCCGAGCTGATCCACACGTCGAAGCCGGCCTTCCGCAGGGCGCCGATGAGGTCCTTCTGCTGGTCGTAGTAGCGCACCCAGCCGGTGGCGGTGCCGGTGCCCACCTGCTGCCGGGCGCCGATGGGCGCGGCCAGGTTCTCGGTGCGGGCGGCGGCGGCGAAGCCGCGTATCTCGCGGGCGGTCCAGCCCTGCATCAGCTGGGGCAGCCAGGCGTACGCGGGCTCGGTCGTCCGGCGGTCCCAGCCGGCCCAGGCCGCGGCGCCGGCCCGGGTGGCGCCGGTGCCGTAGACGGCGGCCAGTTCGTCGGCGCAGGCAGCGCCCTCGGGGGTGCCGGTGGGCAGCGGGGCGCCCGGGCGGGCGAGGGTGCCGCAGGCGTCGGTCAGGGCCCGGGCGGCGGCCGGGGTGAGGTGGCGGCTGGTGGTGGACCAGTCGCCACCCTGCGGCATGCGGATCCTGCCGTTGCGCAGCAGCCAGTACATGGTGGCGTCGCCGACGTCGTTCTTGACAACGGTGTTGTCCCAGTCGAAGACGGCGACGGGCATGGTGCGGCTCGGCCGGTACGGGCCGCAGCTGCCGTACCGGTCGATGAGCTCCTGGAGCCGGGCCTGGTTGTCCCCGTACCAGCCGGCCTTGAGCTGCGGGGTCGTGCAGGGTGCGCCCGGGCGGGCCGCTTCGGCGGCGGGCGCGGTGGCGAGGAGGACGCCGGCGGTCATCGCGGCGGCGGCGAGGGCCCGGAGGCGCCGCGTGGCGGATCGTGGGGTCACTGGGGTGGACGCTCCTTGCTGATGTAGATCGTCGCGGACGGTGGAGCACGACAGCCGGGCGTCGTGCGACGCCCGGCTGTCGGGTGGGGGGAGCGTGGGTGAGCGTGGCCGTGCCCGTGGGCGCCGCCGGCTACAGCGGGGTCACGTACGCCCCGGAGATGCCGCCGTCGACGAGGAAGTCGGTGGCGTTGATGAAGGAGGAGTCGTCGCTGGCGAGGAAGGCGACGGCGGCGGCGATCTCGGTGGGCTCGGCGAAGCGGCCCAGCGGGATGTGCACGAGCCGGCGGGCGGCGCGCTCCGGATCCTTGGCGAACAGCTCCTGGAGCAGCGGGGTGTTGACGGGCCCCGGGCAGAGCGCGTTGACGCGGATGCCCTCGCGGGCGAACTGGACGCCGAGTTCGCGGGACATGGCGAGGACGCCGCCCTTGGAGGCGGTGTAGGAGATCTGGGAGGTGGCGGCGCCCATGATGGCGACGAAGGACGCGGTGTTGATGATCGAGCCGCGGCCCTGGCGCTGCATGTAGGGCAGCGCGGCCTTGCAGCAGAGGTAGACGGAGGTGAGGTTGACGTCCTGCACCCGCTTCCAGGCCTCCAGGCCGGTGGTGAGGATCGAGTCGTCGTCCGGGGGCGAGATGCCGGCGTTGTTGAAGGCGATGTCGACGGAGCCGTAGGTGTCGAAGGCGGTCCTGAAGAGGGCCTCGACCTCCTCCGGGCTGGTGACGTCGACCTTCACGAACGTGCCGCCGACCTCCTCCGCGGCGGCTTTGCCGGCCGTCTCGTCGATGTCGCCGCAGACGACGTTGGCGCCTTCGGAGGCGAGCCGGCGGGCGGTGGCGAGGCCGATGCCGCTGCCGGCTCCGGTGATGACGGCGGTACGGCCGACCAGGCGGCGGCAGACGATCTCCGTGCTCTCTGCGTGCTCTGCGTGCTTCTCGTTCGACATGCGGTTCAGGCCTCCGTGCTGATGAAGACGTTCTTGGTCTCGGTGAAAGCGGTGAGGGCGTCGGGTCCGAGCTCGCGGCCGAGTCCGGACTGCTTGTAGCCGCCGAAGGGGGTCCAGTAGCGGACGCTGCTGTGCGAGTTGACGGAGAGGTTGCCGGCGGCGACGGCGCGCGAGACGCGCAGGGCGCGGCCGATGTCGCGGGTCCAGAGGGAGCCGGAGAGTCCGTATGCGGTGGCGTTGGCCAGGCGTACGGCGTCCTCCTCGTCCTCGAAGGGCAGGACGACGGCGACGGGACCGAAGACCTCCTCGGCCGCGACGGGCGCGGTGGGGGCGACGTCGGTGACGAGGGTCGGCGGGTACCAGAAGCCGGGGCCTTCGGGGGCCTTGCCGCGGATGGCGGTGAGGTCGGCGGTGACGTAGGACCGTACGCGGTCGAGTTGTGCCCGGGAGATAAGCGGGCCCATCTGGGTGTTCTCGTCGAGCGGGTCGCCCACGGCCACGGATTCGACGGCGGGGGCGATGAGCTCCAGGAACCGGTCGTAGGCGGAGCGCTGTACGAGGATCCGGGTGCGGGCGCAGCAGTCCTGGCCGGTGTTGTCGAGGAAGGACATGGGCGCGGCGGCCGCCGCGGCTTCGAGGTCGGCGTCGGCGAAGACGATGTTGGGGCTCTTGCCGCCGAGTTCGAGGGTGACGCGCTTCACCCGGTCGGCGCACTTGGCCATGATCTGCTTGCCGACGCGGGTGGAGCCGGTGAAGACGATCTTGGCCACGCCGGGGTGTTCGACGAGTGCGTCGCCCGCGACCGCGCCGTGGCCGGGGAGCACCTGGAAGAGGTGCTCGGGGATCCCGGCCTCGAGGGCGAGTGCGGCGAGGCGCAGTGCCGTGAGGGGGGTGGTCTCGGCGGGCTTGAGGATCACGGCGTTGCCGGCCGCGAGGGCGGGGGCCAGGCCCCAGGCGGCGATCGGCATGGGGAAGTTCCAGGGCGCGATCACGCCGATGACGCCGAGGGGTTCGAGGAAGGTGACGTCGATGCCGCCGGCGACGGGGATCTGGCGGCCGGAGAGCCGTTCCACTCCCCCGGCGGCGAATTCGAGCAGGTCGCGTACGTTGCCGGCTTCCCAGCGGGCGTTGCCGATGGTGTGGCCCGCCTCGCTGACCTCCAGCCGGGCGAGTTCCTCGATGTGGCCGTCGACGACCGCGGCGAAGCGGCGCAGCAGCCGGGCCCGGTCGGCGGGTGCGGCGGCGGCCCAGCCGCGCTGGGCGGCGGCGGCCCGGGCGACGGCGGCGTCGACATCGTCCCGTGTGGCGGCCGGGACGATGGCGACGGTTTCCTCGGTGGCCGGATTCAGCACCTCTAGATGAGGGGGCGGGGCCAGCACATCGGACACGTGGTGCCTCACAGACTTTCGGTCGGTTCGGGAGGTACGGCAGGTTCGGGAGGTACGGGCGGCCGGATGGGCCGGGTCGGCTCGGTCTGCCGGGTCGGCTCGGTCTGCCGGGTCGGCTCGGTCGGGTTACAGGCGTTCGAAGGAGCGGCGCAGCTCCCAGTCCGTCACCGCGGAGTCGTACGCGTCCAGCTCGACGCGGGCCATGTTGCGGTAGTGCGCGACCACCTCGGGACCGAAGGCCGCCTTGGCGATCTCGCTGTTCTCCCAGAGCTCGGCGGCCTCGCGCAGGGTGGCGGGAACGTGGGCGTAGTCGCCGGTGTAGGCGTTGCCGGTGCAGGCCTCGGGCAGTTCCAGGCGGTTCTCGATGCCGTAGAGCCCGGCCGCGACCAGGCCGGCGACGGCGAGGTAGGGGTTGACGTCGCCGCCGGGAAGGCGGTTCTCGAAGCGCATGGAGCGGCCGTGGCCGACCACGCGCAGCGCGCAGGTGCGGTTGTCCAGGCCCCAGGCGACGGCGGTCGGCGCGAAGGATCCGGGACGGAAACGCTTGTACGAGTTGATGTTGGGGGCGTAGAGAAGGGAGAAGTCGCGCAGCGCGGCCAGCTGGCCGGCCAGGAAGTGCCGCATCACCGGTGACATTCCGCCTGGCCCGTCCCCGGCCATCGCGTTGCGTCCGTCGGCATCGTTGAGCGAGAGGTGGATGTGGCAGGAGTTACCCTCGCGCTCGTCGTACTTGGCCATGAAGGTGAGCGAGACACCCTCCTGGGCGGCGATCTCCTTAGCGCCGGTCTTGTAGACCGCGTGCTGGTCGCAGGTGGTCAGCGCCTCGTCGTAGCGGAAGGCGATCTCGTGCTGGCCGAGGTTGCACTCGCCCTTCGCCGACTCGACGATCAGGCCGGCGGCCTGCATCTCGTTGCGGATGCGGCGCAGCAGGGGCTCGATGCGGCCGGTCCCGAGGACGGAGTAGTCGATGTTGTACTGGTTGGCGGGGGTCAGCCCGCGGTAGCCCGCGTTCCAGGCCTGCTCGTAGGTGTCCTTGAAGACCATGAACTCCAGCTCGGTGCCGACCATCGCGGTGTACCCGTGCTCGCCGAGGCGCTCCAGCTGGCGGCGCAGGATCTGGCGGGGCGCGGCGACGACGGGCGAGCCGTCGTTCCAGGCGAGGTCGGCGAGGAGGAAGGCGCTGCCCGGGTTCCAGGGGATGCGGCGCAGGGTGGCGGGGTCGGGGTGCATGGCGAAGTCGCCGTAGCCCCGGTCCCAGGAGGACATCTCGTACCCGTCGACGGTGTTCATGTCGGTGTCGACGGCAAGGAGGTAGTTGCAGCCCTCGGTGCCGTGTGCGAGGACCTCGTCGAGGAAGAACTGTGCGGCGAACCGCTTGCCCTGGAGGCGTCCCTGCATGTCGGGGAAGGCCAGGACGACTGTGTCGATCTCACCGCTGGCGACGAGGGAGCGGAGCTCCTCGGGCGCGAGCGGCGGCTTGCGGTCTACCACGGGAATCTCTCCTTCGGTGAGCCGAGAAGGCCTAAGGTATTGAACAGAACCATTGCTTGGGAAGGGGAGGGGCCGAGATGACCGACACGGCGAGCGAGGGCGACGCGATGGCGCGGCTGAATCCCGTGCTGCGGCAGGTGCGGGCGGGCAACGGTTTCGAGGAGGCCCTCGAACAGATCCTCCAGGTCGTCCGGCTGGGTCTGGTACCGGGCGGCGAACGACTGCCGCCCGAGCGCGAGTTGGCCGAGCGGATGGGCATCAGCCGGGTCACGCTGCGCGAAGTGCTGAAGGTGCTCCAGGACCAGGGGCTGGTGGAGGCCCGGCGCGGCCGGTACGGCGGAACGTTTGTGCTGCCCCGGCCGGACACCCCGCCGGACGGCGCCGAGCAGGAGCTGCGCCGGCGGGTCGCCGGGGTGGACATCGAGGACGTCCTGCGGTTCCGCGAGGTCCTGGAGGTGGGGGCGGCCGGGCTGTGCGCCTCCCAGGGGCTGGCCGAGGAGGACACCGAGCGGCTGCTCGGGGCGCTGGCCGCCACCCATGACGCGCCGCTCGCCGACTACCGCCGCCAGGACACCCTCTTCCACCTGACCCTGTCCGAACTGGCCGGTTCCGCCACCCTCACGGCCCAGTACGCGGCCGTCCGGGCCACCGTCAACGACCTGCTCGACTGCATCCCGCTGCTGGTGCGCAACCTGGAGCACTCCCAGCAGCAGCACACCGCCCTGGTGGAGTCCGTCCTGGAGGGGGACGCGGCCGGGGCGCGCGAGACCATGCGCGAACACTGCTGCGGCACGGCGGCGCTGCTGCGGGGGTTTCTGGCCTGAGCGCCGCGGGCAGGCCCGGGGAGGTTTTCGTAACGTCGGTTTCACGCGGGGGTCTTGCGCACTCCACTCCACTCCGGCAAAGGTACGCCCCACAACCATTGCCCTGAGGCAGGAGCGCACGATGGCCGACGACATCGAGGCACGGCTGACAGCCGTGCCCGCAGCCGCCAAGTCCCCCGGGGGCGGCGGCGACCACGCGGACGACTACCTGAACCGCCGTACCCTGCGCCGCGGCAGCGCCGGCTGGCTGCTGCTCACCGGACTCGGCGTCGCCTACGTCGTCTCCGGCGACTTCTCGGGCTGGAACGTCGGCCTCGACAAGGGCGGCTTCGGCGGCCTCGCCATCGCCACCGTCCTGATGGGCGCCATGTACGCCTGCCTGGTCTTCTCGCTGGCGGAGCTGTCCACGATCCTGCCCACGGCGGGCGGCGGCTACGGCTTCGCCCGCCGCGCGCTCGGCCCCTGGGGCGGCTTCCTCACCGGCACCGCCATCCTGATCGAGTACATCCTCGCCCCGGCGGCGATCGTCATCTTCATCGGCGACTACGTCGAATCCCTCGGCCTCTTCGGCCTCACCTCCGGCTGGCCCGTCTACCTCGGCTGCTTCGTCGTCTTCATCGCCGTCCACCTCTGGGGCGTCGGCGAGGCGCTGCGCTTCAGCCTCGTCGTGACCGCCATCGCCGTGGCCGCGCTGCTCGTCTTCGCGGTGGGCGCCCTGACCGGCTTCGACGCGGGCAGCCTCGACGACATCCCGGTCGACACGACCGCCTTCGGCTCGAACTCCTGGCTGCCGCTGGGCGTTCTGGGCATCTGGGCCGCCTTCCCCTTCGGCATGTGGTTCTTCCTCGGCGTGGAAGGCGTACCGCTGGCCGCGGAGGAGGCGAAGGACCCGGTCCGCTCCATGCCGAAGGCGCTCGCCATCTCCATGGGCGTCCTGGCCCTGCTGGCGCTGGTCACCTTCTTCGCGGCGACGGGCGCGCAGGGCGCCGACGCGATCAAGACGGCCGGCAACCCGCTGGTCGTGGCCCTGGAGGGGGAGGGGGGTCCGACCGCGATGAGCCGCTTCGTGAACTACGCGGGCCTCGCCGGCCTGGTGGCCTCCTTCTTCTCCCTCATCTACGCGGGCTCGCGCCAGCTCTTCGCCCTCTCCCGGGCCGGGTACCTGCCGCGCTTCCTCTCGCTCACCTCGAAGCGCAAGGCCCCCTACCTGGGCCTGGTCATCCCCGGCGCGATCGGCTTCGCGCTGGCCGCGGCCACCGGCAACGGCGCGCGGATGCTCAACATCGCGGTCTTCGGCGCGACCATCTCGTACGCCCTGATGGCCCTCTCCCACATCGTGCTGCGCCGCCGCGAGCCGAACCTGGAGCGCCCGTACCGCACGCCCGGCGGGATCGTGACCTCCGCGGTGGCCTTCGTCCTCGCCCTGTCGGCCCTGGTCGCCACCTTCCTGGTGGACAAGGACGCGGCATTCATCGCACTGGCCGTGTACGCCGTCGCCCTCGCCTACTTCGCGTTCTACAGTCGGCACCACCTCGTGGCCTCGGCCCCCGAGGAGGAGTTCGCGGCTCTGGCGGAAGCCGAGGCGGAACTGACCCGGGACTGAAACGCTGGACCCGTCTCCCTGACCGCTCCTGACCGTCCATCGGAGGTAAGAACGTGCCCAGGCCGCTCATCGGCATCAGCACCTACGTGGAGGAATCCACCCGCTACGGGGTATGGGACCTGCCCACGTCCCTCGTGCCCACCGGGTACTACGAACTCGTCCAGGCGGCGGGCGGCGCGGCCGTCCTGCTGCCCCCGGACGAACCCGGGGCGGCGGCGGAGGTGCTGAGCCGGGTGGACGGCCTGGTCGTCGCGGGCGGCCCGGACGTGGACCCGGTCCGCTACGGCGCCGCGCGCGACTCCCGTACGGGCGCCCCGGCGACGGTCCGCGACGAGTGGGAGCTGGCCCTGATCGCGGCGGCCCTGGACTCCTCCATGCCGGTCCTCGGCATCTGCCGCGGCATGCAGGCACTGAACGTGGCCCTGGGCGGCACGCTGATCCAGCACATCGACGGCCACTTCGACACCCCGGGCGCCACCTCCTGGCACCCGGTCCGCCCGGTGCCGGGCACCCGGTACGCGGCCCTGGTCCCGGAGGAGGCGGACGTCCCGACCTACCACCACCAGGCCGTCGACCGCCTGGGACGCGGCCTGATCGCCTCGGCCCACGCCCTCGACGGCACGGTGGAGGCCATCGAACTCCCCGACCCGGCCGCCGGCTGGGTCATGGGCGTCCAGTGGCACCCGGAACGCGACAAGGACACCCGCGTCATGGCCTCCCTGGTCGAGGCGGCCGCCGTCCACGCGATGGTCCCGGTGTCCTGAGCCCGGGGCCGGCGCCCGGCGAGGACGGTGCGGCGTCCACCGTCCCCGCCGGGGTCCCGAGGGTCCGTCAGCGGCTGAAGACGACCGACCGCAGCGCCAGCCGCGCCGAGCCGTAGCCCGTACGCGGCCTGAGCGTGAAGTAGTCGCCCTCGCAGCCCGGCTCGGTGAACACCGTGGCCGTCTCGTCGGTCCGGTTGCGCGGCGAGTGCGCCGGGGAGCTCGCGCCCGGGTCGGCCACCTCGGGGAGCGTGATGCACTCCTCGCTGGGCGGGTCCGCCAACACCGCGACCTGCGGCCTTCCGTCCAGGCCGCTGTAGGTGTAGCGGAACTCGCCCGTCGCGGCCGAGGCGGACGTCGGGACGGTCAGGACGAGCGTCAGCGCACCGAAGACGGCGGCGGCGCGGCGAAGATGCATGGCGGTGGTTCCCTTCACGACGAGCGACAACGTGCGGGAGCCACCTTTCCGGCGGCCCGGAACCAGGTCACCGGCCGACGTGTGCCGAATCGATCCCGCATCGCCCGAACGGCCCAGCCGGGCCGCAACCCGGCCCCGCCGGGCCATGCTCCGAGCCGCCCGGCCCACTTGGCCGGGCCACCACCGGCCCCGCCGGCGCGAGGGAGGCGCTGAGCGCCGGGGCGGCCGCCGGGCGCTGCCCCAACTCCCGGGGAACGGGTCAGGCCTGGCCGCGCGTCAGGGACAGCAGGTCGCGCGCCGGTCCCGCCGGCCGGGAGCCCGTGGGCCAGACGGCCCGAAGGGCCCGCCCCAGCGCCGCGCCGGCCACCGGCACCTCCACCAGCCGCCGCCCCGCCAGCTCGTCCCCCACCGCCAGCTCCGACAGGACGCACGGTCCCGCCCCGCCCAGCGCCGCCGCCTTCACCGCGGTGGTCGACGCCAGCTCCAGCAGCGGCGCCGCCAGCCCCCCGCACCCGGCCAGCGCGGCGTCCAGCACCTGCCGCGTCCCGGACCCCCGCTCCCGCAGGGTCAGCGGCGCCGACGCCAGCTCCTCCGCCCGTACCCCCCGCGAGCGCCGCGCCCACGGGTGGCCCGGCGCCACCGCCACCACGAGGCGGTCCTGGGCGATGACCGCCGAGTCCAGCCCGTCCGGCACGGTCAGCCCCTCCACGAAGCCCAGGTCCGCCTCGTGCGCGAGGACCCGTTCCGCGACCGCCGACGAGTTCCCGGCGTGCAGGGACACCGCCGTGTCCGGCCGCTGGCCCCGCAGGGCGATCAGCCACCCCGGCAGCAGGTACTCCGCGATGGTCATGCTGGCGGCCACCCGCAGCCTCGAGTCCCGCCGGCCGCGCAGCGCCTGTGCACCCGCGTCGAAGGCCTCGGCCGCCTCCACCACCCGTCGCGCCCAGTCCGTGACCAGCGCTCCTTCCGCCGTCAGCGTCGAGCCCCGCGGTGAGCGGTCCACCAGGGCCACCCCCAGCCGCGTCTCCATCGCCCGGATCCGGCTGCTCGCCGCGGGCTGGGTGATCCCCAGCCGCCTGGCCGCTCCGCTCAGGCTGCCCACGCGCGCGACCGCGAGCAGCAGTTCCAGCGCGCCCAGGTCGGGCACCCGGTGTGCCAGCGGAACCCACTCCTCATTACCCATAACATCAGTTTATGACCTTATAGCCGAGTGCCCTCTGCCGTCCGTCCCGCCGCCACGGGACGCTGGCCCCATGGCCACCACCCTCGTACGACCCCGTCCCACCAGCCGACGGACCCCCCAGGCCCACAAGGCCTTCCCGGCCCTGCGCCACCTCGGCCCCAACTGGTACGCCTCCGTCATGGGCACCGCGATCGTCGCCACCGCCGGCGCCGCCCTGCCCCACCAGCTCCCCGGCCAGCGCGTGGCCTGCCAGATCGTCTGGGCGCTGTCCGCGATCGTCCTCGCGATCCTCCTCACCGCCCGCGCCGGCCACTGGCTCCACCACCGCGACCAGGCCCGCGCCCACCTCCTCGACCCCTCCGTCGCCCCCTTCTACGGCTGCCTGTCGATGGCCCTGCTGGCCGTCGGCGGCGGCACCCTCCTCGTGGGCAAGGACCTCATCGGGACCACCGCGGCCGTCGCCGCCGACACCGTGCTCTTCACCGCCGGCACCGTGATCGGCCTGGTCCTGGCAGTCGCCGTGCCCTACCTGATGGTGGTCCGGCACACGGTCGAACCCCGCCAGGCGACCCCCGTCTGGCTGCTCCCCCTCGTCGCGCCCATGGTCTCCGCCGCCCTCGGCCCCCTGCTGATCCCCCACCTGCCCGCCGGCCAGCCCCGCGAGACCCTGCTGCTCGCCTGCTACGCCATGTTCGGCATCAGCCTGCTCGCCACCCTGCTGATGCTCCCCCTGGTCTTCGGCCGGCTCGTCGTCGGAGGCCCGCTTCCCCTGGCCCTCACCCCCACCCTCTTCCTCGTCCTCGGTCCCCTCGGGCAGTCCACCACCGCCGTGAACCAGCTCGCCGACATGGCCCCCCAGTCGATCGGCGCCCCCTACGCCGGAGCGCTCGGCGCCTTCGCCGTCGTCTACGGGGTCCCCGTGATGGGCTTCGCCCTGCTGTGGCTGGCCCTCGCCGTGGCGATGCTGGTCCGGGCCGCCCGTAACGGCATGGGCTTCGCGATGACCTGGTGGGCGCTGACGTTCCCCGTCGGCACCTGCGTCACCGGCGCCGCCGGCCTGGCCCGCCACACCGGCCTGACCGCCTTCGCCTGGCTCGCCACCGTTCTCTTCCTCGCCCTGGTGACCGCCTGGCTGCTCGCCGCCGCCCACACCCTGCGCGGCCTGTTCACCGGCGGGCTGCTCCCCCGCTGAGCCTCAGAACGCACGCGCCTCGCGCAGCGCCCGCGCCAGCACCTCCGGCGCCTCCGCGAGCGAGGGCCCGTACCAGGTCAGGTGCCGTCCGCTGACCAGTGCGGCGGGCAGGCCGGGGAAGGCCTCCGGGCCGTCCCCGGCCGTGAAGCGGTACGGCTCGTCCGGCAGCACCACCAGATCACAGCCGGCGGCGGCCAGCTCCTCCACCGGGATCCTCGGATAGCGCTCGGCGTGACCCGCGTACACGTTGCGCACCCCCAGCCGCGCCAGCAGGTCCCCGGCGAACGTGTCCCGGCCCAGGACCATCCACGGTCGCCGCCACACCGGCACGAACGCCCGCAGCCCACCGGCCGGCTCCAGCCGGGCCCACGCGGCCTCCGCGTCCGCCAGCCACCCCGGCCGCTTCAGCCCCAGCGCCCCCACCAGCACCCGGTCCAGCTCGCGCAGCGCCTGCGGCAGGTCGCGGACCTCGGTGAGCAGCACCTCGATCCCGGCCGCCCGCAGCGCCGCGAGGTCCGGGGCCCGGTTCTCCTCCTCGTTGGCGATCACCAGGTCGGGCCGCAGCCGTACGATCCGCTCCACATCGGGGTTCTTCGTCCCTCCGATCCGCACCGCGCCCCCGAGGTCCGCCGGGTGCGAGCACCAGTCGGTGACCCCGGCCAGCAGGCCGGGCGCGCTCACGGCGACCGCCTCGGTCAGCGACGGCACCAGCGAGACGATCCGCCGCATACCGCTCAGTGCCCGGGCGACGGCGGCTCGGACGTGGCGTGGATGTGCTCGCCCACCGCGACGACCAGGATCCGGGTGTCCTCGGTGACGGCCCGCCAGCGGTGGCGTACGCCGCCCGACAGGAACAGCGCGTCCCCGCTCTCCAGCCGGTACGCCCGCCCCTCCGCCTCCACCTGGCAGGCGCCCGCGACCACGTACATCAGCTCGTCGTTGCGGTGCTGGTACTCGCGCCCGGCGTCCTGGTCCCCGGTGAACTCCAGCGCGTGCAGCTGGTGGTGCCCCCGGACCAGGGGCCGTACGCCCGCGACCGGGGTGAGCCCGGATTCGTCGCCGGCCCGTACGAGGTCCACCGTGCGCGCGGTGTCGGACGCGGCCAGCAGTTCGACGGCCGTGGTCTCCAGCGCGTCCGCGACCCGCTCGAGGGACCGCATGCTGGGCCGGGCCCGCTCGTTCTCTATCTGGCTGAGGAAGGGGACCGACAGGCCGCTGCGCGCCGAGACGGCGGCGAGGGTCAGGTGGAGCGCGCGGCGCCGCTTGCGCACGGCCACGCCCACGCGAAGCGGTTCCTTGCTGTCCTTGTCCTTGTCCTTGTCCCTGTCCGTGTCCTTGTCCCTGTCGTTCATCTCGGGGCTGCCCTCCCCTTGTCCGGCGCACATCGGTGTGCTGTAAGCACCTTACGCAGCAACGGCCCCAGGTTTCGCGTGCACGGCTGTTCCCGTACCGAACCGCTCACTGTGCGTGGTCCCCGGCGAAGGCCTTCCCAGGCCTTCCGGCCGCCGGGCACCCGGGTGCGTTGCGGCATCATCGTCCTCGTGACGACACGACGCCTGATGCTCCTGGACACCGCATCCCTGTACTTCCGCGCCTACTTCGGTGTGCCGGACTCCGTGAAGGCCCCCGACGGCACCCCCGTCAACGCCGTGCGCGGGCTGCTCGACTTCATCGGCCGGCTGGTCCAGGACCACCGCCCGGACGATCTGGTGGCCTGCATGGACGCCGACTGGCGGCCGCACTGGCGGGTGGAGCTGATCCCCTCCTACAAGGCCCACCGGGTCGCCGTGGAGACCGAGACCGGCCCGGACGAGGAGGAGATCCCCGACACCCTCGCCCCGCAGGTGCCGATCATCGAGACGGCGCTGGACGCCTTCGGCATCGCCCGCGTGGGCGTCGCCGGATACGAGGCGGACGACGTGATCGGCACGCTCACCGCCCGTGCGACGGGCCCGGTGGACATCGTCACCGGCGACCGCGACCTCTACCAGCTGGTGGACGACGCCCGGCAGCGCCGGGTCCTGTACCCGCTCAAGGGCGTCGGCACCCTCCAGGTGACGGACGAGGCCTGGCTGCGCGAGAAGTACGGGGTGGACGGCCCCGGTTACGCGGACCTGGCGCTGCTGCGCGGGGACCCGAGCGACGGCCTGCCGGGCGTCCCCGGCATCGGCGAGAAGACGGCGGCGAAGCTCCTCGACGCCTACGGCAGCCTGGCCGGGATCATCGCGGCGATCGACGACCCGAAGTCGAAGCTGACCCCGGCCCAGCGCAAGCGCCTGGACGAGTCCCGGCCGTATCTGGCCGTGGCCCCGAAGGTCGTCCAGGTGGCTTCGGACGTCCCGCTTCCGGCCTTCGATCCGGCCCTTCCGAAGGCCCCGGCGCAGCCGGAACTGGTCGACGCTCTAGCCCATCGGTGGGGTCTGGGTGGAGCAGTCTCCCGCCTGAGCAGTGCGCTGCGCCCCTGAAGTGCTAACTTAGGTAAGGCTAAGTTTCAGGGGAGTCAGGGGAGACACCGTGACAGATGGACGCGCCCGCACCGTCGGCACAGCCGTCGTGGTCCGCACCGAGCGGCTCACGCCGCACATGGTGCGCATCGTGCTGGGCGGTGACGGGCTGGCCGGCTTCGGCGCGGGCGAGTTCACCGACCACTACATCAAGATCCTCTTTGCGCCGCAGGGCATCACCTACCCCTCGCCGTGGGACCTGGAGCGGATCCGCGCCGACTACCCCCGGGCCCAGTGGCCGCGCCAGCGCGCGTACACCGTACGGAGCTGGGACCCGGCGCACCTGGAGCTGACCGTCGACTTCGTCGTCCACGGCGACGAGGGCCTGGCCGGCCCCTGGGCCGCGCGGGTCCAGCCGGGCGAGCTCGTACGGTTCCTCGGCCCGGGCGGCGCCTACGCCCCCGACCCGGCGGCCGACTGGCACCTGCTGGTGGGCGACGAGAGCGCGCTGCCGGCCATCGCGGCGGCGATGGAGCGGATGCCGGCGGGGGCCCGGGTGCACGCCTTCGTGGAGGTCGAGGGCCCGCGCGACGAGCAGAAGGTCGCCACCCCGGACGGAGTCGCCCCCATCTGGCTGCACCGCGGCGACCGCCCGGTCGGCGAGGCCCTGGTCGAGGCGGTCGCCGCCCTGGAGTTCCCGTCCAGGAACGTCCACGCCTTCGTCCACGGCGAGGCGGGCTTCGTCCGCGACCTCCGCCGCCACCTGCGCCTGGAGCGGGGCGTCGCGCGCGAGCGGCTGTCGATCTCGGGGTACTGGCGGCTGGGCGAGACGGATGAGGGCTGGCGCGCGATCAAGCGCGACTGGAACGCCGAGGTCGAAGCCGAACAGGACCGCGCCACAGCCGCCTGACCCCCGGAGCTCCGCCCCGGCCCCCACTCCCTCCACCCACCGCTCGAGGCGCGAGGTCCGGGGCAGAGCCCCGCCCCCCCAAGCCGCCCCGCCGGCGCTTGAGGCGCGGGGTACGGGGCAGAGCCCCCATCCCTGACCGGCACTCACCCACCCAGGCATATCCAGCCCCGCCGGCGCTTGAGGCGCGGGGTACGGGGCAGAGCCCCGATCCTCAAGCCGCACACACCCACTCAGCCGGGCCAAAATCCAGCCTCGCCGGCGTTTGAGGCGCAAGGCACCCCCCGCCGCATAGCCTGTCCCCGATGAGACGCAGAGCCCAGCCACCCCCCTCGCCCCTCCCCCAGCGCGCCGGTATCGACCCGGTCCGGCTGCGCCTGCCGCCCGACCCGGAGGGGGCCTGGCCGGATCTCGGCGACTACCTGGCCGCGCACTACGCGGGCGGAGCCGGCGCCGAGGCCATCGACCGGCTGTTGCACGCCGGCCGGGTGCTCGGCCCGGGCGGGCGGGTGCTGAGCGCGCACGACCCGTACGAGCCGGGCGGCTACGTGTGGTTCCACCGCGATCTCCCCGACGAGCCGCCGGTGCCCTTCGCACCGCGCGTCGTGTACCGCGACCCGCACCTGCTGGTCGTGGACAAGCCGCATTTCCTGGCGACCACCCCGCGCGGCAGCCACGTCACCCAGACGGCGCTCGCCCGGCTCCGCGCGGAGCTGGACCTGCCCGAACTCAGCCCGGCGCACCGCCTGGACCGGCTGACTGCCGGACTGGTGATGTTCAGCATCCGGCCCGAGGACCGCGGCGCCTACCAGCTCCTCTTCCAGGGCCGCCGGGTCCACAAGGAGTACGAGGCGCTCGCGCCCCACGATCCGCGGCGGACCTTTCCGCGGACGGTCCGCAGCCGGATCGAGAAGACCCGCGGGGTCATCGCGGCAGCCGAGGTCCCGGGCGGCGAGCCCAATGCCGAGACCCTCGTGGAACTCATCGACACCCGGGGCGGGCTCGGCCGCTACCGGCTGACCCCGCACACCGGCCGCACCCACCAGCTGCGGGTGCACATGAACGGCCTGGGCCTGCCCATCCTCGGCGACCCGGTGTACCCGCAGGTCACCGACCCCGCACCGGACGACTACCGGCGGCCCCTGCAACTCCTGGCCAGAGTGCTGGAATTCACCGACCCGGTCACCGGGGCCGCGCACCGCTTCGAGAGCGGGCGCACCCTCCAGGCGTGGGACGACCCCGCCGGATGGCAGGCCGGCACCCGAGCCGAGTAGGCACCGGAGCTCAGCAGGCGCCGGAGCTCAGCAGGCGCCGACGCCCGCCACCCGCAGCGCCGCGTCGGCGGTCGCCTCCGCGAAGGCGGCCACCGGACGGCCGGGATCGGCGCGGTGGATGAGCATGACGCCCTCGATCAGCCCGAAGACCAGGTCGTTGCGCAGCTCCAGCCCGCTCTTGTCGCCGGACAGTTCGGCGCCCACGGCCGTCCCGCCGAGCAAGGACCGGTAGGCGTTCTTGAGTTCCCCGCGCATCCGGCGGAACTGCGCGAACCGCGAGCCGGCCACCTCGGGCAGGAGGTAGAGCGCCCCCAGGTTGAACGGGCCCCCGCACAGCAGCAGTACGTCGGAGCGGCACAGTTCCCACAGCCGCCGCGCGGCGGGTCGTCCGGTGTCGGCCAGCAGCTGCCGGGCCAGCACCAGCGAGGGTGCGACCGTGGACTCCAGCAGTTCGGCGAGGAGTTCCTCCTTGCCGGCGAAGTAGTGGTACATCGTGGCCTGGCGCATCCCGGCCCGTTCGGCGACCGCGCGCGTCGTCGTCGCCGCATATCCCTTCACCGTGAACAACTCGGCCGCCGCGTAGAGGAGTTCCTCCCGCGGCGGCCGGCCGCTCTCCGGTCTCAGTCGGTCGGCGCGCGGCCGACCGACGCGTCTCGGCCCTTCGTCTGATCCACCGCTCATGGCCCGAATCGTCGCACACAGCACGCCGATTCGATCATGGCAAGAGATGAGATCAGGCCAGTACCCCCTTTGGAGGAAGCCCCAAAAGCGCCTAGCCGACCGAGCTGTAGGCCACTACACCCCGCAACAGCGCGTCAACGGCCTTGCGGGCGTTGCGGGCCACCGTGCTCCCGCTGTCACCGGTGGCCGAGGGAGCCGCCGCCGCGATCTGCCCCAGCACGTCGATGACCTGCTTGCACCAGCGCACGAAGTCACCGGCCGGCATCTCCGCCTCGCGCAGCACCTCGTCGAGGCTCTTCTCCGAGGCCCACTGGTACGCCGCCCACGCGAAACCGAGGTCCGGCTCGCGCTGGCCGACACCCTCCGCCTGGTTGATGCCGTGCTCCTCCTCCAGCGCGTCGAGCCGGCCCCAGATGTGCACCATCTCGCCCAGCGCCGCCTTCGCCGCGCCGCCCGGCACCTTCGGCGCGACCGCGTCGTCGGACTGCCGGGCCTCGAAGACCAGCGCCGAGACGCAGGCGGCCAGTTCGGCCGGGCTCAGGCCCTCCCAGATCCGGGCGCGCAGGCACTCCGAGGCCAGCAGGTCCAGCTCCCCGTACAGCCGGGCGAGCCGCTTGCCGTGCACGGTGACCTCGTCCTCGCGCAGGTAGTCCAGCTCGGTCAGCAGCGCGTGGATCCGGTCGAAGGTGCGGGCGATGGTGTTCGTCCGGCCCTCGATCCGCCGCTCCAGCTGCTGCGTGTCCCGCTTGAGTCGGTGGTAGCGCTCCGCCCAGCGGGCGTGGTCCTCGCGCTCGTCGCAGCCGTGGCACGGGTGCGCGCGCAGCGCCGCCCGCAGGCGGGCGATCTCACGGTCGTCGGCCGCCGCGGCCCGGCCGCGGGAGCGCCGCTCCGGCGTGATGTGCCCGGCCTTGGACCGCAGCTGGGACGCCAGGTCCCGACGGGACTGCGGAGAACGGGCGTTGAAGGTCTTGGGAATCCGCATCCGGTCGAGCGCCTCCACCGGGACCGGGAAATCGATCGAGGCGAGCCGCTTGACCTGCCGCTCGGCGGTGAGCACCAGCGGACGCGGGCCCTCCGCGTACTCCTGCCCGCGGTGCCCGTGCACCCGCCCCGGCGGCACGCCCGGGTCCAGGACCAGCGCGAGCCCGGCGAACTTGCCCGTCGGCACGTGGATGATGTCGCCCGGCTTGAGCTTCTCCAGCGAACTGGCCGCCTGCACCCGCCGCTGGGCCGCGCCCTGCTTGGCCAGATCCGTCTCGCGGTCCTTGAGGGAGCGGCGCAGCTGCGCGTACTCCTCGAAGTCCCCCAAGTGGCAGGTCATGCCCTCCCGGTAGCCCTGCAGGCCCTCCTCGTTGCGCTGCACCTGCCGGGAGATCCCGACGACCGAGCGGTCGGCCTGAAACTGCGCGAAGGAGGTCTCCAGCAGCTCGCGCGAGCGGTGCCGCCCGAACTGGCTGACCAGGTTGACCGCCATGTTGTACGAGGGCTTGAAGCTGGAGCGCAGCGGATAGGTGCGGGTGCCCGCGAGCCCGGCCAGGCCCACCGGGTCCATGCCCCGCTGCCAGAGCACCACCGCGTGGCCCTCGACGTCGATGCCGCGCCGCCCGGCGCGGCCGGTGAGCTGCGTGTACTCGCCGGGGGTGATGTCGGCGTGCTGCTCGCCGTTCCACTTGACCAGCTTCTCCAGGATCACCGTGCGCGCGGGCATGTTGATGCCCAGCGCGAGGGTCTCGGTGGCGAAGACGGCCTTGACCAGGCCGCGTACGAACAGCTCCTCGACGACCTCCTTGAAGGTGGGCAGCATGCCCGCGTGGTGCGCGGCGATGCCCCGCTCCAGGCCTTCGAGCCACTCGTAGTAGCCCAGGACGTGGAGGTCCTCGGTGGGGATGGAGGCGGTCCGCGCCTCGACGATCTCGCGGACCTGCAGCCGCGCGGAGTCGTCGTTGAGCCGCAGGCCCGCATAGAGGCACTGCTGAACGGCGGCCTCGCAGCCGGCCCGGCTGAAGATGAAGTTGATCGCGGGCAGCAGCCCGTCGCTGTCGAGGCGGGCGATGACCTCGGGCCGCGAGGGGGTCCAGATCCGGCCGCGGGATCTGCGCTCGCGCTCGCGGTCGGCCTCGCGGACCATCTTGCCGCGCCGGCGGTCCTTGGGAACGTAGGTGCGGCTGTTCTCCTCGCGGGCCATGCGCAGCAGGTCGGGATTGACCTCGCGGCGCGCGGAACCGCGGCCGCCGTGGTCGGACTCCTCCTCGAAGAGGTCGAAGATCCGGCGCCCGGCCATGACGTGCTGCCACAGCGGGACGGGCCGCTCCTCGGAGACGATCACCTCGGTGTCGCCGCGCACGGTGTCCAGCCAGTCACCGAACTCCTCGGCGTTGGACACGGTCGCCGACAGCGACACCAGGGTCACCGACTCGGGGAGGTGGATGATCACTTCCTCCCAGACGGCTCCGCGGAACCGGTCGGAGAGGTAGTGCACCTCGTCCATCACGACGTAGCCGAGGCCGCGCAGCGACTGCGAGCCCGCATACAGCATGTTGCGCAGGACCTCGGTGGTCATCACGACCACCGGCGCCTCGCCGTTGACGCTGTTGTCGCCGGTCAGCAGACCCACCTTGTCGGCGCCGTAGCGCTTGACGAGGTCGGCGTACTTCTGGTTCGACAGGGCCTTGATCGGCGTCGTGTAGAAGCACTTGCGGCCCTGGCGCAGCGCCAGGTGCACGGCGAACTCGCCGACGATGGTCTTGCCCGAGCCGGTCGGGGCGGCGACCAGCGCGCCCTTGCCGGCCTCCAGTGCCTTGCAGGCCTCGATCTGGTACGGGTCCAGTTCGAATTCGTACAGCTCACGGAAGGGGGCCAGGGCAGAGGCCTCTTCGGCGGCGCGGATCCGGGCAGCGGCGTACCGCTCGGCGGGTGAGAGTTCTTCGGTCATCTTGGTGTCGAGCCTACCCGTCGCCTCTGACAACAGTCGCGATCATTTAAGTGAGCAACCGGACCGCCCCGGGCACGCACTCGGCGGTCACCGGCAGCGGTCCGAGCGGCTCGCCGTCCGCGTAGGCGGTGATCCCGGCCGCCTCCAGCGTGACCTTCGCGGCCCGGTGGACGGTGACCTTCGGATGACCGAGGTGGGTGCCCTTGTAGACCCGGGGGAACACCTTGAGCAGGGTGGCCCGGCTGCAGTCGCCGACCACCACCACGTCGAACAGTCCGTCGTCCGGGACGGCGTCCGCGCAGATGCGCATGCCGCCGCCGTACGAGGACCCGTTGCCCACCGCCACCAGCGTGGCCTCGGTCTCGATCACCGGGCCGTCGTCGAGGGTGATCCGGTACGGGAAGGGCCGGAAGGCGGCCAGCTCCGCCACCATGGCCAGGTCGTACTTGAAGCGGCCAGCCGGGATCCGCATCCGGTTGCCCCGGTCGTTGACCCGCGAGTCGAAGCCGGAGCACAGCACGGTCCCGTACCAGGTGGCGCCCGCACGCCCCAGGTCGATCTCCCGGATCCGCCCCTCCTTCAGGGCCCCGGCGGCCAGCCGCCCCGCCCGCTCGGGATCCCGTACGGGCAGATCCAGGGACCGCGCGAAGTCGTTGCCGGTGCCCACGGCCACCACCCCGAGCGGCACCAGCGTCCCGGCCACGGCCTGGAGGGCCAGCGAGACCATGCCGTCGCCGCCCACCGCGATCACGGCGCCGGTGCCCTCGCGGACGGCGGCGCGCAGCCGGGCCAGGGCGTCGGGTGCGTCGGTGCCGACGACGGTCCGCACCGAGAAGCCCGCGGCCCGGAACGCGGAAGCGGCCGGCTGCGCGGCGTGCGCGCCCCGGCCGCGTCCCGCGGTGGGATTGACGAACAGCGTGATCTCAGAGCTCACGCACCGGAATGTACCTGTCAGGTCGCGTCGTCGTAACCGTTGATCCGATCACGCCCGCCGTCGGCCTGCCCGGGCAGCGCGGCGGGAGCGGCGACCGCCTCCATCTCGCCGATCGGCGCCGGGGTGAGGTCGAGCTCGGAGGCCTCGTCGTCGTCCAGACCCGCGTCGGGGTCGTTGCGCCTGCGCCGGCGGTCGTTGAGCAGGCAGATGCCGAGCGCGACGAAGTACAGGGCCACGATCGGGGCGGCCAGCGACAGCATGGTCAGCGGGTCACCGGTGGGCGTGGCGAACGCGGAGAAGACCGTGATGCCGAGGACCATGGCGCGCCACCAGCTCGCCAGCCGCTTCGCGGTGAGCACCCCGGTGAAGTTCAGCAGGATCAGCAGCAGCGGCAGCTCGAAGGCCAGGCCGAAGACCACGACCATGCGCGTCACCAGGTCGAGGTAGTCGTCGACGGGGAGCAGGTTGCGGGTGTCTTCGGGCGTGAACTCGAGCAGGATCGTCGCGGTCTGCGGGAGGATCTTGTACGCGAGCACCGCGCCTGCGGCGAACAGCGGCGCACCGACCGCGACGAAGCTCGTCGCGTACTTCTTCTCGTGGCTGTGCAGGCCGGGGGCCGTGAAGGCCCACAGCTGGTAGAGCCACACCGGGGCGGAGAGCACCACGCCCGCGCTGAGCGAGACCTTCAGGGCGATCGAGAAAGGCGCGATGAGGCCGTTGACGGTCATGTCGGCACAGGGCTTGCCGTTGCGCTGCGTGACCACTCCGTCGGTGCAGCCCACGGAGTCCAGCATCGGCTTCAGCATGAAGTCGATGAGGTCCTTGTAGAAGAAGGCCGCCACGACGGTGATCACGAGGATCGCCAGGACCGACTTCAGCAGACGGTTTCTCAGCTCACGCAGGTGCTCGACGAGAGGCATCCGCCCTTCGGCGTCTTTGGCCTGTCGTCCTTGCTTCCCCTGCTTGCGGGCAGACTTGAGCAACCCACGTCCCTTGTCTCGTTGCAGATGACTGGCGCGTCCGGCTTGTGTCAGCCCTGGGTGGTGCGGTTCGGCTCGCTGACGGGCCGGGAGCTGGTGACGTCACCGGGCGCGGCCTGGATGGTGCGCGGGGCGGCGGACTGCTGCGGGGCCTGGTCGGCGACCGTGTTCGCGGTGGCCGCGTCCTCGCTCTCGCCGTCCTTCTTCATGGCCTTGGCCTCGCTCTTGAGGATGCGGGCCGACTTGCCGAGCGAACGGGCCATCTCCGGAAGCTTCTTGGCACCGAAGAGCAGCACGATGACAGCGATGATCAGAACGATCTCAAGGGGCTTCAGATTGCCGATCATGTGTGTCTTCCTTCTGACCGAAGCGGCTGGTTGTGGTGGCTCTGCACGGCTTCGGACGGAGATCCGGTAACCGCTCAGGCAAGGATCGTAACCCCCTGGGGTAAACGCCCGGCAATCCCCCGGGGTACCTCACCTTGCGCGCAACCCGGCTACGGCCGCAGGCCCCGGCCCGCGCGGGCCAGGTCGGCGGCCGCCCGCTCCAGGTCCACGGAGGCGTCCGAGATCCGGCGGCCGGCCTGCGCGACCTGGCCGGAAAGCCGGCGGACCTCCACGTAGACCCGTACGGCCAGCACGGCGAGGACGGCGACCCCGAGGAAGCCCAGGGCAATTGCGAGCATCGGCCACAGCATGGGAGGAGCCTAGGCCACCGGGCCCCTCACACGCTGCGCAGGGTGCTCACGCCCCCGCCCGTCAGCAGTTCCACGATCCGCTCACCGGCGGGTTTGCGGACGGCCGCGCCGCATCCGGGGCAGGTGAAGGAGTAGAAGGTGGTCCTGCGGCTGCCGCCGATGACCAGTCTCAGAGCGCCCGCGTCCAGTTCGAAGCCGGCGCGGCAGTCGGGACAGGAGGCCTTGAAGCTGACCTGCCCGCCCGCCCCTGCCCCAGAGGGTCGAGACATCGCTCCCCGCTCTCTCTAGACCGTTTCCCCATACCCCGCGAGTGCTTCTCGAGCGGCGCTCCGCGCACTTTCCGCCAATTCTGCGGGGGCCACGATCCGCCCCTCGCGGCCCAGCCGCAGCGCGAGCCGGCGCAGCGAGCCCGGGTCCGGGCTGCGCAGGGTGATCCGCAGCCCGCCGTCCTCCAGCTCGTCCGCGCTGTCGTGCGGGTAGTACTCGGCGACCCAGCGCCCGCCCGGTCCCACCTCGACCACGACCTCCGGGTCCTCGGCGGCCGGCTGGACCAGGCCCTCGGACAGGTCGCGCGGCTCGATGGCGGGCGGCTCGGCCCGCTCGTCGAGCAGCCGGATCTCGGCCACCCGGTCCAGACGGAAGGTACGGCGCGCCTCGGAGAGGTGGCACCACCCCTCCATGTAGGTGTGCCCCACCGCGAAGAGCCGGATCGGATCGACCTTGCGCTCGGTGAGCTCGTCCCGCGCCGGCGAGTAGTAGCGCAGCCACAGCCGACGGCGCTCGGCGATGGCCCGGTCGACGTCGGCGAAGACCCCGCCCTCGGACTCGAAGGTCACCGACAGCCGGGCGCTGGCCCCGGCGGCCTCGCCGGCCGCGGCCTCCAGCTTGGCGGTGGCCCGAAGCAGCGCGTCCCGGTCGCCCTCCCGCAGCCCCGGCAGGGTGGCCACCGCGCGGGCGGCGACCAGCAGCGCGGTCGCCTCGTCGGCGGCCAGCCGCAGCGGCTCGGCGGTGGACTCCCCCGAGGCGTCGGGATTGCGCCACCAGATGCGCTCCCCGTCGGTGTCGATGTCGAGGAGGTCCCCGCCCCGGAAGCTGGTCCCGCACATGGGGAGCACGTCGAGGTCCGAGATCAGCTCGTCCTCGGTGATCCCGAAGGCCCGCGCGACGTCGGCGACGTGCGCGCCCGGGCGCTCGCGCAGGTACGTCACCAGGGACAGCATCCGGCGCGTCTGGTCGATGGCGTTGGCGGCCATGCTCGTACGTCTCCCCCTCAGGGCGTGCTTCTCGGTTGGTGCGGTCGCGGATCTCGCCCGCGGTGACAGGAGGCCCTCACGGGCCCCGGTGCGGCCCTGTCAGCCCGCGGCGACGGCCCGCAGCCGGTCCACGACGTCGGCCCGCAGATCGGCGGGCTCCAGCACCACCACGTCCGGGCCGAACTCCACCAGCCAGGCGTCCAGCCCGTGCCCGTACGGGATCTCCAGCTCGTCCCAGCCGTCACCGCCCTCCCGCACGGCCGTGGCCTTGGCCCGCAGCGGGTAGCCCGCCCCGGCCCGCAGCCGGATCCGCGCGGACCGCTCCGCGCTCTCCCCGGCCCAGCTCGCCACGGTCTCCCGCACGGTCACCACGTCCGGCACCTCGGCGGTGTACTTCGCGGCGCGGGAGCGGACCTTGCCGGTGATCCGGGAGAGCCGGAACACCCGCTCCGCCCCCCGGTCGCGGTCGAAGCCGGCCAGGTACCAGTGGCCGCGCCAGCACTCCAGCGCCCACGGCTCCACCTGCCGGGTCTCGGGCCGGGCGGCCGTGGACTTGCGGTAGTCGAACACCACCGGCCGCCGGTCCCGGCACGCCAGCATCAGCGGCTCGAAGGCCGCCTCGTGGACCGGGATGCGCGGCTCGATGGCACTGTGCTGGCCCTCGTACGGGTTCCCCGCCTCCGGCATCCCGCCGGCGCGCAGCTTCTGCAGGGCGCCGCTGGCCGCGCCCGCGAGGCGCGCCTGCTGCCAGACCTTGGCCGCCAGGCCCAGGGCGGCGGCCTCCTCGGCGTCCAGGGAGACGGGCGGCAGCCGGTTGCTGTCCCGGCGGGCCAGGTAGCCGGTTTCACCCTCCAGGTTCTCCACCGTCTCGATCACCAGACCGAGTTCACGCAGATCGTCCTTGTCCCGCTCGAACATGCGGTTGAAGGACTCGTCGTTGCCGGCTTCCAGGTAGGCCTCGATGGAACCGCGCAACTCGCGCTTGCTGAGCGGCCGACGGGTCCCCAGCAGACACAGCGCCAGATTCATCAGCCGCTCGGCCTTGGCAATCGCCATCGACGCCGTTCCCCCGCTCTCGACACACACCTCGTGACCGTTGACCGTACCGCCCCGGCGCGCCCGGACAAAAGCGAGGGCCTGCGCGACCCCATGCACGAGGGGCCCCCGCCGGACGGCGGGGGCCCCTCGACGATCGGGGACGACCCGATCAGCCGACCTTCATCAGGTCGCAGACGAAGATCAGCGTCTCGCCCGGGGCGATCGCACCGCCCGCGCCACGCTCGCCGTAGGCGAGGTGGGCGGGGATGACGAGCTTGCGGCGGCCGCCGACCTTCATGCCCTGGACACCCTGGTCCCAGCCGGAGATGACCTGGCCGACACCCAGCTGGAACTGGAGCGCGGAGCCACGGTTCCAGGAGGCGTCGAACTCCTCACCCGTGGAGAAGGCCACGCCCACGTAGTGGACGGAGACCCGGTCGCCCTTCTTGGCCTCGGCGCCGTCGCCGACCCAGATGTCCTCGATCACGAGGTCCTTGGGGGCCTCGCCCTCGGGGAAGTCGATCTCGGGCTTGCTGAGCTCGTTGCTCACGGAACTGCTCCTCATACGTACGAACTGGGGGACAACCGGGACAGTCTTACATCACCGCGAGGATGTCGAGGCTGAAGACCAGCGTCGACTTGGCCGGGATCGTCCCCTGCTCCTTGTCCCCGAAGCCCTGGTCCGGCGGGATGACCAGCAGGATGCGGCTGCCGACCTTCTTGCCGATCAGGCCCTCCTTCAGACCCTTGACCGAGAGCTGCTCCATCGGCCACGTCACCGTGGTGTCCGTGGTGTAGGTGCTCTCGAAGGTCTTGTCGTCCTTCCAGGTCTTGCCGTTGAACTTGACCACGACGCTGTCGGTGTCCTTCACCGCCGCGCCGTCGCCCTCCAGGACGTAGTTCGAGACCAGCTTGCCCGGCTCCGCGGTGTCCTTCGGGACGGTCACGGAGACTTCCTTGCCGTCCGTGTTCGTACCGACCTTGGGCAGGTCCTTGTTGTCCTGCGCGACCTCCTTGCCCGTGGCCGAGGCCGGGACGGAGGTGCCCTTGACGATGTCCACGACGAAGACCAGCGTGGCGTTGGGCTTGATCTTGTCGCCCGAGCCCTGCTCCCCGTAGCCGAGGGCCGGCGGGATCACGAGCTCGACACGGCTGCCGACCTTCTGGCCCTCCAGGCCCTGGTCCCAGCCCTTGATGACCGCACCCGCACCAATGGTGACGTCGAACGGCTTGCCCTTGCCGAAGCTCTGGTCGAACGGCTCCTTGCCGTCCCACACCTGGCCGAGGTAGTTGACCTGGGCGATGTCGCCCTTCTTCAGCGCCGGGCCCTTGCCCTCACTGACGGTCTCCACCTTCAGTTCCTTCGGCGGCTCGCCCTTCCCCTTCGACAGGGTGGGCGTCTCCCCGAACTTGGCGCCCTTGGTGATGGCGGGCACCCCGTTCTTCATCTGGGCGGAGTCGGAGCCGCTGTCGTCGCCACACGCTGCTGTCGTCAGCAGCAGAAGGGGTACGACCAGCAGGCCGGCAAGTCGGCGCACGTGTTCCTCAGATCTCAGACGACAAGGCGGTCGTCGCCACTCTAAGGCGTGCGCGGGGCCCCGTACGAGATGCGTACGGGGCCCCGGCCAAGATCGGTGCGATGTCACACCGTGCACATCCGCGCGGGCTACATGCCCGCGATGAGCTTCTCCACCCGGTCGTCCACCGACCGGAACGGGTCCTTGCACAGCACCGTCCGCTGCGCCTGGTCATTGAGCTTCAGGTGCACCCAGTCGACCGTGAAGTCCCGCCGCTGCTCCTGCGCCCGCCGGATGAAGTCGCCGCGCAGCCGCGCCCGCGTCGTCTGCGGCGGCACCGACTTGCCCTCGAAGATCTTGAGGTCATTGCAGATCCGCGCCGCCTGCCCCTTGCGCTCCAGCAGGTAGTACAGCCCACGCCGGCGGTGGATGTCGTGATAGGCGAGGTCTATCTGAGCCACCCGCGGATTCGACATCGTCATGTTGTGCTTGCCCCGGTACCGCTCGATCAGCTGGTACTTCATGACCCAGTCGATCTCCGTCGCGATCCGGTCCAGGTCCTCCTCCTCGATCGCGTCCAGCGTCCGGCCCCACAGCTCCAGCACCTGGTCCACCACACCTGTACGGATCCCCCGGCGCTCCGCGAAGTCCACGGCCTTGTCGTAGTACTCCCGCTGGATCTCCAGCGCCGAAGCCTCCCGGCCGCTCGCCAGGCGCACCTTGCGCTGACCCGTGATGTCGTGGCTGACCTCGCGGATCGCCCGGATCGGGTTCTCCAGGGTCAGGTCCCGCATCACCGTGCCCGCCTCGATCATGCGCAGCACCAGATCGGTGGCCCCGACCTTGAGCAGCATGGTCGTCTCGGACATGTTCGAGTCCCCGACGATCACGTGCAGACGGCGGTAACGCTCCGCATCCGCGTGCGGCTCGTCCCGCGTGTTGATGATCGGCCGCGAACGGGTCGTGGCGGAGCTGACACCCTCCCAGATGTGCTCGGCCCGCTGGCTCACGCAGTAGACCGCACCCCGGGGCGTCTGCAGCACCTTGCCCGCGCCGCAGATCAACTGCCGCGTGACGAGGAACGGAATGAGAATGTCCGCCAGGCGGGAGAATTCCCCGTGCCGGGCCACCAGGTAGTTCTCGTGGCAGCCGTACGAGTTGCCCGCCGAGTCGGTGTTGTTCTTGAAGAGGTAGACGTCGCCCGCGATTCCCTCCTCGTGCAGGCGGCGTTCGGCATCGACGAGCAGTCCTTCGAGAATGCGCTCGCCTGCTTTGTCGTGCGTGACCAACTCGGTCACGTTGTCGCATTCGGGAGTTGCATATTCCGGATGCGAACCCACGTCCAGGTACAGACGGGCGCCGTTCCGCAGGAAGACATTGCTGCTGCGGCCCCATGACACAACACGGCGGAAGAGGTAGCGCGCCACTTCGTCAGGAGACAGTCGGCGCTGTCCCCTGAACGTGCACGTGACGCCGTACTCGTTCTCCAGCCCGAAAATGCGGCGGTCCATGACTGAACATTACGCCTTCTGCCCTCTTCTGAAACCGGGTTCGAGACGCCGTTTCGATCAGTTTGGCGAACCGCACCCGCGAAACCCCCCACAGCACCGGCCGGCCGCCCCCCGTTCAGCCCGCCGAGGACACCCCCGACCCCACCCCGGACGACCCCTCGGCCGCCCCACCTGACACCCCGTCCGCCGAGCCCGCCACCGCCCGGCTCCGGCCCGGAGTTGCCAGCACCCGCTGAGTCACCGTCAGTACCAGCAGCGCCGCCGCCCCCGCCGCACTCGCAACCCCGAAACCCGCCGCCGTACCACCCAGCTCCACCGCCGGACCCGCGAACGCCGTCCCCATCGCCGCCCCCACCCCGAAGAACGTCACCAGCCACGAGAACGCCTCCGTCACCGTCCCCACCGGAGCGTGCCGGTCCACCACGATGAACGCACACGCGATCGCCGGCGCCAGGAACACACCCGCCAGCGCCGACAGCGCCGTCATCGCCACCGGCCCCGGCACCAGCATCAACGGCAGATAGCACACCGCCAGCAACACGACCAGCACCCGCAGCCGCCGCTCCGGCGCACCCGTCCACTGCCGCGCCCCGTACGCCACACCGCCGACCAGCGCACCCAGGCCGAGCGCCGCCATCAGCCAGCCGTACACCGCCTGACCCCCGTGATCGTCCGCGTACGCCACACCCGCCACCGTGATCGACCCCAGCGCCGTCCCCACGAAGAAGAAGGCCCCCAGCAGCGCCAGCAGACCCCGCGAACGCAACGCGCCCAGCCAGTGCGCCTCCCGCGGCTCCGAACGCCACCGGCGCGACGGCTCCGACACCACCACCGACAGCGCACCCAGCACCCCGACGGCATTGAGCGCCACCAGCGCGCCGGCCGGAGACCACAGCGCCACGAACAACGTCACCAGCAGCGGGCCGACCGTGAACATGACCTCCTGGGCCACCGCGTCCATCGCGTACGCGGCATGCACCCGCTCCTCCTTGCCGCCCAGCACGCTCGGCCACAGCGCCCGCAGCCCGCCCTCCAGCGGCGGCGTGAACAGCCCCGCCACGACCACCGCGGCATAGGCGGCCACCGCCGACCCGGTACCCGCCACGGCCAGCCACACCATCCCCAGCGCCGAGACCAGCGCCGCCGGCAACTGCACCCGCGGCTGCCCGTACAGGTCCACCGCACGGCCGAGCAGCGGCTGCCCCACCGCGTTGGCCACCCCGTACGCGGCGGCCAGCGCCCCCGCGAGGCTGTAGCTGCCGCCCTCCGCCCGCGTGAACAGCACGATCGCGATCGCCGCCGTCCCATTGGGCAGCCGGCCTATGAGCGTGCCCACCAGCAGCCTCGCGGCGTGCCGGGTCCTGAGCAGCTCCGCGTACCCCGCGGCCATGTCCGCCCCTCTCCGCCCGGATCCCACCGGGGTCATACGTATAACGTGACGGGTCATACGTACCATGGCCCCAGCTCACCGGTCCACCCCACCGACCGGCCCCACCCCGCCGACCACGCACTCCAGGAGCCCCCTGTGACGAGACCCACCAGCCGGGACGTGGCCACCGCCGCCGGGGTCTCCCAGGCCACCGTCTCCCTCGTCCTCGGCGACAAATGGCGCGGCCGCGTCTCCGAACGCACCGCCGACCTCGTCCGCGAAGCCGCCACCCACCTCGGCTACCGCCCCAACCTCGCCGCCCGCAACCTCCGCCTCGGCTCCACCCGCACCGCCCTCCTCGTCGTCCCCGCCCTCACCAACGAATTCTTCGCCCGCGTCTACACCGGCGCCGCCCGCATCGCCGCCGAACACGGCTTCGGCGTCGTCCTCTACCCCTCCCCCGACGGCACCGGACCCGCCCGCGACCCCTTCGCCTCCGCCCGCGCCGCCCTCGACGGAGTCATCGCCTCCTCCATGGCCGCCGGAGCCCTCGACGCCATCGGCGGCGACGACCTCCCCCTCGTCATGCTCGACAGCGACCCCACCGCCGACACCGCCGCCGCCCACGTCAACCTCGCCATCGCCGACGGCATGCGCCACATCACCGAACACCTCCTCACCCACGGCCACCGACGCTTCCTCCACCTCGCCTCCGCCGTCGACACCTGGACCTTCCGCGTACGCGCCGAAGCCCTGGCCACCCTCCTCGGCCCCGACACCGAGCTGCGCACCGTACGAGCCCCCCTCAGCGTCGACGGCGCCCGAACCGCCATGCAAACCGCCCTCGCCACCCCGGACGACCGCCCCACCGCCGTCATCTGCGACGACGACATCCTCGCCGCCGGCGCCTGCAAAGCCGCCCGCCGCCTCGGCCTGCGCGTCCCCGACGACCTCTCCGTCACCGGCTTCGACGACCTCGCCCTCGCCACCGCCGTCGAACCCGAACTCACCACCGTCCGGCTCCCCGCCGAACGCATCGGCGAACAGGGCATGACCGCCCTCCTCGCCGTCCTCGACGGCACCCCCTGGACCGCCCCCGACATCCCCGTCGAACTCGTCGTCCGCGACTCCTCCGGCCCCGCCCCCACCCCCTGAAACGCGAAGAACCCCGGCCCGACCCCGAAGGGCCGAACCGGGGCCACCCCCACAACACGTCCTACTCGGCGTCGTCCTCCGGCGCCTCGTCATTCGACACCGCATCCGCCTGCACAGCCGCCGGAACCTCCGCCTCCAGCAACCGCGCCAACTGCCGGCCACGGATCCGCTTGAACTTCCGCTGCTGCGCCCGCGTCCGGTCCAGCACCGCCACCTCCAGCCGCTCGGCCGGAATCGCCTTGTCCGAACCGTTCGCCTGACTCGACAGCGCCTGCACCGCCAGCTTCAACGCGTCCGGCAGACTCATGCCGTCCTGGTGCCGCTGATCGAGATACGTACTGATCTGCTCGGCATTGCCACCGACCGCGACCGAACCGTGCTCATCCACGATCGAACCGTCATGCGGAAGCCGGTAGATCTGATCCCCGGCCGCCGTCGCACCGACCTCCGCGACGACCAGCTCCACCTCGTACGGCTTCTCACCCGCACTCGAAAAGATCGTGCCCAGCGTCTGCGCGTACACATTCGCCAGCCCACGAGCCGTCACATCGTCACGGTCATAGGTGTAACCCCGCAGATCGGCATAACGCACCCCACCGATCCGCAGGTTCTCGTACTCGTTGTACTTGCCGGCGGCCGCGAAACCGATCCGGTCATAGATCTCACTGAACTTGTGCAGCGCACGAGACGGGTTCTCACCGACGAACACGATGCCGTCGGCATACTGCAGCACGACCAGGCTGCGACCACGGGCGATGCCCTTCCGGGCGTATTCCGCCCGGTCGGCCATGGCCTGCTGGGGTGACACATAGAACGGAGTCGACACCGGTTATCCGTCCCTTTCTTCTGGGCGACGAGGAGGACTGGTCAGAGCAGGGCCGCGCGCGGCCCGTCGGGCTGCTCGAGCCGGCGGTTGGTGACGGTGCGGGCGAGTTCCTGCGACTCCTCGTCCGTCAGCCTCCGGAAGCCCTCGTCGGTGATGACGGTGACGATCGGATAGATGTGGCGGTACAGGTCCGGCCCACCGGTCGCCGAGTCGTCGTCGGCGGCGTCGTACAGCGCCTGCACGACCAGCGTGGTGGCCTGCTCCTCCGTCAGATCGGGACGGTAAAGCTTCTTCATCGACCCCCGGGCGAAGATCGAACCGGAACCGGTGGCGGCGTAGCCGTGCTCCTCGGAGCGGCCGCCCGTCACGTCGTAGGAGAAGATCCGGCCCTTCTCCTTGGCCTCGTCGTACCCCGCGAAGAGCGGCACGACGGCCAGCCCCTGCATCGCCATCCCCAGATTGCTCCGGATCATGGTCGAGAGCCGGTTCGCCTTGCCCTCCAGGGAGAGAGTCGTCCCCTCCACCTTCTCGAAGTGCTCCAGCTCCAGCTGGAACAGCTTCACCATCTCCACGGCCAGGCCGGCCGTACCGGCGATGCCCACCGCGGAGTACTCGTCGGCCGGGAACACCTTCTCGATGTCCCGCTGCGCGATCATGTTCCCCATGGTCGCCCGCCGGTCACCGGCCAGCACGACCCCACCGGGGAAGGTGGCCGCGACGATGGTCGTCCCGTGCGGCGCCTCGACGACCCCCTCCGGCAGCTTGCGGTTGCCGGGCAGCATCTCGGGCGAGTGCGCACCCAGGAAGTCCATGAAGGACGACGACCCCGGCGTCAGGAAGGCTGCCGGTAGACGCCCTGTGCCACGATTGTTGGCTTCCACGCGTGTCCCTCCAGGTATTCGGCCGCCCGAAGAATACGGTCGGGCTTTTCCTTCAATAGGCCAAGGCCCGTGTTGCAGTTGAAGCAAAGTACGCCACGGACCTTACCCGTCTTGTGGCAGTGATCCACATGCACGGCCGGGGCCCGGAGGCAGAGGCAACAGAGCCCACCCTGGTCTGCGATCATCTGGTCACGCTCGGCCGGGGTGATTCCGTACTTGCGCTTGAGGTGGCCTGCCTGGCCCTCGACAGCTCGGCACGCCTTGCAGCGCGCATGGAGACCATCCGAGGCGGCTGCCTTGCGGTGATACTCGGAGTACGGCTTGACCTCTCGGCAGCGGGTGCAGAGCTTGTGTCCCTCCGGCACTTCCACACGCGGACGGACCGTCCTGTCCTCCCCGGTCGGCGCTTTGAGGTGGTACCTCGTAGCGCAGTCCCGACAGTGCCTCTGCAAGCCATCCAGGTTCGACCGCTTGATGCCGAAGGCTGCGCGCGGCCGCTCTTCACCGCACCGCACGCAGCGCTTCAGCCCTGCCCTTTCGGGCATCCACCCCACCTTTCACCTTTGATTCAAAGGCTACTGGCCGCCTTTTTGAACGAAGCTTCGAACGAAGTCCTCGGCGTTCTCCTCGAGCACATCATCGATTTCGTCAAGTACGGAGTCGACGTCGTCGGAGAGCTTTTCCTGGCGCTCCTTGAGGTCGGTCGATTCCTCGACCGCCGCCTCCTCGACCTCCTCGGTCGAGCGCTGCGCCTTCTGCTGTCCGCCGCCGGTGTCCTTGGTCGCCATGTCTACCTCACCCCGCTCGGTTCGCACGCTCACGTCGAGAGACCCCGGGATTCGGGATCTCTCAAGATCAGACCCTACGTCGGACCCTACAAGGAGGGTCCGACATTCGTCCCCGCACTCGTTCAAAAGATCCGGCACAACGTCCGGCTGATTTCATGATTCCCAGACCGGAGGCCTTTCAGGCCCCTCCAGGCCCACTCACTGCCCCGAAAGCACCCGCACCAGGTCTTCCGCCGTGCGGCACCGGTCCAGGAGCTCCTTGACGTGGTTCCGGGTCCCCCGGAGGGGTTCCAGGGTCGGGACCCGCTGGAGGGAGTCCCGGCCCGGGAGGTCGAAGATCACCGAGTCCCAGGAGGCCGCGGCGACGTCGTCCGCGTACTGCTCGAGGCAGCGGCCCCGGAAGTACGCCCGGGTGTCCTCCGGCGGCTTGCCCGCGGCTCGCTCCACGGCCGACTCCTCCACCAGCCGCTTCATCTTGCCGCGGGCCACCAGGCGGTTGTACAGGCCCTTCTCGGGCCGTACGTCCGCGTACTGGAGGTCCACGAGGTGCAGCCGCGCCGCGTCCCAGCCCAGGCCGTCCCGGCGCCGGTAGCCCTCCAGGATCTCCCGCTTCGCGATCCAGTCCAGCTCCCCCGACAGGCTCATGGGGTCGCTCTCGAGCCGGCCCAGCACGTCCTCCCAGCGGGCCAGCACGTCCTTGGTCTGCTCGTCCGCGTCGGCTCCGAAACGCTCCTCCACGTACTTCCTGGCCAGCTCGAAGTACTCCACCTGCAGCTGCACTGCGGTCAGTGTCCGTCCGCTGCGCAGCGTGATCAGGTGGTGCAGATCGGGGTCGTGGGAGACCTGGTGCAGGGTGCGTACGGGCTGGTCGATGGCGAGGTCGACGGTGATGAAGCCGTCTTCGATCATGCCGAGGACCAGCGAGGTCGTGCCGAGCTTGAGGTAGGTGGAGATCTCGGAGAGGTTGGCGTCGCCGATGATCACGTGGAGGCGGCGGTACTTCTCGGCGTCCGAGTGCGGCTCGTCGCGGGTGTTGATGATGGGCCGCTTCAGGGTGGTCTCCAGGCCGACCTCGACCTCGAAGTAGTCCGCGCGCTGGCTGATCTGGAAGCCGTGCTCGCGGCCGTCCTGGCCGATGCCGACGCGTCCGGCGCCGGTGACGACCTGGCGGGAGACGAAGAAGGGGGTCAGGTGGCGCACGATCTCCGAGAAGGGGGTTTCCCGCTTCATCAGGTAGTTCTCGTGCGTGCCGTAGGAGGCGCCCTTGTTGTCGGTGTTGTTCTTGTAGAGGTGGATGGGCTGGGCGCCGGGGAGCTGGGCGGCCCTGACGGCGGCTTCGGCCATGATCCGTTCGCCGGCCTTGTCCCAGAGCACGGCGTCGAGGGGATTGGTGATCTCCGGCGAGCTGTATTCGGGGTGTGCGTGGTCGACGTAGAGGCGTGCGCCGTTGGTGAGGATGACGTTGGCGAGGCCGATGTCCTCGTCGGTGAGCTGGCTGTTGTCGGCGGCCTCGCGGGCGAGGTCGAAGCCGCGGGCGTCCCGCAGCGGGTTCTCCTCCTCGAAGTCCCAGCGGGCGCGTCGCGCCCGGTGCATCGCCGCCGCGTAGGCGTTGACGATCTGGGACGAGGTGAGCATGGCATTGGCGTTCGGGTGCCCCGGAACGGAGATCCCGTACTCCGTTTCGATCCCCATTACTCGCCGTACGGTCATGCGGCCCTCCTTGCCCGGCGGCGCTCCTGTTCGGGAGCGGCGCTCAAGTACCGCTGGTGCTCCGGTGCGTGTGCCTGTGCCTGTGCGGTGCCCGTCCCCGCACTGCGCATCCGGCGGTACGGAAGAGCCTAGAACCACTCCGCGCTCGTGGGGAGATCATTTCCGTCATTGAATCTGCCTCGTCCCCGGCTGAAAAGCGGTGGGTAAAAGCAGCGGGTAAAGCAGTCGGCTGCGGATGCCCGGGGAGGGCATCCGCAGCCGCTCCGCTTTGTCAGAGGTACTGACCGGTGTTTGCCACCGTGTCGATGGAGCGTCCGGTGTCCGCGCCTTGCTTTCCGGTGACGAGGGTGCGGATGAAGACGATCCGCTCGCCCTTCTTTCCGGAGATTCGGGCCCAGTCGTCGGGGTTGGTGGTGTTGGGCAGGTCCTCGTTCTCCTTGAACTCGTCCACGCATGCCTGGAGGAGGTGGGAGACGCGCAGGCCCTTCTGGTTGTGCTCGAGGAAGGCCTTGATGGCCATCTTCTTCGCACGGTCGACGATGTTTTGGATCATCGCGCCCGAGTTGAAGTCCTTGAAGTAGAGGACTTCCTTGTCGCCGTTGGCGTACGTGACCTCGAGGAAGCGGTTCTCCTCGGTTTCGGCGTACATCTGCTCGACGACGGTCTGGATCATGCTGTGGACGGTGCCGGCCGTGGAGCCCTGGTGTTCGGACAGGTCGTCCGCGTGGAGGGGCAGGGAGGCCTTGAGGTACTTGGCGAAGATGTCCTTCGCCGCCTCGGCGTCCGGTCGCTCGATCTTGATCTTCACGTCGAGGCGGCCGGGGCGCAGGATGGCCGGGTCGATCATGTCCTCGCGGTTGGAGGCGCCGATGACGATGACGTTCTCCAGGCCTTCCACGCCGTCGATCTCGGCGAGCAGCTGGGGGACGATGGTGTTCTCCACGTCCGAGCTGACGCCGGATCCGCGGGTGCGGAAGAGGGATTCCATCTCGTCGAAGAAGACGATGACGGGGGTGCCCTCGCTCGCCTTCTCGCGGGCACGCTGGAAGACGAGGCGGATGTGCCGCTCGGTCTCGCCGACGTACTTGTTGAGGAGTTCGGGGCCCTTGATGTTCAGGAAGTAGGACTTTCCTGCTGCCTGTCCGGTGACTTCGGCGACCTTCTTGGCAAGGGAGTTGGCGACGGCCTTGGCGATGAGCGTCTTGCCGCAGCCGGGGGGGCCGTAGAGCAGG
Organism: Streptomyces sp. NPDC088762; assembly: GCF_044750905.1. Lineage (NCBI taxonomy): Bacteria > Bacillati > Actinomycetota > Actinomycetes > Kitasatosporales > Streptomycetaceae > Streptomyces > Streptomyces sp. NPDC088762. The sequence goes on from NZ_JBIVKT010000024.1 coordinate 88,879, forward strand.
ATGCCCTTGGGGGGCCGCAGTTCGTGTTCCTTGAAGAGGTCGGGGTAGAGGTACGGGAGTTCGACGGCGTCGCGGATCAGCTCGATCTGGTCGCCCAGGCCGCCGATCTTGTCGTAGTCGATGTCGGGGACTTCTTCGAGGACGAGGTCTTCGACCTCGCTCTTGGGGACGACCTCGTAGACGTAGCCGGAGCGGGGTTCGAGCAGGAGGGCGTCGCCGGGGCGGATGGTGATGTCCAGGAGCGGCTCGGCGAGCCTCACCACCCTTTCCTCGTCGGTGTGCCCGACGACCAGGGCGCGCTCGCCGTCCTCGAGGATCTCCTTGAGGGTGACGATGTCCCCGGCCCGCTCGAATTCCATGGCCTCGACCACGTTGAGGGCCTCGTTGAGCATGACTTCCTGGCCGCGCCGGAGGTCTTCCGGTTCGACGCTGGGGCTGACGTTCACGCGGAGCTTTCGGCCTCCGGTGAAGATGTCGACGGTGCCGTCCTCGTTCGCCTGCAGGAAGACACCGAAGCCGGCCGGCGGCTGTGCGAGCCGGTCGACTTCCTCCTTGAGGGCCACGATCTGGTCGCGGGCCTCACGGAGGGTATTCGCGAGTCGTTCGTTCTGCGCGGAGACGCCTGCCAGATTGGTCTGGAGCTCGACGATCCGCTCTTCGAGAATCCTCGTGTGTCGCGGAGAGTCGGCGAGCTTACGTCGCAGGACGGCGATTTCCTGCTCGAGATAGGCAACCTGGCCGGCGGGGTCCTCGGACCCTCGCCCGGGCCGGATGCCGCGGTTGATGTCGTCGTCGTGGGCTGCCACGGTCCTCACCTCCTCCAAGGGGAGCTGGACGCTTCCTGACCCTACCTGGGCTGGTGGTGATTGAAACCCCTAGATCACAAAGACGGTAGAGGTGTGTCCGATCTTCACCCTTGCGTACTCCCTCACGCCAAGGAAATACCCACCCATCAACATCGGAAAGCGGCCGGTTGTAAGGTCGAAGTGTTCAACACCCGCCAGGGCTCGCGCGACTTGCTTCGAGTTTGCTTCGAGTGGTGCCCGGGTTGGATCACTCAGAGCAGGGAACGGCAGGAGATATGACCGTGCAGCAGGAGGCTCCGACGGCGGGTGCCGGTGGGTCCGGCGAGTCGCTCGAGGTCTGGATCGACCAGGACCTGTGCACCGGGGACGGGATCTGCGCGCAGTACGCGCCGGAGGTGTTCGAGCTGGACATCGACGGTCTGGCGTACGTGAAGGGTGCCGATGACGAGCTGCTGCAGGCGGCGGGGGCGACCACTCCGGTTCCGCTGCCGCTGCTGCAGGACGTGGTCGACTCGGCGAAGGAATGTCCGGGTGACTGCATCCACGTGAGGCGCGTTGCGGACGGGGTCGAGGTGTACGGCCCGGACGCCGAGTGACGGTTCAAACACGTGCGGCGGTCGAGTCCGTCAGCTCCTGGCGGAATTTTCCGCCGCTCCAGCGCCACTTGGCGAGCTGTTTCACGTCGGGGTCGTAGCGGGGCACTTCCGGTGAGGAGTAGCCGAGGAGGCGCGCGGTGACGATGCCGTCGCGCACGGTGAGGTCGGTGGCGGTCTGCCGCCGGGCGGCGTCGAGCAGGGTGGCGACGACGCGGGGGCGGGAGCCTTCGGTCCGGTCCTGGGCGAGTACGTAGAGGGCGTGGGGCGGGGTGCCGGAGCCGGCCGCGCAGCGGACGGCGGCGACGGTCTCGGGGCGGCCGTCGCCGTCGAGGTCGCCCTGGGCGGTGGTGGTGACGGCCTGGGGGGCGCCCTTGCAGTCGAGGGGGTAGGTGACCGCGGCCGCGTCGGGAGCGGTGGCTCGGGGGCCGTTGGTGCCGGGGGTGTCCGCCGGGGCCGCGGGGCTGCCGGAGGCGGGCTGGACGAGTCCCGCGGCGGCGATGACGGCGGCCATGGCGGTGGCCGTGGCGAGCCAGTGCACGGTCCTGGTGCGGTTGTGCGCCAGGGTTTCCAGTGTCGGCGTCAGCTCGGCGGGGCTGTGCAGCACGCGGGGTGTCTCCTGTGCGAAGGGTGACGGGGAGCCAGCATCGTGCCACACCTCACACGGAGGTGGAACGGCCGGGTCCGGAGCCGGTGGTCCGGTGTGGGGTGACAACGAAAAGGCGCTGTGGCGCAGTTCCCGTCGTGCGGGGGGAACTGCGCCACAGCGCCTTTGTGTTGGCGTGCCGGGGGCTCAGGCGGAGCGGTCGCTGCCGGGGCCTTCGTAGTCCTCGCCGTAGGCGCCCTTGGCGGGGCGGCGGCGGCGCATGGGGGGTTCGACGCCGTCGGCGAGGCGGCGGGCGGTGACGAGGAAGCCGGTGTGTCCGATCATCCGGTGGTCGGGACGGACGGCGAGGCCTTCGACGTGCCAGTTGCGGATCATCGATTCCCAGGGCTGCGGTTCGGCGAAGCAGCCGATCTCGCGGATGGACTCGACGGTCTTGGACAGCTGGGTGGTGGTGGCCACGTAGCAGCAGAGGATGCCGCCGGGGACGAGGGCCTTCTTGACCGCCTCGAGGCACTCCCAGGGGGCGAGCATGTCGAGGATGACGCGGTCGACGTCGGTCTCGTCCAGGTTGTCCTGCAGGTCGCCCACGGTCAGCTTCCACGCGGGGTGGGGGCCGCCGAAGTAGCGCTCGACGTTGGCGGTGGCGATCTCGGCGAAGTCCGCGCGGCGCTCGTAGCTGTGGAGCATGCCCTGGTCGCCGATGGCGCGCAGCAGGAAGCTGCTCAGGGAGCCGGAGCCCACTCCTGCTTCCACGACGCGGGCGCCGGGGAAGATGTCGGCGAAGGCCAGGATCTGGCCCGCGTCCTTGGGGTAGACCACGGCGGCACCGCGGGGCATGGACAGGACATAGTCGGGGAGCAGGGGGCGCAGCGCGAGGTACGCGACGTTGCCCGTGGTGCGGACAACACTGCCTTCGGGAGCACCGATCAGCTCGTCGTGGGGGAAGGAACCCTTGTGGGTGTGGAAATTCTTCCCGGCTTCGAGCGTGAACGTGTAGTGGCGGCCCTTGGGGTCGGTGAGCTGAACCTGGTCCCCGACCTCGAAGGGCCCGCGTCGGCGGGCGGCACCGGTCGGTTCGGACATGTGACCAGTGTATTGGCTTCAGGACTGGGGCCGTGCCATGGCCTTCACGAAGGCCTTTTCGACGTCGAGGGTGGACAGGACGCCGTAGATCTCGCCGGTGGGTTCGAGGACGAGGTATTCGGTGGCGGGGGTGGTGCGCAGGTGGTCGAGGAGTGCTTCGCCGGTGAGGTCGGCTGAAACCTTCATGCCGTCGGTGAGGTCCTGGGCGAGGGTGCTGACGGCGATCCAGGGGCGGCGGTGTTCGGGGACGGAGGCGATGGCGCTCTCGCGGACGATGGCGGTGGGGTTGGCGTGGCCGTCGACGATGACGAGGGCGCGGGCGCCGGCTTCGTTGGCGCGGCGGAGGGCTTCGGAGAGGGGGGTGGCGTTCTCGACGGGGATGGCGCGCCGGGTGAGGGTGCGGGCGCGGAGTTCGGGGAGGTGTTCGCGCAGGCGGGCCATGCGCAGGCTGTTGCCGGCGCCGGTCCAGATGATCGCGGCGAGGATGGCGGCGAGGAGGGCGTCCATGACGGTGTCCATGCCGCCGATGTCGCCGGTGCGGTTGCCGAGGACGCCGGTGTGGGTGAGGAGGGGCAGGCCGAGGAGGACGGCGATGGCGAGGGCGCGGCCGATCCAGGCGGCGGCGACGGTGCCGGTCATGGGTTTGCCGGTGATGCCCCAGATGACGGCGCGGAGCATGCGGCCGCCGTCGAGGGGGAGGCCGGGGAGCAGGTTGAAGGCGGCGACGAGGAGGTTGGAGATCATCAGGCCGGCGAGGAGGACGCCGGGGACGGTGGCGGGGTCGACGGCCTTCATGCCGAGGTAGAAGGCGGCGGCGAGGAGGAGGGAGAGGAGGGGGCCGACGAAGGCGAGGACGAATTCGCGGCCGGGGGTCTCGGATTCCTTCTCGATCTCGGAGACTCCGCCGAAGAACTGGAGCTGGATGCGGCGTACGGGGAGTTTGAAGCGGAGGGCGGCGAGGGTGTGGGCGAGTTCGTGGACGAGGACGGAGGCGTAGAAGGCGACGGCGAAGAAGAGGGAGACGAGGTAGCGGGTGGGGCCGAGGTCGGGCAGGATCCGGTCGAGCTGGTCGCCGAAGACCCAGGTGATGAGGGCGGCGACGAGGAACCAGCTGGGCGAGACGTAGACGGGTACGCCGAAGGGGCGGCCCATGAGGAGTCCGCCGCCCGGTCCGGAGCGCCGGCCCGGGCGCTCGCCGGTTTCGTCGGTGTCTGCCACGGCTGTCCTTCGTTCGGTGCTGAGGGTTCCGGTGTGGTTCGTGTGGTTCGTGTGGTTGTGCGTGCGGTGTGCTGTTGCGGGTCGTGATGCTTCGATCATGCAGTGCGAGGGGGCTCGTCGTCGATGGTATGCGCGTGCTGTCGGTGGCGGGTCGTAGGGTTTTGTGCATGACGACGAGCTCCGGTGACGGTCCGGCCGATGCAGTGCCCAGTGCTGCGGGGCCTTCTTCGCTCTCCCCTTCGCGGGCGAGCGATTTCATGCGCTGCCCGCTGCTGTACCGGTTCCGGGTGATCGACAGGCTGCCGGAGAAGCCCAGTGCGGCGGCTACCCGCGGGACGCTGGTGCATGCGGTGCTGGAGCGGCTCTTCGACCATCCGGCGCAGGAGCGGACGGCGCCGCGGGCGAAGGCGTTGATCCCGGGGCAGTGGGACCGGCTGCTGGAGGCGAGGCCGGAGCTGACGGAGTTGTTCCCGGCGGGGGACGAGGGGGCGGAGCTCGGGCGCTGGCTGACCGAGGCCGAGGCGCTGGTGGAGCGGTGGTTCACGCTGGAGGACCCGACGCGGCTGGAGCCGGTGGAGCGGGAGTTCTACGTGGAGACGGAGCTGGAGTCGGGGCTGCGGCTGCGCGGGATCATCGACCGGGTGGATGTGGCGCCGTCGGGCGAGGTGCGGATCGTCGACTACAAGACGGGCAAGGCGCCGCGGCCGGAGTATGCGGAGGGTGCCCTGTTCCAGATGAAGTTCTACGCGCTGGTGGTGTGGCGGCTGAAGCAGGTGGTGCCGCGGCGGCTGCAGCTGGTGTATCTGGGCAGCGGGGACGTGTTGACGTACGACCCGGTGGTGGCGGATCTGGAGCGGGTGGAGCGCAAGCTGCTGGCGCTGTGGGAGGCGATCCGGGAGGCGACGGAGACGGGTGAGTGGCGGCCGAGGCCGACGAAGCTGTGCGGCTGGTGTGATCATCAGGCGGTGTGTCCGGAGTTCGGGGGGACTCCGCCGCCGTATCCGCTGGTGATCGTGCCGCGGTCGGAGGCGGTGGGCCCGGCGGATTCCTGATCGGCCGGCCAGGGCAGAATGGGCCCGGTCCGCCGAAGCCGTCCGACGAATCGAGGGAGACCCCGTGGCGATCCGCGTCCTGCTGGTCGACGACCAGCCCCTGCTGCGCACGGGTTTCCGGATGATCCTGGAGGCCGAACAGGACCTGGCGGTGGTCGGTGAGGCCGGGGACGGCCTTCAGGCGCTGGATCAGGTGCGGGCGCTGCAGCCGGACGTGGTGCTGATGGACATCCGGATGCCGCGGATGGACGGGGTGGAGGCCACTCGGCAGATCACGGGTCCGGGGCGGGACGGGCCGGCGAAGGTGCTCGTGCTGACGACGTTCGATCTGGACGAGTACGTGGTGGAGGCGTTGCGGGCGGGGGCGAGCGGGTTCCTGCTGAAGGATGCGCCCGCCCATGAGCTGGTGCAGGCGATCCGGGTGGTGGCGGCGGGTGAGGCGATGCTCGCGCCGAGCATCACGCGGCGGCTGCTGGACAAGTACGCGGGGCACCTGCCGTCGGGTGAGGACACGGTTCCGGATGCGCTGGGGACGTTGACGGAGCGGGAGGTCGAGGTGCTGAAGCTGGTGGCGCGGGGCCTGTCGAACGCGGAGATCGCGGCGGACCTGTTCGTGAGCGAGACGACGGTGAAGACGCATGTGGGGCACGTGCTGACGAAGCTGGGTCTGCGCGACCGCGTGCAGGCGGCGGTGTACGCGTACGAGAGCGGCCTGGTCCGCCCGGGTGCCCAGTAGCGGTTCACCGGAGGAAAACGGAAAGGGGCCGGGCGGCCGCGTGATGCGGCTGCCCGGCCCCTTCGCGATGCCGGGAGGGGTTCAGCCCTTGCTGATCTCCCAGAAGCGGAAGACGGTGGAGGCGTCCAGGGACCACTGGAGGCCGGTCACGTTCTGGCGGGTGACGGCGTACTGCTTGCCCTGCCAGAGCGGGAGGATCGGCACCTCGTCGGCGACGATTTCCTGGAGCCGGCTGTAGTCGGTGTTGGTCGCGGTGCGGTCCGACTTCGTGGAGGTCGACGGGATGATGCTCCCGCTGATCTCCTTGTTGTCGTAGTTGTTGTGGAGCACGTTGTCCGGGCCGAAGAACGGCTGGGTGAAGTTGTCGGCGTCCGGGTAGTCGGGCACCCAGCCCTTCACGTAGACGCCGTACTTGCCTTCCTGGATGTCCTTCTCGTACTGCTCGAACTCGACGGACTTCATGTCGGCCTCGAAGAGGCCGCTGTCGTTGAGCTGCTTGGCGATGACCTGGAACTGCTGGTCGGTGGAGGGGCCGTAGCGGGACGGGGTGGAGTACAGGGTCAGCTTGATCTTGCCGTTGATGCCGGCGGCCTTGAGGACGGCCTTGGCCTTCTCGGGCTGCGGGCTGCCGCCGTAGCGGTCGAAGAACGGGGTGGTGTGTCCGGCGATGCCGGCGGGGACGATCGAGTAGAGCGGGGACGCGGTGCCGGCGTACACGTCCTTGACGAGCGCTTCGCGGTCGACGAGGTAGGCGATGGCCTTGCGGACGGGGAGCTTGCCGACGACGGGGTCGTTGACGTTGAAGACGAGGTGTTCGACCTCGGCGCCGGTGCCCTGGACGACGTCGACCTTGTTGTCGCCGGTCTTGGCGGCGGCGAGGCCGGCGATGTCCTTGGCGGCCAGGCCGCGGAAGGCGAAGTCGACGTCGCCGTTCTCCAGGACCGTCTTGAGGGCGGCCTGGTCACCGTTGAAGAACTTCAGCGTGACGCCGTTGTTCTTGGCCTTGGCCTTGCCGCTGTAGGAGTCGTTGACGGAGAAGCTCGCGCTCTTCTCGCTGAAGGAGTCGAGCTTGTAGACGCCGGAGCCGACCGCCTTGTTGTCCGTACGGAGCTTGTCCGCCGGGTACTCGCTGTGGTCGACGATGGCGCCGGCGCCGGATGCGATCTTGCTGGGGAAGGTCGCGTCGGGCGTCTTGAGGCGGAAGACGACGGTCCTGTCGTCGGGGGCGTCGATGCCGGCGATCGACGAGAGCATGACGGCGGGGCCGTTGTCGTCGTTGATCTTCAGGGTGCGGTCGAAGGAGTACTTGACGTCCTGCGCGGTGAGGGCGTGGCCGTTGCTGAACTTCAGGCCGGTGCGCAGGACGCACTTGAAGACCTTGCTGTCGCTGCCCTCGAAGCCGCAGGACTGCGCGGCGTCGGGTTCGGGCGTGGTGCCGCCCTTGGGGAAGCTCAGCAGCGACTGGAAGACGTTGTTGAAGAGCAGCCAGGAGCCGGGGTCGTAGCCGGAGGCGGGGTCGGTGGACTTCACCTTGTCGGAGATCCCCATGACCACGCCCTTGCCGTTGCCGGCGTTGGAGCCATCGGTCGAGCCGCAACCGCTGAGCAGCGCGGCGGCGGTGGCTGCGCCGAGCGGGGCCGCCAGCCACTGGTTACGTCGTATCACGCGAACGTCCTTCACAGTCGAACTGTTTCGTTGCTCCGGCCTGCGACATCCGCTGCCGGTTGTTGCCGGTCTCAGCCGCTGACACCCCGGCCGAGCTCCCACAGCTGGAGGTCGGAGATGGCGTTGACCGACCACTCCACTCCGGTGATCCCGTCGCGTGCGGCGACGTACTGCTTGCCCTGCCACAGGGGCAGGACGGGCACGTCCTCGGCGACGATGTCCTGCATCTCCGTGATCGCGGGGACGGCGACGCTGCGGTCGGCGGCGCGCCGGGATTCGGGGATGAGCCGGGTGCGCACCGTGCTGTTGGCGTAGGGCGTGCCCAGGAAGTTGTCCTGCTCCAGGAACGGGGCGAGGAAGTTGTCGGCGTCCGGGAAGTCGGGGAACCAGCCGAGCCCGTAGGCGGCGTGGTCGCCCTTCTTCTGTGCGGGACGGAAGTCGGCCCATTCGCTGCCCTGGACGGTGATGTCGAACAGCTGGGTGGAGTTCAGCTGGCTCTTGAGGGCTTCGAACTCGGCGGCCGTGCCGTCGCCGTAGTGGTCGCTCGTGTAGTTCAGGGTGAGCTTGACCGGGGTCTTGATGCCGGCGTCCTTCAGCAGGGTGGCGGCCTTGGCGGTGTTGGCCTCGCCGTACTTGGTGAAGAAGGAGTTGACGTGGCCGGTCATGGTGGTGGGGACCAGCGAGTAGAGCGGCTGCGCGGACTTGCCGTAGACCTTGGAGATGAGCGCCTCCCGGTCGACGGCGGCGGCGAGGGCCTGGCGTACGGCCTTGTCCTTGACGACGGGCGCTTCGGTGTTGAAGCCGAGGTAGCGGATTTCCAGGCCGGGCATGGGGACGAGCTTGACGCCCTTGGGGGGCCGGGCGGAGAGCTCGGTGATCTGGGCGGGCGAGAGGGTGCGGGAGACCATGTGGATGGACCCGTCGGTCAGTGCCTTGCCCATGGCCGCGGAGTCGGCGAAGGTGCGCAGTTCGACCTTCTCGTTGTGGAGCTTGAGGTCGCCCTTGTAGTGCGGGTTCTTGCTGAAGACGGCGCGAACGAGCTGGTTGTCCTTGACCTCGGCCTTCATCGTGTACGGGCCGGAGCCGTCCACGGCGAATCCCTCGCGGAGCTTGCCGGCGTCGTAGTTCTTTTCGCTGACGATGCCGGCGGCGGGGGTGGAGAGCTTGAGCGGGAAGGTCGCGTCGGGGGCCTTCAGGTGGAAGACGACGGTGTCGGCGGCCTTGACCTCGACGTTGTCGACGGTGGAGAGCAGCGAGGACGGGCCGTTCTCGTCCTTGATGGCGAGGACGCGGTCGATGGAGAACTTGACGTCCTTGGCGGTGAGCGGGTCACCGCTGGCGAACGTGAGACCGGGGCGCAGCGTGCAGCGGTAGCTTTCGTTGCCGGTGTCGGTGAAGCGGCAGTCGGAGGCGGCTTCGGGGACGGGCTGGCCGCCGCCGCGCGGGGTGTGCATCAGCGTCTGGACGGTCTGGCGCAGGACGTTCCAGGCTCCGGCGTCGTAGGCGTGGGCCGGGTCGAACGGGGCGGGGGCGACATCGGCGGCCTCGAACCGGTCGGTGGTGCCGACGACGATCGCTCCGGAGCCTGCTCCGCCTCCGCTCGCGCTGCCGCATGCGGCCAGTGCGGGGGTGAGCAGTCCGGCCGCGGCCGTCAGCACCATGGTCTTGCGGTTCATGCTGGAAGTACTCCCTGTAACCGGCACTTGTTCAAAGCGGTGTGGAGGGCACTTCGCGACGGTCGCCCGTTCAGGGCGGAACGATCGGGCCGGTGGTGTGACGATCGGTCCACGCGGTCCCGGCGCAGGGGTGTGCGTCCGGGACGGCAGAGGTGCGGCGATGTGCCCGCGTCGACACTAGTGGCCCGGGACGGGATGGCTGGAACTGGCCGGACTTGGGGCGTATTCGCACGGTGATGGGAGCGGACTGGCTGTCCATGTGGGGCCGGCCACAGATTCGGTCAGGAGCTGATCAATCCGGACACAAGGGAAGCCGGCGGAGCGCCGGGACAGGTCCGTCGGGGGTGTTGCACGTGACAAACGTCACCTGGGACAACTGCCCCGAGGAGGATGGAATTTCAGCCTCCGGGGCAAGCAGCGGAAGATCCTTCGTGGCAGACCGCTCGGGCCGGGATTCTGTTCGGTACGGAGCGTGTGCGTTCAGTTCATCGGAGTGATGAGGGAGCGCAGAAACGCCAGGTCCACGTCCTCCAGCGAGCGGACGACCGTACGGCCGGGCGCGGCCGGGATCACGCCGACCGAGGGGATGGCCACGACCCGGCAGCCGGCGGCCTCGGCGGCGGCGACGCCGGTGGCGGTGTCCTCGATGACGGCGCAGCGCGAGGGGTGTGCGCCGAGGGCCTGGGCGGCGAGCAGGTAGGGGTCGGGGTGCGGCTTGGTGCGCGCGACCTCGTCGCCTGCGACGGTCATGGTGAAGCGGTCGCGACCGAGGGTGATCAGGATCCGGTCGATGACCCGGCGGTGCGAGGCGGAGACGAGGGCGGTGGGCACGTTGTGCCGGGCCAGCTCGCTCAGCAGCCGCTCGGCGCCGGGCATGAGCGGCACCCGGTCGGCGATGCGTGCCTCGAAGCGCTCGTTCAGCAGGACGCTGAGCTCGGCGAGGGTGATCGCGGCGCCGGTGGACTCGATCAGGAAGGCCGCGCTGCGGCTCATGGGGCCGCCGACGACGATGTCGCGCCAGGCGTCCTCGAGCCGGTGGCCGAGCTCCTGGAAGATCTCGGATTCGATCTCCCACCAGAAGCCCTCGGTGTCGACCAGGGTGCCGTCCATGTCGAGCAGTACCGCCTGCAGGGCGTGCCCGTCTGCCGTACGGGTGACGGGGACGGGGACGGTACTCGTCATGGTGCACACCTCGCTGTAGGGACGAGAAGGCCGGTCACCTCTTCCCCATGGGGCATCCCCCGGGGAACAGGCGACCGGCCTGTATGGGACCGACAAGTGTACGTCGGTCTGCGTCAGCGTGCGTTGAAATACTTCGCTTCGGGGTGGTGAATCACGATGGCGTCGGTGGACTGCTCGGGGTGGAGCTGGAACTCCTCCGAGAGGTGGACGCCGATGCGCTCCGGCTGGAGGAGGTCGGCGATCTTGGCGCGGTCCTCCAGATCGGGGCAGGCACCGTAGCCGAGGGAGAAGCGGGCGCCGCGGTACTTGAGGTCGAACATGTCCTCGACGGCGGCCGGGTCCTCGCCGCCGAATCCCAGCTCGGCGCGGACGCGGGCGTGCCAGTACTCGGCGAGGGCCTCGGCGAGCTGGACGGACAGGCCGTGCAGCTCCAGGTACTCGCGGTAGGAGTCGGACTCGAACAGCTTGGCCGTGGCCTCGCCGATCTTCGACCCGACGGTGACGACCTGGAGGCCGACCACGTCGGTCTCGCCGGACTCCTCCGGGCGGAAGAAGTCGGCGAGGCACAGGCGGCGGCCGCGGCGCTGGCGGGGGAAGGTGAAGCGGGTCCGCTCGTTGCCCTGGTCGTCGAGGATGATCAGGTCGTCGCCCTTGGAGACGCAGGGGAAGTAGCCGTAGACCACGGCCGCCTCCAGCAGGTTCTCCGTGTGCAGCTTCTCCAGGAGGCCGCGCAGGCGCGGACGGCCCTCGCTCTCGACGAGCTCCTCGTACGTGGCTCCGCCGGCGCGGGCCTGCTTGAGGCCCCACTGGCCCTTGAAGAGGGCGCCTTCGTCGAGCCAGGAGGCGTAGTCCTTGAGCGGGATGCCCTTGACCACGCGGGTGCCCCAGAAGGGCGGGGTGGGGACCGGGTTGTCGACGGCCACGTCGGAGCGGCCGCCCGGCTCCTCGGGCTCCTCCGCCTGGAGCAGCGGCGTGTCCTTCCTGGCGACGCGGCGCTGCTTGAGCTCGGGCAGGGTGGCGCCCGGCACGCCGCGCTTGACGGCGATCAGGGCGTCCATGAGGCGCAGGCCTTCGAAGGCGTCGCGGGCGTAGCGGACTTCGCCTTCGTAGATCTCGTGGAGGTCCTGTTCGACGTAGGCGCGGGTCAGGGCGGCGCCGCCGAGGATGACCGGGTAGTCGGCCGCCAGCTTGCGCTGGTTGAGCTCCTCCAGGTTCTCCTTCATGATCACCGTGGACTTCACCAGCAGGCCGGACATGCCGATGACGTCGGCCTTGTGCTCCTGCGCGGCCTCCAGGATCGCCGAGACCGGCTGCTTGATGCCGATGTTGACGACGTTGTAGCCGTT
>NZ_JBIVKT010000025.1:0-6404 GCF_044750905.1 Streptomyces sp. NPDC088762
TCCAGGAGGGTGTCGTTGACGATGTCGAGGGCCGGACGGGTCTGCAGGGCCTCGTCGAGGTCGGCCTCCAGGCCGTTCTTCTCGCCGTCGATGATGCGGCGCTGCAGTCGCTCGTCCAGCGGCAGGGCCAGGAGCTCCTCCGCCCGTCCGTCCTTCATCGACTTCATGTTGACGCCCTCGAAGAGGGCCATCAGCTTCTGCAGCGGGTCGTAGCCCTCGCTGCGCCGGTCATAGATCAGGTCCAGGGCAACCGTCACCTGCTCCTCGTCGAAGCGGGCGATCGGCAGGATCTTCGACGCGTGCACGATCGCCGAGTCCAGGCCCGCCTTGACGCACTCGTCCAGGAAGACCGAGTTCAGCAGGACCCGGGCGGCCGGGTTCAGGCCGAAGGAGATGTTGGACAGGCCGAGGGTCGTCTGCACGTCCGGGTGCCGGCGCTTGAGCTCACGGATCGCCTCGATCGTGGCGATCCCGTCCTTGCGGGACTCCTCCTGACCCGTGCAGATCGTGAACGTCAGCGTGTCGATGAGGATGTCCGACTCACGGATCCCCCAGTTGCCGGTGAGATCGGCGATCAGACGCTCCGCGATGGCGACCTTGTGCTCTGCGGTGCGGGCCTGGCCCTCCTCGTCGATCGTCAGCGCGATCAGCGCGGCACCGTGCTCCTGCGCCAGCCGGGTCACCTGCGCGAACCGTGACTCCGGGCCGTCGCCGTCCTCGTAGTTCACCGAGTTGATGACCGCACGGCCGCCCAGCTTCTCCAGACCCGCCCGGATCACCGCGACCTCGGTCGAGTCCAGCACGATCGGCAGCGTCGAAGCCGTCGCGAAACGACCCGCCAGCTCCTCCATGTCCGCGACACCGTCGCGGCCCACGTAGTCCACGCACAGGTCCAGCATGTGCGCGCCCTCGCGGATCTGGTCGCGGGCCATCTCCACGCAGTCGTCCCAGCGGGCCTCCAGCATGGCCTCGCGGAACTTCTTGGAGCCGTTGGCGTTAGTGCGCTCGCCGATCGCCATGTACGAGGTGTCCTGCCGGAACGGCACCGTCTGGTACAGCGAAGCAGCACCCGGCTCCGGACGCGGATCACGGGCGGCGATCGCCGTCCCGCGGACCCGCTCCACCACCTGCCGCAGGTGCTCGGGCGTCGTACCGCAGCAGCCGCCCACCAGGGAGAGCCCGTACTCGCGCACGAACCCCTCCTGCGCGTCCGCCATCTCGGCGGCCGAGAGGGGGTAGTGCGCGCCGTCCTTCGTGAGCACCGGCAGGCCGGCGTTGGGCATGCAGGAGAGCGGGATGCGGGCGTTGCGCGCCAGATAGCGCAGGTGCTCGCTCATCTCCGCCGGCCCGGTGGCGCAGTTCAGGCCGATCATGTCGATGCCCAGCGGCTCCAGCGCCGTCAGCGCCGCACCGATCTCCGAACCCAGCAGCATCGTGCCGGTCGTCTCCACGGTGACCGAGCAGATCAGCGGGACGCTGACGCCGAGGGCCTCCATGGCCCGGCGCGCACCGATGATGGAGGACTTGGTCTGCAGGAGGTCCTGGGTGGTCTCGACGAGCAGCGCGTCGGCGCCGCCCGTCAGGAGACCCTCCGCGTTGATCTGGTAGGCGTCCCGGATCGTGGCGTACGTGATGTGGCCCAGCGTCGGCAGCTTCGTACCCGGTCCCATCGAGCCCAGGACCCAGCGCTGCTGACCGGTGGAGGCGGTGAACTCGTCCGCGACCTCGCGCGCGACCCTCGCACCGGCCTCCGAGAGCTCGAAGTTCCGCTCGGCGATGTCGTACTCGGCCAGCGCCGCGTGGTTCGCACCGAACGTGTTGGTCTCCACACAGTCCACACCCACCGAGAAATACGCCTCGTGGACCGAACGCACGATGTCCGGACGGGTGATGTTGAGGACCTCGTTGCAGCCCTCCAGCTGCTGGAAGTCCTCCATCGTCGGGTCCTGCGCCTGGAGCATCGTTCCCATCGCCCCGTCGGCGACGACCACACGGGTGGCGAGCGCCTCTCTCAGGCTGTTCGCCCGCTCTTGCGCGTTCGGCGTGTTCGTCGTGGTCGGCGTGTTCGGCGTGTTCGGCGTCATATCAGCTGCCCCAGCTTCGGTTCCAGCAGCCCGGCCGCCTGCTCCCCGTACACCGTGCGGATGGTGGCGAGGAGCCGCTCGGGCTGGATCTCGTACGACTGCGAGCCCACGGCCGCCAGGACCAGGGCGGACATCGCGCAGCCGAGCTGGGCGGCGGTCTCCAGCGGCAGTCCCCAGCCGACGGCGGCGAGGAAGCCGGAGCGGAAGGCGTCGCCGACGCCGGTCGGGTCCTCGGCGCGGACGTCGGGGATGGCGGGGACGGTGACGGTGGGCGCGTCCTTGGAGTCGATGCGGACGCCCTGCGCGCCGAGCGTGGTGACCCAGGTGCCGACGCGGTCGAGGACGTCCGCGTGGCTCCATTCGGCGCGCTCGCGCAGCAGCGCGGACTCGTACTCGTTGGTGAACAGCCAGCGGGCTCCGGTGACGAGGCTGCGCACCTCGGCGCCGGTGAGGCGGGCGAGCTGCTGCGAGGGGTCGGCGGCGAAGGGGATGCCCAGCTCGCGGGCCTGTTCGGTATGGCGGACCATTGCGCCGGGGTCGTTGGGCGAGACGAGGATCAGGTCGAGGGGGGTGCGGGCGTGCAGGGCGTGCAGGTCGATGCGGCCGGATTCGGCCATCGCGCCCGCGTAGAAGGAGGCGATCTGGTTGGAGTCCTGGTCGGTCATGCACATGAAGCGGGCGGTCTGGTGCTCGGCGGAGACGTGGACCGCGCCGGTGTCGACGCCGTGTTCCTTGAGCCAGACCTCGTACTCGGCGAAGTCGGGGCCCACGGCTCCCGCGAGGAGCGGGTCGAGGCGCAGGCCGCCGAGGCCGTAGGCGATGTTGGCGGCCACTCCGCCCCGCCGCACCTCGAGGGTGTCGACGAGGAAGGACAACGAGATGTTGGCCAGCTGGTCGGGGAGCAGCTGGTCTACGAACCGGCCCGGGAAGGCCATGAGGTGATCTGTGGCGATGGATCCGGTCACCGCGATACGCACGTGGACTCCTGTGAGCTGGTCTGTTGTCGGCAGGGCGGAGTGGTGGGGAGGAGCGCGGGAAGGCGGCTGCCTAGGCGAGGCCGGCGGCGGCCTTCAGCAGTTCGGCGCGGTCGGTGCGCTCCCAGGTGAAGTCCGGCAGCTCGCGGCCGAAGTGGCCGTAGGCGGCGGTCTGGGCGTAGATGGGCCGCAGCAGGTCGAGGTCGCGGATGATGGCGGCCGGGCGGAGGTCGAAGACCTCGGCGATGGCGTCCTCGATCTTCGCGATGTCGGTCTTCTCCGTGCCGAAGGTCTCGACGAACAGGCCGACGGGCTCGGCCTTGCCGATGGCGTACGCGACCTGGACCTCGCAGCGCGAGGCCAGACCGGCGGCGACGACGTTCTTGGCGACCCAGCGCATGGCGTAGGCGGCGGAACGGTCGACCTTCGACGGGTCCTTGCCGGAGAAGGCGCCGCCGCCGTGGCGGGCCATGCCGCCGTAGGTGTCGATGATGATCTTGCGGCCGGTCAGGCCGGCGTCGCCCATCGGGCCGCCGATCTCGAAGCGGCCGGTCGGGTTCACCAGCAGGCGGTAACCCTCGGTCTCCAGCTTGATGCCGTCGTCCGCCAGTCGGGCGAGCACGTGCTCGACCACGTGCTCCTTGATGTCTGGGGCCAGCAGTGCCTCCAGGTCGATGTCGGAGGCGTGCTGCGAGGAGACGACGACCGTGTCGAGGCGGACGGCCTTGTCTCCGTCGTACTCGATGGTGACCTGGGTCTTGCCGTCGGGGCGCAGGTACGGGAGCGTGCCGTTCTTGCGGACCTCGGAGAGCCGGCGGGAGAGCCGGTGGGCCAGGTGGATGGGGAGCGGCATGAGCTCGGGGGTCTCGTCGGTGGCGTAGCCGAACATCAGGCCCTGGTCGCCGGCGCCCTGCTTGTCGAGCTCGTCACCTTCCTCACCTGCGGCGGCACCCTCGACCCGCTTCTCGTAGGCGGTGTCGACACCCTGCGCGATGTCCGGGGACTGGGCGCCGATGGAGACGGACACGCCGCAGGAGGCGCCGTCGAAGCCCTTGACGGAGGAGTCGTAGCCGATCTCCAGGATCTTCTCGCGCACGAGTTGCGCGATCGGCGCGTAGGCCTGCGTCGTCACCTCGCCCGCTATGTGCACGAGACCGGTCGTGATCAGGGTCTCGACGGCGACGCGCGAGGCGGGGTCCTGGGCGAGCAGCGCGTCGAGGATCGTGTCGCTGATCTGGTCGGCGATCTTGTCGGGGTGTCCCTCGGTCACGGACTCCGAGGTGAACAGACGACGGGACATGTCACTCCTGGTGGTGTGGGACGGGGCGTCGGGTGGGGCAGGGGCGGGGACGGTCAGGGGCGGGCGGTGGTGGCCGCCGCCGCGGCCGTCTCCAGGGTCCGGGCGAGGGCGCGGACCTGGTCGGGGCCGCCCCCTGGGGTGGTGAGGGTGCCGCCGATCGCGACGAGGGGCGGGTGCCAGCCGTGCGAGGCGATGCGTTCGGCGACCTCGCAGGCGAGGGAGCCGGCGCCGGAGAACCCGCCGAGCAGCAGCGGCTCGCCGCGGGCGAGGGCGGGCCGGAGCGCGGCCAGTACGGTCCGCGCGTCCGCGGGCGGCCGGACGGTGGTCAGCGCCTGCGGGCCGGGGAAGGCCTCGGCGAGCGCGTCGTAGCAGCCGGGCGGTGCGTCGGGCGGCGGGACCAGGCAGATCGTGCCGGCGCCGGTACGGGCCGCCGCGCGCAGGATGCGCAGCGTGCGGGACCCGACCGCCGGCCGGGCCACGCGGGGCACCGGGCTGCCGTCGAGCAGCGCCAGGGCCTCGGCGACGGTGGCGGACTCGCCGGTGGTGTCGGGCAGTTCCCGCAGCAGCAGGGTGGTCTGGGCGAGCGTCTCGGCGGCATCGGAATCGGCGACGCGCGCCCTGTCGTACACGGAGGTGAGGACGAGTCCGCCTTCGGCGTCGTGGTGCGCCGTGACGGCGAACGGCAGAGCGGTGTGCGCCCCGATGGCCTCGGCGGCGCCGACCCGTACCCCCTCGGCGGCGAGCTCGGCGTGAACGGGATCGTCGGCGGTCCCGGCGGGCGCCTTGGCCTCGAAGGCGATGACCGATTCGGGGATCCGGGGTCCGCCGCCGGACCCGGGCCCGGCGCCCGGATCCGGGGCATGGTCGCCCGCAGGCTGCGGGGACCACCGGGCCGCCTGGGTCGGGGAGAGCCATTCGTAGGAGGCCAGGTCCAGGGCCTGGTCCGTCAGCGTGGTGAGCAGGGCGGTCAGCGGGGCGGACGGGTCGACGCGGACGTGCAGCGGGAGGGCGGTGCGCAGCGGGCCCGGGAGGCGGTCGGCGCCGGGGAGGGGGATGCCCCGGCCCGAGACGGCCGTCGCGAAGGCGACCGCGGGCGCGTCCGGGGCGGCGCGGTGGAGCTGCAGGGCCCAGACGGCGTGCAGGGCCGTGCTCTCCGAGGCGCCCCGGCCCGCCGCCCAGTTCCGCAGGCGCAGCGCCTCGTCCGGGGTGAGCCGCTGCCGGGTGCGCCCGTGGCCGCGCAGCCGCGAGCCGCTTCCGGGGGCCCGCCCCGGTCGCCCCGGGAGGCCGGCCGCGCCCGGCGGGGCTCCGGCGCGGGCCCAGAACGCCCGTGCCGGTGCCGGGTCCTGCCGGGTCAGCCAGCGCGTGTGGTCGCGGATGTCGGGCCGGCGCTCGCTGCCGAGCGGCCGGCCGTCGGCGAGGTACGCCCGGTACAGGGTGCGCTGGAGCACCCGCGCGCTCCAGCCGTCGAGCAGCGCCTGATGGTAGGTCAGCAGCACCCTGAAGACCTGCCCCGGCTCCTCCAGCAGGGCGATCCGCAGGGCGGTGCCCGGCCGGTACAGGTCGAACTCCCGCATCCGCTCGCTGAGCAGCAGCGCATGCCAGTCGGCGCTGCCCCGCGCGTGCCGTTCCAGTTGCGGCGCGGCGTGCGGGTGTACGGCGAGCAGCGGCCCGGCGCCGGGAGCGGCGGGCCTGGCCAGCGCGGTGCGCAGCACCGCCTCGCTGTCGTACAGCGTCTGCCAGGCGGTGGTGAACCGCCGGGCGTCCAGCGGTCCGTACCAGCGCCAGTGCAGCTGCTCGACGTGCAGCCCGGCGCCCGGGTGGGTCATCGCGTTCAGGAGGACGTCGCGTTGGAGGGGTGTGATGGGCAGCGGCCCTTCCGGTTCCGGATCCGTGCGTTCGGTGTGGCGGGAGCGCCCGGCGGGCCGGGCGGCCGCGTCGTCTTCGGGGTCCTGGGCGCCTTGGGCGCCTTGGGCGCCTTGGGCGCCTTGGGCGCCTTGGGCGCCTTGGGCGCCTTGGGCGCCTTGGGCGCCTTGGGCGCCTTGGGCG
>NZ_JBIVKT010000025.1:6501-51632 GCF_044750905.1 Streptomyces sp. NPDC088762
GGGCGCCTTGGGCGCCTTGGGCGCCTTGGGCGCCTTGGGCGCCTTGGGCGCCTTGGGCGCCTTGGGCGCCTTGGGCGCCTTGGGCGCCTTGGGCGCCTTGGGCGCCTTGGGCGCCTTGGGCGCCTTGGGCGCCGCCCGCCTCCAGGGCGGCGTGCGGTTCCCTGCCTGCCGCCGCGCCCCCGGTCAGCAGGTCGGACAGCCGTCCCGCGGGGAACGGCGGCGGGGGCAGGGTGAGCGTGTGGTGGTGGGCGGTGTGCCGGTGCAGCGTCGGCGTGAACGGCGGCAGCATCGCGAGGGCGGCGTCGAGCGCGGCGGGGGTGAGCCTGCCGTGGAGGTCGAGGGAGGTCGGAGGGCCGGGTGTGAGGACCACGGTCATGGCCACGGTGGCGGCCATCGGCTTCCCTCCTCTTCCCTTTCGGCTTCGGACACATGTGGGGACTCGTGGGGGACACGGCCGGACATGGTCTGTTGCCGAGGATTCTTCCGGCCGGTCCTCGGCCCGTCCTTGAGCGCGCATCGAGCGCCGGACAGCCCTACCGGATGCGGAAGTTGGCCATCATGCCCATCGCCGAGTGGTCCAGGAGGTGGCAGTGGTAGACGTACGTCCCCTTGTACGTGTCGAAGGTGGCGTGCAGCTTCACCGTCTCGCCCGGGAAGAGGCGGACCGTGTCCTTCAGCCCGGCCTCGGCCGGCCCGACCGGGGCGCCGTTGCGCTCCAGCACCCGGAACTGCACGAGGTGCATGTGGAAGTTGTGCGGAACGATCTTGTTCGCGTTGGTGACCGTCCAGATCTCCGAGGTGCCGTGCGCGATGGTCTGGTCGATGCGCTGCGCGTCCCAGACCTGGCCGTCCATGAGCCCCCGCGGCTCCTGCCGGCCGTCCTCGTCCATGCTGAGGACGATGTTGCGCTGCACGGTGGCCGCCGGCATGGCCGGCAGCGTGCGCAGCACGTCCGGCACCCGGCTCGGGTCGGAGGCGGTCCGCACGACGTCGAAGCGCAGCACCTTGCCCACCTGGTCCGGCGTTCCGGGTCCCAGGGTGTTCTCCAGCACGATCTTCGTGCCGACGGGGTACCGGGAGAAGTCGATGACCACGTCCGCCCGCTCGGCCGGCGACAGTCCGACGGTGTCGGTCGTGAAGGGGCGTTCCAGCAGTCCGCCGTCCGTCCCGATCTGGATCATCTGGCCGCCGTCCGACAGGCGCAGCTGGAAGAAGCGCATGTTGGAGGAGTTCAGCAGCCGGAAGCGGTACTTGCGGGCGGCCACCTCGAAGTACGGGCTGGGGCGGCCGTTGGCCAGGATGGTGGTCCGGCCGAAGACGTCGTCCATGGCGTAGACCAGCTGTCCGGACTCGTCGAAGCGGGCGTCGCGGAGCGCGATCGGGACCTCGTACTGGCCGGCCGGCAGCGGCAGCGACCGCTCGTTGTCGTCGGAGAGCAGGTAGGTGGCGGACAGGCCGCGGAAGACGTGCTCCGACTCCATGTGGTGCGCGTGGTCGTGGAACCAGAGTCCGGCGCCCGGCTGCTGGTTCGGGTAGGTGTACGTGCGCGAGGTGCCCGGCCCGAAGGTGTCCATCGGACCGCCGTCGTTCTCCGGTGAGACGCTGCCGCCGTGCAGGTGGACCGAGACCGGCATGGTGAGGGTGTTGCGGTGCCGGATCACCACCTTCCGTCCGCTGCGCGCCCGCAGCACCGGGCCCGGGAAGTGGCCGTCGTAGGTGAGGACCTTGGTCTGCACCCCGGGGATGATCTCGCGGGCCACCTCCCTGATGGTGACGGCGTACGTGTCCTGGCCGCCCAGCTGGGATATCGGCGAGAGCACGGGCAGCGTCGGCATCCGCACGGTGAAGGGCGGCGGAACGGTGACGGCCCCCGCGGCGGCGGCGGTGGCCTGCGCGGATCCGGCGCCGAGCAGCGGCGTCAGCCCACCGGCGGTGAGCAGGCCGGCGCCGGTCGCGGCGATGGCGCCGCCGAGCACGCTGCGTCTGGTGACCATGGTTCGTCCTCCTGGGAAGGGGTGGGGTGCGCGGGCCGCCCGGGGCAGGGCCGATCGCGCTGCGGGCAGCCGGTGAGCGGTACTCCTCGCACAGGCGGCGCGCCGCGAGTGCACCAGACCCGGCTTGCGCATCGCTCGAGCCCAGATGGTGTGGGGGCGTTCGGCGTTGCGCGGGCCTTGCGGGGCCTGGGCAAGGCTCCTCGTGCGTACGTACGACCGCGTACGCGTGACGCGTGCCGCCGACCGGGGCGGCCGCCGGGGGAGGCACCCATGGATCTGAACGACCTGCACGACTTACGCGACTGGCTGCCGCGCGCGCTCGGGGTGGCCGAGCGGTGGGGCGGGCAGTTCGGCCCGTACGAGACCCACGACGCGCACCGGGTCGACCCGGACGCGTTCACCGAGGCCTTCGACCGCCTCGCCAAGCGGATGGACCACAACTATCCGTTCTTCCACCCGCGTTACGCCGGACAAATGGTCAAGCCGCCACACCCGGCGGCCGTCACCGGCTACCTCACCGCCATGCTCTTCAACCCCAACAACCACGCCGCCGAGGGCGGGCCCGCGACCACCGAGATGGAGCGCGAGGCCGTCGCCGCCCTGGCCGGCATGTTCGGGCTGGACGCGCACGTCGGGCACCTCACCACCAGCGGCACGATGGCCAACCTGGAGGCCCTGTACGTCGCCCGGCAGCTGCACCCGGACCGCGGGATCGCCTACGGCTCCGAGTGCCACTACACCCACGAGCGGATGTGCCACGTCCTGGGCATGGAGGGCCACCGCATCCCGGCCGACGCGCACGGCCGCATCGACCTCGGCGCTCTGGAGGACGCGCTGCGCGGCGGCCGGATCGGCACCGTCGTCGTCACCACCGGCACCACCGGCCTGGGGGCCGTCGACCCCGTGCACGAGGTGCTGCCGCTGGCGCGCCGGTACGGGGCGCGGGTGCACGTCGACGCGGCGTACGGCGGCTTCTACGCGATCCTCGGCCGGGCGGGCACCGGTGAGGTCGACCCCGCCCCCTGGCAGGCGATCGCCGGATGCGACTCGGTGGTCGTGGACCCGCACAAGCAGGGGCTGCAGCCGTACGGCTGCGGGGCGGTGCTCTTCCCGGACCCCCGCGCCGGGCGGCACTTCGCGCACGACTCGCCGTACACCTACTTCACCGACGCGGAGCTGCACCTGGGCGAGATCAGCCTGGAGTGCTCGCGGGCGGGCGCGGCGGCGGCCGCCCTGTGGCTGACCCTGCAACTGCTGCCGCTGACCCCGGACGGCTTCGGGCGGATCCTCGCCGCGAACCGGCGGGCCGCGCTGCGCTGGGCGGACCTGCTGACCGCGTCCGGCGAGCTGGAGCTGTACCAGCGCCCGGACCTGGACATCGTGACGTACTTCCCGGCGACCGCCGACGGCTCCCTGTCCTCGATCGACGCGGCGTCACAGCGGTTGCTGCGCGACGGCATGACGGCGGAGGCGGACCCCGTGTTCCTGAGCGTGCTGCGCGCGGACGCGGACGCGTTCGCCCACCGCCACCCGCGCGTGGTGCGGGACGCGGAGGCGGCCCGGGTGATCCGCAGCGTCCTGATCAAGCCGGAGTCCGAGCACTACCTGCCGACCCTGCACGCCCGGGTGGCAGAGCTCGCGGCCCGTGCCCGCGCCACGCCCTGACCGCCTCGTCCACCCTCCTCCATCCACCCTCCAACCCCGTCACCCGACCGGAGGTCTCCCTTGTCCGCCTTCTCTTCCCCGTCCGTGAACCGGCCCGCCCCATCGGCCGTCGCCCACCTCTCCGAGCTCCTCGCCACCGCCTTCCAAGAGGACGCGCTGACCCGCTGGATGATCCCCGACGAGCGGCTGCGAGCCGAGCTCCTGCCCGGCTTCTTCCGGGTGTTCGTGGAACTGTCCGCCGCCCACGACGGGGTGCTCACCACCCCGGACGGCGACGCGGTGCTGCTCTTCCTGCCTCCCGGCGCCGAGCCGGACGGGGCGGCCCTGGACGCGGCCTTCGCCGCCGCCCTGGGCGAGCACGCGGAGGCGCTGCGCACCATCGCCGGCCTCCAGGAGGAACGCCATCCGCACGGCCCGCCGCACTACTACGTCTCCTTCGGGGCGGTCCGCCCCGGCCGGCAGCAGGCGGGCCTGATCTCCGGACTCCTCGGCCGGCTGCTGGCCCGCGCCGACGCCGAGGGCGTCGCCGTGTACGCGGAGGCCAGCTCCCCGGGCGGCGAGGCCGCGACCCGGCGCGCCGGCTTCGAGCGCCTGGGCGGGGACATCGCCCTGCCCGGCGGAGGACCCGTACTGCGACCCATGTGGAGGGACCCCCGATGAGGGGCGACGATCTGATCCAGTCGTGGACCGCCGGCGAGATAGCCCGCGGCGAGGCACCCGCGGAGCACCTCGGCCCGCTGCTCCAAGTGCTCCTGTGGAGCCGGGACTTCCTGGTCTCCAGCCACCCCGAACTGGGCCGCACCGGCCCGGTGTGTCCGTACACCCAGCCCTCGCTGCGCAAGGAGCTGTTCCACCTGGCCCTGCCGTCCGCCGACTGCGAGGACCTGGCCTCGGCGGTCGACTCGCTGCGCACCCGCCACGCGGCCCTCTCGGAGCCGCTGTCGCCGGAGGACCGCGAACTGCTGACCATCCTCCTGGTCCTGCCGGGCTTCGACCCGACGGACTCGGTGGAGCTCGACGAACTCCAGCGCAAGGCGAAGGACGAGTTCGTGGCGGAGGGGCTGATGATCGGCCAGTTCCACCCGGTGTGCGAGGAACCGGGCCTCTACAACGAGGACTTCCGCCCGCTGCGCGCCCCGCTGCCCCTGCTGGCGGTCCGCAAGCTGCTGGTCTTCGACCTCCCCTTCCTGGTGAGCGACGACTCCCACATGGACCACTACCTGCAGCGCTTCGCTCCGGCCATTCCCGCCCGCATCCGGGACCAGCTGGTGAGCCGGGTGGTGACCGCCTGACCGCTGCCCTCGTACGGTTCCGGCCCCGGTGGCGCACACCGCCGGGGCCGGACGTACGTCCGAAACCACTCCCCTCTGTGCCCGGCATCCGAACGCAGGCTTGTCGGACCCGGCGGTAACGATCACGCTTCCCCCTGCCGGGCCCGCAGCTGTCGGGGCCCGTGCTTCTTGGATCGCGACGTGCGGAGGCGCAGTGACGGAGACGGTGGACGCGCCGGGCGTCGAGGCGGTGGTGCGGGGTGACGCGGCACTGCTGGAGGAAGACCTGGCCGGTTTCCTCGGCTCGCTGACCGTCGCACCGGCGGGGGCGCACCGGGGCCCGGCGGCCTCGGCTTCTGCTTCGGCCTCGGTGTACGAGGCCGCGCTGCGGCGTTCCCTGTACGAGCCGGTCGCGGACGCGGTCGGCTCCAAGGTGGGCCAGGAGGCCCTGCCGCCCGCCGCCGGGGCGCCGGGGAGCGGCCGGGCCCCGCTGCGCCCCTCGATGGTGTACTGGGCCTACCGCAACTACCGGGGCTTCCCCGACGAGCCCGGCCACGAAGCCTGCGCGGCGGATCTGGCGGCGGTGCGCCGTGCGGCCGTCGCCGTACGGATCCTGCTGAAGGCGGCCGTCGCGCTCGACGACATCCAGGACGGCAGCGGCATCCGCTACGGCGAGGCCGCGCTCCACGTCACCCACGGCATACCGCTGGCCCTCAATGCCGGCTCCTGGCTGATCACGGCCGCCCTGGGGCACGCGGCCGATCCCGCCGTCGTGGCGAGCCTGCTGCGGGCCGTCGGCGAGGGCCTGACCGGCCAGGCCGTCGACATGTCCACGCGCTCGCCGGCCACCCGCGCCGAGCTGATGGCCGCGCCCCACGCGGCGCGCGTGGAGTTCTGGGAGGCGACGGCCGCCCTCAAGACCGGGACGCTCTTCCGGATGCCGCTCGACGCGGCGGTGGCAGCCCTCGGCGTCGCCCCGGACGAGCGGCGCGCACTGGACGACGCCATGCGCCGGCTCGGCCTGGCGAGCCAGCTGTTCAACGACCTCACCGACTTCGTGCCGGAGCTCGGCGGGGCCAATACCCACGAGGACTTCGACGGGCTCGGCAACCGGGTCTGCCTCGAACTGCTCGACTCGGCGCCCCCCGCACCGCACGCTCCGGGCGAGCCGGCCGGCCCGTGGCTGAAGCCGTTCGTCCTCGGCCATCCGAAGCTGGAGGAGACGCTGCTCGCGCTCGCCGCGGAGGCGGTGGAACTGAAGCGCGCGGCCAAGGAGGCCGTGCACGCCGTGTGCCGCTCCGAGCGCAGCGCCGCGTACTTCGACGTGACCATCGAGCGCAAGGGGCACCTCATCGACCGGCTGTACCGGACGGTCCGGCAGCGGAGCGGCGCATGAGCGCCCCGGTGGCCGAGCGCCTGCGGGCCGGCACCCGCGCCTGGCACGACGACCTGGAGAGCACCCGGTTCGCGACCGCCCTGACCGCCGGGACCCTCCCGCTCGACCGGTACGTCGGGCAGCTCGCCGCCTACCGCGTGGTGCTGGAGGCGCTCGAAGACGAGCTGTCGCGCGCCGCCGGCCCGTGCGTCGGCCAGGTGTGGTCGCCGGACCTGGGCAAACTGCCCCTCGTCGAACGCGACCTGAGGCACTTCGCCGACGCCGGCAGCGCCCCGGTGCCCTGGGCGGCCGCGGAGGCGGCGGCGTTCGCGCGGGAGATCCGCAGCACGGCGGCGTCGGACCCCCGGGGGCTGCTCGGGTTCCTGTACGTCATGGAGGGCTCCACGCTCGGCGGCCTGGTCCTGCGCCCGTACGTCACCGAGGCCTACGGGCTGCACACCGGGGACGGCGTGGCCTATTACGGCAGCGGCGACCGCGCACGCTGGGCGCGTTTCACCGCCCGCCTGAACGAGGCGCTCACCGAACCCGCCGCGCAGGACCGCGTCATGGCCGCCGCCCGGCAGGCCTACCGGCACACGGCCGCGATCACCCGGGCCCTGTCCGCGGGCCTTCCCCCAGGGTGAACCGCCCCCGGGGGGTGTCTACGCCCGCGCGGCCGCGAGGCAGTCCTCCAGGAAGGTCAGGACCCGCAGGTGGTAGGCGGGGGCGGTGTGGCCCAGGCTGATGTTGTGGCCCGCGGCGGGGAGGTGGTCGACCGTGACCGACGGGGCGGCCGTCAGGCGGGCGGTCATCGCCGACAGGGTGGGGGCGTCGAGGTGCCACCAGGCCTCGTGTTCCGCGAAGGTGAGGCGGACCGGGACGCGGACGCGCGGGGCCAGTTCCTCGTACTGGCCGGGCCAGCGCAGAGTTTCCGCCGACTCGCGCGGCGGGGTCGGGGCCAGCAGGGTGCGGCTGGCCTGGAAGGTGCCGCGCGGGTAGAGGTTCAGGGGACCCCAGTTGAGCTTGGTGGCGCCGCCGCCCAGCGTGGACGGGAAGTGCAGGGCCTGCGGGTTGTACCGGTAGCCGACGCCCGAGGCGTCCAGGCCCAGCAGCGGCACACCGCCGTCGGTGGCCGCCGTGTGCAGGGCGACCTTGCCGCCGTCGGAGTGACCGAGCAGGAAGACCCCGGCGCCGATCTCGTGCTCGGCGGCGTGCTCCTTGAGGGCCGCGTGGAGGGTCTCCGCCTGGCCGGCCAGCGTCTGGCCCTCGGGCAGCAGGTTCGCCGAGTCCCCGTACCCCGGGCGGTCGACCGCCAGGACCGCGTGGCCCAGGCTCGTGGCCAGGGGGACGAAGGAGTCCCAGTACGCCGCCCGCATGCCGCGGCCGTGGATCGCCAGGATCGTGGAGCGGGGGGCACCGCCGTGCGGGAGGGCCAGGAGCGCCGACAGCGGGATGCCCGCCGCGTTCAGCGTGTACGGGCGTACGCCGCCCAGGAGTTTCGTCATCGGACCGCCAGCCCCTTCCGCGCACCGTCCATCGCGTCCACCCACACCGCGGGCGAGCCGGTGCGCAGCAGCGAGGTGCCCACCAGCAGGCCCCCGAAGCCGGCGTCCAGGAGGCCGGCGGCGGTCTGCGGGCTGTCGATGCCGCTCGCGCTGACCGGGCAGGCGGCGCCGGCCTCGCGGACCGCCGGCAGCAGGTCCAGGGAGCGGCCCAGGTCGCCGGCGCCGCGCTCCCGCGTCTTGATGTCCTTGTTGTTGACCGCGATCACGCATTCCTCGGGGTGGTGCACCGAGGCGAGCTCGGCCTCGTTCGTTATCTCGACGAAGGGGGTGAGCCCGGTCAGCAGGCACTCCGTCACCAGCGTCCGCATGCTCGACGCCGGCAGCAGCGCCGCCGTCAGCAGCACCGCGGACGCGCCGAGCTCCTTCGCCGTGCGGACCTGGTCCTTCCTGGTGATGAAGTCCTTCTGCAGGAGCGGGAGGTCGGTCAGCGCCGCCACGTCCCGCAGCAGCGCCGGCGAGCCGCCGAACCAGCGGCCCGTCACCACCGAGATGCAGGGGGCGCCCGCCGTCTCGTACGCCCCCACGATCGCGGCCGGCGTCCGGCCGCCGACCAGGTCGTAGCCGTGGGCGTCGCGCCGCTTCACCTCCATCACCACGGGCGTCCGGGAGGCCTGGAGGGCCTCGAGAAAAGGGAAGCCGGTCCGGTTCTGCTTCGTCATCGCGACAGCTCCAGCTGGGGGTGGTCGGGGATGCGGGCCGTACGGGCGCCCGTGCGCCAGGCGCGGGCCAGGGCGGCGATCTGCGGGACGCCGAAGGCTCCGGTCGCCCCGTCGCGGGCGGCGGTGTCCACGTCGACTCCGCGGAACAGGGGGTGGCGTACGACCTCCTCGTACGCGGGGCGGTTGGCCGGGGTCAGGCCGCCCGCCAGCAGGAACGGCCGGGTCAGCCGGGGCAGCAGGGCCGTGACGCGGTCCGGGTCGAGGGCGGCGCCGGTGCTGCCGATCCGGCCGTCGCCGGTGGCGGTGTCGAGGAGGAAGAGGTCGGTGCCGGCCCGGTCGTAGGCTCCGATCAGGGGGCGTTCGACACAGCTGCCGCCCTCCTCGACGTGCAGCACCTTGACGATGCCGACCTCCGCGGGGAGCGCCTCGCGCAGCGCCCGTACGACCGTCGGCGGCTGGTAGGCGTGGAGCTGGACCCAGCCGGCGCCGGTGCGCCGCACGATCGCGGCGAGCTCACCGGCGTCGGCCAGGAAGGTGACCAGGACCGGCAGGAGGCCGGCCGAACGGGCCGCCGCCGCGAGGGCGGCGAGCCCGTCCTGGTCCAGCTCGGAGGGGCCGCCGGGTACGCCGTGCCAGAGCCCGACGCAGTCCGCCCCGGCGGCCGCCGCCGCTTCGATGTCCTGCGGGGCCGTGGCCCCGCAGACCTTCAGCAGCGTCCGGGACAGCGGGCGGGTGGTGCTCACTTGCCCAGCCCCAGGGTCGAGGCGATGCGGTTGTACTGGATCTCGTTCGTGCCGGAGTAGATCGTGCCTCCGACGGCGTTGCGCACTTCCTGCTCCAGGCCGAACTCCGCCATGTAGCCGTGGCCGCCGAAGATCTGCACGGCGCTGATGCTGGCGGCCAGGTTGGCCTCGCTGGTGACGAGCTTGGCGATGGCGAGGTCCTGGGTGACGTTCTCGCCCGCCTGCAGCTTCTCGCCCGTGTCGTAGAGCCACTTGCGGGCGGTCTCCAGCTGGATCTTCATGTCGACGATCTTGTTGGCGATCGTCTGGTACGAACCGATCGCCTTTCCGAACGACTTACGCGTCTTCGCGTAATCGACACACCGTTCCAGCCGGTGCTGCATCTCGCCCACGTTGACGATGAAGGAGAAGAGGATCTCCCGCTTCATCACGTGGTCCATCACCATGAACCCGCCGCCGACCCGGCCCAGCACCGCGCTCCTGGGCACCCGTACGTCGTCGAAGAACAGCTCGCTGATCGGCGAGGTCCGCAGGCCCATCTTCTTGATGGGCTTGCCGGCGGTGATTCCGGGGGTCCTGCGGTCCACCAGGAACGCCGTGGTCCCCAGCGGGCCGCCGTCGGGGTGGGTCCGGGCGTAGACCACGACCACGTCGGCGATCGGTCCGTTGCTGACGAAGACCTTGCTGCCGTTGATGACGAAGTCGTCCCCGTCACGCACGGCCCTGGTGGCCATCGCCATGGCGTCCGAGCCGCCCTCGGCCTCGGTGATGGCGTGGGCGCCGATCGCCTCGCCCGAGCAGATCAGGGGCAGCCAGCGCTCCTTCTGCTCGACGGTGCCGAACTGCTGGAGCGGGATTCCCGTGGAGCAGATGGACGTGGTGACCGAGAAGCTGAGGCCCGAGTCGCGGTTGTACTCGCCGAGGCCTTCCAGCACGTACATGGTGGTGAGGATCGACTGCCCGAGGCCTCCGTGGTCCTCGTCGAAGGGCAGTCCCAGGATCCCGGTCTTCTGGACGAGCTTCCACTTGTCCTCCGAGAAGGCGGACTGCTCGTCGAGTTCGATGTGGTCTGCGCTGAGTGCGTCTCCCCACCTCTCCAGGCCTTCGCGCAGATCTGCCTGGTCGGCGTTCCAACGGATCACGACGACCCCTTTTGATTCGATTGGCTTTGATTCGGTGATGGTGCGGATGAGTGGTGCGGCGGGCGCCGCCTCAGTAGGCGGAGGAGGTGTGCGCGTCGAGGCTGTGGACCTCGTCGCCGCGCAGGGCGGGAGAGAAGACGCAGACCAGGCGCAGGTCCTCGTGCGGGCTGGCGACGAGGTAGTGGGCGTCGTGCTGGTCGAGTGCGTACATGCGGCCGGGGACTATCTCGTGCGAGGTGCCGTCGAGTTCGATGACCTCGCCGGAGCCCTCGATGCAGTAGCAGGCCTCGAGGTGGTTGACGTACTCCAGGCGGGACTTGGTGCCGGCCAGCACGGTGGTGTCGGTGAGCGAGTAGCCCAGGCCGTCCTCGGCGAGGAGGAAGCGGCGGCTGAGGCCGTTGCCCCACTCGACGGTCTTCACGGACTCGATGTCGCGAACGATCATGGCAATCTCCCGGTGTGAGGGTGGTGCTCGGATGTTTCGGATGAGGGGTGGAGCTCTCTTTCCCGCCGGTCAGGCGGTTCGGTGCGGTGCTGCGGGCAGGACCGAGCGGACGAATCCGCGGAAGGCCCCGGTCACGTCGGTGCCGGCCTCCTGGGCCCGCTCGACGGCGGCGACCGCGGCGGAGCCGATGATCGCGGCGTCGGCGCCGGCGGCTCCGACGGCCTCCACGTCCTGCCGTGTGCTGACCCCGAAGCCGACGGCGATCGGGGACGTCGTGTGCGCCCGGAGTCCGGTGACCGTCTGCGCCAGCGCGGCATGGCCGGCGGCGGGTGCGGTCCCGCTGCGTCCGTAGTGGGCGACGAGATAGAGGTAGGCGGAGGCCTGTGCGGCGGCCTGGGCCTGGGTCTGCGGCGGGCTCTTGGTGTAGCAGGTGGTGACGACCGGGAGTCCGGCCTCCGCGGCCGACTCCAGGTGCGTCTCGCGCAGCCGCGGGGGGAGCGCGTGGACGAGGAGTCCGTCCGCGCCGGCCGCGGCGATCTCGCGGGTGGCGCCGGCCAGGTCCCGGTGCTTGAGGGAGTGGCTCCAGTCGGCGAGCAGGGCGATCCGCAGGTGCGCCAGCTGCGGCCGTACGTCCGCGATGAACGCGAGTACGTCGTCCAGGCCGGCGCCGCCGCGGTCCAGTGCCCGGCGCGCGGAGCGCCGGATGACCGGGCCGTCGGTGACCGAGTCGGGGAAGGGGACGGCCAGTTCGAGGCAGTCCACGCCCTCCTCGTCGAGCATCAGGACCAGGTCGCGCAGGACTGGCAGGGGCGGGTCGCCCGCGTTGAGGAACAGGGCGAGTCCGGGCGGACCGCCGGGGGTGCGGCGGGCGAAGAAGGGGGCCGGGGCCGGCGTGGCGGTCGGGGCGGAGCCCGTCCCCGCCGTCGGGGCCGGCGCCGCGGGCCTAGGCACGGGCCACCGCCAGGGTGCGGGGGGCGGTGGGGGCCGGGGCGGCCGCCAGGCGCTGCGCCAGGTCGTGGGCGGCGCCGGAGCGGACCGCCTCCTCGGCGACGGAGACCGCCGAGAGCCAGTCCCGGCGGGTGCCGGAGGCCACCACCAGGGCGGCCGCGCCCAGGCAGACCGTACGGGTGGCCACCCTGCCCGCCGCTCCGGAGAGCACGGACAGGAAGTGGTCGACCGCTCCGGCCGGGTCGGCGGCCGGCCGCAGGTCCCCGAAGGAGCCGTCGCCGGGGGTGAGTTCGCCCGGCCGGATGGTCCGGGCCGATCCGTCTGCCCCGTGGACGGTGTTGGTCGCGAAGGGCAGCAGCTCGTCCGCACCGGTGTCGTTCGAGGTGAGCCAGATCCGGCGGGTGGTGGTGGTCGCGGCGAGCTGCCGCAGGGTGTCGAGGGGCGCGGCCGCCGAGACCCCGGTGACCTGGGCGGCCACCGGCAGGTCGGCGAGGAACGGGCCCAGCGCGTTCAGGAAGCGGCCGAAGGGCTTCATGCTGTACGGCGCCACGGTCCGCGCCAGCCGGGTCAGTTGCGCCGGGTAGACGAACGGCCCGGCGAAGGCGATCCCGTAGGCGGCGAGGGTGTCCTCGGTCTGGGCGTAGGAGGAGGTGAGACGGACACCGAGCCGTTCCAGCAGGTCGACGGAGCCGAGCGAGCTGGTGTAGGCGCGGGAGCCCGTTTTGACGACCTTGACCCCGGCTGCCGCGGCGACGAACGCCGAGGCGGTGGAGATGTTGAAGGTCTTGGGCCCGCCGCCGGTGCCGACGACGTTCACGGTGCCCTCCCAGGGGGTGGTCACCGCCGCCGCCGGCCGGCGCTCGGCGAGCGAGTCCAGCAGGTGGCGCAGGGTCTGGTGGTCGGGGAGCCGGCTGGCCAGGGAGGCCAGCAGGGCGACGACCTCGGCCTTGTCCAGGCCGCCGTCGCCGAGCTGGTCCCACCAGGACCGCCAGGTCTCGCGGCCGACCGGGGCTCGCTGCTCCAGCAGGCCGGTGAGTGCGTCGTGCACGGTCGGTCTCCGTCTCGTCTCCGTCGGGGTGGGGGGCGGTGCGTTACGCGGCCGCGGTGCGGCGGGATTCGGCGATGAAGGTGTCGATCGCCTCGACGCTGCGGAAGTTGTTGGGGTCCAGGTCGGCGTCGCCGATGGCGAGCTCGAAGCGGTCCTCGACCCAGGCGATGAGCTTGAGGACGCCCAGGCTGTCGATGACCCCGTCGTTGAGCAGGTCGTGGTCGACCGCGAGCTCACCGGCGGCGGTTCCCGGGAGGAACTCGGTGATGACGAAGTTCTTGATGGTGTCGACGTTGCTCATGACGGGATTCCTTCGGCGAGAGGTGTGGCGACGGGTGTCGTCGTGGGTGCGGTGGTGTGGGCGGGCCGGTCGAGCCGGTCGAGCGCCTTGCGGTCGACCTTTCCGGTGGCCGTCTTCGGCAGCGGCGCGTCGGTGAGAACGAGCTGGTGCGGAACGGCGGCCCTGGGCAGGTGCCGGGCGCAGTGCGTGCGCAGTTGCAGGCCGGTCAGGGTGGAGCCGGGGGCCCGCTGCACGCCTGCGACGAGCCTCTTGCCGGCGATCGGGTCGGGCAGGGCGGCCACGCCCGCCTCGAGCACTCCGGGGTGTTCCTGCAGGACCCGTTCGATCTCGGCGGTGTTGACGGCGACTCCGCGCACCTTGACCTGGAAGTCGGTGCGTCCGGTCAGGTGCAGGGTGCCGGCGGCGTCGCGCCGTACGAGGTCGCCGGTGCGGAACCAGCGGCGGTCGTCGAGGCCGAGCGGGTGGCCGGTGAACTTGTCGGCGTGGCGGGTGCGGTCGAGGTAGCCGCGGGTCTGGAAGGGCGTGGAGACGTAGAGCTCTCCGCTGCCGGGCCCTTCGACGGGTGCGTGGGTGTCGGGGTCGATGATCAGGGCGTGCACGCCGGGCAGCGGGCGGCCGATGGGTACGGGCGGGAAGGCGGTGGCCGACGTGTCGACCTCGTGGACGAAGCTGTCGTTGGTCTCGGTGCAGCCGTAGATGTTGTGGATGCGGGCCTGCGGGAAGAGCTGGGGCAGGGCCGCGAAGACCCGGTCGGGGATGGCGTCGCCGGTGAACATGACGTGCTCGACGCCGGGGAAGGTGTCGCCGGTCTTGGCGGCCGCGTCCTGCAGCAGTCCGAAGGCCATCGGGACGGCCTGGACGACGTCGACGTCGTGGCGCAGGACCAGGTCGCGCAGGTGGCGGCCGTGGGCGGCCAGCGCCGGGTCGACGAGGACCACGCGTCCGCCGCGGGCCAGGGTGGTCCACACGTCGAGGAGGCACAGGTCGAAGTTGAGGGGGGCGTAGTTGAGGACGGTACGGCCGGGTCCGATCCCGAAGGCGTTGCCGGCCCAGCGGGTGAAGCGGTCCACGGCGTCCAGGCAGAGCGGGACGATCTTCGGCAGGCTGGTGGAGCCGGAGGTGGTGAGCATGAAGGCCACCTCGGAGGCCTCGTCGGCCGGCAGCGGCCGGGCCTCGACCTCCGGGTTGGGGGCGACCCGGGCGCTCTTCCCGCCGGGGGCGAGGACCTTGGCGCAGCCGGCCTGGGCGAAGAGGTCGGCGAGCAGGGTGTCGGCGAGGGCGGGCGACGGGAGCAGCAGGGGGCGCCGCGCCAGCAGACAGGCCAGTACGAGGGCCACCGCGGCGGGGGACTTGTCGGCGAGGACGCCGACGGGCACCCCGGGGGCGAGGTCCAGGAGCGCGAGCCGGTCGCGTTCCTTCCCGGCGAGCTCGTACAGCTCGCGGTAGCTGGTCTCCTCCCCGTTGAAGAGGAGCGCGGTGGCGTGGGGGCGGTCGCGGACCTGGGTCAGGAACCCGCCGAGCAGGCCCAGTTCGACTTCTGCGGGGCCGGTGCCCGCCGCGTCGGCCGTGGTCATCGGGGACCTCCTTCCGCGGGGGCGGCGAACTCGATCCAGCCGGACTTCACGGCGGCGCCCTTCGGCGTCTTGCAGGTGAAGCGGACGACGCGGGCCTCGGCGTCGGGCTGGAGGGTGATCTCC
Organism: Streptomyces sp. NPDC088762; assembly: GCF_044750905.1. Taxonomy (NCBI): domain Bacteria; kingdom Bacillati; phylum Actinomycetota; class Actinomycetes; order Kitasatosporales; family Streptomycetaceae; genus Streptomyces; species Streptomyces sp. NPDC088762. The sequence continues at coordinate 21,355 of NZ_JBIVKT010000025.1, forward strand.
AGCGGGATGCCGGGGGGCACGGGGGCCGAGAAGCGGCAGCCGAGGCCGCGCACCCGGGCGGAGTCGCCGGCCGCGAAGCGGTCCACGGCCTCCTCCACCGCGAGGGCGACGACGCTCATGCCGTGCGCGATGACGGTGTCGAAGCCGGCCCCGCGGGCCGCGTCCTCGTCGAGGTGGATGGGGTTCAGGTCGCCGGAGGCGTGGGCGTACGTGCTGATCCAGTCGGTGGTCAGCTCGTGCACCGCGCTCTGCGGTTCGCCGGCGCCCAGCGGGGCGGGGGCGGCGGGGCCGCCCGCGATGTCCCCGAAGGGCTCCAGCAGGGTCGCGCCGACCAGCAGGGCGGAGATGACCAGTTCCGCGAAGGGCTCGGGGCCGTCCTCGCCGAACAGCCGGACCCGCAGGGCGATGCGGGCGCCGCGGGGCTCCTTGCGGATGCCGAGCACGTCGAGGCGTACGGTCACCTCCTCGCCGGGGCGGACCGGCCGCACGGTGCGGATGTCCTGGCCGAGGTGGACCACGGAGACCGGGCCGGGCTCGGCCTCGGTCAGCGCGGCGACGGTCTGCTCGGCCACCGTGTGGGCGAGGACGAAGGTGTGGACGGGCGAGGCCTGTCCGGGCCGGGCGGCCGGCAGTCCGCGCCGGGCGGCGCCGCGGTAGTCGGTGATCTCGGGCTCGGTGACGGTGAGCGTGCGGACCGGGGAGGGGAGCGTCAGGGTCGTCATACCGGCGTCACCACCACGGAGGAGTTGTGGCCGCCGAATCCGAAGGAGTTCGTGATCGCGGGTCCCGGGCGCACGGCGCGGGGTGCGCCGTGGACGACGTCGATGTCCATTCCTGGCTCCAGCTGTTCGTGGTTGGCGGTGGGCGGCACCTCGCAGTGGCGCATGGCCTGCACGGTGGCGATGAGCTCGACGGCCCCAGCGGCGCCGATGAGGTGGCCGATGACCGACTTGGGCGCGGTGACGGGCGGCTGGGCGGTGCCGAACACCTTGGTGAGGGCGGCGGCCTCGGACCGGTCGTTGTAGGGGGTGGAGGTGCCGTGCGCGTTGACGTGCACGATGTCGGAGGGGTCGAGGCCGGCGTCGGCGATGGCTCCGGCCATGGCGGCCGCGGCTCCCGCGCCGTCGGGGAGCGGCATCGCGAGGTGGTGGGCGTCGGCGGTGGCGGCGTACCCGGCGACGAGCCCGTACGTCTTCGCCCCGCGCGCCTTCGCGTCCTCCAGCCGTTCCAGTACGACGAACCCGGCTCCCTCGCCCATCACGAACCCGTCGCGGTCCTTGTCGAAGGGGCGCGAGGCGTGCTCGGGGTCGTCGTTGCGGAAGGAGACCGCGCTCAGGTTGCCGAAGCCGGCCAGCGTGACCGGGGTGAGCGTGTGCTCGGTGCCGCCCGCGATGACCAGGTCGGCGCGGCCGGTCTGGAGCAGCATCAGGGCGTGACCGATGGCATCGGCGCCGCTGGCGCAGGTGTTGGCGACGGTCAGGGCGGGACCGGTCCAGCCGAGCCGGATGGCGATCTGGGCGGCGGCCGCGTTGGGCATCGTCATCAACGGCATCAGCGGGTTGACCCGGGCCGGGCCGCCCTCGGTGAAGTGGGCGGACTCCAGGTCGCTGGTGGCGCGCCCGCCGACGGCGTTGCCGACGACGATGGCGGTGCGCCCGGCCTCGGCGGTGGGCGATCCCGCGTCCCGGTGGGCGGCGAGGGCCGCGGCCGTGCCGTAGTGGGCGAAGGGGTCCATCCGGCGGGCTTCCTTGGCCGGGACGAGTCCGGTGAGGCCGTCGAGGCCGCGGACCCGGCAGCCGATCCGTACCCGGTGGCGGCTGAGGTCGAAGTGGGTGAGCTCGGCGGCGGTGGACCGGCCGGCCCGCAGCGTGTGCCACAGCTCGTCCGGGGTGCACCCGCCGGGGGTGACCACGCCCATGCCGGTGATGGCTACGGGCGGCTGCGCCGAACTGCCCCTGGACGGTCCAGGCATGTCTGCTCCCTAAGGCGTGTGGGCGGTCGTCGCGAGGGCGGTCAGATGATCCGGCACTCGCGGGCCGACTTGATGAGGGCGTCGGCGGCGAAGTCGATGTCGGACGTGGTGTGCGCGGCGGTGATGGCGATGCGCAGCCGGGCCAGGTCGTTGGGGACGGCCGGGGTGACCACGGGCAGTCCGATCGCGCCGTTCTTGCGCAGGACGGTCGCGAGGTCGTAGGCGGACTCGTCGGAGCCGGCGATGACCGGGACGACCGCGGTCTCGCTGTCGACGGTGGAGATGCCGGCCTCATTGAGGAGCCCGCGGAAGCGCGCGGACTCGCGCTGGATGAACTGCACGCGCTCCGGCTCCCGCTGCATGATCCGCAGGGACTCCAGGGCGGCGCCGGTCTGCGCTCCGCCGAGGGCGGCGGAGAAGAGGAAGGGGCGGGCCGCGTAGCGCAGGTGGTGGAGGAGTTCGGCGGAGCCGGCGACCCAGCCGCCCATGGAGGGGATGGCCTTGGAGAGGGTGCCGAGCTTGATGTCGACCTTCGCCTCGTAGTGGAAGTGCTCCTCGATGCCCTTGCCGGTGGCGCCGATGACGCCGAGCGCGTGGGCCTCGTCGACCATCAGCAGCGCGTTGTGGGCGTCGCAGACCTTGCGCAGGTCGACCAGGGGGGCGATGTCGCCGTCCATGGAGTAGACGCTGTCGACGATGACGAGGCGGACGCCGGTGTCGGGGGCGGCGGCCAGGCGGCGCTCCAGGTGGGCGACGTCGTTGTGGCGGAAGCGGGTGACGGTGGCGCCGGAGAGCTTGCAGCCGTCGACGATGCTGGCGTGGTCGTACTTGTCGATGAAGACGGTGTCGCCGGGGCCGACGATGGCGCCGACGGTGCCGACGTTGGCGGCGTAGCCGGAACCGAAGACCATGGCCCGCTCGCGGCCGGCCACCTTGGCGACCTCGGCCTCCAGTTCCTCGTGCAGCGGGGTGGTGCCGGCCAGGGCGCGCACGCCGTGGTTACCGGTGCCGTAGAGGTCGACGGCGGCCTTGGCGGCCGCGACGACCCGCTCGTCGCCGGCGAGTCCGAGGTAGGAGTAGCCGGACATCATCAGCAGCCGGCGACCGTCCTGGTCCGCGTACGCGGAGTCCCGCTCGGCGGTGTAGGCGACGAAGCTGTTCTTGCGGTTGGGCTCGTACTCCAGGGACCGGACCCGGTCGCGGAAGTAGGCCAGCTTCGGCTCGAGGCGGTCCCAGGCGGCGGATGCGTTCACGTGCTTCTCCTCATCGCGATCGTCCGGCGGATCCGGAACTCCATCGGCGCCCCGCCGTTTTTCCGGCGGGGCTCTAGTGGAATTCCATTAAGGCTCGGGGGGCGCAATAGCGGCGCAAGAGCCTGACCGCAGCGGGACCACAGCGGCGCCACAGCGGCACTCGAAAAGCGCAGGAGAATGCCCTGGACCTGGGATTTCATTCGGATGCGAATGTTTGCCGGGCTGTGTTGACATGCGGAGAAGGCCCGCCGGTATCCTCTGATTCGCACGACACGACCATGGGGGACACGGCCGGAAGCGACCGTTTCGGAGAGTGCATAGTGCTGATCAGACTGATAGGTCTTGTCACGATCGAGCCGGACGGAGCACCGCCTCAACACCTCTCGAGCGCCCAGGCACAGGTGGCGTTCGCCCGACTGCTCCTCGAGCGGGCCGGCGGCACGGACCGTGACCAACTGGCCGAGACCATATGGCCCGAGGGCCTGCCGGACACCTGGGCCTCGGCGCTGCGCAGCCTCGTCAGCCGGGTGCGTACGTTCGTCACGACTCCGCAGGACCAGCCGGGGGTCACTCCGCTGGTCGCACAGGGCGGCCGCTACATCCTGCGGGTGCCCCAGGACGCGGCCGTGGACGTGGAGGTCGCGGAGACCGCGGTGACCGAGGCGGCCGAAGCGTACGCCGAGGGCGCCTACGCGGTGGCCCAGCAGCTCGCGGCCGGCGCGGTGTCGAACCTGCGCGGCTCGTTCCTGCCCTCGCACGAGGGCGAGTGGGTCAACGCGATGCGCGAACAGATCGAGGAGCTGCGCCTCAAGGCGCTGGAGACCGCGAGCCTGTCCTCCTCCGCGCTGGGCGACGAGCACCACGCGCTGCGGTACGCGGAGGAGGCCGTGCGCCGCGCCCCGTTCCGGGAGAGCGCGTACCGCTGCCGGATGGCGGCCCACACCCGGGCCGGCAACCGGGCGGAAGCGCTGCGCAGCTACCAGCAGTTGCGGGAGGTGCTGGCGGAGGAGCTGGGCATCGACCCGGCGCCCGAGACGGAGGCCGCGTACCTGGAACTGCTGCGCACCCCCGAACCCCGGGCGGCCGCGCGCACCCTGACCTGCCTGGACCCGGTGCTGATGGGGGTCTTCGAGATGGACCACCGCGTGCCGGTCCCCCGCCCGTGCTCGCTGGCCGAGCACGGCTGCGTCACCCACCGCATGACGTCCTCCCCCGCCGCCTGACCCGAACGCACGCAGGCCGCCGCCGCGCAACTGCGCGGCGGCGGCCTGCGTGTACCCGTACGGCTGTCCGCGGGAACGCCGAGCGGCCCCGGCCTCCCTGTGGGGGGAGGGAGGGCCGGGGCCGGGCGGTCTCGGGGAAGTGTGGTGCGTTCCCACGTCGTTCGGTGCGTGCTCTCGGCGCACCGGCCGAGGGCCCTCGTACTGGATGTACGCGGGTCTTCGGCCGGTGCGCCGAGAGTGCGTGCCGGGCGGCGTGGGGACGTGCCTCACTTCCCCGAGACCGCTTGGAGGAGCGGCGGGGGATCAGGTGATGGAGACGCCGCTGTCGATGCTGATGACCTGGCCCGTCATGCAGTCCTGGTCGAGGAAGAGGCCGACGCTGCGGGCGACCTCTTCGACCGTGACGAAGCGGGGGATCGGGGCCTTGTCCTCCATGCCCTCGATCACCCGGTCCGGCAGGGTGTTGGTCATGCCCGTGATCATGAAGCCGGGGGAGAGCGCGTTCACCGTCACCCCGCGCCGGCCGCACTCCGCCGCGAGGGTGCGGGTGAAGCCGATCAGCCCGGCCTTGGACGCCGAGTACGCGGTCTGGCCGGCGGTCGCGATGATGCCCGACGGGGACACGATGTTGATCACCCGGCCCCACCGCTTCCGCAGCATGTACGGCACCGAGGCCCGGGCGGTGTGGAACGACCCGATCAGGTTGGTCTGGATGACCTGCGCCCAGTCCGCCGGGTTCTGCATCGCCATCAGGCTGTCCTTGCGGATGGCCCCGTTGTTGACGAGCACGTCCACCGGGCCGAGCCCGTCGGAGATCTCCTTGTAGAGGGCCTGGGTGGCCTCCCACGAACCGACGTCACCGGTGACCAGCACCGACGGGTTGACCAGCTTCTCCCGGACGGCCTCGGCGGCCTCCCTGGAGCTGTTGTAGTGGACCGCGACCCTGCAGCCCAGCGCGTCCAGCTCCAGCGCCAGGGCCTGGCCGAGGCCGCCCGAGGCGCCGGTCACGAGCGCGACCGGGGACTGCGGCCGCACGCCCGCACTGTTCTTGCTCATGCCGCGACACCGCCCCATTCCATCAGCATCGAACCCCAGGTCATACCGGCTCCGAAGCCGGCCAGCAGCACCTTGTCACCGGCCTTGATACGGCCCTCGTCGAGGGCCTCGGTCAGCGCGATCGGGATCGACGCCGAGGCCGTGTTCCCGTACTTCTGGAGGTTGGTGATCAGAGCCTCCTGACGGAGGCCGGTGTGCGACAGGATCGAGTTGATGATCCGGATGTTGGCCTGGTGCGGCACGACGTGGTCGATGTCCGCGGCGTCCACCTTGGCGCTCTCCAGCGTCTCGCGCACCGTGCGGACGGTGTAGCGGACGGCGTTGAGGTAGATCTCGTTGCCGTTGATCTGCGCGTAGTGCAGGCCCGCGTCCAGCGTCTCCTGGGTGGTCGGCATCCGGCTGCCGCCGGCGAGCACCTTGAGCGAGCCGGTGCAGGACCCGTCGGCGCCCAGGTTCCACGCCTTGACGCGGTTCTCCGGACCCGGCTGGAGGACGATCGCGCCCGCGCCGTCGCCGACGAGGATGGACAGGTCCCGGTCGGCCGGGTTGGCCGTCAGGGTGTGGGTGTCGGAGCCGATCAGCAGGATCGGGCGGGGGTCGATGGCGATGAGCGCCATCGCGGACACCAGCCCGTAGACGAAGCCCGCGCACTCGGAGTTGACGTCGTGCGCGCTGCCCGCGATCCCCAGTTCGTGGTGGACGAACGCGGAGGTCGCCGGGGACGGCTGCTCGGGCGTGGCGGTCGCGACGATGAGGTGGGCGATGTCCGCGCCGGTCAGGCCCGCCTTCTCCAGCGCGCGCCGGCCGGCCTCGACGGCCAGGGAGGCGGTGGTCTGCCCCGGGTTGACCGCCCGCCGCTCGCGGATGCCGCAGCGGCTGACGACCCAGTGCTCGTCCACGCCGAAACGCTCGGCGAGTTCGGCACTGGTGACGATGCGTTCGGGTACGGACATGCCCCACCCGGTGATGTCGAAGCCGGTCACGTCACCCCTCGCTACGCCTGAGCCGGAACGAGATCGACGATCTTCGCGTACACGTCACGCAGAGTGGTCGTGTCGTCGAGGTCGGCGAAGAGCGACTCGTCGGCCGGAATGTGCGGGTACTGGTTCTGGAATCCGTACAGCCACTCCATCAGGTCCAGCGAGTCGACGTCCGCGATGTGCTGGAGCGGGGCGTCGGGGCTGACCTCCGCGGCACCCGAGACGGCCTCGAGCTGGCTCGCCAGTTCTTCGATGGTGGGCAGCGACATGGGGTCGGTCCTCTCTCGGCAATGCAACTCGGCAGTGCGTGTCTGGTTTTCGAGAGTGATGAAAGCCCCGCCCCCGCAAGGAACGCGCAACACGGCGCCGGATCACGAATCCGGACCGACTTGCGCACGCCTTGCGGGGCATCCGGTTTTCTCGACGCGAATTCGGAAAACACGGCCCGCCGGACACGCAGGAAAGAGGATCAGGATGACAACGGTCGCCCCCAAGTCGGTGGACCCCGAGGTCGATGCGATCAGGCACCACTACGAGGTCAGCAACGATTTCTACCGGCTCCTGCTGGGCCCCACGATGATGTACTCCGGCGGCTACTGGGAAGACGGCGAGGACCTGGTCGCCACCCTCGACGAGGCGCAGGAGCGCAAGCTCGACAAGTTCGCCGAGCTCGCGAACGTCGCCGCCGGCCGCACCAAGCGCGTCCTGGACATCGGCTGCGGCTGGGGCACGATGCTCAACCGCCTCACCACCGTGCACGGCGCTGAGCAGGCCGTCGGCCTGACCCTCTCCCGCACCCAGGAGGCCTTCATCGCCGGCCTGGACAACCCGCGGATCACCACGCTGGTCCAGAGCTGGGCCGACTACAAGGTCGCCGACGACAGCGAGAAGTACGACGCCGCGTTCTGCATCAACGCGCTGGAGCACTTCGTCTCCTCCAACCTGCCGCCGAAGGAGCGCACCAAGCGCTACCGGTACTTCTTCCAGCAGGTCGCGAACGCCCTGAACCCGGGTGCGAAGTTCGTGCTGCACACCATGACCGCCGAGGCGCTGCCGATGAACCGCGCGCTCCTCGACGACCTGAAGTTCCTGCAGCGCTCCGAGTTCGAGGGCTGCCACATCCCGCACCTGAGCGAGCTGAGCGCCGCCGCCGAGGGCCTCTTCGAGATCGACGAGATCGTCAACGAGCGCGAGTCCTTCGCGATGGCCTGCCGCGCCTGGCTGGTGCTGCTGGCCGAGCGCCGGGACGAGGCCGTGGCGATGGAGGGCGAAGAGGTCGTCTCCCGCTTCGAGCGCTACCTCGACATCTTCGCGTACACGCTCGAGGACAAGTTCTTCAACAACTTCCGCGTCACCATCACGCGCCGTTAAGGAGGCCGACGTGACGAGCATTCTCGAACCGGCCAAGGACGGCGGGGCCCGCACGGGCACCGAGACGCGTCCCGGCGGCCGCGGCCCGACCCGCCACCTGCGGGTCGCGGTCATCGGCACCGGCTTCTCGGGCCTGGGCACCGCCATCCGACTGCTGCAGTCGGGCATCGACGACTTCCTGGTGTTCGAGCGGGCCGACGAGGTCGGCGGCACCTGGCGCGACAACAGCTATCCGGGTTGTGCGTGCGACGTCATGTCCCACCTCTACTCGTTCTCCTTCGCCCAGAACCCGAACTGGAAGTCCACCTTCGGCAAGCGCGACGAGCTGTACGCGTACCTGCGCGACACGGCCGACCGCTTCGGGGTGCGCCCGCACATCCGGTTCGGGCACGAGCTGGTCGCCGCCCGCTGGGACGACGGCGAGCGGCACTGGAAGATCGAGACCTCGCAGGGCGACTACACCGCCCAGTTCCTGGTCACCGGCACCGGCTACCTCAGCGAGGCGGCCGTGCCGGACATCAAGGGCCTCGCGGACTTCGAGGGCAAGGTCTTCCACTCCTCGAACTGGGACCACGACCACGATCTGACCGGCCGCCGCGTCGCCGTCATCGGTACGGGCGCCTCGGCCATCCAGTTCGTGCCGCAGATCCAGCCCGAGGTCGGGCAGCTGGACCTCTACCAGCGCACGCCCCCGTGGATCGGCCCGAAGAACGACAAGCCGACCAGCCCGCTCCAGGCCAAGCTGCTGCGCTCGGTGCCCGGCTACCAGAACTTCCGGCGGAACTTCAACATGTGGGGCCGGGAGGTCCTGGCCTTCGTGATGGCCCGCCCGAAGGTCGCCGGGAAGATGCAGAAGATGGCGAGCGACCACCTGAAGAAGTCGGTCCCGGACGAGGCGCTGCGCGCCAAGCTGACGCCCGACTACGTGATGGCCTGCAAGCGGCTGCTGTTCTCCAACACCTGGTACCCGGCGATCCAGCAGCCCAACGTGGACCTGGTCACCGACGGGATCGCCGAGGTCCGCGCCAAGTCGATCGTCGGCAAGGACGGGGTCGAGCGCGAGGTCGACACCATCATCCTGGGCACCGGTTTCCAGGCCACCGACCGCCCGGTCGCGAAGCGGATCTGGGGCCGGGGCGGCGTCCAGCTGCGCGAGGCGTGGAAGGACGGCATGTCCGCGCACCGCGGCACCACCATCGCCGGCTTCCCGAACCTCTTCATGCTGCTCGGCCCGAACACGACGCTGGGGCACTCCTCCCAGGTCGTGATGATCGAGGCGCAGATCGCCTACGTCCTCGACGCGCTGAAGAAGGTCGAGAAGCGGGGCCTGGCCAGCGTCGAGGTCCGCCAGGAGGCGCAGGACGCCTACAACAAGGCGCTCGACGCCAAGCTCGACGGCAGCGTGTGGAACGCGGGCAACTGCCAGAGCTGGTACCTGGACGCCAACGGCCGCAACCCGTCGATCTGGCCCACCTACACCTGGCGCTTCCGCGGCGCCACCAAGCGCTTCGACCTGAGCGAGTACCAGCTCGCCTCGCAGGTGCGCACCGGCAAGCCGGTACCTCAGCAGTAGTACGCCACGCCATGGGAATCGGGAGACGTACCCAGATGAGCACTACCCCAAGAACCCCCGCCGGCACTTCCGCGGACTCCGCCGCGCAGCCGTCGCGCCGCAAGGTCCTCGGCTCGATCGCCGCCACCGCCGTCGCGGTCGTCGGCTGGAACGCCGTCGACCAGACCTGGGCGACGGCCGCCGAGGCCGCGGGCAACGCGGACGTCGTCCCGGTGCCGGGACTGGTCGGCACGCTGGAGACGACGCCGGCCGTGGTCGACTCCTTCGGCAAGGACTTCGGCCACCTGTGGGACGCGGCGGCCAACAAGCCGTGGGCGGTGCTGCGGCCGGGCAACATCGACGACATCGTCAAGATCGTCAACTATGCGCGGGTCAACGGCATCAAGCTCGCGGTCAACGGGCAGGGCGGCACGGGCGCCGACATCGAGTCGCACTCGGTGTACGGGCAGGCCCGGGTGCCGGGCGGCATCTCCATCGACGCCAAGGGCATGTCGAAGATCCTCTCCATCGGCAGCGACTACGCCGTGGTCGAGGCCGGTGTGACGTGGGGCCAGCTGACCGACGCCACCCTGAAGCTGGGCAAGACCCCGCCGGCGCTGCCGGACTACCTGTACATCTCGGTCGGCGGCACCATCAGCATCGGCGGCATCGGCGGCACCGTGCAGAAGTACGGTCTGCTGTGCGACACCGTGCAGGCCATCGACATCATCACCGGCGACGGCAAGCTGGTCACGGCGACCCCGTGGCTGCGCCCGGAGCTCTTCAACGCCGCGCTCTCGGGCGGCGGCCAGGTCGGCATCATCGTCCGGGTCAACGTCAAGCTGGTCCCGGCCCCGCAGCGCTCGGTCATCTTCAGCCTCTTCTACGACGACGTGGCGACGTACCTCGCCGACTCGGAGAAGGTGCTGGCCGACGGCCGGTTCCAGGTCCACGCGGGCGAGATGCTGCAAAAGGCCGACGGGTCGGGCTGGCGCTACAAGATGGAGGTCGGCGCCACCTACAACACGACCCCGCCGAACCGGGACGCGCTGATCGGCGACCTGCACGACGTGCGGGCCGACGCGGTCATCGAGGACGTGACGTACCGGGAGTACATGTTCCGGCTCGACGCGTACGAGGCGTACCTGAAGGAGTCCGGCCACTGGTACCAGCCCAAGCCGTGGCTGAGCCTGTTCCTGCCCGCGTCGAAGACGAAGACCTTCATGCAGCAGGTCGAGCGCGAGCTGAACGCCGAGTCGCTGGGCGGCGGGTTCCTGCTCTTCTACCCGTACTTCACCTCGAAGATCAAGCGGCCGCTGGCGGTGCAGCCGAACGAGTCGGTCGGCTACCTCTTCGACCTGCTGCGCTTCCCCAACCCGGGCGCCGACATCCAGGGCATGCTCGACCAGAACCGCCGCCTGTACGAGATCGCGCGCGCCATGGGCGCCAAGCGGTACCTGGTGGGTTCGGTGCCGAACATGACCCGGGAGGACTGGAAGGCCCACTTCGGCAACCGCTGGACGGGCTTCTGCAGCGCCAAGCGGAAGTTCGACCCCAACAACATCTTCACGCCCGGCCAGGGCTTCTTCGCCTGACGGCGGCCCTACCGGTCGTGGAGTCCGGGCGGGGGCGGGGAGAGGGACCCCGCCCCCGCCGCTCCCTTTCCTGGACGTTCCCCGTATCTCCTGGAGGCTTCGGCATGACGACGTACGACCTGATCGACGAGGCGGTGATCGACGCCCCGGCGGACGCCGTCTGGGACGCGCTCGTCGCGGAGTTCCGCGGCGGGGAGAAGTGGTGGGTCCCGGCCAACACGTTCAAGACGGTCTCCGGCGCCCCCGACGAGGTCGGTGGCCTGGTGGGCGTGACGGTGCACACCAAGGGCGCCGACAAGGGCGGGCTGAAGCTGCGCTTCACCTCGCGCACGGTGGCGGTCGAGCCGGGCCGGCGCCTGGACATCGAGTACGTGGACGGGGTGTTCCGGGGCCCCAGCACCTTCCGCCTCGAACCGCTGGCGGACGGCCGCACCCGGATCTCCATGCACTTCACCGGCAGCCCGCACGGCTGGCTGAAGCTGCTGGCGAAGGTCGCCGACCTGGGCGCGGAGCACTCCAAGGGCACCCTCGCCGCCTTCGAGTCCCTGAACCGGCAGCTGTCGGCGGTGCCGCGGTGACGACGGCCCCGGAGACCACGCACGAACTGACGGTCCGTACGGACGACGGCGCGGACCTCGCGGTGACCGTCCTCGCCCCGCTGGCGGGCACGCCTTCGGCCGCCGACGTGGTCCTGGTGCACGGCTGGGCGCACACCCGCCGTGTCTGGGGCACCGTCGCGGACCGGCTGATCCGGGCCGGCCACCGCGTGGTGCTGTACGACCAGCGGGGCCACGGCGCCTCCACGCTGGGCCGTACGCCGGTCTCGGTGGAGCGGCTGAGCGCGGACCTGGCGGCGGTCCTCGGCGAGACGGACGCGCGCGAGGCGGTGGTCGTCGGCCACTCGGGCGGCGGGTTCGCGGCCCTGACGTACGCGGCCACCTCGCCGTCGGCGGGCCGGCTGCGCGGGCTGGTGCTGCTGGGCACGGCGGCGCACGGCCAGGACACCCCGGACAGCGAGGTGAAGATGATGGGCAGCGCCGTCTTCTCCAAGGCTCTGCGCCGGCCGTGGCTGGGCCGCAAGCTGCTCGGCTCCACCATGGGCAAGGACGTGGATCCCGTCGTGCGTGACGTGAACCGGCAGCTGTTCGCGGCGGCGGTCCCGCGGGTCCGGGCGGAGTTCTTCCGCTGCACCCGCGGGTGGGACGTGCGCGAGGCGCTGAAGTCCGTCACCGTCCCGGCGGTGGTCCTGCACGGCGAGCTCGACAAGGTGATCGACATCGCGCTGGCCGAGACCCTCGCCGAGGTCGTCCCCGGTGCCCGCTTCGAACGCGTCCCGGACGCGGGCCACATGCTCCCGCTGGAGCGCCCGCTCCTCGCGGTCTCGGCGGTGTCCGAGCTCGCCTCACGATGATCGAGGAACTCCTGCCCCCGGGCGTCACGTCATCGGAAGCCTTCGACGACGCGGCGCCCGCTCCTCTCTTCCCCGCCGAGGCGGCCCTGATGGAGGGCCGCCGGGAGCGGCGGCGCCGCCAGTTCGCGACGGCCCGGGCCTGTGCCCGCCGCTGCCTGACCGAGCTCGGCCGCCGGCCCGTCGCCCTGCTCCCGGGCCCGGGCGGCGCCCCCCAGTGGCCGTCGGGCGTGGTCGGCAGCATCACCCACTGCGAGGGCTACCGCGCGGCGGTGGCCGCCCCGGCCTCGGCGGTGGCGGCCCTGGGCATCGATGCGGAACCTGCCGGTCCGCTCCCGGCGGGCGTCCTGGCGCTGATCACCTCCGAGGCGGAGCGCGCCCACCTGGCCGGCCTGGCGGCGGCGGACCCCTCCGTGCCCTGGGACCGCGTCTTCTTCTCCGCCAAGGAGGCGGCGTACAAGGCCTGGTACCCGGCCACCGGCATCTGGCTCGGCTTCCGCGAAGCCACCCTCACCCTCTCCCCCGAGGGCACGTTCGAGGCCACCCTGCACCCGCCGGTCCCGCCGCCCGTGCACCCGGTGTACGAGGGCCGCTGGCTGGCCGGCCGGGGCCTGGTCCTGACCGCGGTGACCCGCGCGGCCCGCGCCGTCGCCCGGCCGGCCATGGTTCCGGCCCCCGCGATGATCTCCGCGCCCGTGCCCTCGTAGGGTGCGGGATGTGAGCACCACATCTCCGTCACCCCGCCTGGTCCCGGTCACCGCCGACAACATCGACGCGGCCTGCGCCATCTCCGTCCGCCCCGACCAGGAGCACCTGGTCTCGCCGGTGGTCAAGTCCCTGGCCGAGGCCTACGTCCATCCCGGTGTCGCCTGGCCCCGGCTCATCGTCGACGGCGACGAACCGGTCGGCTTCGTCATGGCCTTCCTCGACATCGCCTGGAACCCGGCGCAGGACCCGGCCGACATCCGCTCGGGCCTGTGGCGGCTGAACATCTCCGCCGGCCACCAGGGCAAGGGCTACGGCAGCTTCGCCGTCCGGGCCGTCACCGACGAGATCCGCCGCCGCGGCGCCGCCCGCGCGTACGTCACCTACCACGCGGGCCAGGGCAGCCCGGCGCCCTTCTACGCCGCCCTGGGCTTTCGCCCGACGGGCGAACTGAGCGGCGATCAGCCCGTCGCCGCACTGACGCTGTAGGCCTCCTACGGCCGCGGGCTGCCGCCTTCGGGGTGTGCGCTTCAGGGAACGGGCAGCACCACCGTGCGCGGCGGCTGCGCGGCCTGCGGGGCGGCGGCCGGTCCGGCGCCCGTGCGGAACTCCTGGGGGCTGACGCCCCGGACCCGCTTGAAGGCCGTCGACAGGGCGAAGGCGGAGCCGTAGCCCACGCGCCGGGCCACCGTCGCCACCGTGGCGTCCGGTTCGCGCAGCAGGTCGGCGGCGAGCGCGAGGCGCCAGCCGGTCAGGTAGGCCACCGGGGGTTCGCCCACGACCTCGGTGAACCGGCGGGCCAGGGAGGCCCGTGAGACGCCGACCTTCAGGGCGAGCTCCTCGACGGTCCAGCCGTGGGACGGGTTCTCGTGGAGCAGCCGCAGGGCGGGGCCGACCACCGGGTCGCTCTGCGCGCGGTACCAGGCGGGGGCGCCGCTGCCGGGCGCGGCCAGCCAGGTGCGCAGGACCCCGATCAGCAGCAGGTCGAGGAGCCGGTCCAGGACGATCTCCTGGCCCGGTTCGTCCTTGGAGATCTCCGAAGTCAGCAGCGTGACCAGGGTGTTGTCGGCGGCCTCGGCCGGGCGGACGAGGATGGTAGGCAGGGCGCTCAGCAGCCGGCGGCCGATCTCGCTCGGCGCCTGGTAGGTGCCGCTCAGCATCACCGCGGAGCCGGCGTCCTGGAAGGTGTCGCCCCAGGTGCGCACGCCGAGGGCCATCGTGTCGGTGACGTCCTCCCCTTCCTCCGTGCTGCACCGCTGCTCCGGGCCGACGGTGATCTGGACGGGCGTGCCGGGGGCGTCCGCGACCGTGTACGGCTCGGGCCCCCGTACGACGGCCACGTCTCCCGGCCGGATCAGGACGGGGGCGGCCTGGTCGGGGAGCAGCCAGGCGTCGCCGTGCACCATCGTGACGACGGAGATCGGGGCCCGGTCCTCGACGCGCAGCGACCAGGGCGGGTTGAAGACGGACTTGAGGAGGAAGGCCCCGCGGGCTTTGGGACCCTCCAGCAGACCGGTCAGCGTGTCCATGCCTCATCCTCTCGAACAACGCGACGGAAACAACACGGCGCGGACGACGCGCGAAGCGCCCGCTCTCCCGCGGGGGACGGAAAGAGAGCGGGCGCCGTTCGCGGGGGTCGACCGGGTGCTAGGCCGCCGAGCCGCGGCCGTGCAGCGTCAGGGCGCGCCCCAGGGCGGCCAGGGCCGCCGTACAGGCCACCGTGCGGACGACGTTGCCGGAGGCCCAGCGGCCGCCGAAGCGGGAACGGGCCGCGGCGGCGTCGGCGCCCGCGCGCGCGAGCTGGTTGTTGAGGGGGATGTTCACGACCGCGGTCACGGCCAGCGACAGCCCGTACAGCGCGAAGGCCAGCCAGCCCCAGCGCGCCGCGTCCGGGCGGCCACCGCGCTGCTGCTGCGCGGCCGCCACGCCGGTCGCCAGGAAGGCGCCCAGGAAGAGCAGGCCGAACAGGCCGTTGTCGATCGCCTCGTTGATGTTGCGCATGGCGGTCACGTAGGTGTGGTCGTCGCCGCGGCCCAGGCCCGGCATCACCGAGATGTCGAAGGCGAAGTAGAGGCCGGCCATCAGGCCGGTGCCCACCGTCGCGGCCACCAGGGTCACGGATTGCGTCGTCGTGCCGGTCACTTCTGCAGTCCCTTCAGCGTGCGTGCGTAGCGCCTCTGCAACAGCGTCGCACCGACCAGCCGGACGGGCGGCGGGATGGTGGCGGAGACGTGGGCGACCGACTCCTTCGGAGCGCCGTCGAACATCCACGGCTGGAGGTACGTCATCACGCGCATCGGCGCGCTGGAGACGACCTTGCGCTCCTCGGCCAGGTAGGCCCGCTCGCCGAGCCGGTCGAAGACGGGGAAGACGATCCGCTCCTCGTCGCGGAGGTGGTCGCGCAGCACGCCTTCGAAGGTCTGGGCGGCCCGGACCAGGCCGTCGCCCCGGTGGGCGATCGCCGTGGACACGGCGGCCATCGCGGCGTCCAGTTCCTCGTGGTCCTCGTGCAGTTCGCGTGCCTGCGCGTCGAAGTCGGCGTCGCGGCGGCGCAGTCCCGGCCACAGGACGTCGTCCTCGCTGGTGTGGTGCCATTCGATGACCTCGCGCAGCCGCTGCCACCATTCGGCCCCCGCGCCGTTCCACGCGGGGGCCGCGGCGCGCAACCGGGCCGCGTCGCGTCGCATCGCGATGTGCATCAGGGCGAATCCGTGGAAGTACGGGGGGAGCGAGGCCAGTCCGTGTTCGCTGGAGTACGTCCGGGGCGTGGGCATGGGAACCTCCTGTGCCCCGAGTACCGGGCGGCGGCCGTACCAGAGTCGCCGCCCGGTCAAGGAGCGAAAGGGATGGAGCGGTCGGCAAGGGGAGCCGCCCGGTCAGACGTTCCAGACTCCGGTGGCCGCCGCCGCACGGGCGAAGTCCGCGAAGTCCTTGGGCTTGCGGCCCAGGGCCTCCTCGACACCGTGCACCAGGTGCGCGTTGCGGCCGTCGAGGATCATGGTGAACAGGTCGGCGAAGTCCTCCGGGAGACCGAGCTCGCGCAGGGCCGCGCGGTACTCCTCGTTGGTGACGGAGATGTACTTGATCTCGCGGCCGGTGGCCTTGGTCAGCTCGGTGGCCACGTCGCTGAAGCTGAGCAGGCGCGGACCGGACAGCTCGTAGGTCTTGCCGATGTGCTTGTCGTCGGTCAGCGCGGCCACCACCACGTCGGCGATGTCCTCGGCGTCGACGAAGGCCTCCACGGCGTCCCCGGTGGGCAGGGCGATCTCGCCGGCCAGTACGGGGTCCAGGAAGAAGCTCTCGGAGAAGTTCTGGAAGAAGAAGCTGGAGCGGACGATGGTCCAGTCCGCGCCGGAGGCCTTCAGGTTGTCCTCGGCGATCCCCGCGGCCTCCTCGCCGCGGCCGGACAGCAGCACCAGGCGGCGCGCGCCGTTCGCGACGGCCACCTTGGCGAACGCGTCGACCTGCTCGGCGGCACCGGGGAAGGCGAGGTCGGGGTAGTAGGTGACGTACACCCGGTCGACGCCCTCCAGCGCCGGCACCCAGGTGGCGGGCTCGTGCCAGTCGAAGGCGGGCTCACCGGTGCGGGAGCCGATCCGGACCTGGCGGCCGAGGGCGGTGAGCCGCTCGGCGACGCGCCGGCCGGTCTTGCCGTGTCCGCCGATGACGAGGGTGATCTGCGTGTTCTGCGCGTTCTGAGTCATGAGTACAGTCAAGTCCAGTCTCGCGAGACGAGCCATAGCCACAAAGCTCAGTTCCATATGCGTGCGTCTACGAGGGGTCGCTCGGAACGCGACGAGGAGCGTGTGGCTTCGGCATGAGCCCGAGAATCGTAGGCATGCCCCCACAGGGCGGGCCAGGGCGTCCCGAGCGGTCCTCGACCCGTCATGGACGGTCCGTCCAGGGGAACTTGAGCGGTCCCTGACCGGCCCCCGACCCGCCCCCAACCGGTCCTCTGCGGCAAGACTTGAGCGGTTCTCATGTCGTGCCCGGCACCATCGGCCCTGGAGTCACGACCCGCCGCTGGGAGGCCGCATGAACGCCACTCCGGACCATCCGGAGCTCGACCGGTTGTCCGCCGACCTGGCCGGTCTGCTCGGACGGATCGGGCTCGACCCGGCCGGCGAGTGGCCCGCGCGCCGGGACCGCCTCGACATCCGCTTCGCGGCCTCGGCCGCCCGCCATCCGGGGCGGGTCGCCGCCCGGGACGCGGAGGAGGAGGCGACCTACCTCGAACTGGAGTGGCTGGCCGACGACATCGCGCGGCGCCTGTCGGGGCGGGCCGGCCCCGGCTCGGCCGTCGCCGTCCGCGCCCGGCGCTCCTGCACGGCGGCCGGCGCCGTGATCGGCGCGCTGCGCGCCGGGGCGGCGGTGCTGCCGCTGGAGCCCGGACACAACGCGGGGCTCCAGGAGTTCCTGATGCGCGACGCCGGCGCCGAGATGGTCGTCTCGGACGGCGGACTGCTGCGCGACGAGATCCCGGTGGCCAAGTCCGGCCGGTTCGTCATCGCGGTACGGCCGGAGGCGGCGATGCGCCGCGAGATCCCGCCCGGCACGGCCTTCCTGGCGCTGCCCTCGGGTGGCGACCCGGGGCGGGCGCTGGCCGTGCGGCCGGTGTCCCACCTGGACGTGCTGTCGTGGGTGGACGGTTGTGTCCCGATGCTGGAGTCGGGTCCGGACGACGTGTGGACGTACTTCCACTCCCTGAGCCTGGACCTCGGCATGCGGGAGATGTGGGGTCCGCTGCTGTCGGGCGGCCGCACCGTCGTCGTGGACCGGGACACGGCCTCCGACGCGGGCGCCTTCGCGCGGCTGCTGGCGGAGCAGGAGGTGACGGTGGTGACGCAGCTGCCGTCCGCGTTCGCGCGGCTGAACGCGGCGGCGCGCGGGATGGGGACCGGCCTGCCGGCGCTGCGGCACGTCCTGCTGTCGGACGAGCCGGTGGACGGCGCGGTGCTGGCCGACTGGCGGTCCGCCGGGATCGCTCCGCAGGCCCTCACCTGGGACGTGTCGGGGTCGCCGTCGGTCCTGTGAAGGGCGCGGCACGAGCGGCCGAGAGGGCCCCGGAGGTTCGACCGTCCGGGGCCCTCTCGCACGTCCGGCTCCGCGCGCGGCGGCGGGCGGCCTCAGAACTGCCCCAGCCCGCCGCACACGTTGAGCGCCTGGGCGGTGATGGAGGCGGCCAGGTCGGTGGTCAGGTAGCCGACCAGGCCGGCCACCTCCTCGGGCGTCGAATAGCGGCCGAGCGGGATCTTCGATTCGAGCTGCTCCTGGACGTAGTCCTCGGTGGTGTCCCACACCTGCGCGTATCCGCTGCGCACGCGCGCCGCCATGGGCGTCTCCACGTAGCCGGGGCAGACCGCGTTGACGGTGGTGCCGGTCGGCGCGAGCTCCTTGCCGAGGGCCTTGGTGAAGCCGACGACGGCGTGCTTGGAGGCCGAGTAGGGGGCGCCGAGCAGCACCCCCTGCTTGCCCGCTGTGGAGGCGATGTTGATGATGCGGCCCCAGGGTTCGGCGCCGAGGCCGCCGCTGTTGAGCACCTCGCGGGTCAGCAGGAAGACGCTGTTGAGGTTGGTGTCGATGACGTCGTGCCACAGCTCGTCGGTGATGCCGGCGGTGGCGCCGCCGCCGCTGCGCCCCGCGTTGTTGACCAGGATGCTGACGGGCGCGCCGTAGGCCGCCACGGCCGCGGCGACCAGGCCCTCGACGGCGGTCCGGTCGCGTACGTCGGCGGCGGCGCCCTCCACGGTGAGCCCCTCGGCCTGGAGGTCCGCGACGGTCTCCTTGACCTTGGCCTCGGTACGGGCACACAGGAACACCCGGTGTCCGCGGGCGCCCAGGTCGCGGGCGACGGCAAGCCCGATGCCACTGGTGGCGCCGGTGACCAGGGCCACGGGCCGCTCGGGTGCCTTGTCCATCGCCTTCACCGTCATCCTCATCCCTCCGTCGCTCGCCTCTGCCTGTCGAGCGTCTCGCAGGGAACTCGTGGCGCGGCTGAAGTGGGATGGAGGCGGCCCCCGGCGGCCCGCGCACGGCCCCCGGGCGGCGGCCCGTCGGGCCACCTGCCCGGCGGCCCCGGTGGTGTCAGCGCTGCCGCCAGCTGCCGGCCGGGCGGAACCCGCCGGCCGGGACCCGGTCCCATCCGGCGGCGGCCGTGCGCGGCGGCTCGGGCGCCCGTGCCGCGGACCTGTTCAGCAGCAGGGCCGTCAGGACCGCCAGGACGGCGGCCGTCTCGTCCTCGTCGGGGTCCCCGCCGAGGATCCGCCACGTCTGCGGCGCGTGCGCCGCGTCCCCGGCGGTCATACCGGCGGGTTGCCGTGCTTGCGCGACGGCAGGTCGGCGTATTTGGGGCGGAGCATGGCCAGGGCTCCGACGAGCACCGAGCGGGTCTCGCCCGGATCGATGACGTCGTCGACGAGCCCGCGTTCGGCGGCGTAGTAGGGGTGCATGAGCTCGGTCGTGTACTCCTTGATCTTCTGCGCGCGCATCGCGTCGGGGTCGGCCGCGGCGGCGATCTCCCGGCGGAAGATGACGTTCGCCGCGCCCTCGGCGCCCATGACGGCGATCTCGTTGGTCGGCCAGGCCAGCGCGAGGTCTGCGCCGATGGAGCGTGAGTCCATGACGATGTAGGCGCCGCCGTACGCCTTGCGCAGGACGAGCGAGATCCGCGGGACGGTGGCGTTGCAGTAGGCATACAGCAGCTTGGCGCCGTGCCGGATGATGCCGCCGTGCTCCTGGTCCACGCCGGGCAGGAAGCCGGGCACGTCGACGAGGGTGACCAGCGGGATGTTGAAGGCGTCGCAGAACTGCACGAAGCGGGCCGCCTTTTCGCTCGCGTGGATGTCGAGCACCCCGGCGAGGCTGGCGGGCTGGTTGGCGACGAAGCCGGTGACGTGCCCGTCCATCCGGGCGAGCGCGCACACCACGTTGGTCGCCCAGGCCGGCTGGACCTCGAAGTACTCGCCGTCGTCGACGACCTCCTCGATGACCTTGCGGATGTCGTACGCCTGCTGCGGGTTGGCCGGGACGAGGGTGGACAGCGCGTCGGTGCGCCGCTCGGCCGGGTCGTCGGTGTGCTCGCGCGGCGGTGTCTCGCGGTTGTTGGCGGGCAGCAGCGAGAGCAGGTGCCGTACGTCCTCCAGGCAGGTCGGCTCGTCCTCGTAGGCGAAGGCGGCCACTCCGGACACCGCGGCGTGCACGTCGGCGCCGCCGAGTCCGTTCTGGGTGATCTCCTCACCGGTCACCGCGCGGACCACGTCCGGGCCGGTGATGAACATCTGCGAGGTGTCGCGCACCATGAACACGAAGTCCGTCAGCGCGGGCGAGTAGGCGGCGCCGCCCGCACACGGTCCGAGCATGACGCTGATCTGCGGGATGACCCCGGAGGCCTTGGTGTTGCGCTGGAAGATGCCGCCGTAGCCGGCCAGCGCGGAGACGCCCTCCTGGATACGGGCCCCCGCGCCGTCGTTGAGCGAGACCAGGGGCGCGCCGGCCGCGAGGGCCAGGTCCATCACCTTGTGGATCTTCTCGGCGTGCGCCTCGCCGAGCGCGCCGCCGAAGATGCGGAAGTCGTGGGCGAACACGAAGACGGTGCGGCCGTGTACGGTGCCCCAGCCGGTGACCACGCCGTCGGTGTAGGGCTTCTTGGCCTCCAGCCCGAAACCGCTGGCGCGGTGCCGTCGCAGGGCTTCGATCTCGTGGAACGATCCCTCGTCGAGCAGCAGCCCGATCCGCTCGCGGGCGGTGAGCTTGCCCTTGGCGTGCTGCCGTTCGGTGGCCCGTTCGTCCGGGCCGGCCACGGCGTGGGCCTTGATGGCGGCCAGTTCCGCGGCTCTGTCGAGGGCCGGCAGGGGTGGCGCGTCGCTGATGGTCATGTGCTCCTCCAGGTCTGAAGATGGCGGGTCTCAGGTCGCCCGGTGCAGCGTGAGGTGCCCGCGCCGCCTGACCGGCCGCGGGCGGTGGGGGGACGGCTGCCCGAAGCCGGCCGCCCGGGAGGCTCCCGCGACGGCGAGCGCCCCCTCGGCGGGAGCGGGAGCGGGAGCGGGAGCGGCGGCCTGCCGCTCCTCCCGCAGGACGTCGGCGAGCGCCCGCTCGAAGCGGTCGATGTCCTGCGCGGTGTTGTCGTGGTGGACGGACGCGCGGAGCGCGGGGGCCGCGTCCTGCCCGGCCGGGTGCAGCGGGTTCTCGTGCGCGACGGTCTTCCACACGACGACCCCGCGCCGGGCCAGCCCCTTGCGGATGACGGCGGCGGGGATCTCACCGTGCCGGAAGGCGAGGATGCCGGCCTGTTCCCGTCCCGCCGCGAGCAGTTCCAGCCCGGGCGTCCGCTCGACGGCGGCGCGCAGCCGGGCCGGCAGGTCCTCGGACGGCGGGCGCGCGGCGGCGTGGTGCACGAGGGCGGCGTGCAGTGCGGCGACGGCGGCCGGGGCGGGCGGCTGCGGGAGGCACTCCCACGCGCCGGGGGCGACGTACGCGAATCCGACGCCCTCGGGACCGCGCAGGAACCGCCAGCCGTCCGCGGTGAGCAGGTGGCAGCCGATGCGAGCGGCGTCGACGGGGACCTGCCCGACGGAGTGGGAGGCGTCGACGGCGTAGCGGGCCCGGTGGGGGGCGAGCAGCCGGCCGATCTCCTCGACGGGGTTGACGGTTCCGCAGGCCGAGGAGACGTGGACGACGGAGACGAGGGCGACGTCCTCGTCGAGGTGGGCCCGCATCCAGTCCAGGTCGAGGTCCCCGTCGGCGCGCAGCGGCACCACCTCCAGCCGGCACCGGGTGCGGTCGCGCAGGGCGTGCAGGGCGGTGAGGCGGTCCACGCCCTCGTGCGGCGTGGTCCAGATCCGGTCGCGCGGGCCGAGGGCGGCGGCCGAGACGAAGGCCTCGAAGGCCTCGGCGGCGCCGGCGGCGAGGACGGTGTCGCCCGCGGGAACGCCCAGCAGGCCGCCGAGGCGTTCGTGGACCTGCGTGTGCAGGACCTCGCCGAGGCGCTCCTCCAGCGCGGCCGGCCCGAAGCGGTCGTCGAGGGCCGTGCAGTCGGCGAGCACGGCGCGCACGCCGTCCGGCATCCGGCCCGTGCCCGCGGTGTTCAGGTGGGCCGTTCGTTCCCCGTGGTACGTCGGCGCGTTCATTTCAGGGGCCTCCCCCCGCTGTCGGAACCGCGGCACGCTCGCCGCCCTCATTTCCAGGCATTGCCAACAGGCTTGGCAATACATTGCCCAGCGGTCGGCGGTTTTGGCAATGTCGGGCAATACCCGCTCCGGCGAAACTCTAGTTCCAGACCCGTTGGCAACTCTTGGCAACGCCCTTTCCCACTCCTCCTCCGTCAATTTCCTTGCAGGTCAGAGCAGTTTGTGCAGCCCCCTCCAGTACGTCTCGAGCGATTGCCGAGCGAATTCCGAGCGGGCGTTGCCAAGCTTCTTGGCAGAGGACTTGCCAAGAAGAATCAAACAGTTGCCACGGAGGAGTCACCATGAAGAACATCGCCCGCCTCTTCGCCACCGCCGCCTTCGTCTGCGCCGCCGTGTTCACCGCCGGCGGCGTCGCCCAGGCCGACGGCGGCGCCATCGACTGGCCCGTCCCGCCGACCTCGACCACCGGCCCGGCTGCCGGCCCGGCCACCGGCCAGATCGACTGGCCGTAACCGAAGGTGGCTTGAATTCCACTAAAGGAAAGGGATGAAAAACGTCTACCCCGGCTAGCGTGCGCGGCACGGGGGCAGTTGGGGCACTTCCTTCGCCACCGGTGGCAGAAAAATGCCGGGTAACTCGACGCGTGCGGAGGGGGAAACCGTGAGGATTCAGGTTCTGGGTCCGTTGAGTGCCGAGGTCAACGGGGGATCCATCGTTCCGACCGCGGGGAAGCCGAGACAGGTCCTGTCCCTTCTCTCGCTGTATCCCGGACGCGTCATTCCCGTTCCCACGCTGATGGAGGAGATCTGGGGAACGCAGCCGCCGCAGAGCGCGCTGACCACCCTCCAGACGTACATCCTCCAATTGCGCCGCCGGCTGGGCACCGCGATGGGCCCCGACGCCCCGGGCGGCGCCAAGGACGTGCTGGCCACCCGGCACGGCGGCTATCTGCTGCAGGTCCCCGAGGAGAGCGTCGACGTGTACGACTACGAGCGCCTCACCCGCGAGGGACAGAGCGCCTTCGAGTCCGGCGACGACCGGGCCTGCGCCGCCCGGCTGCGGGCCGCGCTGGACCTGTGGCGGGGCCCGGCGCTGGTCGACGTACGGGTCGGACCGATCCTGGACATCGAGGTGATGCGCCTGGAGGAGAGCCGCCTCGTCACGGTGGAGCGGCGGATCGACGCCGACCTGAGGCTCGGCCGGCACTCCGAACTGATCGCGGAACTCACCGAGCTGACCGCGCGCCATCCCCAGCACGAGGGACTCCACTCGCAGTTCATGGTCGCGCTGTACCGGTCCGGACGGCAGGCGACGGCCCTGGACGTGTACCGGAGGCTGCGGGGCCGGCTGATCGAGGACCTCGGCGTGGAGCCGTCACCCCAGCTGCAGCGCCTGCACCAGGCCATGCTCGCCGTCGACCCGCAGCTCGACGTGGTCGCCGGGCCGCGGCGCACCTCGACGTTCGACCTCTTCGCAGCCTAGGGCCTTCAGGGGCGCAACCGGTGCGCCTCGGCGACCAGGTAGCGGTCCTGGACGAGATGGCTGGCGAAGCTCCATTCCCCGCCCACGGGCCGCGGGGCCTGCGCGTCCGCCGCCTCGCTCAGTGCCACCCGGCCCCCTTCGTCGAGGCCGAATCCGAAGGTGGAGAAGCGACGGCGCCCCCCGTGCCCCAGGGCCTTGGTGTAGGCCTCCTTCAGGGTCCACAGCCGCAGCAGCCGCGCCCGGCGTTCGTCCTCGGGAAGCGCGTCGAGCACGGCCCCCTCCTGCGCCGTGCACACGTGGCCGCGCAGCAGCTCGACGGAGACGTCCCGGTCGGCGGGCTCCGCGTCCACGCCGATCGGCCCGGTGCGGCTGACGCCGACCACGATCAGCTCGTCGGCGTGCGCCAGGCTGACCTCCACGCCGGCGCCCTGCCCCTGCAGGAGGGGCCGCCCGCCCGGCCCGTAGCCCAGGTCCAGGGTGTCCACGGGCACGTCCAGGGCGGTGGCGGCGGTGTACTTCACGACGAAGCGAGATACGGCGAACCGCATCCGTCCGGCCGCGGCCGGCGTCTGCCGGAAGCGCGGCCAGTCGTCCCCGAGCAGCGGGCGCAGCGCCGGGTCGAGCAGGACGGCGGTCAGCCACTGGCCCCAGGTGGTGCAGACGACCGCCCGGCCCACGTCGTCGAGCCGGTCGCCCACCTCGTCCCAGGGGCCCTCCGGGCCGGGGACGTACAGGGGCGCTCCGAGGGCTCCGGGGGCCTCCGCGGCCGGCCGTGCGGGTGCCATCGACGGTCTCCTTCCCGTACTCATCGCAGCCGGCGCACAGTGGTCTGTGCCCGCCACCTGGCCAGGCGCAGCGTCTCGGTACTCGCCCGCCCCAGCCACGTGCGCACGTACCGGCGGGCCTCGACGAGGCCGGCCGCGCCCGCCCCCGGGAGCCGCAGGGCGGCCTCCTCCCGCAGCACCACCTGCTGGGCGCAGACGACGCGTACGCCGTCGCCGTCCGGGAGCAGGGACCATTCGCCGGTGTGCGCGGCGATCGGCTCGGGCGTCACCAGCTCCTTGTAGACGATCCGCGCGGCCGAGGGGAAGCACAGCCGCACCGCCTTGGTGGAGAGCGTCCGGCCGTCGGGCGTGGCGCAGGTGTCGACGGCGGCCACCTGCACGCCGGGCACGTCCTCGGTCACGCTCGCCGACTCCACGTGCGGGACGCGCTCGGGCCAGTCCCCGATGCGGTGGAGGAAGTCGTAGACCAGCTCGGCGGGGCCGTCGACGTGCACGCTGTCCTCGAAGGACAGCAGCAGTTCGTCCAGGCGCTCCCAGCGCTCGGCGATCGCCGTGAGGTGGGCGAGCTGCGCGGCGGGCTCCTCGTCCCACTCCTGCCGGCTGCGCGCGGTCCCGGCGGCGGGCAGCCCCTCCACGGTGCGCTCCTGGCGCAGTGTCACGCGGCATTGCGCCTCGCCGTGCGCCTCGACGGTCCAGGTGCCGGTCGTGGGCGCGCCCGGGCGGGCGGTGTCCTCCTGCTCGAACTCGACGGTCCTGGACCGCGGGTGCAGCACCCGGCGTACGTGGAAGGACCGGACCCGCTCGCCCGCCACGTCCCACAGCCGCAGCCGTTCCCGTACACCGTCGAAGTCGATCCGCTCGACGTGGACGGGCGTGGGCAGCAGGAGGGGCCAGCGCACGGCGTCGGCCAGCAGTCCGTAGACCACGCCGGCCGGGGCGGCGATCCACGCCGTCTGCTCGCTCGCGTGCACGCGCTGCGACGACATGAGAGGCACCTCCCCTGATCGTTTGTGCGGGTGCGCCCAAGCCTGCACCAGGGGACTCGAGCCTTCCTCAACCCCCGACGGCCGCGGCCGCGCTGAGCCGGCCGGCCTGACCGCCGCGTACGACCTGACCTGCCTGGCCCGCCTGGCCCGCCTGACCGACCTGACCGACCTGACCGACCTGACCGACCTGACCGGTCTGCCCCGCCTCCGTCAGCGCATCGGCCAGCACCCGCCAGATCTCGGCGGCGAGGTCGATGTTGGCGTCCTCCTGGGCCTGCTGGGCCAGCGCCCGCAGGCCCTGGATGCCGGAGGGGTCGCCGGCGAGGATCAGCAGCTGGTGACGCAGGATCTCCAGCCGCACCTGCCCGCGGTACGTCATCCTCGGCTGGTCGGCGGCCAGTTCGCCGAGCAGGGCGCGCGCATCGTCGTAGCGGCCGGTGGCGAAGGCGAGATCGGCCTTGAGGGCGGTCAGGTCCTGCCGCAGGGCCGGTGTGCCCACGAAGGCCAGGGCGGCTTCGGCCTCCTCGGCGCGGCGCTGCGCCTGCGCGGGGTCGGCGGGCATCTTCTGCAGGTGCAGCCGGCCGGTGGCCAGGCGCAGCCGGATCCACAGGACCAGGTCCTCCTGGCTGCTGAACCGGTCGAGGGCGTCGTCCAGGCAGGCCTGCGCACCGGGGTAGTCGCCCTGGCGCATGCGCACCGCGGCGGCGGTCCACATGGCCTCGGCCCACAGCGCGTCGGAGCGGCCCCGGACGAGGGCGGTCAGCTCGTCCGCGTGCAGCCGGGCGTCCCCCATCCGGCCCGCCTCGGCCTGTACGGAGACGAGCGCCAGCAGGGCGGTGGCCCGGTCCTCCACGCCCAGTTCCTCGCGCAGCGCGATCCGGTGGGCCTCGACGGCCGCGTCGACGGCCGGGGTGATCTCGCCGATGGAGCGCAGACAGCGGGCGAGCCGGGTCAGGCCGCGTACGCGCAGTTCGCTGACGCCCACTTCCTCTCCGAGCGCGACCAGTTGGGCGAGCCGCTCCCGCTCCGCCGCGTGGTCGCCCTGGACGCGGGCGGCCTGGGCGAGCAGCCACAGTGCCTGCCAGCGCAGTACGGGGCTCTCGTGGCCCTCGGCGGCCAGGGCCTGGCGGAGCGCCTCGATGGCGTCGGGGGAACCGGTGGACGCCGCGAGGGTGAGGGCGTGGGCCAGGGAGCCGGTCGCGGGCTCCTCGAAGTCGGAGACCTCCAGGCCCAGCCGACCTGCGAGGTAGCCCACGGCCCGCTCGGTGGGCTGACGGGCCCCGGACTCCAGGCGGGAGAGGTAGCCGGTGGACATCCCGTCGCCCGCAAGCGCCGTCTGCGACAGGCCCCGGGCCAGCCGGAGCTTCCTCAGGCGGTGTCCGAACGCAGGCTGTCGCAGCATGGGCATCCTTGAGGTAGCGGGCAAGGAATCTGTCGGGAACGGGCACCGAGCGTAGGGTCCCCGGCAACAGCCCGGCAAACCTTTGCCAGGGATTCCCGGCCGGTCTCGTCCCGACCTCATCCGGACCTCGTGCGGCCCTCGAGCGGACCTCGACCCCGTCGAGGCAGACTCTCCAGAATCCGGCCGTCGTACCGGCCGGCGCCCTGCTCTTCCCGCAACTCAGCGCCTTGGAGTCGACGATGAGGCCATCGGTGTGCGCGTCCCGCGCGTCCTGGACGCCCGCAGCCCACACCGCGGCCCCGACGGCCACGCTCCGCTCCACCGGCCCCGTCCGGGACGAGCAGCCGGACGACGACATCGGCTGGCCGAAGAGGTAGCCCGGGCCCGCGCGGCCCTCAGGCGTGGCCGAGGTCAAGCAATATGATCATATGAGGACATGACCACGAGGACTCTGTACCTGTTCTGCTCCGCCGCCCCGCCCGTCTTCGACGTGGCCCACGTGATCGAGGACGCCCAGGCCCGCGGCTGGGACGTGTGCCTCGGTCTCACTCCCACCGCGGCGCACTGGCTGGACGGAAGCCTCGACGGACTGGCCGCCCTGACCGGCCACCCGGTGCGCTGGCAGTACAAGCTGCCCGGGCAGGACGACGTATGGCCGCCGGCCGATGCCCTGCTCTTCGCCCCCGCCACCTTCAACACGGTCAACGCCTGGGCCCTCGGCCTCACCGACCGCTTCACCGTCGGCGTCGCCGCCGAGGCGATCGGCAAGGGCGTCCCCG
Source organism: Streptomyces sp. NPDC088762 (assembly GCF_044750905.1). NCBI lineage: Bacteria > Bacillati > Actinomycetota > Actinomycetes > Kitasatosporales > Streptomycetaceae > Streptomyces > Streptomyces sp. NPDC088762. The sequence continues at coordinate 49,029 of NZ_JBIVKT010000025.1, forward strand.
CCGTCGCCATGCCCTGCACCAACACGGCCCTCGCCGCGCACCCGCAGTTCGACCAGTCCCTGGCCGTCCTGCGCGCCGCCGGCGTCGAGGTCCTCTTCGGCGAGGGCGGCTTCGTCCCCGGCCCGGCCGGCCAGGACGCCCCGCCGCACTTCCCGTGGCCCGCCGCCCTGGACGCCGTCTCCCGCACCGCCCCGGCCCAGGCCTGACCGGGCCGGCCGGCCGGCCGTCAGAGGAGGCGGAAGAAGGCCCGGACATCCTCCACCAGCAGCTCCGGCACCTCCATCGCGGGAAAGTGCCCGCCCCGGTCGTAGGAGGTCCAGCGGACGATGTTGTCGGTGCGCGCGGCGACGTGCCGCAGCGGAATGAAGTTGTCCCGGGGGAAGTCGGCGAGTGCGGTCGGCGTCCGCGACACCTCGGGCGGCTGCCCGGCGTAGTCGGCGTGCGCCCGCTCGTAATAGATCCGGGCGGCGGACCCGGCCGTACCGGTCACCCAGTACAGCATCACATTGGTGATGACCGTCTCCCGGGAGACGGGGCACCGGGGATCGCTCCACTCGGCGAACTTCTCCCCGATCCAGGCCAGCAGCCCGACGGGCGAGTCGTTCAGCCCGTACGCGAGGGTCTGCGGCCGGGTCGCCTGGATGTCCGCGTACCCCTGCCGCTCGCGCGCCCAGCTCCGGTACCGCTCCCAGCTGGCCAGCGTCCGTTCCCGCTCGGCGGGGCCGAGCGCGGCCAGCTCCTCGGGCAGCGGCTCCCGGGTGGCCCCGCCGCCCGGCAGCAGGTTCAGATGCACCCCCACCACGTTGCCGGGTCGCAGCCGCCCGAGCTCCCTCGACACGGCGGCTCCCCAGTCACCGCCCTGCACCCCGTAGGCCTCGTACCCGAGCCGCTCCATCAGCACCCCGAAGGCCCGCGCGACCCGCTTGAACTCCCAGCCCGCCTCGGCCGTGGGCCCCGACAGCCCGAAGCCCGGGATGTGCGGCAGCACCAGATGGAAGGCGTCGGCGGGATCCCCGCCGTGCGCCCGCGGATCGGTCAGGGGGCCGGCCACCTCCAGGAACTCGACGAAGGAGCCGGGCCACCCGTGGGTCATCAGCAGCGGTGTGGCGTCCGGCTCGGGCGACCTCAGGTGCGCGAAGTGCACGTTCGCCCCGTCGATGACGGTGGTGAACTGCGGCCAGGCGTTCAGCCGCGCCTCGGCCGCGCGCCAGTCGTACTCCGAGCGCCAGTAGTCGACGAGTTCCCTCATCTCCCCGAGCGGAATCCCGTACGCCCATCCCGCCCCGGGCAGCTCGTCGGGCCACCGCACCCGCCCCAGCCGCTCGCGCAGGTCGTCCAGCTCCGCCTGCGCCACGTCGATCCGAAACTCCCGCAGCCCCTCACCACCACTCATGGGGTGAAGCCAAGCACGTCAAACGGCATACAGATCAAACGTGGAGCCCCGCTTCGGCCCCGCCTGCACGTCCAGCGCCGGATCCACCGTCAGCATCGCCTGGTGCAGCCGCTGCAACTGCGGCGACGGCTCCACGCCGAGGTCCTCGATCAGCCGGCCCCGCAGCCTCCGGTACACGTCCAGGGCCGTCGCCTGCCGGCCCGACCGGTACAGCGCGACCATCGCCTGCGAGTGGAGCCCCTCGTGCTGCGGATGGCGGGCGATCAGCTCGGTGAGCTCGGCCAGCAGCTCGGTGTGCCGTCCCAGCCGCAGGTCGACGTCGATCCGCCGCTCGACGGTGACGAGCCGGCTCTCCTCCAGCCGCATCACCTCGATGTCGAGGATCGGCCCCGCCCGTACGTCGACCAGCGCGGGCCCCTGCCACAGCGCGAGCGCCGCCCTCAGCGCGGCCGCGGCGGTCTCGTCGTCACCCTGCTCGAAGACGCTGTGCCCCCGAGCGACCAGCGTTTCGTACTGGTGCACGTCCACGCACTCGGGCGGTATCTGCAACAGGTACCCCCCGTGCCGCGTGACGAGCACGTCCTTCACCCCTCCGGGCCCACCGGGCCCCATGGCGGTACCGAGCCGCCGGCGCAGCTGGAGTATGTAGGTCTGCAAGGTCGTCAGCGCACTCTGCGGCAGAGCGGTCCCCCAGATCTCCTCCATGAGGGTGGGCACCGGCATCACCCGCCCCGGATACAGGGCGAGGAGCGCGAGGATCTGCCTGGGCTTCCGGGCGGTCGGAACGATGGACCCCCCGTTGACCTCGGCACTCAACGGACCCAAAACCTGAATCTGCACGGTCCACTCCCCCAAGTCGTCGAGCACGGGGGCACGCTAGCCCCACCCCACCCCCACCCCCGTTTTCCTCAAGCCCCTCTCAAGCCCCCATCCACCCCGCCCGCCCGCAAATCCATCTCGCCGACGGCAAATCAACCCAGACCAGCCAATTCCAGCCTCGCCGGCGCTTGAGGCGCGGGGCCCGGGGCAGAGCCCCGATCTCTAAGCCGCACAAGCCCCTCAAGGCCAGCCACATCCAGCCCCACCAGGGACACATCCACCCTGCCCGGCCGCACATCCATCTCGCCGACGGCAAATCAACCCAGACCAGCCAATTCCAGCCTCGCCGGCGTTTGAGGCGCGGGGCCCGGGGCGGAGCCCCGATCTCTAAG
>NZ_JBIVKT010000025.1:51730-62512 GCF_044750905.1 Streptomyces sp. NPDC088762
CATCCATCTCGCCGACGGCAAATCAACCCAGACCAGCCAATTCCAGCCTCGCCGGCGTTTGAGGCGCGGGGCCCGGGGCGGAGCCCCGATCTCTAAGCCGCACACGCCCCCCAAGGCCAGCCACACCCAGCCCCGTCGGCGCTTGAGGCGCGGGGCCCGGGGCAGAGCCCCGATCTCTAAGCCGCACAGGCCCACCAAGGCCAGCCACATCCAGCCCCGCCGGCGCTTGAGGCGCGGGGCCCCGGGGCCGCGCCCCGGCCACGCCCCCTCACCACCCGGCCCGCACCGCCTCCACCCCGAGGAACTCCGCCTCGGTCCGATACTCCCGCTCCCGCCCGTCGGCCACGAGACTGGGCAGCAGGAGCCCCCACAACGCCCCCACCTTCCCCCGCAGCTCCCCGTACGACATCCCGGTCCCCCACATGACCTCGATCCCGCACGCCGCAGCCGCGACCAACGCCTCCGCGCTCTCCCACCGCCGGCCCGCCACGGGCAGTTCCCCCGCGTCCCGCGCCAGCCGGAGCAACGTGCACACCGCCGAGATCCACGCCCCGTGGAAGTCCACGACCACCGGCCGCGCCCCCACGACCCCCCGCGGCCCGGCCCCACCGCACTCCTTGGTGATCCGGAAGCTCGCCGGGATCGCCGGCTCCTCGTGCAGCGTCCGCGCCAGCCAGTGCGTGATGTCGATCAGCGCCTGCAACGGCGAGACCCCGTCCTCACGCAGCGCCCGCACCGCATCGTGCAACAGCGCGCACCCGCGCTGCTGCACGGCCTCCGCGAGCTCGTCCTTGGAGGCGAAGTGAAAGTACAGCGCCCCCTTCGTCACCCCGGCCGCGGCCGCGATCTCGCCCAGTGTCGCGTTGGCGTAGCCGTTCCGGTGGAACATCTCGGCCCCGGCATAGACCAGCCGCCTCCGGGTCCGCTCCGACCTCTCCTGCACCGAGCCGTCTCCTCTCGCCCCCGACAGTCCCCCGGGCCCTCACACCCCAGAACGAACCGGCCCCCAGCGCTCAGACCCGTACGAGCCTTTCGCCCCCCGGCTCCGCATTGGCCTCGGCCAGGCTCTCCGGCCCCGCCATCAGGATCGACCGCTGCAACCGCCGCAGCGCCACCGACGGCTCCAGCCCCAGCTCGCGCACCAGCGTCCCGCGCAGCCGCTGGTACACGTCCAGCGCCTCGCCCCGCCGCCCCGACCGGTGCAGGGCGAGCATGAACTGCCCGTGCAGGTTCTCGTGGGTCCGGTACCGCGTCACCAGCACCGTCAGCTCGGCCAGCAACTCCCGGTGCCGCCCCAGCCGCAGGTCGGCCTCGATCCGCTGGTCCAGGGCGCACAGCCGCGTCTCCTCCAGCCGCCGGGTCTCCATGTCCAGCTGGACCCCGCCCTGTACGTCGGCGAAGGCCGGCCCGGACCACAGGGCCAGTGCCTCCCGCAGCAGCCGCGCCGCACCGGGGAAGTCCCCGGCGTCCATGGCGCGGTAGCCGGTCCCCGCGAGCCGGTCGAACTCCCGCACGTCGAGGGTCCCGCCGCCACTGTTCAGCAGATAGCCGCCGGGCAGCGTGACGAGAATGTCCTTGGCGGTCCGCTGCTCACCCCCAACGGCACCCGCATCAGCCCCCGCACCCGCACCACGCTCAAGGGCGTTGGCGATCAGCGCACGCAACTGCAGCACATACGTCTGGAGCGTCGTACGCGCACTGCGCGGCGGCTCACCCGCCCACAGCTCCTCTATCAGTGCCGATACGGGCACCACCTGATCGGCATGGAGGGCCAGGAGCGCCAGGACCTGCCGGGGCTTGGGGGCGGTCGGCGTGATGGAGATTCCGTTCTCCCGCACCGCCAACGCGCCCAGTACATCGATGTCCACGCCGTACTCCCCTGTCCTTGGATGAGTCGCTCAGTCAGTAGAAAACAGGACCGACGGTTTGTCAATATCAAACCGGTCGTGCTGTTTTGGAGACCAGCGATACCCCACCACCACTCAAGTACCCACCCTGAGCTGGGATTTCACGCACATCGCCCGCGACGAAACCGCCACAGCATCCCTCGATCACGCCTCAACGAGGGTCACAGGAGCCCACTCCACCCCACCACAAACAGACCACGCGGTCCGGTCCGGAGGCGGCCGAAGCCACCAAGGACCCCCACGCCCCTCGATGACCCAACAACCCCAACGACCCCTACAGCCCCGTCGACCCCTCCGGCCTCAGCCCCTCCAGGGCCCCGCCCGCCGCGAGCCGCGGCAGCATCAGCGTCCAGTACCGGGTCAGGGTGTGCGGCGCGACCCACTCCCGCTCGTACGCGCCCAGGACTTCCAGCCCCACGGTCGCGGCCACCACCCCGCGCGCCGCGTCCTGCGGGGAGAGCCCTTCGGCGAGGGACCCCTCCCGCGCCGCGGCCGCCACGGTCTCCTCGACCCACAGCCGCCACTGCCGGCGCAGGTCGACCGCGCCACTCCAGGAGGCGTCGGAGCACAGCCCGAAGCCGGCCCGCACCACCACGTCCTGCGCGAGCAGCGCCATCAGCGCATGCGTGGCGTCGACCAGTGCCTGCAGCGCGTTGCCGCCGGCCCCCGCCCCCACGGCCCCCGCCCCCGCGGACCGCGCCGCGGCGGCCGTGATCCCGCGCAGCTCCTGCGCGGCCCGGTCCTCCACGGCCTGCGCGAGCACGGTCTTGCTGCCGAAGTGGAAGTGCAGGCCTCCTGCGCTCACCCCGGCCCTGCGGCTGATCATCGCGATCGACGCGGTGACGAACCCCTGCTCCGCGAACACTTCCGCCGCCGCGCGTACGAGGGTTTCCCGCGTGCGAGCGGCACGCTCCTGCTTGACCATGGAGTCTCCACAAACCGCCAACGCGGTTTGCCCAAACGGGGTACAAGATCTTTACAGCCACAGTCTGCGGCTCCACCGGAGCCCGACTCGCGTCCCACTGGAGCGGTCTACCCCACCACACCCGGCAGCCACGGAAACGAAGCCACGGACCGCATGCCACGGAACGGGAAGTCCCGCCAGCCCCCAAGGCCCCCCGACTCCCCCGACTCCCCCCGAAGCAGCCTCAGGACAACGCCGGCTCGGCCTCCCGCGCCGTCCCCGGCCCCGGCCCGAGCCCCATCTCCGCGGTCACCCGCTGCCCCCGGTCGGGGGCCATGTCCAGCCTGCCGAGCATCGCCGGCGTGGCGATGCTCGGGCAGATGTGCTGGTAGACGCCGGACACCCGCTGCTCGATGTCCGCGCGGTCGCTGAGGGTCTGTGAGTAGATCTGCGCGCCCGTCCAGCAGGCGGAGAGGATCCAGGCCGTCTCGGCCGGGTCCACGTGCGGCAGCAGTTCGCCCTGCTCCTTCGCCTGGGCCAGCAGGGCCCGCGTGAACTCGATCCAGCCCGGCACCGATCCGCCGCCGAAGATCTCGCGCATGCCCGGCCCCAGGGAGAGCCGGGCACCCGCGCTCAGCATGGGTTCGCGCTTCATCCGGTACGCCATCACCATGGCGACGTCGACGAGTTCCTGCAGCTTGCTCTCCCGGTGCGGCACCCCGCCCTCGGCGAACTGCTCGTCGAGCACGCCCTGGGCCAGCTCCTGCTTGGAGGAGAAGTGGAAGTAGAGGGCGCCCTTGGTGACACCCGCCCGTGAGAGGATGTCCGCGATGGTGGCCGCGTCGTAGCCGCGCTCGTCGAAGACCGCCGCCGCCGCTTCCAAGATCGCGCGACGCGTACGTACCGCACGCTCCTGCCGTGCCACGGGTGCCTCCGTTGTCCATGGGTTCGTTACGGCCGGATCCCCATGACGGGGGTCCACCACCCCATTAAAACCAACCAGAAGGTCCGATTTTTTTCAAGCAGCTCATGCCCAACCCCCACGTGATCAATCAGTCACTCCCGCCTCCGCCCCCAGCAGCACCGGCAACTCCCGCAGCCCGTTGGAGATGAACGACTCCACGCGCGGCAGCTCCCCCGACTCCGGTGCCACCACGACCGTGCCCGGGAACCTCTCGAAGTACCGCCGCACCGCGATCCCGCACTCCAGCCGCGCCAGGTTCGCACCCAGGCAGTAGTGGGTACCGAAGCCGAAGGACAGGTGCTGCCCGCGCGTCTCACGCGTGACGTCGAACCGCTCCGCGTCCGCCCCGTGCACGGCGGGGTCCCGCCCCGCCGAGCCGAAGGACACGATGATCGGGTCGCCCTGCGGGATCACCACCCCCTCGCCCATGTCGATGTCCTCCACCGCGAACCGCAGCAGCCCGTACGAGGCCGGCGACTCGATCCGCAGCGCCTCCTCGACCACGTCCTCCCAGGAGGCGAGCCCCTCCCGTACGAGCGCCAGCTGGTCGGGGTTGCGGAGCAGTTCGTGCAGCGCCGTACAGATCAGGTTGACGGAGGTCTCGTACCCGGCCGTGAAGAGCAGGATCAGGTTGTCGACCAGTTCCTTCTCACTGAGCTGCGGCTGCCCCTGCGGGCCGTCGGCGTCCCGGGCCGCGATCAGCGCGCTGGTGATGTCGTCTCCGGGGTGCGCCCGCCGGTAGGCGACCAGGTCGGCCATCGTGACGTCCAGGTCCGCCGCGTTGCGTTGCGCGTCCTCGGCCGTGATCGCCGTGTCGAAGAAGCCCTTGATGATCTTGTGCAGGGGCGCCCACGAGCGCTCCGGTATCCCGAACAGCTCGAAGACGATCCGCGTCGGCAGCTCGTGCGCGAACTCCGTGCGCAGGTCCACGACCTGACCGGGCGGCAGCGCGGCCAGCCGGTCGAGCAGCCCGTCCACGACCTCCTCGATCCTCGGCCGCATGCCGGCCACCCGCCGCGTGGTGAAGGCGGCGGCGACCGGCTTGCGCAGTCTCGTGTGCTCGGAGCCGTAGGCGGTGATCATGTTCTGCACGGACACCCAGATCGCCAGCGGCCACTCGGCGCCGACCTCCCCGTTGATCCACGCCGGCCAGTGGCGGTAGGCGTCCTTCGACACCCGCGGATCCACCAGCAGCCTGCGTATGTCGGCGTGCCGGTTGACGGCCCAGGCGGTCACCCCGCCCGGCAGCAGCACCCGCGTCGCGGGCGCCTGTTCACGGATGAGCGCTGCCTCGGCGTGTACGTCCGCACCGGAGACGTCGATCGCAATCGGGCACTGACGGTTCATCTGAAGCTCTCCAGGATGGACGGCGGCATGTCGGCGACAGGGCGCATCCGAGTGTCCACGCCCTGCAGTTCAAAACCGCCCATCCGGTTCTTGTTTCACCGGCGGCGGCCCCGAGTCTGGCACGACCCGTCCCGCATGCCAATGGTTTTCGGGGCCGGGTCGACCCCGAGCCAACGACCTGCGGCGGGCTTGCATTCTCCCGGCTGAACGGCGGGCGCCAACACCCTGTCGGACCGGCGCATATGACCGGAAGACCGGCTCTCACTTGGGACGGGAGCCGCCGCATCCCGCTCGAGATCACCCACCCGGATATCCGCTGGTAGGCGTCATGCGGACAGTCCGTAATCCCCGCTTCCCCCGTGCCGGCGCCGGTGCACATGCGATATCCGTTGCCTCGTGGCACCTTGCAAACAAAACCGGAGAGTACGTATCTTGCGTCTCGCGTGAGCAACCCGTCCTACCCGTCCCACCCCCGTCCCATCCGTCAAACGGCTCTGCGGGAGTAGTCCATGACCATGCTGACCATCAGGAACGACGCACCCGTCCTCCCGCTGCCGGGAGCGGGGGAACCATGGATGCGCTGCAACGACGCCCGCGGCCTGACCACCACGGTGCCCAGGGAGTACGTCCACCGCAGATCTCTCGCCGAGGTCTTCCTGACCGGCTGCGACCGCATCGGCGTCGACTCCTTCTCCCTCACCGGTCAGTGGCCGCGCGCCCACACCTTCTTCACCAGCGCCGACGGCACCAGCCACGACCCGGTACAGGCCGGCGAGACCATCCGCCAGGTCGGGCTCTACCTCTGCCACGCCGTCTACGGAGTCCCCCTCGGCCACAACGTCCTGCTGTGGAGCCTCGACTTCACGTCCCGGCCCGAGCGGCTGCGCATAGGCCGCAGCCCGAGCGACCTCGACATGACCGCCGTGTGCACGGACTTCGGCTGGAAGGGGAACCGTTTCTCCGGCTTCCTCGAAGTGGACATCCGCCGTGACGGCGAACTCGCCGGCTCCGGCACCGCCCGCTTCAGCTGCGTCGCCCCCGCCACCTACCGCCGACTCCGCGGCGACCGGGGCCTCCTGGGTTTAACGCGGCCGCTGCCCCGCCTCACGCCGGTGGCCGCCGCATCCGCCGGCCGGCTGCTGCCCTTCGACGTGGTCCTCGCCCCCACCGACCGGCCGGACCGCTGGCAGCTGAGCCCCGACCTCGACCACCCGATCCTCTTCGAGCACGCCAACGACCACCACCCCGGCATGGTCCTGGTCGAGGCCGCCCGGCAGGCCGCCTGCGCACTCCACGCCCCCGGCGGTTTCGTCCCCTCGGGCATCGCCACCGAATTCCACCACTATGCCGAACTGGACGCCCCCTGCTGGGTCGACGCCACCCTCGTCTCCCCGGGCCACGTCGTGGTCACCGGCCACCAGGAGGGCCGCACCGTCTTCCGCTCCACGGTGACCGGCGCCGCCTGACCGCCCGCCGGCGGCTTCAGCCGATCACCTGTCCCCGGTACCAGTCGGCGTACTGACCGAACGCCTCCGAGAACCGCGGCCCGGGCGAGGCCTCCAGCCGTCCCCACAACCGCCCGCTGTCGTACCAGTGGTCCACCGCGAACAGCGACACCCTCCGCCGCAGCACCGGATCCGGCTCCCCCGGGCCCCCCAGCAGTTCCAGCGCCCCGGGCACGTCCACGTCCCCCGTCGGCAGCGGCAGCCCGAGTTCCCGTACGACCGTCTCCACCAGCTCCCGCGCGCTCACCGGCTCGGGATGGCAGGCGTGCAGCACACCCCCCGTGTCTTCCTCCCGTACGGCCAGCTCCGCCAGCGCACCCGCCAGCGCATCCACCGACACCATGGACATCCGGGCCCGCCCGCCGTCCACCCAGTGCGGCAACCGCGCGAGCAACCGCACCAGCGACGGCACCACCCAGCGGTCGCCCCGCCCGTACACCAGATGAGGCCGCAGCACCGTCCCCCCGGCCGCCAGCACCAGCCGCTCCCCGCCGAGCCGGGTCACACTGGTCACCGACTCCGGCTCCTCGGGGAGCTCCCCCTCCACCGCACCGCGGTGCGCCCCGTCCCGGTACACGGCCGCCGTCCCCAACTGCACGATCCGCCGCACCCCGGCCCGCTCCGCCTCCGCGACCAGGGCACGTGTCCCCTCCACGTTCACGGCCCGGCACTCCTGCGCCGACCCCCCGATCCGCGAGGCCAGGTGCAGCACCGTCCCGACGCCGTCACACACCCCCCGCAACGACTCACCCCGCGCCAGGTCCCCCCGTACGCCCTCCACACCCGGCGGCACATCGGCCCGGTGAACGAGCGCCCGCACGCGCACGCCCTGCTCGACGAGCCGCCCCACGACAGCAGAACCGACGAACCCCGCAGCCCCGGTCACCAGCACACTCTGGCTTTCTCTCTTCATCACGGGCCCCATTCCACCGTGTTACCGTCGCGCCGTGACCTCGGTATCGAACAAATCTCTCCTGGCGGGCAAGTCAGCGCTGATAACGGGCGCGAGCGCCGGCATAGGGGCGGCCGCCGCCCGGGTGTTCTGCCGCGAGGGCGCCTCGGTGACCCTCGTCGCCCGCCGCGAGCCCCAACTCGCCGACCTCACCGAGGAACTGCGCGCCGCCGGCCACCAGGCCCAGTACGTGGTCGCCGACGTCTCCCACACCGAGGACGTGGCCCGCGCGGTCGCCGCGGCCGTCGCCACCTACGGCCGGCTCGACGCGGCCTTCAACAACGCGGGCATCGGCGCGACCCCCAAGCCCATGCACCTGCTGGACGAGGAAACGTACGACAGCGTCATGGACACGAACGTCCGCGGCGTCTGGAACTGCATGCGCCACGAGATCCGCGCCATGCTGACCACCGGCGGCGGCTCGATCGTGAACAACAGCAGCACCGCCGGCCTGGTGGCCACGCCGGTGACGGCGACCTACATCGCGTCGAAGCACGCGGTCCTGGGCCTCACCAAGGCGGCCGCGTGCGAGTACGCCGCCCAGGGCATCCGCGTGAACGCCATCGCCCCGGGCGCCACGCGCAGCGAGATGATCGACGCCTGGCTCCGCGAGAACCCGGCCATGGAAGAGGTCCTCCTCCAGTCGGCCCCCCTCCCGCGCATGGCCTCCCCCGAGGAGATCGCCGAGTCGGCCGCCTGGCTGTGCAGCGACCGCGCCTCCTTCGTCCTGGGCACCACCCTGTCGGTAGACGGCGGCTGGACCACCCGCTGACCCCGCCGACGCATCGGGACCGTTAACGCCGTTAACGCCGTTAACGCCTCCGTCGGTCCAGGCCCCCACCATTAACGCCGTTAACGCCACCCGCCCGACCGGCCTCCCCATTAACGCCGTTAACGTGCCCGCATCCCCAAGGCGACAGAGACACTCCACGCACCCACCATTAACGCCGTTAACGCTCCCGACACCCACGCCCTGCTCCGCTCGCGGAACCCCTGGATGTCCCGTCTCACCGGACCTTGACGGGTGTCCGGGGCTCGTTCGGGGCTTGTCGACGTGGGTTGGCACGTTGGGTCCTTGTCACCGGTAGCAGGGTGGCGCACCCTTGCCGCTCCGGGATCGGATGAGCGGGGCGTCTGCAACGGGGGCTCCGCATGGGGAGGGACATGTGAACAGGCGTGATCTGGTGGCGTTAGTGGGCCGTCGGGCAGCACTGCGGTACTTGCTGGCCGGTATCGCTGCTTCCGCCGTGTCAGGGTGCGGGAGCCCGGTGGAGAAGGCGATCACGGCGTACGCCAAGGGTTCCTGGAGGTTCACGACCAACGCGGACTTCGACGGGGTGCTGACCATCACCGGCGACGGGAGGTGGTCCGAGACCCGGTTGGGCCTCTCAGGTCGGTGGGAGTACGACCCCTCTCGCCTCACGGTCATCATGGACGGCGTCGACAGTGAGAGCGCGAGGCAGAACCCGTACCTCATCCCGTCGGTTCCCGAGCGCGCCAAGGAGGCCCTTTCCCGGGAGTACTCCCTGAGCGGCGGCTGGTCGGCCAGCCTCGGCGAGAAGGTGAAGGTACGCCGGGACAAGGATGCCGTGGTCCTGGAGTTCGAAGACTTCTCGGACGGGAACGCGGGCTCCCCCGAGCACATCGAGTCCCTGATTTTCACCCTCACGCGCCTGGAGGGCTCGTCCTGACCCTGGCATGAGTGGCGAGGCCAACCGCCGGTGAGACCTGCACCCACGAGCCCAGCCGACTCAGCCATCGTTAACGGCGTTAACGTTCCCCGGCACCTGGCCATCTCCACCCCCACCCACGCCGACCGTTAACGCCGTTAACGCTGCGCGCCGCCCAGCCACCCGTCACCTCTCACCGCCGATGACCCGTCCGGCAGCCCACATCTGATGCGCCCCGTCACCATGGGCGCCGTTAACGCCGTTAACGCCGTTAACCAAGAGCCTGTCGTCCCGGATCCGCAGGCGGCGAAACCAGGGCAGCTGGGCGAACGCCCGCTCCACTACCCAGCGGCGAGTGCCGAGCCCGGAACCGTGCTCGGTCCCGCGACGGGCGATCATCGGTTCCGCACCAAGCTCCCAGACGGCCCCGGCCCATTCGGCCAAGGAGACGCCGACGGGTCATGCCAGACCCGTAGCTTCAGCTCCCGAGTGCTCCAACCCCCTCAACGATCTTTCTCGCCGCTAACGCCCGCCGGCCTCCGCCACCCGGTCCCGGGCCATCCCGTTAACGCCGTTAACGCTCCACCACTCGCGCAGGGGACCCGTTAACGCCGTTAAGGCTGTCCGGCAGATCACGCCGTGCGGCCCCATCGGCGCTGAATTGCTGTAGCGACCCGCCGAAGAAGGAGCTGGGTGCAGCCTGGACAAGCACGCCCGGCGAACCGTCCGCAACGGCCTCCACGTCGACCTGCGACTAGACCCAGCGGAGACCAAGGACGGAGCCAGAGCCAGAGCGGATCGAGGCGACGGTGACGGTGACGTGGAAGACATCGCCGCGCCTGTCGCATCTCGGGACGGTGCGCCTGATCTGGCGACAACGCAGGTAGCGACGGGTCGCGATCGGAGGACGTACGCCTTGTCGCCGCCGAGACGGTCGGGCCGCGTGCAAGGGCATCCGCCACTGGCGAAGGGACGAATGATCAGCAGGACCACGCGGCGGCATCCCCCCACACCGGCGAGGTGGACCTCGCAGGTCCCCCGCCCCGGGAGCGTCCGAGTCCCTCGTCGGGGCGCGGTGCTGCCGGGGCGTACGTCTCCTCCCGGCACTCGTGCCGGTTCCCTACGGGCTCAGACAGCGTGCCGATGCGCGCGCCCCGGCAGGCGGTCGAATCGACGCTCACCGTCGACAAGTCGATCCGGTCTTCCGCGTCGACGTCGGTCAGGAGGGCCACCAAGATCCGGTCCCAGACGCTGTCCGCCGACCAGCTCCGTGCCGTTCGTACACGGCCTTCCATGGACCGAAAGGCAGACGGACTGCCCCATGGAACCCACCACGCAGTCGGTACAGGCTCCCGCTGATGACCCCGAGCTGACCGGCCCAACGGACTCCCACTTCCCGGACATCGGCAGATGCGGCTTCAGCCAGGCCCAATCCTCATGCGCCCAAATCTCCCCGCCCCGTCCCAAGCCACGACGCTCCCATGACCCGCCGCACGAGCCTCACAGCGTTAACGCCGTTAACGCCCACCGCGT
>NZ_JBIVKT010000025.1:62607-74338 GCF_044750905.1 Streptomyces sp. NPDC088762
CCTCATGCGCCCAAATCTCCCCGCCCCGTCCCAAGCCACGACGCTCCCATGACCCGCCGCACGAGCCTCACAGCGTTAACGCCGTTAACGCCCACCGCGTCGCCGCGAGCTGCGCATCCGGCCCCGCCCCCGCAGCCCCGGCCGCAGCCCCGGCGACGCGGGTGGGCGTTAACGCCGTTAACGCCCACCCGCCTCACCCCCACCCGCCCGCCGGGACACCAGCAGACCGAGCCCGTCCAGGATCCGCCCCAGTCCGAACTCCAACGCCTGGTCCTGCCCCCCGTGCTCCGCCACCGAAGCCAACGCCGCCCCGAGCGCAGGGAACCGCTCCCCGTGCACCCGCATCACCTCACCCAGCATCGCCGCGAGCTGCGCATCCGGCCCCGCCCCCGCAGCCCCGGCCGCAGCCCCGGCCGCAGTCCCCACCACACCCCCGCCCGCCGCCCGCTCCTGCTCCGCGATCCCCCGTACATGCCCGGCCACGAGCACCACCGCATCCATCGCCTCGGCCCCGCCCAGCCCGCACCCGTCCAGCGCCGCGAGCGCCCGCTCCATCCACCCCAACTCCCGCGGCCCCATCACCCGCGCCCCCACCGTCGCCTCCAACAGCCACGGATGCCGCCGGAACCCCGCGTACAACTCCCGCGCCCACACCTCGAGCCGCTCCCGCCACCCCACCGAACCCGCCCCCAGCGCCGCAGGCTCAGCCTCAAGCGCCGGATCCGGCATGGCCGCCTCCACCATCAGCGCCACGAGCTCGGCCTTCCCCGGCACATACCGGTACAGCGCCATCTTCGTGACCGCCAACTCCCCGGCCACCCGCTGCATCGACACCGCACCCAAGCCTTCCGCGTCGGCGATCCCGACCCCCGCAAGGGCGATCCCCTCCAGCGTCAGCCCGCGCTTCGGCCCCCGGGCCGGCGGCGCCGGCGGCGGCCCCCACAACAACCGCACGGCCGCCCCCACGCCCGCATCCCGCTGTTCATCCGCCATCGGCATCCCCTTGTGCTCGCACCAAAACTGCGTCTACCGTACACGGTATCGCTTCAGTGTCCGTCGGACACAGTTCCAGAAGGAGAGACGTGTCCCACCCCCAGAGCCACCCCCAGAACCACACGGTCCTGATCTCCGGCGCCGGCATCGCCGGCCCCGCCCTCGCCCACTGGCTGGGCCGCCACGGCTTCCGCCCCACCGTCGTCGAACTCGCCCCCGCCCTCCGCCCCGGCGGCCAAGCCGTCGACTTCCGCGGCGAGACCCACCTCTCCGCCCTCGACCGCATGGGCATCCTCGGTGAACTCCGCCGCATCCAGACCGGCGGCAGCCCCATGACCTTCGTAGACGCCGACGACAACCCCCTGCTCCACCTGCCCGCCGAGTTCGCCGGCGGCGACATCGAAGTCCTCCGCGGCGACCTCTCCCGCGTCCTCCAGGAGGCCTCCCTCCCCACCACCGAGTACCTCTTCGGGGACTCGATCACCTCCCTGACCGAGACCCCCACCGGCGTGGACGCCACCTTCCGCAACGCCCCACCCCGCACCTTCGACCTCGTCATCGGCGCCGACGGCCTCCACTCCCACGTCCGCCGCCTCGCCTTCGGCCCGGAGTCCGACCACGTCACCCACCTGGGCTACTACGCCGCCACGTGGACCCTCCCCCACACCCCCGCCCTCCACCGGTCCACCAACCCCACCAACCCGACCGGCTCCACCGCCTACAACGCCCCCGGCCGCCTGGCCAGCGTCGGCATCTCCCGCACCGACCCCACCCGCGCCGGCGCCTTCCTCGTCTTCGCCTCCCCCGAGCTCACGTACGACCGCCACGACCCCGAGGCCCACAAGGCGATCCTCAAGCAGGCCTTCGCCGGCCTCCCATGGAAGGTCGACCACCTCCTCGACTCCCTGGCCGACGCCGACGACCTCTACTTCGACTCCATCAGCCGCGCCGACGTCCCCACGTGGTCCACCGGCCGGATCGCCCTCGTCGGCGACGCCGCCTGCGGCGCGACCATCGGCGGCATGGGCACCGGCACCGGGATCGTGGCGGCGTACGTCCTGGCCGGCGAACTCTCCCGCTCGCCCCACGACCACCGCGCCGCCTTCGCCCGCTACGAGTCCCTGCTCCGCCCCTACGCCCAGGGCTGCCAGAAGGGCGGCGACCGTACGGGCCCCTTCCTCGCGCCCGCCACGAAGCTCGGCTTGCGCCTGCGCAACGGCCTCCTCAGCCGCCGGCGCATCCTCGACTGGATGCTGAAGGCCGGCGAGGACGTCACCACGCTCCCCCTCCCCACCTACACGACCGCCCCCGAAGCCGTCCCCACCACCCACTGAGCAGCGCCCCCGGCCCTCAAAACCGTTAACGCCGTTAACGCCGTTAACGCCAACCCCGCTCCCACCCTCAAAGACGCCCCCCAAAGACGCCCCCACAAAATCCCCCACACCCCGTCAAACAGCCCCACCCCACCCTCAAAAAGTACTGGGTGACTGGTTTTCTTCGGCATCACCTGCCTAGATTGACCCCCGTACAAGACGAGACGCGCACACGCCGGCTGCGCCCACACACACCAGGAGACGCGCAAGTGGCGAGAGTCAGGCAGGAACGCGCGGAGATCACCCGGCAGGCCATCCTGGACGGCGCGGCCACCGCCTTCGACCGCTCCGGCTTCGACGGCACCAGCCTCAGCGACGTCGTCAAGCACGCCGGAGTCACCAAGGGCGCCCTGTACTTCCACTTCCCCTCCAAGGAAGCCCTCGCCCGCACCCTGATGGACGAGCAGTTCCAGGTCGCCGCGGACGTCCCCGCCATCGAGGACCCGGGGCTCCAGACGGTCATCGACCTCACCCACCAGATGGCGTACGGACTGCGCACCAACGTCCGCGTCCGCGCCGGCATCCGCCTGGTCATCGAGTTCGGCTCCTTCACGAACCCGGACCCGACCCCGTACAACACGTGGATCGACACCGCTCACGGCTGTCTGACTCCGGCCCAGGAACGCGGCGACGTCCTCCCGTCGCTCGACGTCCACGACCTCTCGACCTTCCTCGTCGGCTCGTTCACCGGCATCCAGGTCACCTCGCACGTCCGCACGGGCCGCGAGGACCTCCACACCCGGATCACCGACCTATGGAACTTCCTCCTCCCCGGGATCGTGCCCGCTCCCCGCATCCCCCTCTTCGACCCGACGGGCTCGCCCGAGTGCCGGACGGAGCTCGGACTGCAGCCCCTGACCACCACCTGACGACGTACCCAGGGCGGCCTCGCACACGCCGTGGCGAACCACGGGGGTGCTCGCTACGGCGTGGGCGAGGCCGCCCTGTGACGCATCCGGACGCCCACCCGTCCCACCCAGCCCTCACCCGGCTGCCACTTCGTTAGCAAAACTCAAGCGCGGCGCCCACGAACACTCAAGAACGTTAGTAAAGTCCCTCTCATGACTTCGCCCTCGTCTCCGAGCGACCGAGAGAAGGTCGTCTCCAAACTCCCCCCGTGGCTGCGCCAGGAGTTGAAAATCCGCACCGCCCAACTGCGGGTGGACATCCAGGACGCCGTCCACGAGGGCATCGCCCAGTGGAGCGCCCTCGCCTCGGCCCCCTCCCCCGTCGACACCTCCGGCGCCGAATCGTTCTCGACCTGGCTGCCCGCGGGCCAGTGGGACTCCTTCCGCACCGACGCCAAGCACCGCGGCGTCTCCCTCATCCAGGGGCTCGCGCAGTCCGTACGCCTCTGGCTGGAGCTCAACCCGGCTCCCTCCGTCGTACGCCCCTCCGTGGTCCGCCGCATCATCGTGTGCAACCAGAAGGGCGGCGTCGGCAAGACCGCCATCACCGCCGGCACGGCCGAGGCCCTCGCCGAGGACCCCTCGACCCTGCACCCGGTCCGCATCGCCCGCCAACTGGCCCGCCTCACCCCCGGGGAGGACCAGCCGGACCCCGCGGCCATCACCCCCCTGGACCTGGAGGACCTCCCGGGCCTGGGCATGCGCGTGCTGCTGATCGACTTCGACCCCCAGGGCCATCTCACCAAGCAGCTCGGCCAGCAGCCCCTGCCCATCGGCGGCGACAGCCTCACCTGCCACATGGCGGGCGAGGCCAAGGGGCCCCTCAAGGATCTGATCGCGCCCATCGAGCACGACCGGTTCGGAGACCGCCTCCACCTCCTCCCCGCCTGCACGGACGCCTTCCTCCTCGACGTACGCCTCTCCACCGTCCGCGCCCGCGAGGCCGCCCTCGAACGTGCCCTCGCCCCCGTGGAGTCCGATTACGACGTCATCCTCGTCGACTGCCCCCCGAGCCTCGGCCTGAGCATGGACGCGGCCATCTACTACGGCCGCCGCCGCGACACCGAACAGCCCGGCGCCTCCGGCGCGCTGATCGTCGTACAGGCGGAGGACTCCTCCGCGGACGCCTACGACCTCCTCACGTCGCAGATCAACGACCTGCGCGACGACCTCAGCCTCGACATCGACTACCTCGGCCTGGTCGTGAACCTCTACGACGGCCGCCGCGGCTACATCGCGACCTCCTCCCTCCAGGCCTGGCTGGACATAAAGGATCCCCGCGTCGTCGCCGTCGTCCCTGACCTGAAGGAACAGCGCGAAGCGGTCCGCGTGAAGCAGCCCCTGTTCGTCTACGCCCCCAAGGGCGACCAAGCGGTCGCCCTGCGCGCCCTCGCCCGGGAGATCTCATGAGCAGCAAGGCCGACAAGCTCGGCGTCTCGGCCTCCTTCGCCCGAGCCCAACCGGTCGGCGTCAGCTCCCGCCGCGCGGCCATCGCCGAGGCTACGGGTGCCCCCACCTCCGGAGTGGTCCCGCCCTCCGAGGTCCCCATCGAGGCCCTCGCCCACAACCCCTTCAACCTCCGCGAAGACCTCACCGAACTGGAGGAACTGGCGGCGTCCCTCACCGCCCGCGGCCAGCTCCAGCCCCTGGCGGTCGCCACCCGCATGGCCTTCATGGAGGCCCATCCGGGCGCGACCGACGGCCTGGGCCGCGCGCCCTACGTGGTCATCGACGGCAACCGCCGTCTCGCGGCAGCCCACCTGGCCGGCCTGAAGACCATCCAGATCCACGTGAACGACGCCCTGTCGGCATCCGCCGCGGACATCCTCGAATCGGCCCTGATCGCCAACGTCCACCGCGTCGACGTGGCTCCCATGGACCAGGCCCGCGCCCTCCAGGAGCTCGTCGACGTCCACGGCTCCCAGGCCCAGGTCGCCAAGCGCCTCGGCAAAACCCCCGCCTGGGTCTCCCAGCGCCTGGCCCTCCTCAACCTGACGCCCATCCTCCAGGACAAGGTGGAATCGGGCGAGCTCAAGGTGGAACCGGCCCGCCGCATCGGCCGCCTCCCCCAGGAGGCCCAGCAGGCCGCCGCGGAGGAAACCCTCAACACCACCCATCCCCCCCGCCAGCGCACCCACCCGACCCCCCCGCCGGCACCCCCCCAGCCCCCCACCACCCCGGCCCCCCGGATCACCATCTCCACCCTCTCCCCGGAAACGATCGCGGACGCCCTCACGGCCCACCTCACCCCGGACGACCTCAAGGCCGTGACGGAACTCCTCATGAGCCGCATCTGAAGCCCCACGCCGGAGGCGCTGACAGCATTAACGCCGTTAACGCCGTTAACGCCTCCACGTGTGTTCCATGTGCGTTCCAGGGTGCGTTTCGCATAGGCTCCCCACGGAGGTACCGATGCCGAACGCCCACAACACCAACACCCCCCGCACCGAGGACGAGCAGGAGGTCCTCTTCGCAGCGGTCGACGCCCTGCTCGAAGAAGTGGCCCAGGACCCGCTCCCGCACCCCGACGAGCGCAAGCGCCTCCGCGAGGCCGCCGGCCTGAGCCAGGACCAGATCGCCAAGGCCCTGGCCGTCCGCCGCGAAACGGTCACCTCCTGGGAAACCGGCCGCACCTCCCCCCGCCCCCCCAAACGCGCCGCCTACGCCCGCCTCCTGGAAGGCCTCACCTCCCTCCACCCCCCAACCCCCACCACAGCCACACCCGCAGCCCCCACTGCAGCCGCAGGCCCCACCTCACCCGCAGCCGCTGGCCCCGCCACAGCCGCAGGTGCCGCCTCGCACACAGCCCCGACGCCGACCGCAGCCCCGGCCGAACAAGCCGCCCCGGCCGCACCCGCCGGCCCCGCGCTCCCCACCCCCGCCGTAGGCCCCGCCCCGCAAGCGACCCCGCCCGCAGGCGCGGTCTCCCCCGCCGGCGTGCCCCCTCAGGGGCCTGGGGCGGAGCCCCAGTTTCGGGAAGGGGCGGGTAGGGGAACAGCGCCGCAGGCCCAACCCCCCACCACACCCGCACGCCCCGCCACAGCCACCCCCACCCCGGGGCCTGGGGCGAAGCCCCAGTCTCGGGAAGGGGCGGGCAGGGGAGCAGCGCCACAGGCCCCCACCCCAAAGGCCCGAACCCCCCACCCCCCCCTGGAAGGAAACGGCCCCCTAGCCGTCCTCGACGGCACCGGCCACGCCCACGCCACCGCCGGCCTCATCCTCGACCACCCCACCACCGGCGGCCTCCCCGCCCTCCTCACCTGGGCCCTCACCGAGGCGAACCTCCGCTCCCCCCGCCTCCACCGCAACGGCAAGGACGGCGACCCCCTCCTGGTCCTCACCGCCCCCGCCCTGGACCGGCTCGGGCTCCCCCTCACCCTCGAAAACCGCCGCGACCTCCGCCTCCCCGACAACCACCCCGTCCTCAAGCAGCTCGCCAAGCACAAATGGCAGCTCACCCGCCGCGGCTTCGGCCCCTGGCCCCGCATCTACCGCCCCGCCACCCCCACCACCGGCCGCCAGTGCGTCCAGCTCGCGATCCTCCCCTGGGGCGCCCTCGACCCCCGCGCCTGGGGCGAGGGCACCGCCGACCTCCCGGCCGCCGAGCTCGCCGAACTGCTCACCACCTACGCCGCCCGCGTCCTCACCCCCCGCGGCTCCACGGCCGTCACGGGCCTCGAACTCATGACGGCCCTGCGTCCCCCCACCCGCGCCGTGCGCGACGAGGCGACCAACACCTGGGTGTCGGCCCCGGTCCCCGGCTCCCTCACCCACCCCGTCGACCCCGCTCCCCCGGAGGCCCCCGACGAGCACCCCGTCGTCGCCGCCCTCTACCCCCGTTCCCACCAGCGCACCCCGGACCAGGTCCTCGACGAGGAGGCCTACGACTGGATCCGCGACCCCCAGCTCCTCACCGACGCCGAGTGCTCCCGCACCCACGCCGTCGGCATCGACGTGAACATGGCCTTCGCCGCCGCCGCGAACCGCCTCCCCGTCGGCCTGGGCCCCGCGACCCACACCACCAGCCCCCGCTTCGACCCCAAGCTCCCCGGCTGCTGGCTGGCGGACCTCTCCTCCCTCGACATCGAGCTGGACCCCCGCCTCCCCAACCCCTTCACCCCCCACGGCAGGCCCCCCACCGGCCCCGCCTGGTACGCGACCCCGACCCTCGCCTACGCCCAGGAACTCGGCCACGAGGTCCGCCCCACCGAAGCCTGGATCCGCCCCGACAACGGCCCGTACCTCGACGCCTGGTACACCCGCCTCCGCGACGCCTACATGGCCACGATGGCGGACCTCGGCGTCACCTCGTCCCTCACGGAACCCGAGTTCCTCCACGCCATGTCGACCCACAAGCACGGCGGGACCACCGACTCCCGCATCTCCGCATCCGTCCTCTCGGCCATCAAGTCCACGGTCAAGGGCGGCATCGGCAAACTCCGCGAACGCCCCCAGGGCGCCTCCTACCGCCCCGGCGACCCCTGGCCCGCCCTCGAACGCCCCACCTGGCGTCCCGACATCCGCGCGGCCGTCATCGCCACGGCCCGCGTCAACATGCACCGCAAGATGCTCAAACTCGCCACGGCGGCCGGTCTCCACCCCATCGCGGTCCTCTCCGACTGCGCGGTCTACCTCTCCGACGGACCCGGCCCCCTCGACTTCCTCCCGCACACCCCCGACGGAAAACCCCTGCCCGGCGGCTTCCGCCTGGGCGTCAGCCCCGGCATGGTCAAGCACGAGGGCACCCAACCGCTCCTGTGGGCCGTCCAGATGCTCGACGAAGGACTCAACCCCGCCCGCCACATCAAGGGCCACGACGCAGCGGCAGACGGAGAATAAGAGAGAAGCATGTCCGACATCTCCGACAGCCTCACCCGGGCCGACGAACAGCACTTCACGCGCCCCATCCCCAAGTCGGCCGGCGCCCAGATGCGCTTCCTGGTGAAGCAGCTCAAATCGACCAGGGCCGCGGCCACGACCCTCGGCATCTCCCAGCGCACGGTCGAGCGCTACGTGAAAAACCAGATCAAGCAGCCCAAGCCCGAACTCGCCGCCCGCCTGGAGACCGAGGTACGCCGCCGCTGGCAGCCCCTGGTCCGCAAGCGCGCCCGCGCCAAGGCCGCCAGGACCACCGGCCTCGTCATCGAGACCCGCGCCCGCTTCGGCTTCACCGCGGCCCCCGGCACCACCGACGACGGCCGCATGCGCCGCATCACCCAGCACCTGCCCCCGGAGTACGCGGCCCGCCTCTTCGCCGCCCAGGAGTCCGGCGCCGGCGAGGCCCGACTCCAGCAGATCGCAGCCGAAGGCCTCCAGGAGATCTACTTCAAGGACAACGGCGCCCGAGCCACCAGCCTCCTGGTCGAGTTCACGGACATCGACTACGTCGACTTCGCCTTCTGACAGCCCCCTGAAGGCCCCCCTCTCAGCCCCTCAAAACCCCAAAGGGTCCCGGGAGTACCCCGGGACCCTCCAAACCCCTCACACACCCAACCAGCCGTCATCCCACGGCGTGCAACGTCCTGCGCCGCTTCGACTCCGCAGCCTTCTTCGCCGCGGCCTGCGCGGCCCGCTTCTTCCGCTGCTCGGCGAGCTGGTCCTGATACGCCGCCACCGCCTGGTGGTAACTGGCGACATACCCCCGCGCATCGAGCCGCTCATCGGCCGCCATGTCGTTCACGGCGGCGACAGCGTCCTCGAACGAGTTGTACCCGGCCAGCATGGGATTGATCTGATAAACGCCATTACGGACCTTCCGCACCAGCTTCGCGAGCTCCAGGCTCCGCAGCGCGGCATTGACACTCGGCCGGCTGAGCTCCAACAGCCCTCCGACGGTGGCCTGGTCGATCAGGATCCGCCCACCCGGCTCGCTCAGCGAACGCAGCTTCAGCAGCACGCGGTAGGCCGCAGGCGGAAGGTCCAGGTCGGAGAGAAGCCCGTCGGCGTTGACCGCAGCGAATCGCAAGGTGCTCACTGAGCTGTCCCTTCTTCCGTGCGCTTCGCCCGGCTCAGCCGACGCGCAGCGCGCTCTTTGGCCCGTTCGGCCCGCAGTCCCTCGATGGCCTGACGCATGTGGTCCAGCGACGGGAACCTCACCAGGTCCGGCAGGCTCGTGTCGCTGCGAATCTGCGAGATGGTGCTGTGCTGCTCCACCTTCACGAACTCACCCGTCATCTCCGTACCAGGGATGAACTCAGCCACCCGGTAACTGTAGGGCGGGTTGAACTGGTACACGCCCCGCCGCACCTTGAAGACGATCCCATGAGACATGACGGTGTGCAGCGCCTCCGACGTCTTTGTCCGACTGACGTCCAGGATGGTAGCCATCTCCTCCTGGGTAAGAGGAATCCGCCCCCCCGCTCGCTGGCACGCAATGAGCAGCAGGATCAGCCTCAGGGGCAAGGCTTCCCTGAAGTACTGGGCGATAACCAGGAAGAACTCCAGGCTGTCCATCGAGAACGCATTCGGCTGATTCTGCGTCCCGTAGAACTCCAGCGGCTTCCGCTCACCGTCCAGCGTCAGCTTCCGGCTCGGGTACCGCCTCGCCAGGCTGTCCAGGTCCTTGACCGGGGCCAGCGGCTGACTCCACGCCGAGATCGCATCATCTACGGGGAGATCAGGACGCGGCGCACCCGCCGGACTCCGCCGACGCCGTTGTGGCTCTGATGACACGAGGCTGCTCTCCACTTCGTTGATCTGCAGGGAGAGTATGTCAACAAGGGTGACACAAGTGTCACGCTCGTTGACGTTCGGCGTGTCTTATGTCCCCCGACGAGGGACACATCTCAGCCAACACCACCCCACCGCCTTTCCGCCACCCCCTCACCCAACCCCACCCCGCCCCCCATCAGTTAGCCGACACATCCTCCCTAAAACGTCAGCCCCCCCGACGTTTTAGCCCAAATACCGTCAGCCCCACTGACGTTTTGCACGCGTTCTGTCCCCCTAGCAGCGACACATCCCCCGAGTTATGTCCCTCCTGAGGGGACATAACTTTCCCCCCGCACCCCGCCTGACCTGCGACAACGCATCTCCGTACCTTCTATAGGCCGTCCCCTGCCGCGCTGCGCGCACTGAACGCCGTCTCCAACCGCTCAGCAGTCCCATCTTCCTGACCCCCCGACACCCCCCACTCCCCTCAAGCCCACCTCGAACCTCACGCCCCCACCCCCAAGGAATCTGACTGATTTCCCATCTCTATCCACAACCCGTTTTGAACCACCCATTAACGCCGTTAACGCCCAGCTCCCCAACGCCCCTGCCCCGCCCTGGCCAACAACGCCCCCAACTCCGCTACACAGCAGGCGAGTTGGCCCAGCAGACCCCTGTAAACAGCTGATCTCACCCCTCCATGGGGACGATGTGAAAGAGGGGATTTTCCCTTCCCCAGCCTCCTCACCCCATCCGAGTCGTCCTCAAAACAACCCAAATCTGTTCCCCACTCGATCAAAACTTGATCGCACACCACCTAAGCAACAAGCTCAATGAGTCGATGTTGCGCTACAAAACAGGCCTATCCAGCTCAGTAAGAGGGCCTTCACCGTCCAAGCAATGTGAAGAACCTGTCCCTACTTCAGCCCCTAGCGCCGGCCTTGGGGGGTGCAGGCTCTGTGTGCCAGGAGTCCCGTGTTTTCTCCTGTGGGATCACTTCGAGCTGTCTTTCGTTCCCGAGCGAAGCAAGGCCGTCTCTTCCTAGGCTCACAGCACATCGGCTTCCCACCTAGGGACGGGGCCCTGGGCGAGGGAGTGGCTCCACCCGAGCGGAGCGAGGGTGACATGCCTGCCCCAGGCCGAGCGAAGCGAGGCGACCCTTCCCAGGCGCGCAGCGGCTCGGCATCGCGGCCTGGGGGTCTGGGCCTTAAAGCTGCGGAGCGGCTTGGCCTAGCGAGGCGAGGTGGTTCTCTGCTTAGGCGCGCAGCGGTCTGGGCGCCCGGCCCGAAGGGCCGGGCCTTGGGCCGCGGAGCGGCCCCCAACCGAGCGAAGCGAGGTGGTCTCCTGCTTAGGCGCGCAGCACCTAGGCGCCCGGCCCAAAGGGCCGGCTCTTGGGCCGCCGGAGGCGGCCCCCTGCCCAGGCGCGCAGCGCCTAGGGTCCCGGCCCAAAGGGCCGGGACCCTAGGCCGCGAAGCGGCCCCCCGAGCGAAGCGAGGGGACTCCCTGCTTAGGCGCGCAGCGCCTAAAGTCCCGGCCCAAAGGGCCGGCCCTGGGTCGCAAAGCGGCCCCCACCGAGCGAAGCGAGGTGGCTCCCTGCTTAGGCGCGCAGCGCCTAAGCGCCCGGCCCAAAGGGCCGGGCCTTGGCCGCCAGAGGCGGCCCCCTGCCCAGGCGCGCAGCGCCTGGGGTCCCGGCCCAAAGGGCCGGGCCTTGGGCCGCCAGAGGCGGCCCCGCCGAGCGAAGCGAGGCGGCTAGAACTGAACAGCGACGGGGTGCGAAAGAGTGTCGCACCTAGTGACGATCTCGGT
>NZ_JBIVKT010000026.1:0-44772 GCF_044750905.1 Streptomyces sp. NPDC088762
CCCAGCCCCGCCGGCGTTTGAGGCGAACCGCACCCCGCCCGGGGATCGGGGCCCCGCCCCGGGGGCACCACCCAGCCCCGCCGGCGATTGAGGCGCGGGGGGCCGGGGCGGAGACACGGCAAGGGCGGCTAGAAGGCGTACGCGTCCCCCGTGGCCAGCGCCAGCACCACATGCTCGTTGTTCGCCAGGTTCCGGTCCGACGCCCCACCGTTCCACCACGTGTCCACCCGCACCACCACCTCCGACACGGGTTCCCGCAGCCCCAGCACCAGTCCGATGTGCCGGCCCCGCCCGTGCGCCGGCAGCGGCCCCGTCTCGCACACCACCTCCCGCAGCCCCGCCCGCGCGCATCCCCCCGACAGCTCCTGCCGGTCGGCCAGCTCGGCCGACAGCCGCACGCGCACCGTCGCGTTCGGCAGCGCCGCCGGGCCGTCGTTCGCCGGGACCAGCCAGATCCGCAGCCGCTCCCCGGCCAGGTGCACCCGCCCGTGGTACGCCACGTCGGCCTCCACCCCCGCATCGGGCCCCGCGGGCAACGGCCCCGCATCGGCCCCCGCGGGCAACGCCCCCGCGAGCACCAGCAGCCCGGCCAGCACCACACTCCGTACGGCAACACGGCGCATCGCCACCACCTCCACGCGCGGACGCTAAGCCCCACCGCGCCCCTCCGAATCGGACCATCACACGAATGAGGGCGGGCCGATCCCCCATTCGCCCGTAGGCTTCCGGCCATGCTCATCGCCCGCTCCGCCGCCCTCTTCGCCCTCGCCGCCGTCCTGGAGATCGGCGGCGCCTGGCTCGTCTGGCAAGGCGTGCGCGAGCACAAGGGCTGGGCCTGGATCGGCGCCGGGGTCATCGCCCTCGGCCTCTACGGATTCGTCGCCACCCTCCAGCCCCAAGGCGACTTCGCCCGCGTCCTCGCCGCCTACGGCGGGGTATTCGTCGCCGGATCCCTCGCCTGGGGCGCAGTCGCCGACGGCTACCGCCCCGACCGCTGGGACGTCGCCGGCGCCCTCGTCTGCCTCGCCGGCATGGCCGTGATCATGTACGCCCCGCGCGGCCGCTGAGCCGGCCCGCACCCGCCTATGCTGGCGGGGAATCGACCGTACGAACGAACGAGGAGCCCGCACATGAGCACGGCCGCCATCCGAACCGCCGTAGTCACCGGAGCGAGCAGCGGCATCGGCGCCGCCACCGCCCGGCAGCTCGCCGCGGCCGGCTTCCACGTCGTCCTCACCGCCCGCCGCAAGGACCGCATCGAGGCCCTCGCCGCCGAGCTCACCGCAGCGGGCCTGCGGGCCACCGCCCACGCCCTCGACGTCACCGACCGCGCCGCCGTCGACGCGTTCGCGGCCTCGCTCGACCGGTGTGACGTACTGGTCAACAACGCCGGCGGCGCCATCGGAGCCGAGCCCGTCGCCACCGGCGACCCCGCGGACTGGCGCACCATGTACGAGGTCAACGTCATCGGCGCCCTCAACGTCACCCAGGCCCTGCTCCCGGCGATCACCGCCTCCGGCGACGGCACGGTGGTCGTCCTGTCCTCCACCGCCGGCCACTCCACGTACGAGGGCGGCGCCGGCTACGTCGCCGCCAAGAACGGCGCCCGCGTCCTCGCCGAGACCCTCCGCCTGGAGATCGTCGGCCGGCCGGTGCGCGTCATCGAGATCGCCCCCGGCATGGTCAAGACCGAGGAGTTCGCGAAGACCCGCTTCCGCGGTGACGCGGAGAAGGCCGAGAAGGTCTACGCGGGCGTCGCCGAACCCCTCTCCGCCGACGACGTCGCCGACACCGTCACCTGGGCGGTCACCCGCCCCAGCCACGTCAACATCGACCTCCTGGTGGTCCGCCCCCGCGCCCAGGCCTCGAACACGAAGGTCCATCGCGAGCTTTAGCCTCCCCGGCGTGCACTCCTGTGGCTGAATGGAGCCGTAGCGAAGGCCAGGGGGAGGCGCGCCATGACGGAAACGACGGCAGGGCACATACCGGGTGGACCCGCGGTGGGGGTACGGGCCACCGGCGCGTGGCTGCTGCTGGTGTCGCTGGTCCCGGCCCTGGTCTGCTATTTCGCGTTCGCCGTGCAGCTGCGGGGCGACATCCGGTCGTACCAGGACTACACGGCGGCCCAGCCGTGCCCCGCCGACCCGCCGGCGCGCGAGCGGGAGAACTGCGTGCGCACGCTCTCCTTCACCGTCGACGCGACGCGGAACGAGCCGTCAAGGAGCCGCTCCAGCTATGTGGCGACGCTGTCCGGCGCACCCTTCTGGAACGGGCCCGTGGACTTCGGTGACCCGGGGCCGCTGCTCCGGGAACTCCGCCCGGGAGACCAGGTGACCGGGACCGTCTGGCGGGGCGCCGTCATGACGCTCGCCAAGGACGGCGTCCGGCAGAGCACCACCGACGAGCCCCGCGACGAGGCCCAGATGACAGCCGGCCTCGGCACCTTCACCGGCCTCCTCGCGGCCATCGCGCTGTGGTTCGGGGTGATGCTGCTGTCGGCCGGGCCTCGCGGATACGGGCCCTACACCTGGCGCTCGCTCGGAAAGCCGCTGCTCATCGCCACGGCGGTGGTCAGCTTCGGCGTGGCGTACGCCGCCTTCCTGCTCGGCGTCCCGTGGTGGGTGGTCCCCGCGGTCGCCGTACCGGTGGTGGCGTTCACGGCCTGGCAGTTCGACCGCTACCGGCGACAGCAGGCCGCCGGCGGCGTTCGCTAGCCCGTTCCGCTACGGAACCAGGCCGGCCGTCCTCAGGTGCGGCATGAGGGCCGCGGGCTTCAGCCCCGCTGCCCTCGCCGCGCCCAGCGCCCGCTCCAGATCCGCGGCCAGGGTCGGCGTGAAGTGCAGCAGCACGATGTCCCCGGCCTTCAGCTCCGGCGTCGGCGGCGTCGCGCCCCAGGTGGTGAATTCGTACGTCCACGTCACCAGGGCCTTCACCCCGCACGCCTTGGCCGCGAGCCGCACGTCGTCGTCGACCGCCCCGTACGGCGGCCGCAGCAGCTTCGGCGTCCGCCCGAAGGCGGCCTGCAGCTGCTCCCCGGCCCCGCACACCTCGGCGTCCTTGCCGGCGGCGTCGAGCGTGGTCAGGTCCGGGTGGTTCACGGTGTGGTTCTCCACCGTGGCGCGGCCCTGCTCGGTGAGCGCGGTGAAGTAGCCGGTGTCGTACGAGGTCGCGCCCGGCAGCAGGAACAACGAGACCGGCACCCGCTTCTCCAGCAGGATCCGGGCGGCTTCCGGATCGTGGTTCCAGCCGTCGTCGATGGTGAGGAACACGACCTTCTCCGAGGTCGGCACGTGCGACACGACGGGCGGCAGCCCGGCCCGCGCCTGGGCGGACCCGGCGGCCCCGAGGGCGAGCGACAACGACGCGAGCGCGGCGACAAGCACGCGAGATCTCCACATGCGCCCACCTTGGTCTAGACCATCCACAGCGTCAACCCCAGTGCTGAATCCGGGAGTTGACTCCCTCACCAGGCGCACCACCACAGGAGCCATGCGGACGCGAGGCCTCCGGACGCTCGCAAACAGCACATCGTCTGATCGGCTCCACATCTGACTCCGATCTGATGATCGGAACTCGCGCCTCCCGTCGTGCGGCGCCCGCAGGCCCAACCATGCGTGACGAGGCGCTTCGTGCCTCAAGGACAACCCAACGGTTCCACGAGGAGCAACACACATGAGTCCTGAGCAAAGGACGCCGTCCGGTATGGGTCCGCTGGCGCGGCAGAACAAGTGGCTCGCCGGCGGTGCGGTGGCATCGATGGCAATCGCGGTGCTCGGCTTCGCCACCCCCGCCCAGGCGGCCCTCGCCACGCCGCAGCCGGCCCCGGTGACGTCGGCAGACGCACGAGGCGGCGACGAGTGCGAGGAGGACTACCGTTCCGACGAGGGCCCCGACGCCCGGGTCGGCGGCAACCACGACAAGTGTGAAGACAAGGGCGGCATCCCCGGACCGCCCGGAGAGCCCGGCCGGGACGGACGCGACGGGCGTGACGGCCGCGACGGTCGAGACGAGTGCGGCAACGACGTCGACTCGGTCAATCAGACCGGCAACGAGGAAATCAGCATCTTCCTGGTCGACGGGACCGCCTTCGGCGGCCACCGGGTCGGCCCCGTGGCCGCTCCCGGCCCCGTGACCCTTCCCTACAACCGCCAGAACCTCAGCCTCCGCCCCGGCTACCCCACCGACCGGAGCACGGTCTGCTCCGCCGCGGTCAGCTCCGGGAACGGCAACCCGACGATCTTCAAGGTTCAGACCCGCGACGGAACCGTGTACGAGCTCGTGTGCGGGTCCGAAGGCAACGAAATCGACTGCTCGGCCTCCAGCTGGAACGCCGTCGGCTTCACCCCGGACGCCACCGGCGGGTTCGCGAAGAAGACCAAGCGCCCCTGACCCCTCAGGACCCCGCTGAAACGCCTGTGCCGTGCCCGGACCCTCCCGGGCACGGCACACGTGCGTGCCGGGCCGGATTCGGGCCCGTACGGGTGAAGTCGAGCCGATGGTCCGCGGCCGCGGCTACGCTCCGAAAGCGTGGGTCACGAAAGGGAGGAAGCTATGGCCGTGATGCAGCACGAGACCACGATCGCGGAGGCCGCCGATCGACTCTCCAGGGAGCTTCCCGGGCACCGAGTGGAGATTCTCCAGGGGAGGCTCACCGTGACACCACCTGCCGACGGGCGACACGCCCGCACCCTGACACGGCTCACCGTGGCGTTCCATGAGGCCGGAGCCGAAAAGGCGGGTCTGGAATTCCTCCAGGGCATCGGAATCTGGCTGCCCACCGGCGAGGACGACTACGCCGTCCCGGACTTCTCGCTCGTCGAGGCGGACTTCCTGGACCACAAGGTGGTCAAGAACTGCTACCGACCGGACGTCTTCCGCATGATCCTGGAGGTCACCTCCTCGAACTGGGCAGACGACATCGGCACCAAAGTGGAGAGCTACGCCAAGGCGGACGTCCCCGTCTACATCGTCGCCGACCGGCACCACGACGAAGTCGTGATGTACACGGATCCCCGCGGAACGTCCTATCGCCTGCGCAGGACCTTCAAGCGCGGCACATCACTCCGGCTTCCCGACCACCTCGGGGTGTCCCTCGAACTCCCGGTGGACATGTTGCTCGACTGACGGCTTCACACGGAGGGGGCCCGGACCGTCACAGACGCTCCGGACCCCTCGCACTCCCCCGCCCCGTGCGCCCGGCGGTTCAGCCCTTGACGCAGATGACCTGCTTGAGCTTGGCCACGACCTCGACCAGGTCCGTCTGCTGGTCGATGACCTGCTCGATCGACTTGTACGCGCCCGGGATCTCGTCCACGACGCCCGAGTCCTTGCGGCACTCCACGCCCCGGGTCTGCTCCGCCAGGTCGCGCGCCGAGAACCTCTTCTTCGCCGCCGTCCGGCTCATCTTCCGGCCCGCTCCGTGCGAGGCCGAGTTGAAGGACTTCTCGTTGCCGAGACCCTTCACGATGTACGAGCCCGTGCCCATGGAGCCCGGGATGATCCCGTAGTCACCGCTGCCGGCGCGGATCGCGCCCTTGCGGGTGACCAGCAGGTCCATGCCGTCGTACCGCTCCTCCGCCACGTAGTTGTGGTGGCAGCTGATCTCGCGGTCGAAGGAGACCTTCGCCTTCCGGAACTCCTTCCGGAACACCTCCTTGAACAGGCTCATCATCACGGCCCTGTTGTACTTCGCGTACTCCTGCGCCCAGAAGAGGTCGTTCCGGTACGCCTCCATCTCGGGTGTGGCCGCGAGGAAGACCGCCAGGTCCCGGTCCACGAGGCCCTGGTTGTGCGACAGGCCACGGGCCACGTTGATGTGGAAGTCCGCGAGCTCGTTGCCGATGTTGCGCGAGCCCGAGTGCAGCATGAGCCACACGGAACCGGACGTATCGATGCAGACCTCACAGAAGTGGTTTCCTTGGCCAAGGCTACCCATCTGCCGCATCGCCCGGTCCCGCCGGTACTTCACCGCATCCGCGACGTAGTCGAACCGCTCCCACAGGTCCCCGAACCCCGCCTCCCGGAACCCGTAAAGCCGCGCCGGATCCACCGGCTCCCGATGCATCCCGGCCCCCACCGGAATCGCCTGCTCGATGCGCGACCGCAGCTTCGACAGGTCCCCCGGCAGGTCGTTCGCCGTGAGGGAGGTCTTCACCGCCGACATGCCGCAGCCGATGTCCACGCCCACCGCCGCCGGGCAGACCGCGTCCTTCATCGCGATCACCGAGCCGACCGTGGCGCCCTTGCCGTAATGCACGTCCGGCATGACGGCCAGGCCCTTGATCCAGGGAAGGGTGGCGACGTTGCGGAGCTGCTGCATCGCGCCGTCCTCGACCGACGCCGGATCCGTCCACATCCGGATCGGGACCTTCGCCCCGGGTACCTCTACGTACGACATATGAAAATGATCCCCCGAAACCAGCAGAAAAGAGTCAAAACGCAAAAGCCTCGCTCTTGACCCCAAATGCGACAGGGGACCGGCGCCGGCACCAGCGTGTGCGATAGACATTGTTCCCATCCGCGTCGGAACCGCGGCAACGCATTTTCCGGAGGGGAGCCAGTGATCGTGCAGCGCAAGGCGGTACGGCGTGTCCTGCCAGGCATCGCGATGCTGACCGCGCTCGCGGCCGGTGCCGCCGGGTGCAGCAGCGGCGGCAAGGGCGGCGACACCAGCGACTCGAAGGCCGGCGGCAGCCAGGCGGCGCCCGCCCAGCCCGGGAAGTACCGCAGCCTGCCCGCCCCCTGCAAGGCCGGCGTCGACAGCAAGCGGCTCAAGGGCATGCTCCCGGCCGCCGACTCGCTCACGCCCGAGCAGCGCGACCAGCTCTACGCGGGCGTCGCGGACGCCTCGTACGACGGCGACCGGCACGTCGGCTGCCGCTGGACCGCACAGACGCCCGAGGAGACGCGGCTGCTGTCGGTCGGCTTCGAGCGCGTGGTCTCGTACGACCGGGCCACCGCCAGCGACGACGACAAGGCGCGCCAGGTGTACGTGCGCCGGCTCACCGACGCGAAGCTGCCCTTCCCCGGCCCGGTCACCACCGGCACCCCGAACCCGGCGCCCTCCCAGACCACCGCGGCCCCGCCCCCGCCGGCCGCGCCCTCCGGCACGTCCACCCCCGGCGCCAGCCCCTCCGCTTCTCCCGAGCTCGGCTCGCGCGTGCTGGAGGGCCTAGGGAACGAGGCGTTCCTGGAGGACAAGCTGAGCCCGGCCGGTGCCACCGCGGCGCAGGCGCGCACCGTGCGGATTGTGTTCCGTACCTCGAATGTCATCGTCACGCTCGAGTACAGCGTGCAGCCGGCGCTGCCCGGCGCCATCCCGCCGAGCGGTGAAACCCAGGAGAAGGTACGGCAGTTGGCGCAGTCTCTGGTCGAGCGTCTCAACGAGTGAGCGGGGCGCCCGGCGCCCCCGGGTGACGGCGCGCACAGCAGGCCGCCACCCGATCGGGCTACCGTTGCCCGGGTCCACGCGTTCGAAGCAGACCCACACACGTACTGAAGGAACCATGCACCGATCAGCCTCGCGCCTCACCCGCGTTCTCGCCTGCGCAGCGGTCCCGGTGATCCTCGCCGTCGCCGGTTGCTCGTCCGATTCGGGCAAGGCCTCGGGCTCGGACGGCGGCAAGAAGTCCGATTCCTCCTCGTCGGCCAAGCCCAGCGGGAAGCCCTCCCCGACCCTGGAGAAGGCGGCGTACGCCACGCTGCCCGACCCCTGCAAGGCGCTCCAGACCGGCACGATCGACACCCTGGTGCCGGAGGCGAAGGACAAGAACGGCACGGCGACGAAGTCCAACGACCTGGCCAGCCGCGCCAGCTGTTCCTGGAACGGTCTCGACGAGGACGGCCTGAAGGGCTCGCAGTACCGCTGGCTGTCGCTCTCCCTCTTCCGCTACGACTCGCACGCCTCCCTCGGCAGCGCCAACAAGCGCGCGGAGGAGCAGTACACCAAGCAGGTCGAGGCCGCGAAGGTGACCGAGGGCGCGCAGAACCTCAAGGCGGAGGAGGCGGGCGGCATCGGTGACCAGGGGACGTCGGTCGTCTACAGCGTGAAGAAGGACGTCGACTTCTTCAACACGACGATCGTGGCGCGCAGCCAGAACGTGGTCGTGACGCTCGACTACAACGGTGCGGCCTACGAGGGCGCCGGCGCCCCGGACCAGGCGAAGCTGCTCCAGGACGCCATCGCCGCGGCGAAGGAGGCCGTGGCCTCGGTGGACGGCGCCAACAAGCAGTAGGAGCCTGCGGAAGCACTGACACCGGGTCACCCGTACGCTGTGCCTGCCGCAGCTTGGCAAAGGCTCGGTCAGTGCTTCGGTAAGTGCTCGGCAAGGGGAGGGGATCACGAGTGGCGGCGATGCAGCTGACTCGTACGCACCGGATACTCATCGGCGTCGTGGTCGCCGGAGCCGTCGTCATCGCGGGCATCGGCTTCGCGGGCTCGTACGCCGCGGTGCGCGCCCTCGCCCTGCAGAAAGGCTTCGGCAGCTTCTCGCTGGTGTTCCCGATCGGCATCGACGCGGGCATCTGCGTCCTGCTCGCGCTGGACCTGCTGCTGACGTGGATCCGCATCCCCTTCCCGCTGCTGCGCCAGACGGCGTGGCTGCTGACGATCGCCACGATCGCCTTCAACGGCGCGGCGGCCTGGCCCGACCCGCTGGGTGTGGGCATGCACGCCGTGATCCCGATCCTGTTCGTGGTCACGGTGGAGGCGGCCCGGCACGCGGTGGGCCGCATCGCGGACATCACCGCGGACCGGCACATGGAGGGGGTCCGCATCACGCGCTGGCTCCTGTCCCCCGTCCCCACCTTCAAGCTGTGGCGCCGGATGAAGCTGTGGGAGCTGCGCTCCTACGAGCAGGCGGTCGGCATGGAGCAGGATCGGCTGATCTACCAGGCGCGGCTCCAGGCGCGCTACGGGCGTGCGTGGCGGCGGAAGGCTCCGGTGGAGGCCCTGATGCCGCTGCGGCTGGCCCGTATCGGCGTCCCGCTCGCCCAGACGGCGCCGGAGGGGCTGGCGGCGGCGGGCATCAGCCCGGCGTTGCTGCCGCCCGCGTCGGAGGCACTGCCGTCCGGGCCGCAGGACGGTACGGCCGCTCTCGCCGGGTCCGGCGCCGGCCCGGCGCTCCCCGCGGGCGCCGAGCCGCAGCCGGCGCCCGGGCAGCCGGCGGCGGGGGCAGCGGCCGCCGCGGCCCAGCCGGTGGGGCTCCCCGAGCCCGCCGTCACGGCCCCGGCCCCCTTCGCGGTGGAACCGACCGCGATGCCGGCCGCGCACAACAGCGCCTGGTTCGCCGCGCCGCGGGCCCCGCAGGCGGCGTACGAGGGCGGCTACCACCCCCACGTGGTGGAGGGCCTGGAGCCGACCCCGGTGATGCCCCCGACGGGCCCGGAGCCGGAGGAGCACCTCCCGCACCAGCAGGAGCTGCCGATGCCGGGCCCCCGCCCGGAGGAGGCCGCGCCGGACATCGACGAGGTGAAGTTCGCGGAGGTCGCCTACGAGGTCTTCCGGGCGTTCATCGACGAGCACTCCCAGTTCCCGACCCCGGAGCAGGTGGACATACACCTCTCGGACCGGCACGGGGTGGTGCACCCGCGCAGCGCCTCGATGATCCGCCGCATGATGCCGGACCTGAAGCAGCGCTACCAGTCGGACCTCGAGAACGAGCACATCGCCTAGCGGCATCCGGACATGTGAAAGGGCCCGCACCCCGGAGGGTGCGGGCCCTTTCACATGTCACGCGGCGCGGACGGCGCAGGCGGCGCAGCCCGCTCAGACGCTCAGACCGCTCAGACCGCGAGCAGCTTGCGCACCCGGTCCGCGCCCACCGCCAGCAGCAGCGTGGGCAGTCGCGGCCCGGTCTCCCGGGTCACGAGGAGCCGGTACAGCAGCGCGAAGAAGGTGCGCTGCGCGACCTTGAGCTCCGGCGTCGGCTTGGCGTCGGGCTCCAGGCCCGCCATGACCTTCGGGACGCCGTAGACCAGCGTGGTCAGCCCGTCGAGCGACCAGTGCGAGTCCAGTCCCTCCAGCAGCAGCCGCAGGGACTCGCGGCCCTCCTCGTCCAGCGAGGACAGCAGCTCTACGTCGGCCTCCTCGCGCACGAGGGTCCGCTGGTCGGCGGGGACCTGGGTGGTGATCCAGTTCTCCGCGCGGTCCAGGCGAGGCCGTACCTCGTCGAGCGAGGTCAGCGGCTTCTCGGGCTCCAGGTCGCTCAGGATGCGCAGGGTCTGCTCGTCGTGCCCGGCGGTGATGTCGACGACGGACGCGAGGGTCCGGTACGCCATCGGGCGCGGCGTGCGCGGCAGCTCGCCGGCGGCGGTGCGCACGGCACGGCTGTGCGCGGCGGCGTCGGCGGGCAGCACGGAGCCGTCGGCGACCTTGGCCTCCAGCTTGTCCCACTCGTCGTAGAGCCGCTGGATCTCCTGGTCGAAGGCGATCTTGAAGGACTGGTTCGGGCGGCGGCGGGCGTACAGCCAGCGCAGCAGCTGCGGCTCCATGATCTTCAGCGCGTCGGCCGGGGTCGGGACCCCGCCCTTGCTGGAGGACATCTTCGCCATGCCGCTGATGCCGACGAACGCGTACATCGGTCCGATCGGCTGCTCGCCGCCGAAGATGTGCACGATCTGCCCGCCGACCTGGAAGGACGAGCCGGGCGAGGAGTGGTCGACGCCGGACGGCTCGAAGATCACGCCCTCGAAGGCCCAGCGCATCGGCCAGTCGACCTTCCAGACCAGCTTGCCGCGGTTGAACTCGCTGAGCTTGACCGTCTCGGTGAACTCGTCCTCGGTGCAGACGTAGGTCATCTCGGTCGTCTCGTCGTCGTACGAGGTGACCTTGGTGAAGTCCTTGCCGCATTCGCCGCAGTACGGCTTGTACGGGAAGTACCCGCCCTCGCCGGAGCTGCCGTCGTCCTCGGCGGCGGCGCCGGAGCCCTCGGCGGCCTCCAGCTCGGCCGCGTCGACCGGCTTCTGCTGGGGCTTCTTGCCGCCCGGCTTCTGCTTGGTGCGGTACTGGTCGAGGACGGCGTCGATGTCGCCGCGGTGCTTCATCGCGAACAGGACCTGCTCGCGGTAGGCGCCCGAGGTGTACTGCTCGGTCTGGCTGATCGGGTCGTACTCGACGCCCATCTCGGCCAGCGCTTCGACGAAGGCGGCCTTGAAGTGCTCGGCCCAGTTCGGGTACGCGGAACCGGCCGGGGCGGGGACGGAGGTCAGCGGCTTGCCGATGTGCTGGGCCCACGACTCGTCGATGCCGGGAACGCCCGCGGGCACCTTGCGGTAGCGGTCGTAGTCGTCCCAGGAGATCAGGTGGCGGACCTCGTGGCCCCGGCGGCGGATCTCGTCCGCGACCAGGTGCGGGGTCATGACCTCGCGGAGGTTGCCCAGGTGGATCGGGCCGGAGGGGGACAGGCCGGACGCGACGACGACAGGTTTGCCGGGTGCTCGGCGCTCCGCCTCGGCGATGACCTCGTCCGCGAAACGGGAGACCCAGTCGGTCTCGGTGCTGCTCTGAGCCACGACACGTCCTTCTACTCGAATGCTGGCTTCAGCCATTCTCCCAGACGTGAGAAGCCGCTCCGCGGTTGTTTTCTCCCGCGAAACCGCAGGGCCCCGCATGGGATACTCGGCACTTGTCGGAACACCCAAGTGCAGCATCAGGCACAACCTCACAGGAACGGCAGCTCATGGCCTCGGTCCCTTCCCTCGCTTCCTCCGTCAATCAGCGCGTCGCGGACGCCCTCGCCTCCGCCCTGCCGGAGGCCGGTGCCGCCGACCCGCTGCTGCGACGAAGCGACCGGGCCGACTTCCAGGCCAACGGCATCCTGGCGCTCGCGAAGAAGGCCAAGGCCAACCCGCGCGAGCTGGCGACGACCGTGGTCGAAGGCATCCCGACCGGTGACCTGATCCGGGAGATCGAGGTCTCGGGCCCCGGCTTCCTCAACATCACGGTCGCCGACAAGGCGATCATCGAGACCCTCGCGGCGCGGGCCGGCGACGACCGCCTCGGCGTGCCGCTCGCGGCGAACCCGGGCACCACGGTGATCGACTACGCCCAGCCGAACGTGGCCAAGGAGATGCACGTCGGGCACCTGCGGTCCGCCGTGATCGGCGCGGCGATGGTGGAGATCCTGGAGTTCACGGGCGAGAAGGTGATCCGCCGCCACCACATCGGCGACTGGGGCACCCAGTTCGGCATGCTCATCCAGTACCTGCTGGAGCACCCGCACGAGCTGGACCACAAGTCGGACGAGGTCTCGGGCGAAGAGGCGATGTCGAACCTCAACCGCCTCTACAAGGCCTCGCGCGCGCTCTTCGACTCCGACGAGGAGTTCAAGACGCGGGCCCGGGCCCGGGTGGTGGACCTCCAGGCGGGCGAGCCGGAGACGCTGGCGCTGTGGCAGCGGTTCGTGGACGAGTCGAAGATCTACTTCTACTCCGTCTTCAACAAGCTGGACATGGACATCCAGGACCCCGACGTGGTCGGCGAGTCCGGTTACAACGACATGCTGGTCGAGACGTGCAGGCTGCTGGAGGAGTCGGGCGTCGCCGTCCGCTCCAACGGCGCGCTGTGCGTGTTCTTCGAGGACGTCAAGGGCCCGGACGGCAACCCGACCCCGCTGATCGTGCAGAAGTCGGACGGCGGCTTCGGCTACGCCGCCACCGACCTCTCCGCGATCCGCGACCGGGTGGGCAAGCTGGGTGCGACCGAGCTGATCTACGTGGTCGACGCGCGGCAGTCCCTGCACTTCAAGATGGTCTTCGAGACGGCCCGCCGGGCCGGCTGGCTGAACGACGAGGTCAAGGCCGTCCAGCTGGCTTTCGGCACCGTCCTCGGCAAGGACGGCAAGCCGTTCAAGACCCGTGAGGGCGAGACGGTCCGGCTGGTCGACCTCCTCGACGAGGCCGTCGAGCGGGCGACGGCCGTCGTCCGGGAGAAGGCCGAGAAGGTGGGCCTGACCGAGGCGGAGATCGTCGAGAACGGCCAGTACGTCGGCATCGGCGCGGTCAAGTACGCGGACCTCTCCACCTCCGCCGCCCGCGACTACAAGTTCGACCTGGACCAGATGGTCTCGCTGAACGGCGACACCTCCGTGTACCTCCAGTACGCGTACGCCCGTATCCGCTCCATCCTGCGCAAGGCGGGCGACCGCAAGCCGGTCGCCCACCCGGAGCTGGAGCTGGCGCCGTCGGAGCGGGCGCTGGGTCTGCACCTGGACGGTTTCGGCGAGCTGATCGCGGAGGCGGCCGCGGAGCACGCCCCGCACAAGGTGGCCGCGTACCTCTACCAGCTCTCCTCCCTGTTTACGACGTTCTACACCGAGTGCCCGGTCATCAAGCCGGAGCCGGAGCAGGTCGTCGGCGAGAACCGCCTGTTCCTGTGCGAGCTGACCGCCCGCACCCTCAGCAAGGGCATGTCCCTCCTCGGCATCCGGACCCCCGAAAAGCTCTGACCTCTCCACCCTCCGCGCATACGGCCAACGGCCCCGGCAGCTGCTGCCGGGGCCGTTGGCGATTCGGCGCCGACGCGGCCACCACCTGGGCCCTCGGTGGCGCGGGCGTGGCTCTGGCCCTGGTCGCCGGCACCGGTCGCCGGCACCGGTCGCCGTCACCGCACCACCGCCTGAGCCGAGGCGCCACCCGTGTGACGGGGCCCACAGGGAATGTTTCCCCCGGGGGTCCCCTCTCTTTTCACATGGAGACCACGACACGACACCGCAGCGGGCTCGCGCTGGCCGGACTGCTCGCCGCCGACGGGCTGTTGCACCTGTACTGGGCCACCGGGGCGACCTGGCCCGCCGCCGACAGCCGGGCGCTGTCGCTCGCCGTCCTCGGCATCGAGACCTCCTTCGCGCCTCCCACCGTCCTGCCGCTGGCCGCGCTGACCCTGGGCGGGGCGGCCGCCGTACTCGCCCACTCCCGCGGGCGCGGCGGGATGGTCACGCGGGCCGTCACCGGGGCCGTGGCCGCCGGGATGGGCGTACGGGCCCTGGCGGGGCTGGGGTGGGCCGCCGGGGTGCTCGACAGTCCGCCGGACAGCCCCTTCCACGTCCTCAACCTCGCGCTCTACACCCCGGCGTGCCTCGGCTTCGGCTGGGCGGCGGCCCGCCTGGCGCTCGTACCGGCCGGCGCCGGGCGTCGCCCGTTCGGCCCGGTTCGGGCCCGGCGGGCCGGGTAGGGGACGGCCCGTCCTTCCCCCAGCCCCACCCGGAGGCTCCCCGTGCCCGACATGAACGGCCCCTACAAGCCCGGCACGCCCTGCTGGATCGACCTGATGGTCCCGGACCAGCAGGCGGCACTCGACTTCTACTGCGACCTCTTCGGCTGGCAGGGGGAGATCGGGCCGCCGGAGACCGGCGGGTACTCGGTGTGCCTCCTCAAGGGCAAGCCGGTCGCCGGGATCATGAAGGCGTCCAACCCGGACGGCAGCGTGCCCGATCCGATGCCGCCGACCGCGTGGAACACCTACCTGTCCACCGACAACGTGGACGGCGCCCTCAAGGCCGTCACCGACGCCGGAGGTTCGGTCGTGATGGGCCCGGTGGACGTCATGGACCTGGGCCGGATGGCCATCGTCACCGACCCGACCGGCGCCGCCGTAGGCCTGTGGCAGCCGGGCAGCTTCGACGGCGCGGGCATCGTCAACGAGCACGGCGCCCTCATCTGGAACGAGCTGAACACCCCCGACGTCCCTGCCGCGGCCGCCTTCTACACCGCCGTCCTGCCCGTCACCACGGCCCGCTCCACCGTGCCGGGCGCCGAGGAGTACACCGAGTTCAAGGTGGACGGGCGCGCGGTGGCCGGGATGATGG
This sequence comes from Streptomyces sp. NPDC088762, assembly GCF_044750905.1. Classification (NCBI taxonomy): domain Bacteria; kingdom Bacillati; phylum Actinomycetota; class Actinomycetes; order Kitasatosporales; family Streptomycetaceae; genus Streptomyces; species Streptomyces sp. NPDC088762. Next base: position 14,805 of record NZ_JBIVKT010000026.1, read on the forward strand.
ACCTGGCCAAGCTGTCGCCCGGCGTGCCGCCGCACTGGATGCCGTACTTCCACGTGGACGGCGTCGACGAGGCCCAGGCCGCCGTCGAACGGGCCGGGGGCAGTGTCATGGCCCCGGCCTTCGACATGGCGGCGGGCCGGATGGCGGTCCTCGCCGACCCGCAGGGCGGCACCTTCTCGGTCATCACGGGCTCGACCCCGCCCGAGCAGCCCGCGTAGGAGGCGTTCCCCGGCCGGGCGGGGCCGCTCCGTCGGTCCCGCCCGCGCAGAGCGCCGGCGTGTGTGTGCGGTGGAGCTTCGTCAGAGCCGCGGTGGAGCCTCGGCGGGCGTCACCCGCGTTTGCCCGCGCACGCCTTCATGGCGGCGTCCCCCTGCGTGGTCCCCTTGACGCCGAGCCGCTCGTAGTCGTGCCGGGCGGTCTTCGGATCGGGGTCGGGGAACTCGGCAATGCCGTTGGCCCGCATGCAGGCGGTGAACTCCGCGGCCGCCGTGTGCTGTTCCGGGGTCACGGGCTTCTCCGGTACGAGGCTTTGGCAGGCCTCTTCCGCTTCCCGGATCTTCTCCGGATCCGCCTGGGAATCATCCACAACCGGAATCCCGGAGGGGGTGTCCTTCATCGGCAGGCCCTTTTCCTTGATGCACTGGAAAAAGGGCGCCATCTCGGGAAGGACCGTGCCTTTGGACCGCTTCGGCGGCTCGGACACCTCCATGGAGGGCGCGGCCGACGACGGAGAGGAAGGCGGCGGCGCGGCCGAAGCGGAATCCCCACCGGAACAGCCGGCCAGCAGGAGCGGGAGGGCGACAAGAGCCGGGACGGCCAGGGAACGGGCCCATCGACGTGACACAGCAAGCCTCCTAGGCGACCTTGTGTCTTCGCACAATAGACCAAACAATCCCCAAGAACCTTGAACTCAGAGGCAGTTGCGGCAACCGTGCGCGCGTGATCGACTTCTCCGCGGTCGGCGCCCACTCCCCCGCCATGGCCGAAATCCCAATCTCAAGACCCGACGACGTGAATGAAGGGCATTCCCGATGAAGCTTCGCAATTCACTGCGCGCCGCCACCGCTGCCGGCCTGGTCCTCGCCGCCCTGTGCATAGGTGCCGGCCCCGCCTCCGCCACGGAGAAGGACGGCTGGCTCACCAGCGGGGAGTTCGGCCTGTTCTGCTACAAGAACCAGACCGACTCGGTCTTCGACCTCTACGGCAACGACATCAACTTCGGCGACGACTTCTTCAAGGGCAGCCAGAGCTGTGCCAATCAGCTCGTCGACAACTACACGGAGTCGTACCTGAACAGGGACACCTACGACTGGAAGATCTACACCGGCTTCGGGGGCCAGGGCTACACGGCCACCATCCCGGCCGGCGCGCGGGGCAACACCACCTCGACCTTCACCAACACGATCTCCTCGGCCTTCTACTTCTAGGCGGACGACGGCAGTTCCGCCGTCCGCCGCCGCAGCGGAACTGCCTCCCCCCACACCACCCGTCCACCCGCCCTCCCCGCCCGCGTCCCCGCCCCACGGAGTCACCATGCCCCCGCCGCGTCCCGCACTGCCCGCACTGCCCGCGCTGGCAGCCTCCGCAGCCGTACTGACGCTCCTGCTGGCCGGCTGCTCGGCACCGGACGGCGGCGCCGGCGGCGACGTGGCCAAGGAGCCCGTCATCGGCTCCGTACCGCAGCTGCTCGAAAGCCGGGACCTCGCCTTCCCCCTGGATCCGTACATCCCGGACGCGCAACGGCGCGGCCTGCTCGACCAGGCGCAGGACGTCCTCGTCGACCGGTGCATGCAGCGCTACGGCTTCCGCTACGGGCTGCGCCGCCAGGCCGACCCGGCCGCCAGGAAGGACAACGAGCGGCGCTACGGGATCTCCGACGCCGCCCAGGCCGAGCGGACCGGCTACGAGAACCCGGCGGCGAAGGCCACCCAGCGGCCGCCGCAGCCGCCCCTCGGCGCCAACGAGCAGCTGGTGCTGCACGGGCTGGAAGTCGACCCCTCCAAGCCGGTCCCGATGAGCCAGGAGGAGGCGGAGGGGTCCGACGTGGCGACCACGGCCGTCGGCGGCCAGAAGGTCCCGGCGGGCGGCTGCCTGCGCGAGAGCGCCCTCAAGCTGTACAACCCGTCCAAGGACACCGTGGACCAGATGGTTCCGCAGAACATCGGCTTCGAGGCCTTCGGCCGCTCCCGCGAGGACAGCCGGGTCCGCACCGCGACCCGGGCCTGGAGCGCGTGCATGGCGAAGCACGGTTACACCATGAGCACCCCGCTGGACCCGCCACCCGGCATCAACGAGACCAACATCGGCGGCCCGCAGGCCATCGCCATCGCGAAGCAGGACGTGGACTGCAAGAAGCAGACCAACCTGGTGGGCACCTGGTACACGGTCGAAGTCGCCTACCAGAAGCGGCTGGTGGAACAGAACGCCGAAACCCTGGACCGCGTGAAGAAGCAGCTCGACGAACGCCTGCGCCTCGCCGCCTCCCTCACCGCCGCGGGCTAGGGCGCCTTCGCCAGGCGCTCCCCCGGGCTCGGGGTTAGCGTGAAATGAACGACCTGTTGGTTGCGTCTTCCCCTCCGTGCAAGGAGCGCAACGCGCATGTCCCTACCACCTGAGCCGTATCCGCTGGGCTGGCACGCACCGGCCCCGCCGCCGTCGCAGAAGACGAACGTGCTGGCCGTCGTGGCGTTCGTCGCGTCGCTCGTCTGCGTGCCGCTGATCCCGCTGATCCTGGCCTTCATCGCCCTCTCACAGATCCGCAACCGTGGCGAGAAGGGCAAGGGCTTCGCCATCGCGGCCATCGTCATCCAGGGCGTGGCCCTCGTGCTCGTGGTGGGCCTCGGAGGCCTGGGAGTGCTGGACAGCGGCCCGAAGCGCGACGAGAGCGGCCAGGTCACCGGCCCGGGCACCAGCGACGTGCACGACATCCGCACGGGGGACTGTTTCGACACGGAAGACGACCTCACGGAGCACACCGAAGGCACCGGCGGCGAGGCCGCCCCCTCGGTACGCATCGTGCCCTGCGAGCAGCCGCACGAGGGGGAGGCCTACGCCGTCTTCGACCTGGAGGACGGGCCGTACCCGGGCACGGAGAAAATCATCGCCCTCGCCGACGACAAGTGCGGCGGCACCTTGCTCACCGACTACGTGGGCGACGCCGCGAAGCTGCCCCAGACGATGAGGACCTCCTACTACTACCCGAAGTCCGGGAGCTGGGACCAGGGCGACCACGAGGTCACCTGCGTCCTGACCGACAGCAGCGGCTCCAGCACCGGCTCGGTCCGCGCCCCCGGCTCCTGAGTCACCCGTCTGACGAGCGGGCGCCGATCAGCTCGGCCAGGCCGTCCAGCAGGCGGTCCAGGGCGAAGCGGAACTGGAAGTCCGGCTCGCCGGATCCGCCGAACGCGGAGGATTCCAGCAGCCGCGTCAGGGCCGGGTGCGTCTGCGGAGTGGTCAGCAGGTGCAGCGTGCGTACGTACTGGCCCAGTACCTGGTCCGGTGAGAGCCCGGCCTTGACGATGGCGTCCATCATGTCCGCGGCCATGGTGGCCTCGTTCCGTACGAGGCCACCGATCAGGATGATCGTCGAGAGCTTCTCGCCCTCCTCCAGGCCCGTGCCGGCCAGCGCCGCGAGCCCGCGTTCCATCCAGGCCAGCTGGTTCGGCGTGGCGGGCGGGGCCGTGATGGGGATGCGCAGGATCCAGGAGTTGGCCATCAGGACCGCCCGCTGCGCGTACGCCCACTCCGAGAGCAGCTCGCGCCAGCCCGCCCCTTCCCCGCCGGTGGGCGCGGGCGGGGTGCCGACGCCCGCGTCCGCCATCAGGATGTAGAGCTCTTCCTTCGCGGTCACGTAGCGGTAGAGGGACATCGTCGAGACGCCCAGCTCCTTGGCGACGCGGCCCATGGAGACGGCGTCCATGCCCTCACCGGCCGCCAGCGCGACGGCGGCGTCCACGATCCTCGCCAGCGTCAGCGTCGGACGCGGGCCCTTGCCGGGGCGTTCCCGCAGGCCCCAGGCCATTTCCAGGCTCGCGGGGAGTCCCGTGCCACTGTCCTCGTCCGGCATCGCCGCCCCTCCCTCCGCCATTTCCCGATTGACCCACATCCTAGGTCTGTGTATTACTTACGCAGAAGCGCGTAACCCATACGCAGAAGGGAGCGTGGTCCCGATGACCACGTACGACCTGGATCGCACCGAACGTGGCGTCCACGCCGGACTCGGCGTCCGCGCCGAACCCGGCCTCGCCGCCGACCTCGGCATCCACGCCTCCGGCCTCGTCAAGTCCTACGGCGACCTCCGCGTCCTGGACGGCCTGGACCTCGCCGTCCCCCGCGGCAGCGTCCTCGCCCTCCTGGGCCCCAACGGCGCCGGCAAGACCACCGTCGTCCGCCTCCTCGCCACCCTCACCACGCCCGACCCCGGCTCGGGCACCGCCCGCGTCGCCGGCCACGACATCACCGCCGACCGCGCCCGCGTCCGCGAACGCATCAGCCTCGCCGGGCAGTTCGCGGCCGTCGACGAGCTCCAGACCGGCACCGAGACCCTCCGCATGATGGGCCGGCTGTCCGGGCTCTCCCCGCGCGCCGCCCGCACCCGCGCCGACGAGCTGCTCGACCGCTTCGGGCTCGCCGAGGTCGCCGGGCGCACCGCGAAGACGTACTCGGGCGGCACGCGCCGCCGCCTGGACCTGGCCGCCAGCCTGGTCGGCCGCCCCGAGGTGCTCTTCCTCGACGAACCCACCACCGGCCTCGACCCGCGCAGCCGCCAGGACCTGTGGGACCTCGTACGGGAACTGCGCGCCGACGGCACGACCGTCCTGCTCACCACCCAGTACCTGGAGGAGGCCGACCGGCTCGCCGACCGCGTCGCCGTCCTCTCCGACGGGCGGATCGCCGCCGAGGGCACCCCGGCCGAACTGAAGTCCCGCGTCGCCGGACACCGGCTCGACCTGACCCTCGCCACCCGGGCCGCCTACGACGCGCTCGCCCCGCGCGCCGTCCACCACGCCCCCGACGAGCTCACCCTCGGACTGCCCACCGACGGCACCGCCGCCCACGTCCGCGCCCTGCTCGACGAACTCGACCCGGCCCGCACCACCGTCGACCGCTTCGCGGTCCGCAGCGCCACCCTCGACGACGTGTTCCTCACCCTGACGGGAGCCGCCCCATGAGCACCGCCGCCCTCTCCCTCGCCGGCCGCAGCCTGCGCATCAGCAGCCGCCGCCCCGACGCCCTGATCGCCGCGCTGATGCTGCCCGTCATGCTGATGCTGATCTTCGTCTACTTCTTCGGCGGGGCCATCGACACCGGCACCGCGTACGTGACCTACGTCGTCCCGGGAGCCATGCTGCTCTGCGCGGGCTTCGGCGCGGCGAGCACCGCCGTCAGCGTCGCCGACGACATGCGCAGCGGCGTCATCGACCGCTTCCGCTCCCTGGACATCGGCGGCATCCCGATCCTGTCCGGGCACGTCACCGCCTCGGTCGCGCGCAACCTGCTCTCCACCACCCTGGTCCTCGCCGTCGCCCTCGCCATCGGCTTCCGCCCCCAGGCCGGCGCGCCCGGCTTCCTCGCCGCCGCCGGCCTGCTCACCGCCTACATCACGGCGATCTCCTGGCTGGCCGCGGCCCTCGGTCTGCTCGCCAAGTCCCCCGAGGGCGCGGGCGGGTTCACGTTCCTGATGATGTTCCTGCCCTACCCGTCCAGCGCCTTCGTGCCGATCGACACCATGCCGGGCTGGCTCCACGGCTTCGCCGACCACCAGCCGCTGACCCCGGTGATCGAATCCCTCCGCGCCCTGCTCCTGGACCGGCCCGCCGGCCACGCTCCCTGGATCGCCCTGGCCTGGTGCGCGGCCATCACGGTCCTCGCCGTCGCCCTGACGGCCGTCCTCTTCCGCCGCCGGACGCGGTAGCGGGCGGCCCGAGCACGGCCCGGACCGCCCTGCCGCGGAGGTGGCTCAGTGGCTCAGCGGATACGAGTGCCGGCCCGTCACCTCGTCGATCTCACCGTGTGCCTTCGTCAGCAGCTGCGACGCGAGATCCATGAGCGCACGGGCTCCCGCGATCTCCTCTCCGACCCGCAGCTGCTCCGGGTCGGACGGGTGACGCAGGGCGTAGCCGCGCGCCTTCACCTCAGTACCGTCACCGAGCCTGACCATGGCCGCCGCACTCGTGCGGTGGCCTTCCTCGGTGAACTCCAGCTCCACATGCCACCCGACCAGCGTGGCCATGGTGCATCACCTCCAGGGGTCACCCTTTGACTTCCAGGGTGCGCCCACGATGCCCCGTACGCGAGCGCTGGCTAGCGCAGGAAGGCCGCGTACCTCTCCTCGAGGAAGGAGCTCTCGACCTGCTGGGCGACGTCCCTGGAGACGATCATCGAGAGGCCGGCGGCCACCAGGATCCCCGGAGCGTTCAGCGGGTCCCGGGCCCCGATGCCCAGCACGGCCAGCGCCACCATCGGGAGCAGCACGATCACCCCGGAGTACAGGCCGTTCCACCAGGCCATCCGCGCGCGGACGTGGCCGAGGTAGGCGGCGGTCGGCCTGCCCGGCTCGATGCCCGGGACGAAACCGCCTTGCCGCCGGAGGTCACCGGCCACCTTCTCGGGGTCGAGCACCCGCAGCGCGCAGAGGTACATGCCGAGGACGACGGCCACGAAGGCGGCCGCGAGGTACCAGGGGCCGCCCAGGTCCCACACCCACGCCGGTACGAACACCGCGAGGGAGGCCCAGACCATCGGGTTGTAGCCGGCCTGGTCGAACCGGATGGGGATGTGGACGGTGTCCGTGGGGTGCGGCCAGCGGCCCATCATTCTCTTCGCGCGCTGCACCGGGACGTTCCGCTTGGCCTGCCGGGCCGTGACGACGGCCAGGACGACGACCAGGGCCACGGCCGGTACGACGGCCAGGGCCGGAACGCCTCCCGCGGCGTACGCCTGGCCCGGAAGGACGGCCGCGACCTGGGTCAGGAAGAGCAGGGACATCCCGGCGCCGAGTCCGCGGTCACCGATCCACTCGGCCAGCCGCAGGGTGAGCGCGGTCCCGGCGGTCATGCAGGCCACCGCGGCGACCCCGTCCGGAAAGAGCCGGCCCGCATCCGCCGCGACCACCACCGCCACGCCCCCGAGGGCGCCGAGCCCGACGGTGAGGTAGCGGGTGAACCGCCCGACCGCGCTCCCGCCCTCCCGGTCCTCGTACGCCTTCAGCGCCCGCATCCGCGGGACCAGCACGGTCAGCACCGAGGTGAGGACGCGCGCGGCGTACAGCGGGACGACGCCCAGCGCGAGGACCGCGGGCGCCCGCAATCCGCCGCCGGTGACCAGGTCGAGCAGCCCGCCCGGGCCGACCGGCCCGTCCACCCCCGGCAGCGGCAGGTTCTGCCCCAGCCGGAACATCAACACCGCGCCCAGCGTGACCAGCAGCCGCTTCCTCGTCGACGGAACCCGTAACGCGCGCACCCATCCGGACAAGAGCCCCCACCTCCACCGTCACCTTGCCCAACCGGCCTCGAGGACGAACCGGTTGGGGGTCACGGTTGCCGCCGGGACCTCAGCGGGCCTCGCGCAGCCAGCCCGCCACCTCGGTGGCCCAGTAGGTGAGGATCGTGTCGGCGCCGGCCCGCTTGATGCCGAGCAGGGTCTCCAGGATCGCCCGGTCGCGCTCGATCCAGCCCTTCTCCGCCGCCGCCTCGATCATCGCGAACTCACCGCTGATCTGGTACGCGGCCACCGGCACGTCCACCGCCTGCGCGACGCGGTAGAGGATGTCGAGGTAGGGACCGGCCGGCTTGACCATGACCATGTCGGCGCCCTCCTCCAGGTCCAGGGCCAGCTCGCGCAGCGACTCCCGGGCGTTCGCCGGGTCCTGCTGGTAGGTCTTGCGGTCACCCTGGAGGCTGGAGGCGACCGCCTCCCGGAAGGGCCCGTAGAAGGCGGAGGAGTACTTGGCCGTGTAGGCGAGGATGGAGACGTCCTCGTGCCCGGTCTCGTCGAGCGCGTCGCGGATGACGCCGACCTGGCCGTCCATCATCCCGCTGGGCCCGACCACGTGGACGCCCGCGTCCGCCTGGACCTGCGCCATCTCCGCGTACCGCTCCAGGGTGGCGTCGTTGTCGACGCGGCCGTGCTCGTCCAGGACCCCGCAGTGCCCGTGGTCCGTGTACTCGTCGAGGCACAGGTCCGACATGATGACGAGGTCGTCGCCGACCTCGGCCTTCACGTCGCGGATCGCGACCTGCAGGATGCCGTCCGGCTCGGTGCCCGCCGTGCCCAGCGCGTCCTTGTTCTCGTCCGCCGGGACCCCGAAGAGCATGATCCCCGCGACGCCCGCCTCGACCGCCTCCACGGCCGCCTTCCGCAGCGTGTCCCGCGTGTGCTGGACCACGCCCGGCATCGCCGAGATCGGCAGGGGCTCGCTGATGCCCTCGCGCACGAACGCCGGGAGGATCAGGTCCGAGGGGTGCAGCCGGTTCTCCGCGACCATCCGCCGCATCGCCGGGGTGGTGCGCAGCCGGCGGGGCCGCGAGCCGGGGAAGGATCCGTACGCGCTCATCTTCAGTCGCCTCTTCGAGCATCGACAGCAGTCGGCACAAGCCTAGGGCCTGTCGGAGTCCCGACAGGTGGGAAGCCCTGGTGAAGGTCTGCCGCGGCCGGTACCGTCCGCCTGGTCATCCGTACGGTTCCCGAGGACAGAGCATGCCGATACGCCTTGCACGACGGCCTTTCGGCCTGCCCGCCCTGGGGGCCGTCGCCGCCCTGACTCTCGTCGGCTGCGGGACGGAACCCGGGAAGCCGGCGTCCGAGCCCACCTCGGCGGCCCCTGCGGCTCCGGCTGCTTCCGCGAGCCGCCCGCTGACCGCGGAACAACTTGTGGCGGCCGCCCTGCCGGGAGAGGAGAGCGCGGACTCGTACGGGCACCCGGTCTCGGTCCGCAAGCCCCGGACCGCCGACCCGAAATCCGAGCCGTCCGACCCGGCCTGCGCGCAGATGCTGGCGGCCGCCCATGCCCGGCAGCCCTCCCGCCCCACGCCGGCCGTGGCGGTGCAGACCTTCAACTGGAAGAACGACGTGAGCGGCGGCGGCTCCACCCTCGCCTCGTACGGGAACTCCGGCGCGGTGGCGGCGTTCGCACAGATCCGCGAGGGACTGAACACCTGCCGGTACTTCGAGACCCCGGCGCCGGCCCCGGCCATGATCTACAGGGGCACGGTCACCGTCGCCGCCGCCCCGCGACTCGGGGACGAAGCCGTCCAGTTCGACATCACCGCCCCAAGCGAGATGGGCGCTCACGTGACCCAGTACACGGTGGTCCGCACGGGAAGGGTCGTCGCGACCTTCACCAAACTGTCGGTCGGAGGCCTCGACCCGCACGACTTCCCGGCCGGCCTGATCGCCCAGCAGGTCTCCCTCCTGCAGCAGGCCCAGAGCTGAGACCCCGCCCCGGATCTACGGCAGGTCGAGCAGGGCCCAGAACACCGCCGCGTTCAGCAGCACCACGGCCGGCGCGGCCACCGCGATCCCGACGCGCCGGGCGGCGTTGTGCGTCCGCCACGGCAGGGCCCAGCACCACACCAGCAGCACCAGCACGGTCACCAGCCCCGCCAGGAACATGGGAAAGGCGGTCTCGAAGCTCGCGTCGAAGGCGTCGGCCGTCTGCCCGTTGCAGGAGTCGCAGGCCATCGGGGACAGCCCCGCGTACAGCAGCGACAGGAAGGCCAGCGGCAGCGTCAGCACGGTGGAGGCCAGCGGTGCGATGAAGGCCCGGCGGTCGCGGTCGATCTCGTTCATGGGGACACCCAACCCCGACCGCGAGGGTCCCCGGATCCGCACAGCTACTCAATCCCGCCTGGGTACGAGCCCGAACTCGCACCACACCACCTTCCCCGGCACCCGCACCCCGACCCCCCACCGGTCCGCGACGGCGGCGACCAGCAGCAGCCCCCGCCCGCCCTCCGCCCCCGGATCCCGGTCCTCCACACGCGGCCGCCCGCCCCCGCTGTCGTGCACCTCGACGCGGACCGCGTCCCCGAACCGCAGCAGCCGCAGCCGGTAGCCGCGGCCGGGCGGGACCCCGTGCAGCAGGGCGTTGGTCGCCAGCTCGCTCACGCAGAGCAACACGTCGTCGCGGCGGCATGTGACACCCCACGCGTGCAGTGTCACTGCCGTGAACTGCCTGGCAGAGCGGATGCTTTGCCGGCTGCGGGGGTAGAACCGCTCGCGCAGCAGGGCGGGTTGGATTTCCACGTTCACAGGGCGATCGTCGCGGTGCGTGACTAGCGTGGGCGAGACCGGTAACCCGTACTCCTTCATGAGTACGGGTTGGTACCGGTATCTCTCGTGCCCACACGGGGAGTTCACAGGCATGCCACCACGCAAGAGGCCCCGGCCCAACGAAACCGCGATGAAGATGGTCGGCGCCCAGGTCGCCGCCGCCCGCATCGCCAAAGGACTGACCCAGCGCGTCTTCGCGGAGGCGCTGCACATCGACGTCGAGACCGTCGCCTCCATTGAGCAGGGCAGGCGCGTGCTCATGCCCAACGTCGCCGAGAAGATGGACCGGGTCCTCGGCCTCCCGGGCCTCCTGGCCGTCGCGGCGCTCAAAATGCCGGAGGTCGACACGATCCCGGCCTGGGCGGAGGAGTACATGGAGAGGGAGCGCGAGGCGCTCGCCCTGTCCTGGTTCGACACGCTGGCCGTTCCGGGCCTGCTCCAAACGGAGAGCTACGCCCGTGCGGTGCTCGGCTGCCGAGTCCCGTTCATGGGCGAGGAAAAGATCGGCCTCCAGACCGCCCACCGCATGAAGCGCCAGGAGATCCTGAACCGGCCCGTCCCTCCGACCCTCAGCTTCATTGTCTGGGAACCCGCCCTGCGCGACCGGATCGGCGGCACCGAGGTTCGCCGGGAGCAGCTGCGCCACCTGCGCTCCTGCGCCGATCGCCCCGGCATCTCGCTTCAAGTGCTGCCCCTGGGCATCAGCGCCCACGCGGGCCTCGACGGCCCGTTCACCCTGCTGGAAACACCCGAGTTCCAGCACCTCGCCTACTCGGAAACCCAGCGCGGCAGCTTCCTCGTGCGCGACCCGAACGAGGTCAGCATCCTGACTCAGAAGTATGCGATGCTGCGGTCACAGGCCCTCAACTTCGCGGAGACGAAGGACCTGTTGGACCGGCTGCTAGGAGAGTCATGAGCGCCCCACTGAAGTGGTTCAAGTCCAGCTACAGCGGTAGCGAGGGCGGCCAGTGCCTGGAGGTAGCCGTCACCTGGCGGAAGTCCTCCTACAGCAGCAGTGAGGGCGACGCCTGCGTCGAAATGGCCGCCTGCCCCGCCGACGGGGTCCACGTCCGGGACTCCAAGGTCCAAGACGGCCCGCACCTCACCCTCGCCCCCGCCGCCTGGGCCGGCCTCACCCGGTGGGTTCGTTCCTGACCCTCCAGCGCCACAGGCCGTCGGCCCGGGGGTCACCCTCGAGCTCCGGTCCGAGCGGCCCCACCCGCGCGTACGCCTGCGGGGTGCGCGGGTCGTCCCGCCCGGCCAGGCCGTAGGCGGCGCTCAGCCGGACGTCCTGGTCGTCGGAGCCGAGGAGTGCGACAAGCTCCTCGACGATCTCCGGCGAACAGTCGCGGCCCCTGCCGGTGCCGTACGCCGCGCTGCGCCGGACCTCCGGATCCCCGTCCCGCAGCAGGGCGAGCATGACCGTCCGGCCGTGCTCCCCCAGCTCGTCCTCCCGGCCCAGCGTCTCCGCGGCCACCGCCCGCACACCGCCGTCGGGGTCCCGGCCGAGGTCCCGGACCGCCTGCGCCGTCATGGGGTCCAGTGGCTCGTCGAACAGCCGCGGTATGCGGCGCCGCACCCGCCGGTCCGGATGCGCGGCGTACCGCAACCCGAACGCCCGCGTCTGCGGGTGGACCTGGTCCCTGAGCAGGCCCAGCACACGTGCCAGGACCCCGCCGTCCGGCTCCACGTCCGCCCAGTCGGGGAGCAGCACCGCCAACTGCTGCCGGTACCAGCGGTCGTGCAGGGTGACGCCCGACATCAGCTCGCCCAGACTCAGGAACTCCGCGACGAACGCCCGGTGTGCGGGCGAGGGATGCCGGTGGTACTCCACCACCGCCGACCAGGTCTCCGCGCTCCGCCGCAGCACGAGGATCCAGCGGGCCGCCTGACGGTCGACGTGGTCCTCGTCTCCGTACCTCACGGCCCGGGCAACGAGTTCCCCGACCGGGGCCAGGATCCGGAACTGCCACTCCAGGTGGGTCAGGACCGCTCCGTGTCCGGCCCGTACGGTCCGTCCGCCGAGCGTGACCTCCTCGACGAGGTCGGACTCCCCGTCCAGGACGATCCGGGTGCGCGCCGGGCCCAGGGCGCCCGTCAGCCGACGCAACTCCACCTCCGCGCCCGCCTCGTACCACCGACGGGCCGCGTCCAGCAGCCGCCCCCGCTCGACCTCGGGCAGCCGCAGCCGCGGATCGCGCCCCAGGACCTCGTCGACCACCGCCGGGGAGCCGCCCTCCACGGCCCGCAGCAGCGGGGTCGTCCCGTCCGGCAGGAGCCGGTCCGGGTCCGCGCCGCCCTCCACGAGCGCCCGTACGGTCTCCACCGCGTACGCCGCCACCGCCACGCACAGCACCGGCAGCCCGTCCTCGCCCACGGTGTCCGGGTCCGCGCCCGCATCCAGCAGCTCGCGCACCGCCTCGGCGTCCTGCGCCCGTACCGCTCCCACCAGGTCCATGGGCCCGAACATGCCACAGGGCCCGGGTGCACGCGGCACCCGGGCCCTGGGGGGACCTCGTCGATCAGGTCGTACGACGACGGCGCGCGCCCGGCCGCCGCTCACTCGGCCGGAACACCGACTCGCCGGCCTCCTTGGCCGCCTCGCGGCGCGCCGCGCCGTACTCGGCGAGCGCCTCCGCCAGCTTCGAAACCGACGGCTCCGGCGAGAGGACGTCGACCCGCAGGCCGTGCTCCTCGGCGGTCTTGGCCGTCGCCGGCCCGATGCACGCGATCACGGTCACGTTGTGCGGCTTGCCGGCGATGCCGACGAGGTTGCGCACCGTCGAGGACGACGTGAAGAGAACGGCGTCGAAGCCGCCACCCTTGATCGCCTCGCGCGTGTCCGCCGGCGGCGGCGACGCGCGCACGGTCCGGTAGGCTGTCACGTCGTCGACCTCCCAGCCCAGCTCGATCAGGCCCGCGACCAGCGTCTCGGTCGCGATGTCGGCGCGCGGCAGGAAGACGCGGTCGATCGGGTCGAAGACCGGGTCGTACGGGGGCCAGTCCTCCAGCAGCCCGGCCGCGGACTGCTCCCCGCTCGGCACCAGGTCCGGCTTCACGCCGAACTCCACCAGCGCGGCCGCGGTCTGCTCGCCGACCGCGGCGACCTTGATGCCCGCGAAGGCCCGCGCGTCGAGCCCGTACTCCTCGAACTTCTCGCGCACCGCCTTCACGGCGTTGACCGAGGTGAAGGCGATCCACTCGTAGCGGCCCGTCACCAGGCCCTTCACGGCCCGCTCCATCTGCTGCGGGGTCCGCGGCGGCTCCACGGCGATGGTCGGCACCTCGTGCGGCACCGCGCCGTACGAACGCAGCTGGTCGGAGAGCGAGGCGGCCTGCTCCTTGGTGCGCGGCACGAGAACCCGCCAGCCGAACAGCGGCTTCGACTCGAACCAGGCCATGTCCTCACGCCGCGCGGCGGCGCGGTGCTCACCGACCACGGCTATGACCGGCCGGGCGCCCTCGGGCGACGGCAGCACCTTGCCCTGCTTGAACACCTGGGCGATCGTCCCGAGCGTCGCGGTCCAGGTCCGCTGCCGCGTGGTCGTACCGGCCACGGTCACCGTCAGCGGGGTGTCGGGCTTGCGCCCGGCGCCCACCAGCTCGGCGGCCGCCGCGGACACCGTCTCCAGCGTCGCGGAGACGACGAGGATCCCGTCGCTGGCACCCACCTCGCTCCAGCAGCGCGCCGACGCGTTGCGGGCGTCGACGAACCGCACGTCCGCACCCTGCTCGCCCCGCAGCGGCACACCCGCGTACGCGGGCACGCCGACGGCGGTCGCCACACCGGGGACCACCTCGAAGGGGATCCCGCCGGTGGCGCAGGCCAGCATCTCCTCGGCCGCGTTCCCGTCGAGCCCGGGGTCACCGGTGACGGCACGCACGACCCGCCTGCCGGAGCGCGCGGCCTCCATGACAAGATTGGCCGCGTCCCGGATTACCGGTACACCGGCGGCTGCTGACACCTCGTCAGCGATCGTCAGCTGCGGCGTGTCCACACCCGCCCGGGCATGCGTGCGTACGACGTCGAGCACGTCGGGCTCCGCGATCAGTACGTCCGCGGCCGCGAGTGCCTCCACGGCACGCAGCGTCAGCAGACCCGGGTCGCCGGGGCCGGCACCGAGGAAGGTGACGTGTCCGTGGGCGGCGAACGCCGGAAAAGCGGAGGTGGTCGGACTTGAGGGGTTCAAAGCGATCGCTCCCCCATCAGACCGGCCGCGCCCTTGGCCAGCATCTCGTCCGCGAGTTCGCGGCCGAGCGCCATGGCCTCGTCGTACGACTGGGGCACGGGACCGGTGGTGGACAGCTGCACCAGCGTCGAGCCGTCGAGGGTTCCGACGACGCCGCGCAGGCGCATTTCATTGACAGTCTGTCCGTCGGCCAAAAGGTCGGCGAACGCGCCCACGGGTGCGCTGCAGCCTGCCTCCAGGGCGGCGAGCAGGGAACGCTCGGCGGTCACGGCGGCCCGCGTGTGCGGGTCGTCGAGTTCGCCGAGCGCGGCGATGAGCTCCGCGTCGGACGCGAGGCACTCCACGGCCAGGGAGCCCTGACCGGGAGCCGGCAGGACGTGGTCGACCGACAGCAGGTCGGTCGCTTCGTCACTGCGCCCGATCCGGTTCAGACCGGCGGCGGCCAGCACGACGGCATCCAGCTCGCCGTCGCGGACGAACCCGATGCGGGTGTCGACGTTCCCGCGGATCGGGACGGTCTCGATCCGCTTGCCGAGGGAACGGGCGTAGTGGTTCAGCTGGGCCATCCGCCGCGGCGAGCCGGTACCGACCCGCGCCCCGTCGGGCAGCTGCTCGAAGGTCAGCCCGTCGCGCGCCACGAGGGCGTCGCGCGCGTCCTCGCGCGGCGGCATGGCCGCGATCACGAGGTCGTCGGGCTGCGCGGTCGGCAGGTCCTTCAGCGAGTGCACGGCGAAGTCGACCTCGCCGCGCAACAGCGCCTCCCGCAGGGCCGTGACGAAGACGCCCGTCCCGCCGATCTGCGCGAGGTGCTCCCGCGACACGTCGCCGAAGGTCGTGATCTCCACGAGCTCCACGGGGCGGCCGGTGATCGCCCGCACGGCGTCGGCGACATGGCCCGACTGGGACATGGCCAGCTTGCTTCGCCGCGTGCCGAGCCGGAGGGGCTGGTCGAGACGTGGGTTCATGATGCCCGTCCTGGATCGTCGTTCTTGTCGGCCTGACTGACGGAGGCCACCGTCTGCGGGTCGAGATCGAAAAGTTCGCGCAGCGCCTCGGCGTACCCGGCGCCGCCGGGCTCGCTCGCGAGCTGCTTCACGCGCACGGTCGGCGCGTGGAGGAGCTTGTCGACGACGCGGCGCACGGTCTGGGTGACCTCGGCCCGCTGCCGTTCGTCGAGATCGGGCAGCCGCCCGTCGAGGCGGGCCACTTCCATGGCCACGACCTCGGCCGCCATGGCCCGCAGGGCGACGACGGTGGGCGTGATGTGCGCGGCCCGCTGCGCCGCCCCGAACGCGGCCACCTCTTCGGTGACGATCCCGCGTACGGCATCCACATCGGCCGCCATGGGTGCGTCCGCGGAAGCCTCCGCGAGCGACTCGATGTCCACGAGCCTCACGCCCGGGATCCGGTGCACGGCGGCGTCGATGTCCCTGGGCATGGCCAGGTCCAGCAGCGCCAGCCGTACGGCCGTACCGTCGCCCTGGGCCCGGACCGCCCGGCGGGGCTGCCGCTGCGCGGCGGCCTCCCCCTGATCGGCCCAGGTCCCGTGCAACTCGAGCGAGTTGGCGTCGACCCCGGTCAACGCGGCCCGCCCGTCGCCTCCCGGCAGGTCAACGGGACACCCGTCGCCACCCGGCACGGCCGCAATGGTCCGCACGGCCCCGGCATCGACCAGCCGGCCTCCGGCCTGGGCAGCAGCAACCAGCCGGGCCACGACCGCGGGGTCCAGCCCGACAGCCACATCCCCGGCAAGGGCCACACCCCCAACGGAAGCCAAATCTCCGGCGGGGGCAAAATCCAGCCCCTCCGGCGTTTGAGGAGCGGGGTCCGGGGCAGAGCCCTGGGACACGGCGGCGAGCACGTCATCGGCGGTCAGCACAAGACCAGTGGCCCCAGTGCAGGACACAACGACATCAACCCGAGCCAGCTCATCGGCAACGGCAGCCATCGGCAGAGCCCGCGCAGCGACACCCGTGCCTGAGGCAACCAGAATCTCCGCCAAGCGCTCCGCCCGCTCCGCGGTCCGGTTCGCCACGGCGATCTCGGCGACGCCAACCCGCGCCAGCGTCGCCGCAGCCAGCGAGGACATCGACCCGGCCCCGATCACGAGAGCCCGCTTGCCGGCGGCCCACTGGGACACCTCGGCGCCCATGGACAGCTGCTCCAGCCCGAACGTCACCAGCGACTGCCCCGCCCGGTCGATCCCGGTCTCGGAGTGCGCCCGCTTGCCGACCCGCAGCGCCTGCTGGAACAGGTCGTTGATCAGCCGGCCCGCCGTGTGGAGCTCCTGCCCCAGCGCCAGCGCGTCCTTGATCTGTCCGAGGATCTGCCCCTCGCCGACGACCATCGAGTCCAGTCCGCACGCCACCGAGAACAAGTGGTGGACGGCCCGGTCCTCGTAGTGCACGTACAGGTACGGGGTGAGTTCCTCCAGCGCGACACCACTGTGCTGCGCCAGCAGGGTCGACAGCTCCGCGACACCGGCGTGGAACTTGTCCACGTCCGCGTACAGCTCGATCCGGTTGCACGTGGCGAGCACCGCCGCCTCGGCCGCCGGCTCGGCGGCCAGCGTGTCGTGCAGCAGCTTCACCTTGGCATCCGCGGACAGCGAGGCCCGCTCCAGCACGCTGACGGGCGCGCTGCGGTGGCTCAGCCCTACGACGAGCAGACTCATGCCGGCATCACCGCCGGCACGTCACCGTCGGGGTTGCCCTTGCGCGCTTCTGCGGCCGCGCGCCCGGCCGGCGGCACCACGGCCGCGGCGGGGGCGGCGCCGCCCACGGAGGAACCGCCCGCGGCAGCGGCTGCGGCGGCTTCCTCGCCCGCCTTGCGCTGCTCGTGGAAGGCGAGGATCTGCAGCTCGATCGAGAGGTCGACCTTCCGCACGTCCACGCCCTCGGGCACGGACAGCACGGTCGGGGCGAAGTTCAGGATGGAGGTGACACCGGCGGCGATCAGCCGCTCGCTCACCTGCTGGGCCGCACCGGCCGGCGTCGCGATGACGCCGATCGAGACACCGTTCTCCTCGATGATCTTCTCGAGGTCGTCGGTGTGCTGCACGGGCATCCCGGCCACCGGCTTGCCGGCCATCGCCGGGTCGGCGTCGATCAGCGCGGCCACACGGAAACCGCGGGACGCGAAGCCGCCGTAGTTGGCGAGCGCGGCGCCGAGGTTACCGATGCCGACGATGACGACCGGCCAGTCCTGGGTCAGCCCGAGCTCGCGGGAGATCTGGTAGACGAGGTACTCGACGTCGTAGCCGACGCCGCGCGTCCCGTAGGAACCGAGGTAGGAGAAGTCCTTGCGCAGCTTCGCCGAGTTGACTCCGGCGGCGGCCGCGAGCTCCTCGGAGGACACCGTCGGGACCGATCGCTCGGAGAGCGCGGTGAGTGCGCGCAGGTACAGCGGAAGCCGGGCGACAGTGGCCTCGGGAATACCTCGGCTGCGGGTCGCCGGTCGGTGAGTTCGGCCAGTTGCCACGATGCTCCTGCGGGATGAGCGGGGCTGCAGGCGGTCACTTGTCCCAGGACCGCCCCGTCGACAGCAGGCTATGCCTTTGTGAACGCGTGCACAAAGATTGTGTCCGCTTTGTCCGACCAAAGTGACCGGGGTCACGCAACCGGGGCGGGTGAGGGTGGAACCGACGGCACGCCGAACCCGTTCAAATACCGAAGGGGGCAAAACCGCACACACTCCTCACAGATACGCCCCCGAGACCCCACAAATCGCCCATGATGGTAACCGGGGAGAAGGTCAGCCCTCCAACGCCCGGCGCAGCCGGTCCGGGTTCACCCTCCAGAACGTGTGCTGCTCGCCGTCCACCAGCACGACCGGAATCTGCTCCCAGTACAGCCGGTACAGCTCCTCGTCCTGCGAGATGTCCTTCTTCTGCCACTGCGCACCGGTCTCCGCGCAGACCTTCTCGATGACCTCCTGTGCGTCGTCACACAGGTGGCACCCCGGCTTCCCGACGAGCGTCACCACCCGGTCCTCGGGACGCTTCTTCTCCTTGCGGCGCAACAAAGGGCTCATGCGGCCATTCTCCCGCTCCCCGCCTTAACAACCGCGCCCCGAAGAGTTCACGCCGCGGAATCCCATCGGTTCGGGATCTCCCGAACACAGTGGCTATGCTCGCGTCATGGCCGCTCTGGGATGGCTCACCCCCCGTAGGCGCTCCGCCACCGCGCGGAGCGTTCTCGCAGGCGAGGCCTCGGCCGAGGCCGCCCGCAAGACCGCGCTGACCGAATCCGCGGGGGCCGCGCCCGCGGAGCCGCAGGAGGCGGAAGCGGAAGCGCCGGAAGCAGCGGAGGAAGTACCGGCCGAGCCCGAGTTCCCGGTCGCCGGCGACGACCTCGCCGCCGCCTTCTTCGACCTCGACAACACCGTCATGCAGGGCGCCGCGATCTTCCACTTCGGCCGCGGCCTCTACAAGCGCGAGTTCTTCCGCCGCCGCGAACTCGCCCGCTTCGCCTGGCAGCAGGCCTGGTTCCGGCTCGCCGGGGTCGAGGACCCCGAGCACATGCAGGACGCCCGCGACAGCGCCCTGTCCATCGTCAAGGGCCACAAGGTCTCCGAACTCATGGCCATCGGCGAGGAGATCTACGACGAGTACATGGCGGAGCGGATCTGGCCGGGCACCCGCGCCCTGGCCCAGGCCCACCTCGACGCGGGCCAGAAGGTGTGGCTGGTCACCGCCGCCCCGGTGGAGACGGCCACGATCATCGCCCGCCGGCTCGGCCTGACCGGAGCGCTGGGCACCGTCGCCGAATCCGTCGACGGGGTCTACACCGGCCGCCTGGTCGGCGAGCCGCTGCACGGCCCCGCCAAGGCCGAGGCGGTCCGCGCGCTGGCCGCGGCCGAGGGCCTCGATCTCGAACGCTGCGCCGCCTACAGCGATTCGCACAACGACATTCCGATGTTGTCGCTGGTCGGGCATCCGTACGCGATCAATCCCGACACAAAACTGCGCAAGCATGCCCGCACCCACGACTGGCGGCTGCGCGACTATCGCACCGGCCGCAAGGCCGTGAAGGTCGGCGTCCCGGCGGCCGCCGGGGTCGGCGCGATCGCGGGCGGCGCCGCCGCCGCGATCGCCCTGCACCGCCGCCGCAAGTAGCCGCGCCGGGCCCCGCTCCGGGCCTCACTCCGGGCCCTCTCCCGGCCCCACGCCCGCCCCGGCCCCGCACCGCCGGCGCGCCCGCGCCCGCCCGGTCCGCCTCCGGCCCCTCCCCGGGCATTCGCTCACCTCTACCCGCGCCCGCCGCGCGGCACTCCGCCCTGTGCGACTCGGTCGCGGGTCCCTCCGGAAGCGGCCATTCCGCACACCCAAGTGATCAAGAATCGATCACCAACCGCGACTGAATATGCCCTCGACACGCAACAGAAGTGTCGGAACCGGTGATTTGAGCAACTGGGTGTAGCGCTGCCTGTACGAAGCGTTATTCTCCTCAAACGCATGCCACCGGCCATCTGTCGCCACGACGGGTGAACGGTCCCGCACTGCACGTGATGGAAGCTCTGCCTCTGGGAGTCCCGTGTACCCACCTGTCGGGGTTGACGCCTCGGGCCTGGCTACGCTGCGCGCAACGGTCCTCGACCACCTGCGCGGCTTCGTCCCCACCGCGTACGCCGTCCCCGCCCTCGCCGCGGTCCCTGCCGGTCTCGGCCCGGCCGGCCCTTGCTATGCCCTGACGGACGGCGGAGCGACGGTGGGCAGACGAGGTCGTACGGCCGCGGGCTCGGCCGGAGCCGCCGGCACGAGCACCCAGGCCGCGCCCCGCCGCCCCACCGCGGACAGCGACCAGGCCCGCATGATGGACCTGGTCGAACGCGCGCAGGCCGGCGAGGCCGAGGCCTTCGGCCGCCTCTACGACCAGTACAGCGACACGGTCTACCGCTACATCTACTACCGCGTCGGCGGCAAGGCGACGGCGGAGGATCTCACCAGCGAGACCTTCCTGCGCGCGCTGCGCCGCATCTCGACCTTCACCTGGCAGGGCCGCGACTTCGGCGCCTGGCTGGTGACGATCGCCCGCAACCTGGTGGCGGACCACTTCAAGTCCAGCCGCTTCCGCCTCGAAGTCACGACCGGCGAGATGCTGGACGCGAACGAGGTGGAACGGTCCCCCGAGGACTCGGTCCTCGAGTCCCTCTCCAACGCGGCCCTGCTGGAGGCCGTACGGAAACTCAATCCGCAGCAGCAGGAGTGCGTGACCCTGCGCTTCCTGCAGGGCCTCTCGGTCGCCGAGACGGCCCGGGTGATGGGGAAGAACGAGGGCGCCATCAAGACCCTCCAGTACCGGGCGGTCCGCACCCTGGCCCGCCTCCTCCCCGAAGACGCCCGCTGACACCTACAACCGGTGACCCCTCGATGACGCTGTGGTCCGATCATCCTTCGTCCGTAACCCAAGTGCCGCGACGCTCGTTGTGCGGAATGCAGGCTCCCTGTGGACACGCCCTGCCCGAAGCCGCTCACTCGAAAGTGTGGATGTGCTCAAGGAAGGCAACCTTCCGGACACCTTGGGGAGTCGATCGTCATGACGAGAGGAGGTGCCGCCAGTGATCGCGAACGTGACTCCGCACCGGCGGGCGAACGCCTTCGCCCAGGCCCTGGAGGATCGGACCCCGTCCGACCTTTCGGAACCGGACCCGGCGGCCGAGCAGTCCGAGGCACCTGCCGAACCTGCCGACCACGACCGGTTGTTGGCCCTGGCGAGCGTGCTCGGCGAACGAATGCCGCGCCCGGTGCTGGACCCCGAGGTCAAAGTGGTGCAGCGAGCCCAGCTCGTTGCCGCCATGGAGGCCATGGTGATGGAGGAAAGGGCCGGGGGCGGTGCCGCCTCGGACCCTCAGCTGCCCGAACAGCGGACCGGCCGCGGCGCCCACCGGGCGACCCCGCTCCGGAAATTGCGGCCCCGCTCCCGCTGGTCCAAGGGCATCGCAGCGGGCGGCCTCACCGTGGGTGTGGCCGCAGGGGCCTTCAGCGGAGTGGCCGCTGCCAGCACCGACGCCCTGCCCGGTGACTCCCTCTACCCGGTCAAGCGGGGTATGGAGGACCTGAAGCTCGGGATGGCCGACGACGATGCGGACCGGGGCGAGCTCTATCTCGACCAGGCCTCGAACCGTCTGTCGGAGGCCCGCAGGCTGATGGAGCGCGGCCGGGGCGGAAGCATCCTGGACCACGAGGCCCTGGGCGAGATCCGCCGCGCACTGGCGGGCATGAAGCACGACGCCGCGGAGGGCCACCGGCTCCTCCAGGCAGCGTACGAACGGGACGGCTCGCTGGGCCCGATCCAGGCCCTGTCCGCGTTCTCCCGCTCGCACCGCGACACGTGGGGGCGGCTGCGGTCGAACCTCCCCCCGCAACTCACGGACGTGGGCGGTGAGGTGGAATCGGTGTTCCAGGCCATAGACGAAGACGTGGCGCCGCTCCAGGGTCTGCTCCCCAAGCCCCCCGAGCAGACCCGCGGCTCCGGCGCGCCCGGCACCACCCCCGCCGCACCCGGCAGCCCCGACGCCGGTCACCAGTCGTCTCCGGCTTCCGGCACCCGGTCGAGCAGCCCCGCGCCGTCCCCCTCGGGCAGCACCAGACCCCCGGCCACGGGCGGTCTGATCGGCGGCGCCGGCGACCTCCTCAACCCGCCGACGGGCCAGTCCGCCCCGCCCTCCCCGGGCACCCCGGACCAGCCCAAGCCGGACATCACCCTCCCGCCGCTCCTGCCGGGCCTCCTCCCGGGCCTGGGCATCAACGCGGAGGACGCGGAGTAGCAAGGAAAGGGGCGGGCTGCACCTCGCAGCCCGCCCTTTCCACGCCCAGCCTTCGCCAGACCACCCCGGCCCTCGCCGGACCACCCCAGCCTCGCCGGCGTTTGAGGCGCGGGGTCCGGGGCAGAGCCCCGGCACTCAACGGTCAGAAAAAGACGGACCGCCGCTGCACGAGCAACTTGTACAGCGTATGCTGAATCTGCTCCCGCACCTGATCCGTCAGGTTGAACATCAGCATCGGATCATCCGCCGCCTCAGCCGCGTACCCGTCCGTCGGGATCGGTTCACCGAATTGGATCGTCCACTTCGTCGGCAACGGCACCACCCCCAACGGCCCCAGCCAGGGGAACGTCGGCGTGATCGGAAAGTACGGAATCCCCAGCAGCCGCGCCAGCGTCTTCGCGTTGCCGACCATCGGGTAGATCTCCTCCGCCCCCACGATCGAGCACGGCACGATCGGCGTCCCCGCCCGCAGCGCCGTCGACACGAACCCGCCCCCCCCGAACCGCTGGAGCTTGTACCGGTCTCCGAACGGCTTCCCTATCCCCTTGAAGCCCTCCGGCATCACCCCGACCAGCTCCCCGGCCTCCAGCAGCCGCTGCGCGTCCTCCGCGCACGCCAGCGTGTGCCCGGCCTTCCGCGCCAGCTCGTTCACCACCGGCAGCATGAACACCAAGTCCGCCGCCAGCAGCCGCAGGTGCCGCTGCGCCGGATGGTGGTCGTGCACCGCCACCTGCAGCATCAGGCCGTCCAGCGGCAGCGTCCCCGAGTGGTTCGCCACGATCAGCGCCCCGCCCTCGGCCGGGACGTTCTCGAGCCCCTTCACCTCGACCCGGAAGTACTTCTCGTACAGCGGCCGCATCAGGGACATCAGGACCTGGTCCGTCAGCTCCTTGTCGTAGCCGAACTCGTCGACCTCGTAGTCCCCGGTGATCCGCCGCCGCAGGAACGACAGGCCGCCCGCGATCCGCCGGTCCCAGCCGCCCCCGCGCGGCTCCACCGGTCCGGGCTCGGGAGCGGCGGGCTCCACGGGCTCCACGGCCGGCTCGGGCGCAGACACCGCCCGCACCCTGCGCGGCGGCCGGCGTCGGGGCCGGTCCTCGTCGAACGGAATGACCTTGGCGTCGGCCACTATCGCTTCGCTCCTTCATCCGCATCGGCATCGGCATCGGCATTCAGCAGGGCCGCCACCCGCTCCACGGCCCGCCCCATCCGCTCGGGCGGCAGCAGCCCGTTCCCCCGGCTCCGCGCGAAGTCCGCGAAGGTCTCGACGGTCGTGTACATCGGCTCGAAGCCGAGCACCTCCCGCATCTGCCTGGTCTCCACGACCCGGCCGTGCGTCAGGAGCCTCATCTGCTCCGGCGAGAAATCGGTGACCCCGACCGCCCGCAGCGCCGACCCCACCCACGTCACCGCGGGCAGCAGCATCGGCACCGTCGGCCGCCCCAGCCGCCGCGCGCACTGCGACAGCAACAGGACCCCGTCGCCCGCGATGTTGAAGGTCCCGCTGTTCAGCGTCCCCCGCCGCGGCTCCCGCGACGCCAGCCCCAGCACGTCGAGGACGTCGTCCTCGTGGACGAACTGGAGCCGCGGGTCGTAGCCCAGCACGGTCGGCATCACGGGAATCGAGAAGTACTCGGCGAGCGCCGAATCCGCGAAGGGACCCAGGATGTTCGCGAACCGCAGCACGCACACCGCCACGTCCGGCCGCCTGCGCGCGAAGCCCCGTACGTACCCCTCGACCTCGGCCGCGTCCTTGGCGAAGCCGCCCGCCGGCAGCGATTTGGGCTCCGTTGTCTCGGTGAAAACGGCCGGATCCCGCGAGGTGCCCCCGTACACGCTGGTACTGGACTTCACCACGAGCCGCTGTACCGTCGGCGACTTCTGGCAGGCCCCGAGGAGCTGCATCGTCCCGATGACGTTCGTTTCCTTCACGGCGCTGTGCGCACCGCCGCTGCCGGCACTCCCACCGGTGACGGCCAAATGGACCACCGTGTCCACGGCGTGCTCGGCGAGCACGCGGGCGATCGCCGACTGCCTGATGTCCGTACGGACGAACTCGGCCGATCCGAGCCGGTGCGGCGGCGTCACCGCGTCCACCGCGATCACCCGCTCGACCCCCGGGTCGCGCTGGATCCGGCGCACGAAGCGGCCGCCCAGCTGCCGGGCAGCCCCGGTGACGAGCACGACCTTCCCCACGAGTTCAGCGCCTCCCTCGAGAAGTACCCCGGCTGCACCGCAGCCCCTCCACCAAGGATGGTGGAGGGGCTGCGGAGAACACGTACAGCTGCCGTTTACTTCTTGTTACGGCGCTGGACGCGGGTGCGCTTGAGCAGCTTGCGGTGCTTCTTCTTGGCCATCCGCTTGCGCCGCTTCTTGATAACAGAGCCCACGACTACCCTCGCTCACTTCTCTTTACTGGTGCGGGGCGTCTGGGCCCACACGACCTACGTCGGCCTAGCCTACCCGTCCCAGCTCTGAGCTTGTAATCCGAGGCGTGCCGGGGGTCAGTCTCAGGCCGACTCCACCCCCACATAGGACTCTCGGAGGTACTCGTGGACCGCGTTCTCGGGGACCCGGAAGGACCGGCCCACCCGGATTGCGGGCAGATGACCGTTGTGCACCAGGCGGTACACGGTCATCTTCGACACTCGCATCACCGAGGCAACCTCCGCCACGGTCAGGAACTGAACCTCACTGAGAGGCCTCTCGCCAGCAGCCATGACACACCTTGACCTTCCGCGCATGACGGGCACCGGCTTCCCCTCCGGTTACTCCTCGTCGTCGCACGCTCACTCCCCAGAGTAGGGGCGCGTGATACGAGTGGGGAAGAGGAGCTACGGCCACTCCTGCCCGGCCGGCAAGCGCGCCCTGTCGAGCACGTAGCGGACAAGCGGTCGGTAGTAGTCCGCCCGCACCGCATCATCAAGCGGAACAGTCACCGAGACTCGCCCCTCGGCCTCCCCGACGAACAGCGCCGGATCATCCGTATCCGCCAGCCCGATCGCCTCCACACCCAACTGACCTGCACCGCAGACCCACCCGTGATCCCCCACCACGAGTTCCGGCAAGGGCCCGCCGGCCTCCGCGAGCGCCCCGAGGGCGACCCGCACCGGCAGCGGCGAATGGGAGTGCGCGCCGGTCGCACTCCGCGCCGACCGCACGCCGGGCTCGCGCACCAGCGCGACCCCCCGTACGTAATCGATGCTGTACGTGCGTACGCCGAACCGGGTCGCCATGTCGACACTGACCCCCTGCGCCGGGGTGAGAACAACACATCCCGCCGCCGACATCGCCTCGGCCAACCCGGCGTAGAACCCCAGGAGCCGGTGCGGGTGCCCCGTCCCGAACAACACCGGCGCCCGCGCCCCGGCCGCCGCCCGCAGCCGCCCCGCGAACGCCTCCAGCGCTGCCACCGTCCGCTCCGGATCGATCACGTCCGGCCCGCTGACATGCGCGGGATCCGCCGACACCCCGCACTTGTCCGCCATCAGCCTCAGGAGGTCACCCTCGCCCCAGCCCCACTCGGGCTCCAGCCCCAGCAGCACCCGCGGGTCCCGCACCGCGAACAGCCGGTAGCTGCGCAGGCTCTCCTCCCGCGAGGTCGCAACGGTCCCGGCCAACCGGGCGGCCAGCAGATGCGCACGCAACGCGCCGGTGCTCAACACCCCCCGATGCTCCCTCACCGCACCTGGCGCCTCATCAATTACCGGCAACAGCCCCACAGTTGGCCTAAGCCTTTCCAGCCGCCCCACCCCCATCCAGCCACACCGCCCCCACCCAGCCGGCCACCCAGCCGGCCGACCCCTCCCAGCCCAGCCAGGCCCACCCAGCCCCGCCAGGCCCACCCAGCCCCGCCGGCGTTTGAGGCGCGGGGTCCGGGGCGGAGCCCCGGGGAACGGCGGAAGGGCGGGTAGGGGACAGGCCCCGCAGGGCAGAACAGGACAAGGCAGGCCAGCGCAGCGCAGACGCTCAGGTCAGCATCCCCCGCAGGGGGAACACCGCCCGCCGCGTGGCGAGAACGGCCTGATCCGTCCGGTCGGCAGGGTCGTACCCGGCCTCCCAGTCCCGCCAAGCCGGGCGCCGCCCATCCGTCATCCGCGCCGGCGCCACCATCCGCGTCCGCGCGAACACCTCGTCCCGCCAAGACGCCGGCACCGCCGTCTCCGGAGCGACCCCCCGATGCCCGGCGATGGCCACCAGATGCGTCCAGGACCGCGGCACGACGTCCACCACCGCGTACCCCCCGCCCCCCAACGCCAGCCACCGCCCCCCGGCGTACTCGTGCGCCAGCCCGTGACACGCCTCCTGAACCACCCGCTGCGCGTCCAGCGACACCGCCAGATGCGCCAGCGGATCCTCGAAGTGCGTATCAGCCCCGTGCTGCGTCACCAGCACCTGTGGCCGGAAGTCCGCCAACAGCTCCGGCACGGTCGCGTGGAAGGCCCGGAGCCACCCCTCGTCCCCCGTCCCGGCCGGCAGCGCCACATTCACCGCCGACCCCTCGGCCCCCGCGCCACCCGTCTCCTCGGGCCACCCCGTCTGGGGGAACAGCGTCCGCGGATGCTCGTGCAGCGAGATGGTCAACACCCTCGGGTCGTCCCAGAACGCGGCCTGCACACCGTCCCCGTGGTGCACGTCCACATCCACATACGCGACCCGCTCCGCCCCCAGCTCCAGCAACCGCGCAATCGCCAACGCCGCGTCGTTGTACACGCAGAACCCGGCCGCCCCACCCGGCATCGCATGGTGCAACCCACCCGCGAAGTTCACGGCGTGCTCGGCCTCCCCGCGCCAGATCGCCTCCGCGCCCGCCACCGACTGCCCCGCGATCAACGCCGAGGCCTCGTGCATCCCGTGGAAGGCGGGATCGTCCATCGTCCCGAGCCCGTACGACCCGTCGGCGATCCCCGGGTCGGCCGACACCTCGCGCACCGCGGCCACGTAGTCCTCGCGGTGGACGAGCCTCAGCGTCGAGTCCCCGGCCGCACGGGCCGCCCGTACCTCCATCACCCGGTCGAGCCCGAAGGCGCGCACCAGGCCCATGGTCAGCGCCAGGCGCACCGGGTCCATCGGATGGTCCGGTCCGAAGTCATACCTCGTTACCGCCTCGTCCCACATCAACAACCCGCGGCCGCTCATGCCGGACACCGTATCTGGCCACGTCGGAGCCGAACGAGCGGGCGTGGAAAAGCGTGATCAAGACGAGCACCATCGGTACGAGCATGGCCCCGCGGTAGCTCCACGCGTCCCCGATCCCCCCGACGAGCGGCGACCCGATCAGGAAACCCACGTAGTTGAAGATGTTCAGCCGGGCGATCGCGGTGTCCGACGCCCCGGGGAACAACCTCCCGGCGGCGGCGAAGGTCTGCGGCACGATCACGCACAGCCCGATCCCCAGAAGCGTGAACCCGAGCATCCCCACCCACGCGCCGGGCGCCGCGGCCACCACGGCGAAACCGGACGCGGCGACCACCGTCCCGCCCCGCACGACGGCCGCGGCCCCGAAGCGCCGCACGCCCAGGTCCCCGACGGCCCGGCCGATGAGCGTGGTCACCATGTAGACGTTGTAGGGGACGGTCGCCAGCTGCTCGGAGCTCCCCAGCACGTCCTGGAGGTACTTGGCACTCCAGTTCGCCACCGTCGAGTCCCCGATGTACGCACACGCCATCACCAGGCAGAGCGGCAGCAGCAGCTTGCCACCACCGGCCCCCAGCCCCTTCTCCTGGGCCTCGGCCGGCGCGTCGACGTAACTCCGGCTCCCCACCAGCCCGAGCGGCAGCAGCACCACCACCGCCGGCAGGTAACTCACGAAGAGCTCCAGGTGCCAGTGCGCCCCGGCCCATGCGGCCGAGGCCCCCAGGATCCCGCCGAGGCTGTACGCGGCGTGGAAGCCCAGCATGATGCTGCGCCCGTACGCCCGCTGCAGGCTGACCCCCAGCATGTTCATCGAGGCGTCCAGCGCACCCACCGACAGCCCGAACGCCCCCAGGGCCGCCGCCACATGCCACATCTCGGTACCGGCCCCGACCCCCAGCAGCGACAGCAGCACCAGCGGCTGCGCCCACCGCAGTACCGCGCTGGGCGCGACCCGCTTCACGAGGTGCTCGGTGGCGACGCTCGACACGCCCGCGAGGACGGGCACGGCGGCGAGGAAGGCGGGCAGCAGACCGTCGGATATCCCGTACCGGTCCTGGATGGCCGGGATGCGCGTGACGAGCAGCGCGAAGGCGACACCCTGCGCGAAGAAGCTGAACCCCAGAGCGCCGCGCCCGCGCCGCAACCGCACATCAACCGTCATGGCGGCACAGCGTAGGCCCCGGAACTACCGGTGGGTAGAGCGATCACACGGGCAGTTGCAGAAGCCCCGGGAGCTGCTTCATGTCCCCGAAGTACGCACTGGCCCCGGGCAGCCGGTCAGCGGGCACCATCGAGGTGAACGCGAACACGTCCATGCCGGCGGCCCGGGCGGCCTCCAGGCCGAGCGGGCTGTCCTCGACGACGACGCACCGCGAGGGCTCGACGCCCATGTGCCGGGCCGCGTGCAGGTACAGATCGGGCGCCGGCTTGCCCCGGCCGACGTCCTGAGCGCTGAAGATCCACTCCTCCTCGAACCACCCGTCGAGCCCGGCCACCCGGAGCCCGACCCGGATCCGCTCGTGCGTGCCGGAGGAGGCCAGGCAGTACCCGACCCCCTGGGCGGTCAGCAGTCCGAGCACTTCCTCCACGCCGGGCACGGGCTTCAGCTCCCGCTCGAACGCTGCGAAGGTCCGCCCGTGCAGGATCTCGTCGAAGTCGTCCGGCAGCCGCTTCCCGGTCCGCTCGAGCACGAGGTCGTGCACCCGGTGCACGGCGCCCCCCATGTAGTCACGGAGAGAGTCCTCGTACGAGGTCGGGTGCCCCAGCTCCGTCAGGTACTCGGCGAGGATGCTGTTGGCGAGCGGCTCACTGTCCACCAGCACGCCGTCGTTGTCGAAGATGACGAGGTCATAGCCCATACCCCAACCCTACGAGCCGTCAGTGAAGGTTCACGGCAACCCGATGCTGGTGAACGGAGGAACAGCGGAAGATTCTCAGCTCCCCGGCACGACCGGCATTCACCCCCGTGACATCGCCACTGGAGATCGTGAACAGCAGCGTGGTCTCCTCACCGCAGTCCGCGCACCGGATCTCATGGCGATCCGCGAGCACCCAGCGGGGAAACCCGCCGATCTTCCACACGTCGTAGCGGCTGATGGGATGTGCATCGTCATCCACCGCCGCCACTGCCTTGAGCGTGCAAGGCTGCGGCAGCAATCCCTCTTCATGGCGGCCTGCGAATACCGCGGCCGACACCGGGCCCACCACCTCGGCGGCGGTCCTCCAACGCAGCTCGACAGTCGGCGCGCCCTCGTCCTGCGGAGGCCCCGCGTCCCAGTGCTCATTGGGGCACCAGAGGATCTGCAGCAGATCCGCACCATCCGGCCACCACTCCCCCGGCACATCCCGCCGGTAGATCTGTGCGACGGCCACCATCTCCACATCCGGCTCAGCACAGGTGGGCCACTCCTCCCCGGCCGGCCACAGCAGCGGCCCACCCACCGAAGTGCCCTCCGGGCCGGGAGTCCCCCGCGTGGGGCCGGATCTTAGTCCGGCCATCCGGCAGCAAACGCAGAAAAGCCCCGCACCGAACCCCGAAGGATTTGGTGCGGGGCTTCCCGCAATGATTGTTCGGCGGCGTCCTACTCTCCCACAGGGTCCCC
>NZ_JBIVKT010000027.1:0-38968 GCF_044750905.1 Streptomyces sp. NPDC088762
CACTCGCCGACGCTCCGCGTCGACTCCCTCGTCCGCCTTGCGATGCACGGCACCAGCCACCGCTCCCTCATCCGGCCTGATCCGTAAGACACCCCTAGGGCCTGTCGTCAAACTCCCGTCTGCCCCGCGAACCGGGCGCCGACGGGAGTGTGACGACAGGCCCTAGTGGACCGACGCAGGGAGGAACCCGCATGACCTCACAAGCGCCGCCGCCCCCGGACTCCGCCGACGAACGGCAGCTCAGCCTGAGCACCGCAGCGGCCCGGAATCTGGCGACGACCACCAAGTCCGTCCCCCAGATGCAGGGCATCAGCTCGCGCTGGCTGCTGCGCATGCTGCCCTGGGTGCACCTCGGCGCCGGCACCTACCGCGTCAACCGCCGGCTCACCCACGCCGTCGGCCGGGGCCGGGTCTCCTTCGTCCAGACCGGCGCGGACGACGTACGCGTCCTCGCCCCCACCCTCACCGAGCTCCCCGCCCTCAGGGGCTACGCCGACAGTGCCGTGCTCGACGAGCTGGCGCTGCGCTTCGTCAAGCGCGACCTGCGCGCCGGCGACGCCCTCGTGGAGGCCGGCGCCCCCGTCGACGAGGTCTTCGTCATCGCCCACGGCCGTTTCGAGAAACGCGCGGAGGGCAAGTACGGCGGGACCGAACTCCTCGGCGTCGTCGCCGACGGCGACCAGCTCGGCGACGACGCCCTCGGCCACACGGACCCGCGCTGGGGCTACGCCGTCCGGGCCGCCACCGCGGGCACCGTCATGGTGCTGAGGTGGAGCTCCTTCCAGGAGGTGCTGGGGCGCTGGGCGAGCCTGCGAGCCCATCTGGAGCAGTACGTCGACAACGGCCGCCGGCCCGTCAACCGGCGCGGCGAGGCCGACATCGAGCTCTCCTCCGGCCACGAGGGCGAGGCCGTGCTCCCTGCCACCTTCGTCGACTACGAACTGCGGCCGCGCGAGTACGAGTTGAGCCTCGCCCAGACGGTGCTCCGGATCCACACCCGGGTGGCCGACCTCTACAACGACCCCATGAACCAGTTCGAACAGCAACTGCGCCTGACCGTCCAGGCGATGCGCGAACGTGAGGAGTCCGAACTCCTCAACAACCGCGACTTCGGTCTGCTCCACAACGCCGACTACGGGCAACGCATCAGCACCCGGTCCGGCCCGCCCACCCCCGATGACATGGACGACCTGCTCAGCATGCGCCGCGGCACCAGGTTCTTCCTCGCCCACCCCAAGGCCCTCGCCGCCTTCCTGCGCGAGTGCAACAAGCGCGGCCTCTCCCTCGACACCGTCGACGTGCACGGCAAGCAGGTGCCGTCCTGGCGCGGCGTCCCCCTCCTGCCCTGCGGGAAGATCCCGGTCACCGGCGGCCACACCAGCTCCGTCCTGGCCCTGCGCACCGGCGAGGAGAACGAAGGGGTCGTCGGTCTGCGCCCGGCCGTCATCCCCGAGCAGATCGAACCGGGCCTCAACGTCCGCTGCATGGGCATCGACCAGAAGTCGGTCATGTCCTACCTGGTGAGCTCCTACCACTCCACGGCGATCCTCGTACCGGACGCCATCGGGATCCTGGAGAACGCCGAGATCGCCTCCACGCGCGACTGACCGCCTCCCCGTCCTGCCCGGCGTATTTCCCTTCGTCTCGGTGACGTACGTGTCCGGGGCGCGGGCCCGGCGACGGTTGTCCGGAGGCCGGTGATGGGCTGTACTGCTGTGCAGCCCCGCCGTGGGGCATATGCGGGAGGGGCCCAGAATGACAGCGGACCGGCGATCGGACCTGCGACCGGACCCGCGATCACACCGGCGGGCGCGGCGGCCGGCGAGCCGCCCCGTGTCGCACCGGCGCAGACGGGGCTTTAGGGGCGGTCGGCCGCTGCCGGCCCTGCTGCTCTCCGTCTTCCTCCTCGTCGGTGCCGGCGCGGCCACCGCCATCGCCTGGGACCCCTTCAGTGCGCCCTCCGCGCACGGCGGCTCGGCCCCGGTCGTCGGGGCACCCCGGTCCACCGGACCGGCCGGCGGCCCCACCCCCGGCGCCTCCGGTCCCGCCACCCCGCAGCAGCCCGTGCAGAGCCCCTCGCCCACCCGGGGCGCGGCCGCCAAGGGCAACCCCCAGGGCGCCGTCGACTCCGGAGCCGAACGCCCCGCCGCCGCCCTGCCGTTCGACATGCCCGCCCCGGCCGCCCTGCGCTCCGGCGCGGCGGGCAGGAAGCTGGTGTTCGCCCACTACTTCACCCCGTACCCCCTCTCCCTCGACAACGCGAGCGCGGACGGGGACTACTACACCCGGCACTACCTCGACCCGAACGGGGAGAGCGGCAAGCACGAGCGATACGGCGGCCTGCTGCGCGACCGGCCGCTGCCCGTACGGCCGAAGACCGGCGACTGGGAGTACGCCAACCTCCAGCAGGAGGTGCGCACCGCCCGCGCCGCCGGCATCGACGGTTTCACCCTCGACATGCTCTCCCTCTCCGGCAAGAACTGGGACCGCTCCCACCTGCTGATGGCCGCCGCCCACGCGGTGGACCCGGCCTTCAAGATCATGCTGATGCCGGACATGACCTCGCTGAAGACCGACGACCCGCGCGTCCTCGCCGACGCCCTCGCGACCCTCGGCGACGCCCCGGCCGCCCACCGGCTCCCCGACGGCCGGCTCGTCGTCTCGCCCTTCAAGGCGGAGGAGAAGAGCGCCGCCTGGTGGACCGAGGTCATGGAGCTCCTCGCGTCCCGGCACGGGATCCGCACCGCCTTCGTCCCGCTCTTCCTGGACTTCGGCGCGCACCAAGGCGAGTTCGCCCCCATCAGTTACGGATTCTCCGAGTGGGGCAGCCGCAGCTACGTCGGCCAGGAGAGCAGCACCCGCGACGTCAGGCGCGCGCACGACCTGGGCAAGATCTGGATGCAGCCCGTCTCCGTCCAGGACGCCCGCCCCAACCAGGGCATCTACGACGAGGCCGGCAACACCGCGACCCTGCGCTCCACATGGACCCATGCCATCGAGGACCGTGCCGACTGGGTGCAGCTCACCACCTGGAACGACTACTCCGAGGGCAGCCAGTTCGCGCCCTCCCTGCACAACGGCCACGCCTACCTCGACCTGACCTCGTACTACCTGACCAGGTTCAAGACGGGCAGCTGGCCGGAGATCGTCCGCGACACGCTGTACCTCACGGCGCGCACCCAGTTCGCCGGCGCCGACCCGACGGGCCGCCAGTCACTGCTCATGTCGGTGCGCAAGGGCAGCGCCGCCCCCCGGGACACGGTGGAGGTGCTCAGCTTCCTGACCGGGCCCGGAACCGTCCGTACGGCCGTCGGACCGGCCGAGGCCGCCCACGGGGCCCCCGCCGGGATCCACTCCGAGCTGCTGCCGCTGAAGCCGGGCTCCGTCTCGGCGCGGGTGGTGCGGGACGGGAAGACCCGGGCGGAGGTGGAGCTCCCGTACCCGGTGGACCACACGGTCGAGGTCCAGGACCTCCAGTACTACGCGGCCACCAGCGGCCGCGACTAGGCCGTCTCTTTCGGATCTTGCCGGCGGATCACGGCCGGGCCCGGGGCGCCTGGAATCCCCTGGTGCCGCCGGCCGCGGCGGGAGATGATCCGGGCGACGACCGTGCCGCAACCACGGAGGACCCTTGACCACACAGCCGATGCGCCCCGCCGGTTCGCCGGGCGCGTACCCCGGCGCCCACCCGGCCGCGTTCCCCGGCGGGCCGGAACTCTTCCGCCTCGACCCCCGGGTCGCCCACCTCAACCACGGCTCCTTCGGCGCGGTACCCGTACCCGTCGAGGAGGCCCAGGCGGCGCTGCGCGCCGAGGCGCACGCCGATCCCGACGCCTTCTTCCTCACCGTCTCCGACCGGCTCGCCCGGGCCCGCGCCCGGATCGCCGCGCACCTCGGCGCCGACCCCGAGGGCCTCGCCTTCATCTCCAACGCCACCGAGGGCGCCAACCTCGCCCTCGACGCCGTCCCCTTCGCCGACGGCGACGAGATCCTGGTCACCGACCACGGCTACGGCACCGTCGTCGCGGCCGCCGCCCGCCGCGCCACGGTCACCACCGTCGCCCTGGACCCCCACCTGCCCGACGAGGACGCCGTACGGGAAACCGTGCTGGCGGCGCTGACGCCCCGTACCCGCGTGGCCGTACTCGACCACGTCAGCTCGCCCACAGCCCGGCTCATCGCCGGACCCCGGCTCCTCGCCGACCTGCGCGAACGCGGCGTCATCACCGTCGTCGACGGGGCGCACGCCCCCGGCATGCTCGCCGACCCCCTCGCCGGCGGCCCCGACTTCTGGTTCGGCAACCTCCACAAATGGGGCTACGCCCCGTCCGGCACCGCGATCCTCGCCGTGGCCCCGCAGCACCGCCACCGGATCCGGGCCCTCGTTCCGTCCTGGGAGGACGAGCACGGGTTCCCCCGCTCCGTCGAGTACCGCGCCACAGCCGACTACACCGGCTGGCTCGCCGCCCCCGAGGGCCTGGACCTCCTGGACCGCCTCGGCGCCGACCGGGTACGGGGCCACAACAGCGCCCTCGCCGCGTACGGCGCCGCGCTGCTGTCCCGCGTGCCCGGACTGACCGGGCTCCCGTACACCGCCGGGCTCGCCATGCGCACCCTGCGCCTGCCGCCCGGCGTCGCCGAGACCAGGGAAGCCGCCCGGGCACTGCGCGAGGAGATCGCGGCGCGGCAGCGCGTCCGGGTGCTGATCTGGCCCTGGCCGGGCGGCGGCGGCATCCGGGTCTGCGGGCAGATCTACAACCGGCCCGAGGAGTACGAGCGCCTCGCCGCCGCCCTGCCGCGCTTCCTGGGGTGAGGCGCGCGGCCGGCCCGGTCAGCCGCGCCGGAGCAGGTACGTGTCCATGATCCAGCCCTTGCGGGCGCGGGCCTCGGTCCGCAGCTCCTCGATCCGCCCGGAGACCTCCGCGAGCTTGCCCGAGACCAGGATCTCGTCCGGGGTGCCCACGTAGGCCCCCCAGTAGATGAAGAGGTCCTGGTCCAGGTGGGCGGTGAAGGCGTGCCGCGCGTCCAGCATCACCACCACGTCGTCCACGTCGTCCGGCCAGCCCTCGGCCAGCCGCCGCCCGGTGGTGATCTGGACCGGCCGCCCGACCCGGTTCAGGTTGGTCCGGTGCCGCGCCAGCAGCGCCGAGACGCTGCTGATGCCGGGGACGACCTCGTGCTCGAAGGCCACCCGGCCGCGCTCCAGCACCTCGTCGAGGATCGCGAGGGTGGAGTCGTACAGCGAGGGGTCGCCCCACACCAGGAACGCCCCGGTCTCGCCCTCCGCCAGGTCCTCGGCGATGAACCGCTCGAAGAGCTCGGCCCGCGCGCTGCGCCAGCCGTCCACGGTGGGGGTGTAGTCGGCGGGGGTCCGGTCCCGGTCCGGGTCGCGGCCCTCCACCAGCCGGTGGCCGGGGCGGGCGTGCTCGTCGAGCATCGCGCGCCGCAGCCCGGTCAGATCCGCCTTCTCCTCGCCCTTCTCCAGGATGAGGAATGCGTCCGCCGCGCCGATCGCCTTGACCGCCTGGAGGGTCAGGTGGTCCGGGTCGCCCGCGCCTATGCCGATCACTGAGAACTTCTTCACGCGGCTATTCTGCCCGTCATGCGCGTCGCCCTGTTCGTCACCTGCGTCAACGACGCGCTGTACCCTCGCACGGGCATCGCCGTCGTACGCCTCCTGGAGCGCCTCGGGGTCACCGTGGACTTCCCGGCGGCCCAGAGCTGCTGCGGCCAGCCGCAGTACAACACGGGCTACCGGCACGAGGCGGAACCGCTGGTGCGGCGCACGGCGCAGGCCTTCGCCGGCCACGCGTACGTGGTCACCCCCTCCGGCTCCTGCGCCGCCATGATCCGCGAGCACTACCCGCGCATCGGCCGCAGGGCGGCCGCGGAGGGCCGGGGCGAGGAGCTCGCCGACGCCGCCCGCTCGCTGGCCCCGCGGGTGTACGAGCTGACCGAGTTCCTGGTCGACGTGCTCGGGGTGACGGACGTGGGCGCGTACTTCCCGCACACCGTCACCTACCACCCCTCCTGCCACGGCCTGCGCGGGCTCGGGCTGGGGGACCGGCCGCGGCGGCTGCTGGCCGCCGTCAAGGGCCTGGACCTCGTCGAACTGCCCGGAGCCGAGGAGTGCTGCGGCTTCGGCGGCACCTTCGCCGTCAAGAACCCCGACGTATCCGCCGCCATGGGCACCGACAAGATCGGCAGCGCGGCCGCGACGGGCGCACAGGTGCTGTGCGGCGCCGACAACTCCTGCCTCGCCCACCTCGACGGCCTGCTGCGCCGGGCCGGCGCCCCGCTGCGCACCCTGCACCTCGCCGAGATCCTGGCCGCGACGGAGAAGGAGCCCTGGCGATGACGGAGAAGGAGCCCTGGCGATGACGGATACGGCCACCCACCTCGGCATGCCCGCCTTCCCCTCCGCCGCGCGGGAGGCCGTACGGGACGACGTGCTGCGCGCCAACCTGCGGCACGCCACGCACACCATCCGCGACAAGCGGGCCCGCGCCGTCGCCGAACTGGAGGACTGGGACCGGCTGCGCGCCGCCGGCAAGGCGGTCAAGGACCACACCCTGCGCCATCTCGACCGCTACCTGCTGCAGTTGGAGGCATCCGTGACGGCGGCCGGCGGCACCGTCCACTGGGCGGCCGACGCCGGTGAGGCCAACCGCATCGTGACGGACCTCGTGCGCGCCACCGGCGAACGGGAAGTCGTCAAGGTCAAGTCCATGGCCACCCAGGAGATCGGCCTCAACGAGGCGCTGGAGGCGGCCGGGATCGCCGCCTACGAGACCGACCTCGCCGAGCTCATCGTCCAGCTCGGCCACGACCGGCCCTCCCACATCCTGGTCCCGGCCATCCACCGCAACCGGGCCGAGATCCGCGACATCTTCCGTGCGGAGATGGGTGATTGGGGCCGCCCGGCGCCGGACGGGCTGGGCGACGACCCCCGCGAACTGGCCGAAGCCGCCCGCCTGCACCTGCGGGAGAAGTTCCTGCGGGCCAAAGTCGCCGTGTCCGGGGCCAACTTCATGGTCGCCGAGACGGGCACGATGGTCGTCTTCGAGTCCGAGGGCAACGGCCGCATGTGCCTGACCCTGCCCGAGACCCTGATCTCGGTGGTCGGCATCGAAAAGGTCGTGCCGACCTTCCGGGACCTGGAGATCTTCCTGCAGACGCTGCCGCGCTCCTCCACGGCCGAGCGGATGAACCCGTACACGACCATGTGGACGGGTACCTCCGATGGCGACGGGCCGTCCGCCTTCCACCTCGTCCTCCTCGACAACGGCCGCACCGACACCCTCGCCGACGAGGTGGGCCGCCAGGCCCTGCGCTGCATCCGCTGCTCCGCCTGCCTCAACGTCTGCCCGGTCTACGAGCGCGCCGGCGGCCACGCCTACGGATCCGTCTACCCGGGCCCCATCGGCGCCATCCTCAGCCCCCAACTGCGTGGCACCGGCAGCGAGATCGACGCCTCGCTGCCCTACGCCTCCACCCTGTGCGGTGCCTGCTACGAGGTCTGCCCGGTCGCCATCGACATCCCCGAGGTCCTCGTCCACCTGCGGGAACGGGTGGTCCAGGGCGGTCCGGTGACCCGCGACGGCATCCGCGTACGCATCCGCCCGGCGCACGGACACACCGCCGAACGGGCCGCGATGCGCGCCGCCCGGCTGCTGCTGGACCGCCCGGGGGCGCTGCGCGCGGGGGAGCGGCTGCTGGCCCGCGCCCGCCGCCTGGCACCCCGCAGGCTGCCCGGCCCGGGCCGGGCCTGGACCGACACCCGCGACCTGCCACCCCTCCCGGAGCGGTCCTTCCGCGACTGGTGGGCCACCCGCGAACGGGAGACCTCGCAGTGACCGCCAAGGACCGCATCCTGTCCCGGATCCGCCGCGCCGTGCCCGACGGCGACCCCGACCCGCGGATCCCCCGTGACTACCTCCGGGTCCACGGCGCCGCCCGCACCGCGCGGGAGCGGTCGGAGCTGCTGGCCGCCCACCTCACCGAGTACCGGGCGAAGGTCCACCGCACCACCGAGGACGACCTCCCCCGGCTCCTGGCGCGGCTCCTCGCCGGCTCCGCGACGGTCCTCGTCCCGCCCGGCCTGCCCCCGCACTGGCTCTCCGCCGCCGGCCCGGTCCGCGTCCCCGACGAGGCGGCCTCCACCCCGCACCGGCTGGACGGTGTCGACAGCGTGGTCACCGGCTGCGCCCTGGCCATCGCCGAGACCGGCACGATCGTCCTCGACGGCGCCCCCGACCAGGGCCGCCGCCGCATCACCCTCATCCCCGACCACCACATCTGCGTGGTCCGCGTACCCGACCAGGTGGTCGACTCGGTCCCGCAGGCACTCGAACGCCTCGACCCCGTCCGCCCCCTGACGTGGATCTCCGGGCCCTCCGCCACCAGCGACATCGAACTCGACCGGGTGGAGGGCGTGCACGGCCCCCGCACCCTTGAAGTGATCCTCGTCGGCGCACAATAGGGGCCATGCCCTCCCACATCGCCCTCACCGCCCTCGTGGTCCACGACTACGACGAGGCCATCGACTTCTACACCCGCGCCCTCGGCTTCGACCTGGCCGAGGACACCGCCCGCCCGGACGGCTCCCGCTGGGTCGTGGTCCGCCCGTCCGGCGCCAAGGAATCCGCACTGCTCCTGGCCCGAGCGAAGGACGGGGCCCAGCGCTCCCGCGTCGGCGACCAGACGGGCGGCCGCGTCGGCTTCTTCCTGTACACCGACGACTTCGCCCGCGACCACGCCCGCATGACCGCCGAGGGCGTCCGCTTCCTGGAGGAGCCGCGCCACGAGCCGTACGGCTCCGTTGCGGTCTTCGAGGACCTGTACGGAAACCGCTGGGACCTGCTCCAGCCCGCCGGCTGAGCGCTCGGGGGGCCGTCTCGCCGACCACGCCGAGCCGCCGGCGGCTAGGGGGTGTCTTACGGATCAGGCCGGGCTCGCGGTGTCTGGCACCGCGCCTCGCCGCGTTGTCCTCACTCGCCGACGCTCCGCGTCGACTCCCTCGTCCGCCTTGCGATGCACGGCACCAGCCACCGCTCCCTCATCCGGCCTGATCCGTAAGACACCCCCTAGCCGTCCCCGCCCAGCCGCGGCGCCTCCCGCGCGGCGTCGACGGCCGGGCCGCCGGCCTCCACCCGGCCGGCCAGCTCCCGCGCCCACCGCACCAGGCCCGGCAGGTCGATCCCGTACGTCTCCCCCCGCAGCCCCTCGACCCCGGCGGCCCCCCGCCGCAGCAGCCGCGCCCCGCCGACGGAATTCCCGCGCGCGGAGTGCGTCAGCCCGACCGCCAGCTGC
This sequence comes from Streptomyces sp. NPDC088762, assembly GCF_044750905.1. Taxonomy (NCBI): domain Bacteria; kingdom Bacillati; phylum Actinomycetota; class Actinomycetes; order Kitasatosporales; family Streptomycetaceae; genus Streptomyces; species Streptomyces sp. NPDC088762. Next base: position 9,313 of record NZ_JBIVKT010000027.1, read on the forward strand.
GCCAGCCCCCGCCAGAGCGGTGCCTCGCCCTCGGGCCCGGACTTCCAGGCGTCCTCGAACACTTCGTGCGCGTGGAACGGCATCCCGGCATCCAGCAGCCGCTGCGCCTCCCGCACGGTCTCGACCCCCGACCGCACCACTCCCTCGGGCTGCCGCTCCACTCCCGGCACTCCGTACGGCAACGGCCGCCCCAGCCCGTCCCGCGGCCGCGCACTGCGCGCCCGCCCCTCAACGTCCCGATCCCGTGCGTTCACCCGCCCATCCTCCCTCCCGACGGAAACCGGTGCATGCGCACCCCTCGACGTGGGGTAATGTTCTGCATGTGCCGCCGGGACGGGGGAAACCCCAGATCAAACGCACAACGGGACGTGGCGCAGCTTGGTAGCGCACTTGACTGGGGGTCAAGGGGTCGCAGGTTCAAATCCTGTCGTCCCGACCATGCATTGAGCAGGTCGGAGGCCGTTCTCTCATCCATGAGAGGACGGCCTTTCGTGCGTCCGGAGCCATGAGAAGACGAGTCCGGTGAACGAGGCGGTTGTCGTCGATGGCGGAGACGCACGTATGCGACGCCTTCCGTCAGGTGGACGTCGTTCCGGTGCAGGCCGAGGGCGTCCCCTTTGCGCATGCCCCCGAGCCCCCTGATGACGAGACCGTGCCGTAGCCCCGGAGGGCCTCGGTGGGCCGGGGCAGGTGGCGCGGGTCGACGGCTGCGGACGGTTTACAGACCCCATCGAGCACGCCTAGCGTGAAAGGTACCGGCGCTCCCCGACCGATCCCGCGGAGCGGAGCCCATCACCATGCCCACCTCCCGCTCACCACCGACCCAGCCAGCCCCCGACGCCGTCCGGAAGAGCCGGATGGCGGGGTCCTCGAGCGAGAGGAGACCGGTCCCATGACGTACACCATTTCAGGGCAGTACCTCGCCGGGTGCTCGTGTGCCGTGATGTGCGGCTGCAGCGTCGACGCCCAGCCGAGGGATGCGCAGGGCGGCACCGAGTGCCGGGGCGTGGCGGTGTTCCACATCGCCGACGGGCGGTTGGACGACACCGACCTCTCCGGGGTCGACTTCGCCTTCTACAACCACTTCCCCTCCCACCTGACGGCCGGCGACTGGAAGGTCGGGGTCGTCATCGACAGCGGCGCCAGCGACCAGCAGGCCGACGCGCTCGGCCGGATCCTCTCCGGCAGCGAGGGCGGAATGCTGGGGGAACTGACGCAGTTCATCGGCGAATTCGCAGGCACCGAACGCGGCGAGGTCTCGCTCACCGACGGTGAAAGGCCGGGCGCGAACGTCGCCGGGCACACCCAGCTCACGTACGAGCCGCTGCTCGGCCCCGACGACACGCCGACCACGGTCAAGAACGCGATGTTCGGCTTCGCCCCCGAGTACGGGATCGGCCGTACGAGCGGCACCTCGTCCGCCTTCGGCCTGGACTTCGAACCGGCCTACGGCGAGAAGGCCGACTTCGTCTTCAGCAGCGAGCCGGCGGCGGGGGCGCCCAAGGGACGCGTATGAACCGTGCCGCCACACCGCGGAGGAGGCCGCCAGGGCCTGTCGTCAAACTCCCGGCGTCGCGGGGCAGACGGGAGTTTGACGACAGGCCCCAAGGCCTCCTCCGCCCCTGTTCCCGCCGGTACCGCCCCGCCGTCACCTGGGTCAGGGCGGCGGTCAACCACGCGGTTCCGTTCCGCGTATCCAGCGCCGGCTTCTCCAGCATCACATCGTCGTCATCCCGCTCGGGGTCAGTCCCGGCAGCAGCCAGTCCTGGAAGGGCGCCAGCACGGCCAGCACCAGGAACGCCACGCCCATCACCCGGGCCGTCAGCGGGCCGCGCCGCCACAGCTTCTCCAGGAAGATCAGCACTGCGATCGCGGCCATCGCCGGCACGTTCATCACCCCGAGCGGCACCAGCACCACCATCAGCGCCCAGCAGCAGCCCACGCAGTACCCGCCGTGGTGCAGCCCCACCCGCATGTCGCGCACCGGCCGCCGGAAGGCCGCGTACCGCACCAGCTGGGTCATCGGGTTGCGGCAGTGCCGCAGGCACACGTACTTCAGCGGCCCCAGCTGGTACAACCCCGCCAGGGCGAAGGCCGCCGCACCGATCCACTGCCCGGCCTGCGGGTCGCGGTCGACCAGGGCTCCGGTGAGCACCAGCCCGCCGTACGCCACCAGCCCGAACGCCGTCCACGCCAGCAGGTACCCGCCGAGGAACTCGGTGGTCCGCACCGCCCTCGTCATCCCGCTGGACTGCCGGGCGATGCCCTTGGCCCAGGTCACCGCCACCGGGGCCACCGAAGGCAGCATCATCGCCGCCATCATCGCCAGCCACAGCGGCACGAACAGCGGAAGCGGCATCCCCCTCGTGCCCGGCCCGATCCCCATGTCCGCGGCCTGGCCGAGCGTGATCACCCAGGCCAGCGCCGCGATCACCGCGATCAGGCCCCACGCCACCGCCAGATCCCTCGCGGGCATCAGCACCCCGGGTCGCAGCGGCTGCTTCTCCACGGTGACGGTACGCATGGAGCCTCCCTGGAAGGCACTCCCAGGACAGCACACCGTCGCCCGCGCGCGCCAGCGCGCCCCGGTGCGAGGATCTTCGACTTCACCGGCCCCGCTGTCGCCGAGCACATGCTCATGCCGCCGCTGATGGACAGGTTCCCCTGCCCGGCAACCTCACGTGCGTGAGCCTCGTGCCCACCGGAACACCGTGTTCAGCACCACCGCGGTGAGGGTGCCGGCGACCACCCCGCTGCCCAGCACCGTACGCACCCAGCCGGGGAAGCCGTCGTACAGCCCCGGGGAGACGACCGGCAGCAGCCCCGCGGCCAGCGCGACGGCCACGACCATGGAGTTCGTACGGTCTGCGAGGTCGACCCGGCGCAGCATTTCCACGCCCATCACCGCGATCACCGCGTACACCACCAGCGCGGAGCCCGCGACGACGGGCGCCGGGATGCCCGCCAGCAGCCGGGAGACCGGCGCCAGCAGCCCGGCGGCGATGAGCAGCGCGCCCGCGCCCGCCGTGACGAACCGGCTGCGCACACCGGTCAGCTTGCCGATGCCGATGTTCTCCGAGCTGGTCACCAGCAGGGAGGTGCCGAACACACCGCCCAGCAGGGAGACCACGGCGTCCGCACGGACGACGCGAGGCACGTCACGTCCGGGGTCCGGCGTACGACCCACGGTCTCGCTGTTGAGGACCGTCTGCCCGGTCGCCTCGGCGAGCGAGGCCAGACTGAAGATCAGCAGAGGCAGTGCGGCGAGGACGTCGAGGTGGGGGGTCCCGTACGGAAAGGGGTGCGGGAGCGCGAGCCCCGATCCCTGCGCCGGCCTGAACGCGCCCAGCCCGGAGGCGGCCGCGATCGCCGTGCCCGCGGCCATGCCGATCAGCACCGCCATCTGCCGCCACACGCCGCGCAACAGCACGTACGCGGCGAGCGTGCAGCCGACGGTCAGCCCGGCGAGGGCGACCGCGGAGGGTGCGGCGGGCCGGCCGCCACCCGGCCCGGTGATCAGCTGCGCGGCGACGCGCACCATGGCGACCCCGATCAGCAGCACGGTGACGCCCATGACCAGCGGCGGGAAGAGCCGTACGATCCGCGCGTAGAGCGGCAGGACGGCCAGCAGCAGCGCCGCCGCGAGCAGTACCGCACCGCTTGCGGTCGCCGGTCCGTGCTCGGCCGCGACCTGCAGGAAGATAGCGGTCGCGGCTCCTCCGGGCAGCATGACGAACGGCAGCCGGGCGCCGACCCGGAACCTCCCGAAGGACTGCAGCAGCGCGCCGATGCCGCACAGCACCAGGGTGGCGCTGAGGAGCGAGGCGGTGCGCTCGCCTGAGAGCCCCAGTGCGTCGGCGGTCAGGAACGCGGTGGAGACCGGCGCCGCGATCATGGCGAGGACGTGCTGGGCGGAGAGCGGCGCGAGCCGCCGCAGGGGCAGCCGCTCGTCGACGGGGTGGACGGCGGCACGTGTTCCCGGAGCCGCGGGCGTCCCGGCGGACGTTCTCATGGCCGTACCCCGGCATCCAGCCACGGCAGCTCCTCGGGGCCGTAACGATACGAACGGAAGACGGCGTTCGGCTCGGCCGGGAAGAGCTCCCGCACCTCGGACTCACGGTAGGCGCCGAAGTACGGGACCACGTACTCCCAGCACAGATAGCCCTCCGCCGTCACTTCGAAGAGCCGGCCCGACGGCGAGTCCGTGACCAGGGTGTTGCCGTTCGGCAGCCGCTGCGCGCTGCCCATGAACGGCGCGAAGAACGACTCGCGCGCCGGGTCGTGGTACTCCCACGCGATCGCACCGCTCGCCCGGTCGACCTCGATGACCCGGGAGAACGGCACGTCCCAACCGGGCCGGAAGACGCCGTTGTCGAAGACCAGGAAGTTGCCGCTCGGCAGCTCGGTGGGCGCGTGCTGCTGGGAGACCACGCCCGGCGCGGTGCGCCACAGGATTTCGCCGGTCTCCCGGCTGATGACGACGACCGCGGAGACGCTGCGCAGGCTGGCCAGGATGTTGCCGTCGGCGAGCGGCGTCACGCTGTTGATCAGCGGCCAGTGCTCGCGGGCGTAGTCGGGGTGGAGGGCGTACGCGTCGCGGTCCAGGTGCTCGGCGGCCCGCCAGGACCAGAGCACGTTGCCGTCCGCATCGACTTCCTTGATGGTGTCGGCCCAGACGGTGCCGCCCTCGGCCTCCGAACCCTCGACCCCGCCGCGCACGCCCGCCGCCTCGCTGCCGCGCAGGGGCTCCAGGGCGGTGTACAGGATGCGGCCGTCGCCGAGGTGGTGGGCGTCGTGGTGCTGCAGCGGGTCGCGGTACTCCCGCAGGACCGTGCCGTCGGGCGCGGCTTCGAGCATGATGCCGCCCCGGTACTTGTGCCACATGGGGAAGAGGGCGGGCTCGTCCGGAAGCACGCCGTTGTAGGCGAGGTTGCCGTTGTCGAGCAGGCGGGCGTGGCGGCCGGGGCGGTACGGGAACCGCCATTCGTGGACGACGTGGCCGTGCAGGTCGATCAGGTAGACCTCGCCGGTGCCCGTGAGCGGGGCGAACAAGGTGTATCCGGGGAAGGCGGCCGCGGTGTCGATCGCGATCAGGCCGGTGCCCCGTCGGCGGCGGGCGTTCTGGTCAACGGGAGGCATGGGTGTCCCTAACTATATGAGGCGGTTCGTGGTCAAACTTTCTTTGACCCGTTCAAGTGATTTAGATGCTAGGAGGCTGGTGTGTCGGCGATGTGACGGCAGTACGAAATCGCTCGCTGCCGCGTGCCGAGGTGCCGGCGGCGCAGTCGCCGGCCGCCGGCCCGCGTTAGGGTGCGGGCAGAACGAAGCGTGGAGGTCGGAGGGATCATGGGCGAGGCAAGCGGGCCGCGAGTGGGCCCCGGTGTCCGAAGGCGCAGGCGCGCACTGGACCTCACCCTCGCCGACATCGCCGCCAGAACGGGCTTGTCCGTACCGTTCCTGAGTCAGATCGAGAACGACCGCGCCCGGCCCAGCATGCGCTCCCTGCAGCTCGTCGCGGACGCACTCGACACGACCGCCGTGCAGTTGCTCGCCGCCTCCGAGAACCCGCGTCGGGTGGATGTCGTACGGGCCGAGGACGACCCCGGCCTCGCGTCCGCCGGCGAGGGGGTGGGCGGCGAGGCGAGCCGCGTACGCCCCCTCGTACGGGGCCATCACCAGCTGCACGCCTTGGAGTTCACCGGTGATCACGACGGCCGGCGCGAATTCCGGCACCGGAACGACGAGCTGATGTACGTCGCCGACGGCGCCGCGGAGGTCGAGGCCGAGGGGCAGGTCCACCGGCTGGGCCGCGGCGACACGCTCTACCTGTCCGGCGGCGTCCGTCACTGCTGGCGGGCCACCACCCCCGGCACCCGGGTGTTGCTCGTCGCCGTAGCCGAGCACATCGAAGCCACCGCCGACCCGCACCGCTGAGGTGGAGGCCGTGCCGCCGGCTTTCGCACGTTCGCATGCAGCAGCACCGGCTCCGCGGGCTGATGCCTCCGCGGAGCCGGTGCTGTGGTGCCGGCAGGTGCGCGTGCGCCGGGGACGGCGTGGTATCCCGTCCCCAGCGCGATTCTTCGTTCAGTTCGTGAGCAGCAGGCCGCGGCTGCGCAGCACCCACCGCTCGACCGGGCTGAAGATCAGCAGGTCGATCGCGATGCCGACGATCAGGATCAGGATGATCGCGAGGAACACGCCCGGCAGGTCGATGTTGTTGCGGCCGTTCTCCAGGAGCTGGCCGAGACCCAGACCCAGGTCGGGGGAGCTGGCGATGATCTCGGCGGCCATCAGCGAGCGCCAGGAGAACGCCCAGCCCTGCTTCAGGCCTGCCAGGTAGCCGGGCAGGGCGGCCGGGATGACGACGTGCCGGATACCCCTGATTCCGGTGGCGCCGAGTGTGCGCCCCGCCCGCAGGAACAGCGGCGGTACCTGGTCCACGCCCGACACGAGGCCGTTGGCGATGGACGGGACGGCGCCCAGCAGGATGACCGTGTACATCATCGCGTCGTTCAGGCCGAACCAGAGCACGGCCGGCGGCACCCAGGCCACCGACGGCAGGGATTGCAGACCGGAGAGGATCGGGCCGATCGCCGCCCGGACGAACGTGACCCGGGCGACCAGAAGACCCAGGGGGGTGCCGATCGCCAGGGCCAGCAGGAAGCCGAGCAGACCGCGGGACACGGAGGTCCAGATGACCTCGAGCAGCGTGCCCTGTATCCACATCTGGGACAGGCTGTCCCAGACCGCGGACAGAGACGGCAGCTTGGTCTCCGCGGTGACCTTCAGCGAGACGAGTACGTGCCATACGGCCAGGACCACGGCGATGGCCAGGACCGGCGGCACCACCTTCCTGACGATGATCTCCTGGACCGGCGCACGGCGGACCTCGACGGCGTCGAGGGCGTCCAGCCCGGCCTCAAGGCCGGAGAGGTCGTCCGCCGTGGAGGCCGCCTTCGGGGTGGTGTCAGTGCCGGCCATGGCGGCGGATCTCCCCACGCAGGTGTTCAGTGATCTCAAGGGACAGCTCCGCGACGTCCGCGTCCTCGATGCGGCGCGGCTGCGGGATGTCCACGGTCCATTCCTTGGCGACCCGGCCGGGCCGTGAGGAGAGCAGGACGACGCGCTCGGCGAGCCGCACCGCCTCGCGGACGTTGTGGGTGACGAAGAGGACGGAGAGGCCCGTCTCGGCCCAGATGCGGGTGAGTTCGCCGTGCAGTACGTCACGCGTGATGGCGTCGAGGGCGGCGAACGGTTCGTCCATCAGTAGCAGCCGGCTGTCCTGGGCGAGCGCCCGGGCCAGGGCCACGCGCTGGCGCATGCCGCCGGACAGCTCGTGCACGCGCTTGCCGTACGCGCCGCCGAGGCGGACCAGCTCCAGCAGCCGCTCGGCCTCCGGCTTGCGGTCGGCCTTGGCCACTCCGCGCAGACGCAGGGCCAGTTCGATGTTCTTGCCCGCGGTCAGCCACGGGAAGAGGGCGTGTTCCTGGAACATGAGCGCCGGACGGCCGCCGGGGGTCTCGATGGACCCCGCGGACGGCTTGTCCAGGCCCGCGACCAGGTTCAGCAGGGTGGACTTGCCACACCCCGAGGCCCCCAGGATGGTGACGAACTCTCCCGGTGCGACATCGAGGCTGATGTCGTCCAGGACGAGCTGCGTACCGGCCGGACCCGCGAAGGACTTCGAGACGTGCGCGATACGGGCGGCGTGCTCCGCAGTTGCTGCGGCGGTGCCCTCGGCAGCCTTGGCGAGCGTGGTGGCCATGGTCGTCACCTCCTGGGGACTTTCCGACGTGCGGACTTACTTGGCGCCGAGACCGGCGTCGGAGACCTCGGGCTTGCCGGCGGCCTTCAGGACCTTGTTCAGGAGCGTCAGGTCGTAGATGCCGGCCAGGTCGGGCTGCTCGATGAGCTTGGCCTTGACCGCGTAGTCGGCCTGCGCCTTCAGCGTCGTGGCCAGCGGGTCGTCGGTGACGAGGATGCTCGACCACGCAGGGTCGATGACCTTCGCGTCGAGCGGCTTGCCGCCTTCCGCCGCCAGCTTGGCGTTCGCGGAGGCCTTCGCCTTGTCCGGGTTGGCGTTGATCCACTCGTTGGTCTTGACCGTGCCCGCCAGGACGGCCTCGACCACGTCGGGGTGTTCCTTGAGGAACTTCTGCGACACGATGACGTTCGTGATCACGAACTTCTTGTCGGGCCACAGGGTGGTCTCGTCGAGGAGGACGGAGCCGCCCTCGGAGACCAGCTTGGAGGCCGTGGGCTCGGGCACCCAGGCGCCGTCGATCGAGCCCTGCTTGAAGGCGTCCGGGGTGACCTTGTTGTCCGTACGGACGACGGAGACGTCACCCTTGCCGGACTCCGCGTCGACCGTCCAGCCCTTCTCGGCGATCCAGTTGAGGAACGCGACGTCCTGCGTGTTCCCCTTCTGCGGGGTGGCGATCTTCTTGCCCTTGAGGTCGTCCAGGGTCTTGATCTTGTCCGGGTTCACGACCAGCTTGACGCCGCCGGAGGCGGAGCCGGAGATGATCCGCAGGTTGGAGCCCTTGGACTTCACGTAGCCGTTGATCGACGGCGAGGGGCCGATGAAGCCGATGTCGAGAGAGCCGCCGTTGAGGGCCTCGATCTCGGACGGGCCGGCGTTGAAGGACTGCGGCTTGATCGTGGTGCCGCCCAGTTCCTTCTGGATCAGGCCCTCCTGGAGGCCGACCAGCGCGGTGGCGTGCGTCAGGTTCGGGAAGTACCCGATCCGGACCTCGGAGGCGGAGAGCTTCTTGCCGCCGGTGGCGGCCGCGTTCGCCGGCTTGTCGTCTTCCTTCTTCGCCTCGGAACCGTAGCCGCAGGCCGTGAGCAGAAGGGGGAGCGTCGCTGTGACGGCGATGGTACGCAGGATGGTGAGCGGTCTTGCGGCAGACACGGAGGTGTCCTTTCACGGGTTGGGCGTTCGAAGAGGTGAAGAGGTGAAGAGGTGAAGAGGTACGGAGACGCGCGACGTGAGGCAGTAGGCGTACGCGGCACCCGCTGCCGGCCATCGGTGATGGGCGGGTTTGCTGGTGCAGGCTGCCGTGGAAAGGTGTCGCGGATGCCGCGGGACGGAGGCAGAACCGCCGTGCACCTGGCACGCCGCCCACGAAGGAGATGTGGGGCGGAGAGGTCGGCCAAGGGCTGGGCCCGGCGGCAGAGGGGGAGCGCCGTGGCATGCGCACAGCCGTGCGCTTCGCGCAGCGCCGGCCGTGGGAAGGGCGTCAGGAAGCGTGACAGATGGAACTGGACGTACGGACCAGGTCGATGTGTCGGCGGGTGGTGAGAAGGATCAGCAGACGGCCTGCGCGGGGCACTGTGCTCACGGCGGCCACCTCCTTGATTCCTAGTTTTCCCACCGGCTTGGTAGGCATCTTGGCAGACAGCGTCATCCGCCCCAAGAGGCTGCCCACATGGCGGACGGACCTGTCTTGATGGGTGAGAAAGCGCAGGTAGGCGGTGGTGGCGCGGATCAGGGATTGGTCCAGGCGTCGGGAGCCTGGGTCAGCGCGGACACCTCGGCGGGCAGGTGGGACGACGCGACGTCGGCGAGCGTCACACCCTCGAGGATCTCCCGCACGTGGGACCGGAGCGCGATCCACAAGGGGAGCAGGGACTGCGCGGGCCCGGTGTAGGACAGGTCCGGGGGCCGGACCCCGCGTACCGAGACGAGCGGTCCGTCCACGACGCGGATGACATCCGCGATGCTGATGGACTGGGCGGGCTTGGCCAGTCGATAGCCGCCGTTGCCGCCGCGCTGGCTGAGTACGAGACCGCCCCGGCGCATGTCGTTCAGGATGCCTTCGAGGAACTTGTGCGGGATGTCCTGGGCGTCGGCGATGGCTTCGGCCTTCACCGGCCCGCCCTCCTGTGCCGCCGCGAGCTGCAGCGCAGCACGTACCGCGTAGTCTGCCCTGGCTGAGATCCGCATGGGCACATTATCCCGTACGGCTCCGACCTGCGTTTGTCGTGGGTGGCTGCCGGCTGCCGGGGAGGGCCCAGCCCGGCAGCCGAAGGTCCAGGTCAGGTGAGGGGTCCCGAGCCGTCCCGCGGGGCGCCTGCGTCAGTGGAAGGCCGCCGCCACGGCGCGGTGGGAGCCGTTGAGGTAGTGCTCGCCGATGGCGCGCAGACGGCGCGTGGCCGGGTGGTGGGCGGTCAGTACGCGTGCGTTGCGCCAGAAGCGGTCCAGGCCGGGGGCGTCGGCCAGTTCCAGCACCCGTGCGGTGATGTCCAGGGCTGCCTTCGACGTCACGGTCTCGGCCGTGGCGACCAGTGCGGCGACGTTCGCGGGTTCTTCGGCGTCGAGGTGGGGGCCTGTATCGAGGGCCCGCGCCAGCACCGCCGTTGCCCGGTGGACGACGGCGGTGGCCGTCTGCGCGGCGGAGGCGAGTTCCCCGTACGTCAGCAGGAGGTCCGGGTCCTCACCGGGCAGGCGGCGTGCGTGGCCGCCCCTGCTGAGGTCGCGCGCTTCGGTGAGGGCGCCCTCGACGATGCCGAGGCCGACGTGGCACAGGGCGAGCCGGAGCGCCGGCTCGGCGAGCGCGGTGAAGGGCGCGGCCGACTCCTCGTCATGAGGCCGGCGTCCCAGCAGCTGTCCGGGCTTGATGGTGACGCGGTCCAGGGCGATCTCGCCCGCTCCGGCGACGCGCTGTCCGAGGCGGTGATGGGAAGGTTCGATGGCTACGCCGCGCGCGCCACGAGGGATCCGTACGACCAGGATGTCGCCGGTCACCGTGCAGACGGCGTCCAGCACGATCTGGTCGGCGACGGTCGCCGCCGCCTCCACGGTCCGGCAGCCGCTCAGGACGTAGCCGGTGTCGCGCGGCCTCATGGTGAGGTCCGGTGCGCAGGTGTCTTCGTCGCGTGAGGGGGCGCGGACGGTGCCCGTCCACAGCCACTGCTCGCGCAGCGACTCCTCTTCGAGGGCGGTCGCCTCGTGGTTGCTCGCGTAGAAGCGTCCGCTCCAGGTGTGGACGTAATGCCGGGCGAGTACGGCGCCGACTGAACTGTCGGCTGTGGCGATGGCCCGTATGACGGCGCATCCGGTACGCCAGTCCACTCCGCGGCCAGGACCGGGCGGGGTGAGAGCCGCCAGCAGGCCGGCCTCACCCAGCCGTGCCCTCTCGTCGATCGGCGGCAGGCCCGCCTGGTCGCGGGCGATGGCGTCCGCGGCGAGGTCGTCCGCCACGTCACGAGTGGCACGCAGGAGCGCGTGGCGGCGCTCTTCGGCGGACCGGACGGCGTCTGTGCTCGATGCTGTCGGCACGGGCGTCACCCGCAGGCCGGGGCGCCGTGGCCTGGGGCCTGGGCTGCGCGGACGGCGGGGCCACTCGGGGTGACGGGAATCATCTGGGCTGCTCCGGAACGTTGTTGACGGCCACGGCCAGTGGCCGGGAGGAAAGGGGGCGGGCCGGGCGCGGGGCGGTTGCGGCCGAACGGGGCCGAACGGCCGCGTGCTCGACCGGTACAGCGTCCACCTGCCGCTCACGCGGCGCCTTGGCCCCGCTTGCCACCTTGCGATGCGCTCCGCATGGATGACGACGGTGGTCCGTCGACGTGATCGGAAGTCGCGCACCGAGCCTGACGAGCGCCGATGGGCGCCTGTGGACATGCAGCATGAGAGGAATCCCCCCTTTTCCCATCGGATTAGTAGGGATACTGCCCAAGGTCGACTGCCTCAGCAAGGGGCGGCCCGTATGGTGGACAGAGCCGTCTTGAATGGTGAGCTCGGGCGGCCTGTGCCAGGAAGTGCAGCGCCTGGCCCATGGCGGAACCGGGGTGCGCTGCACGAACGGTTGGCCTCGCGCGATGTGTCGGCGCCTTGGCTGCAAGCCGTTTCCTTGGCTCGCCGCCGGCGCGCCCGTCGTCGAGCCGGAGCCGGACGCCCGCCACTGTCCCCGTGCCCTGCTGGTGTCCCACGGCGTCGACGATGAACGCCCCATAGAGACGTCCGGGCGAGTACGGGCCGCGCGCGGCCACTGGTTGTTGCCGCTGCATGGCGACCTCATGGCGGTCGTGCGGCCTCCCGCCCGGGCGGCCCGGAAGTGCCTAACATCCCCGGCACGGCCTGGGCCCCATGGACCCCGTGGGCCGTGCCCGTTCCGACTCAGCCAAGGACCAGTTCCGCCATGAGCGTTTCCCCCGCCCTCAGCGTCGCCGAAGCGAAGGCCCGCCTGCCCGAGCTGACCGTCGTTGACGTCCGGACCCCCGGCGAATTCGCCTCCGGGCATCTGCCGGACTCCGTCAACGTCCCCCTCGACCGGATCGAGCGGAGCCTGCCCGAGCTCCGGCAGGCCGCCGAGCGGGGCGCCCTGTTGCTGGTGTGCGCCTCCGGAGCCCGCTCCGGGAAGGCCGCGGCGGCCCTTGCCGCGCACGGGGTCCCCGCTGCCGGCCTCACCGGCGGGACCAGCGCCTGGACGGCCGCCGGCCACGGCCTCCATTTCCCGGACGGCCCGGCCCGGGCCGTGTGGGGGATGGAACGCCAGGTCCGCTTCACCGCGGGCGCCGTCGTGCTGCTCGGCCTGCTCCTCGGGCTGTTCGTGCACCCGGCCTTCCAGCTGCTGTCCGCGGCGATCGCCGCGGGCTTGGTGTTCTCCGCGCTCACCGACACCTGCGGTATGGCGGTGGTCCTCGGCCGACTGCCGTTCAACCGCCGCGGCAGTGAGGCCCGCCCGTGACCGAGCCGACCGGTACCCCGAACCGCCGCGATCCCTACGAGGGGTTCGCGGGCCACGTGGGCCGCACCTTCGCCGAGTCCCAACCCGCCTGGCCGCCGCGGCGCACGCCCGGCGGCGGCGCCCCGAACATCGTCGTGGTCCTCGTCGACGACATGGGCTACAGCGACATCGGCCCCTTCGGCGCCGAGATCGCCACCCCCGTGCTCGACGGGCTGGCCGCGAACGGCCTGCGGCTGGCGAACTACCACACCATGCCGCTGTGTTCCCCCGCCCGGGCGGCCCTGCTCACGGGCCTCAACCCGCACCGCGTCGGGTACGCGACGGTCGCCAACTCCGACCCCGGCTTCCCCGGTTACGGCATGGAGATCGGCCAGGACGTCCCCACCCTCGCCGAGGTGCTGCACGACGCGGGATACGCCACCTACGCGGTCGGCAAATGGCACCTGACCCGCGACTCCGCCTCCAACGCCGCCGACGACCGGCGCAACTGGCCGCTGCAGAAGGGCTTCGACCGGTACTACGGCGTGCTGGAGGGCCTGACCAGCCTGTTCCACCCCCACCAACTGGTCCGCGACAACAGCCCACTCGACATCGACGAACTGCCCGACGGCTACTACTACACCGACGACATCACCGACGAGGCCATCGCCATGGTGAAGTCGCTGCGCGCGCACGACCCCGACAAGCCGTTCTTCCTCTACCTCGCGCACAACGCCGTCCACGGTCCGCTCCAGGCCAAGCCCGAGGACATCGAGCGGCAGCGCGGCCGCTACGACGGCGGCTGGGACACGCTGCGCGGCACCCGCTTCGCCCGCCAGATCGCCGACGGCCTGTTCCCCGCGGGCACCACCCTCCCGGACCGCAACGCCGAGGCCGGTTTCGACGTCGGCCCCTGGGAGGAGCTCACGCCCGGTCAGCGGCAACGCTACGCGCGCTACATGGAGGTGTACGCGGCGATGGTCGACAACATCGACCAGAACCTCGGCCGGCTCACCGACACCCTGCGTGCCCTCGGTGAACTCGACAACACCATCGTGCTGTTCACCTCCGACAACGGCGGCACCGGCGAGGGCGGGGCCGAGGGCACCCGCAGCTACTTCAGCCGCTTCGTCCACCAGCCGGTCCCCGACGACTGGGACCCGGACATCGCGCGGGACACCGAGCTCATCGGCGGCCCGCGGAGCCTGGTGCACTACCCGCGCGGCTGGGGAATGGCCTCCAACACCCCGTTCCGGCTGTACAAGGGCCAGACCTACGCGGGCGGGGTGCGCGTCCCGTTCGTCATCTCCTGGCCGGCCGGACTGCGGCGCGGCCCTGACGACCCCGGCATCCGCCACCAGTACCAGTACGTCACCGACGTCACCCCCACCCTCCTGGAGCTGGCCGGCGTACGGCGGCCCGAGCAGTGGCGTTCGCGCCCCGCCCAAGAGCTGGACGGGGTCAGCTTCGCCCCGGTCCTGCGCGACGCCAGGGCCCCGGCCGCGCACACCGAGCAGTACTGCGAGATGTCCGGGAACCGCAGCTACTACCGGGACGGCTGGAAGCTGGTCACCCTGCACCGGCCGGGCGCCCCGTACGACGACGGCGAATGGGCGCTGTACGACCTGACGAGCGACCCGACCGAGACCACCGACGTCGCCGCCGACCACCCGGAGGTGGTGAAGGAGCTGGCCTCGGCCTGGGAAGCGGCGGCCTGGCGCAACGGCGTCTTCCCCCTCTCCGACGGCAGCGGGGCGCTCGCCCGGCGCCACCCCGCCGAGGAGCGGTTCCACCGCCCCCTCACGCTCCTGCCGGGCACCCCGGAGCTGGAGCGGTACCGGTCCTCCCGGCTGATCTCCTTCCGCTCCTTCGACGTCTCGGTCGTGCTCGACGAGCACGGCGCCGGGGACCAGGGCGTGCTGGTGTCGCACGGTGACCAGGGCGGCGGATACAGCCTGTACGTCGAAGACGGGCGGCTGCGCTTCGCCTACAACGAGTACGGCAGGCTGCACGAGGCCGACGCCGGTCCGCTGCCCGTCGGACGACGGACCGTCACCCTGTCGGCCACCGCGTCGGAGGGCCTGCGCTGGGAGTTCCGGCTGCTGGTCGACGGAGTGCAGGCGGGGCGACTGGACGGCAGCGTGCACCAGCTCATCGGGATGGCCCCGCTCCAGGGCATCAGCGTGGGAGTGGACCGCAAGTCGCCGGTCTCCTGGCCGGTGTACGAGCGCCACCGGGGCTTCCGCTACACCGGCGGCCTGCGCTCCGTGACGTACACGCCCGGCGCGCAGGCGCCGTACGCCCCGGAGCTGGTGGCCCGCGCGCTGCGCGAAGCGGCCGCCGCATTCGAATGAGCTGCTTGCAATGAACTGCTGTGCATTGTTTCCGGCGGAGGCGTTGTGTGTCCCGCCCGTGAATTCGGCGGTACAGCCGGCCGGATACCCGTTCCCGGAATTCCGAATATGACCGAGCCTGCGGGAGTGTCCTTGACCGAATCGCTTCTCCTGACCGCGCCGTCCGGCTCTTCCGGACGGTCCGGTCCGCCCGCTCCGGCAGAGCGGGTGCTGCCGCTGCGGCGGCCCGGGCGGTGGGTCGCCACCGTCGTCGTGCTGGTGCTGGCCTCCCAGGCCGCGCACGGGCTGCTGACCAACCCCTTCTACCAGTGGGACCGGTTCGCGTACTGGGTCACCCGGCCGGTGATCCTGGACGGTCTGCTCGTCACACTCCAGGTGGCCGCGTACAGCGCGGTCCTGGGGCTGCTGGGCGGCATCCTGCTGGCCCTCGGCAGGCTGTCGCCCAGCCCGGTACTGCGGACGGTGAGCTGGACGTACATCTGGCTGCTGCGCTCCGTGCCGCTGATCGTCGTCCTGCTCTTCCTCTACAACCTCAGCGCCCTGTACCCCACGCTGAGCCTCGGGGTGCCGTTCGGCCCGGCCCTCGTCACCTTCGACGAGTCGAAGCTGGCCACCGACATGGCCGTGGCGGTCGTGGGACTGAGCCTGGTCGAAGCGGCGTACGCCGCGGAAGTGGTCCGGGCCGGGCTGCTCTCCGTGGACCAGGGCCAGCACGAGGCCGCCGCCGCGCTCGGACTGCCCAAGCGCTACCAGTTCGCCCGGATCGTGTTCCCGCAGGCCCTGCGCTCCATCGTGCCCAGCTACGTCAACCAGCTGATCGGGCTCGTCAAGGCCACCTCGCTGGTGTTCTACGTGTCACTGCTGGACCTGTTCGGCTCGGTGCAGAGCCTGGGCGCCACCTACCCCGGGGACGTGGTGCCGCTGCTGCTGGTCGCCACCGCCTGGTACGTGGCCTTGACCAGCGTCGTGTCCGTCGTGCAGTTCTACGTCGAGCGGTACTACGCGCGCGGGGCACTGCGGACCATGCCGCCCACCCCCCTGCAGCGGGCCCGGGCGGGCCTGCGCGAGCTGCGGGCACGCTTCCGGAAGGAGACCGCGCGATGACCACCACCGCCACGACGGGTCCGCCCGCCGCCATCGAGGTGCACGACGTGCACAAGTGGTACGGCGACCGGCGGGTCCTCGACGGGGTGAGCCTGAACATCCCGCCGGGCACGGTCACCGTGGTGATCGGCCGCTCCGGCTCCGGCAAGTCGACCCTGCTGCGGGTCGTCAACCACCTGGAGAAGCCCCAGGCCGGTCAGGTCAGCGTGGGCGGCGAGCCGGTCGGCGTACGGAGGCACGGGACACGGCTCAAGGAGCTGAGCGAACGCGCGATCCTCGCCCAGCGCGCGCGGATCGGCTTCGTCTTCCAGAACTTCAACCTCTTCCCCCACCTCACCGTGCTCGACAACGTGGCCGCGGCGCCGGTGGCGACCGGACGGCTGCCCAGGTCGCAGGCCCGTGTGCTCGCCCGTGAGCTGCTGGAACGGGTCGGTCTCGGCAGCCGGGCCGACGCCTACCCGCGGCAGCTCTCGGGCGGGCAGCAGCAGCGGGTGGCCATCGCCCGCGCGCTCGCACTGCGGCCCGGCGTCATCCTCTTCGACGAGCCGACCTCCGCGCTCGACCCGGAACTGGTCGGCGAAGTGCTGGCCGTCATCAAGGACCTGGCCGGCAGCGGGACCACCCTCCTGATCGTCACGCACGAGATCGGCTTCGCCCGCGAAGTCGCCGACGAGATCGTCTTCCTGGACGACGGCCGGATCGTCGAGCAGGGCCCGCCCGAGCAGGTCCTGGACCACCCGGTCCACCCCCGGACCCGGGAGTACCTGAGCAAAGTGCTCTGACCACGTACCCCGCCCCTTACCCCCCTACCCCGCGAGTCGAAGGAACGTCACCCCATGCCCCACCTGAAGCCATTGCGCAGAGCCCTCGCCACCGCGGCCGCCGCCGCGACCCTCGTCGCCGGGCTCACCGCCTGCGGCGGCAAGAGCGCGGCCGCCGGATCCGGCGCCCCAGCCGGCACCGCCACGGTCACCGTCGGCGCCCTGTCCAACGGCGCCGCGCAGCAGACCGACCTGACCGTCCCGGTGGAGGAGTCCCTCCGGGCGAAACTGCCCCAGGCCGTCCGTGAACGGGGGGAACTGGTCATCGGGGTGGGCGCGCTGCCCGCCGGGTTCCCGCCGCTGGCCTACGTCGGCACCGATCAGAAGACCCTGACCGGTGCGGAGCCGGACCTCGGACGGCTGGTGGCCGCAACGCTCGGGCTGAAGCCGGTGGTGAAGAACTCCACCTGGGAGAACCTGTTCGTCGGCATCGACAGCGGCAAGGTCGACGTGGCCTTCACCAACGTCACCGTCACCGAGGAGCGGAAGAAGAAGTACGAGTTCGCCTCGTACCGGCAGGACAACCTGGCCTTCGAGGTGCTGAAGGACAACCCCTGGAACTTCGGGGGTGACTACCGCAACCTCGCGGGCAAGACCGTCGCGGTCGCCCGGGGCACCAACCAGGAGAAGATCCTCCTGGAGTGGCAGGCGAGACTGCGCTCCGAGGGCAAGGACATCGACGTCAAGTACTTCCCGGACAGCAACAGCACCTACCTGGCGCTCAGCGGCAAGAAGATCGACATCACCTTCGTGCCGAACCCGTCCAGCGCCTACCACCTCACCCAGACGGCCAACAGCGCCGCGCCGACCCGGAACGCGGGTCAGTTCTCCGGCGCGGGGGAGACCCTCCAGGGGCTGATCGCGGCGACCGCCAAGAAGGACAGCGGGCTGGCCGAGCCCGTCGCGGCCACGATCAACCACCTGATCCAGAACGGGCAGTACGCGAAGCTGCTGGCGGCCTGGAACCTGTCCGAGGAGGCCGTGAAGACCTCCGAGGTCAATCCGCCCGGCCTGCCCCTGACCAACTCCTGAGTCACCGATGCCACCCCACGTCCTGGACAATCCCGCCTGGGCCTCGCTCTGCGGTCCGCACGCCCCGTTCGCCGTGCCGGCTCCGGACGGCGGCGGTCGCGCCGCCCGCTACCGCGACGACGTCTCCCCCTTCGCCGCCCTCGCCGACCCCGGCGACCCCCGCTCCTGGCACGATCTGCAGGCCCTGACCGGGCCCGGGCAGGTTGTCGGTCTCACCGGCCTGCTGGACCCGCCCGACGGCTGGGAGACCGTGGGCTCGGTCCCGGGCGTCCAACTCGTCGACACCGGACTGCGCGCCGAACCGGCGCCCGAGGCGGTGCGGCTCGGTCCGGCCGACGTACCGGAGATGCTGGACCTCGTCGCCCTCACCCGGCCGGGCCCGTTCCTGCCCCGGACCGTGGAACTGGGCGGGTACCTCGGGATCCGCCACGAGGGCCGGCTGATCGCGATGGCAGGGGAGCGGCTTCGGCCGCCCGGCTGGACGGAGATCAGCGCGGTGTGCACCCACCCCGGCCACCGGGGCCGGGGGCTGGCGACCCGGCTGGTGCGCGCGGTGGCCGCGGGCATACGGGAACGCGGAGAGGTGCCGTTCCTGCACACCGGGGCGTCCAACACCGCGGCCATCCGGCTGTACGAGTCGATCGGCTTCACGCTGCGCAGACGGCCGCTTTTCCTCGCGGTCCGGACGCCGGGCAACAAGGCTGCCAAATTCCCTTAATACTGCGGTTATTGTGCCGCCGTTCCGTACGACGTAGCGTTTTTTCGGGGCGGTCCGGAGGATTTCCCGGACCCGTTTTCCCGGCTACCCCTTCTTTTCCTTCCTTCACCACGGTCGATCAGAAAGGCGTTGTTCGACGTGTCCGAACTGCACCTCGCCGTCGCGCTCGACGGCGCCGGCCGGCACCCGGCTGCCTGGCGTGAGCCGGGCGCCCGGCCCGCTGAACTGTTCACGGCCCGGTACTGGGCCGACGTCGTCGCCGAGGCGGAGGCCGGGCTGCTGGACTTCGTCACCTTCGAGGACGGTCTGGCCCTCCAGTCGTCCGCGGCGGCGGAACCCGACGCACGCACGGACCAGGTGCGCGGGCGGCTGGACGCGGTGCTGACCGCCGCCAGGATCGCGCCGCTGACCCGGCACATCGGTCTGGTCCCGAGCGTGACGGCCACGCACACCGAGCCCTTCCACATCTCGAAGGCGATCGCCACGCTCGACTACGTCAGCCGGGGCCGGGCGGGCCTGCACGTACAGACCTCCGGACTGCCATACGAGGCACGGCACTTTGGGCGCCGGGAGTTCCCCGCGCCGGTGGGCGAGCTGGCCGAGGAGGCCGCCGACCACGTGGAGGTGGTGCGCCGGCTGTGGGACAGCTGGGAGGACGACGCGGAGATCCGGGACGTGGCCACCGGCCGGTTCGTCGACCGCGACAAGCTGCACTACATCAACTTCGAGGGGCCGCACTTCAGCGTCCGGGGGCCGTCGATCACCCCGCGTCCGCCGCAGGGACAGCCCCTCGTCACGGCCTCGGCCGGCACGGTGGCCCCCCGCGCCGCCCTGATCGACCTCGTGTACGTCACCCCGCGCGACCTGGACGAGGCACGGGCCGCGGCCGCCGTGCTGCCCCCGCCACCCGGCCCCCGGCACGTCTTCGCCGACCTCACCGTGTTCCTGGACGAGGACGGCCCGGCGGCCGCCGCCCGCCGCGACCGGCTCGACCGGGTCGCAGGTGCCCCGGCCCCCACCGACGCCGCCACGTTCAGCGGGACCCCCGCCGAGCTCGCGGACCTGCTCCAGGAGTGGCGGGAGACGGGCCTGACCGGTTTCCGGCTGCGTCCCGGGGTCATCGCCCACGACCTGCCCGCCATCACCCGCCGGCTGGTGCCCGAGCTCCAGCGGCGCGGCGTGTTCCGCAGTACGTACGAGGCGTCCTCGCTGCGCGGGCTGCTGGGTCTGGAACGCCCCGCCAACCGCTACGCCGCCGCAGCCCTCACGGCCTGACCTCGGATCCGGAACCGGAAGGACACCATGAGCACCAAGCCGCTCAAGCAGATCCATCTCGCGGCCCACTTCCCCGGGGTCAACAACACCACGGTGTGGAGCGACCCCGCGGCCGGCAGCCACATCGAATTCGACTCCTTCGTCCGCTTCGCGCAGACCGCCGAACGCGCCAAGTTCGACTTCCTCTTCCTCGCCGAAGGGCTCCGCCTGCGCGAACAGGGCGGGAAGATATACGACTTGGACGTGGTCGGCAGGCCGGACACCTTCACCGTGCTCGCCGCGCTGGCCGCCGTCACCGAGCACCTCGGCCTGACCGGCACCATCAACTCCACCTTCAACGAGCCCTATGAAGTGGCCCGCCAGTTCGCCTCCCTGGACCACCTCTCCGAGGGCCGGGCCGCCTGGAACGTGGTCACCTCCTGGGACGCCTTCACCGGGGAGAACTTCCGCCGCGGCGGATTCCTGCCCCGCGAGGACCGCTACACCCGGGCCAAGGAGTTCCTGGCCACCGCGATCGAGCTGTTCGACTCCTGGGACGGCACCGAGGTCACGGCCGACCCCGTCTCCGGCACCTTCCTGCGCGACGCACGCGCCGGGGCCTTCGCCCACCAGGGCCGCCACTTCGACATCGAGGGCCGCTTCAACGTGCCGCGCAGCCCCCAGAGCCGTCCGGTGGTCTTCCAGGCCGGCGACTCCGACGAAGGCCGCGAGTTCGCCGCCGCATCCGCCGACGCCATCTTCGGCCGGTACGCAACCCTGGAGGAAGGCCGGGAGTTCTACGCCGACGTCAAGGGACGCCTGCCCCGGTACGGCCGCCGACCGGAGGAGCTGCTGATCCTGCCGGCCGCCACCTTCGCCCTGGCCGACACCGACGCCCAGGCCCGCGAACTCGCCCACGAGGTACGACGCTCCCAGGTCAGCGGGGCCACCGCGATCAAGTACCTGGAACACGTCTGGAACCGCGACCTGTCCGGCTACGACCCGGACGGACCGCTCCCGGACGTCGACCCCGACCCCGGCGAGAACACCATCGCCCTCGGCCGGGCGAGCGTACGGCAGTTCCGCGACCCGCTGGCCACCGCGCGTCAGTGGCGCGAGCTCGCCGAGGCCAAGAACCTCTCCATCCGCGAGCTGGTGATCGCCACCACCGCCAAGCAGACCTTCGTCGGCTCACCCGCGACCGTCGCCGAGTCCATCAACAGCCTGGTGCAGGCGGACGCCGCCGACGGCTTCATCCTGGTTCCCCACATCACCCCGGACGGACTGGAGGGCTTCGCCGACACCGTCGTCCCCCTCCTTCAGGAACGCGGCGTCTTCCGCAGCGAGTACACCGGCACCACTCTGCGCGACCACCTCGGGCTCGACGTGCCGGCGGTCCGGCCGGCCGTCGAGCGGCAGGCCACGGCCTCGTGAAGTTCCTGGCCATCACGCTGATCGTGCACGCCCCGGACCCGGTCACGGGCCGGCTGACCCCCGTCCGCGAGCGGTTCCGCGAGGTCGTCGACAGCGCGCTGGCGGCGGAGGAGCTCGGCTTCGACGGTTTCGGGGTCGGCGAACGGCACGAGCGGCCGTTCCTGTCGTCCTCGCCGCCGGTGGTGCTCTCCCACATCGCCGCGCTGACCCGCCGGATCCGGCTCTTCACCGCCGTCACCACGCTGAGCCTGCTCGACCCCGTCCGGGCGTACGAGGACTACGCGACGCTGGACCACTTGTCCGGCGGTCGGCTGGAGCTGGTGATCGGCAAGGGCAACGGCACGGCCCAGCGGGAGCTGTTCCACGTCACGCCCGAGGACCAGTGGGAGCGCAACAGCGAGGGTTACGAGCTGCTGCGGCGGCTCTGGCGCGAGGACCGGGTGACGGCGGAGCCCCGGTTCCGGACGGCGCTGAAGGACGCCGAGGTGCTGCCCCGCCCCGGCGGGCCGCCCCCGCGGGTGTGGCACGGCAGCGCGACCAGCCGGGAGTCCGTGGACCTCGCCGCCCGCTACGGAGATCCGCTGTTCTCCGCGAACGTCACCCATCCGATCGGCCCGTACGCCGAGCTGATCCGCCACTACCGGGAGCGCTGGGAGCACTACGGGCACGACCCGGCGCTCGCCGTGGTGGGCGCGGGTACGGCCGGCTTCCACGCGGCCCGCACCTCGCAGCAGGCGGTGGCGGCGTACCGGCCGGCCTTCGAGCAGTACCTCGCCTTCCACCAACAGGCCGGCGCGGAACCGGTGTTCCCGCACCTGGACGACTTCGTGGAGCGCAGCTCCGCGCTGATCGGCAGCCCCCAGCAGATCATCGAGAAGGTGCACCGCTACCACGAGCAGTTCGGCCACACCGTCCTGCACCTGCAGGCCGAGCCGGGCGGTCTCCCGCCGGCCGCCCACCGCGCCTCGCTGGAGCTGTTCCAGTCCGAGATCGCGCCGGTGCTGCGCCGCGAGATCCCCGATCCCCCCTTCGCCGATCTGTAAGGAGACCTGGCCATGTCCGGCATCCCGCTCGGGGTCCTCGACCTCATCCCGATCCCCTCCGGCTCCACCGCCGCCGACGCCCTGCACAACAGCATCGATCTGGCCCGGCAGACGGAACGACTCGGCTACGCCCGCTACTGGTTCGCCGAGCACCACCTCAATCCCGGTGTCGCCGGGACCTCCCCGGCGGTGGTGCTGGCCCTGACCGCCTCCGCCACCTCCACGATCCGGATCGGCTCCGGGGCCGTACAGCTCGGCCACCGCACGGCGCTGTCCACGGTCGAGGAGTTCGGCCTGATCGACGCCCTGCACCCGGGCCGCCTCGACCTGGGCCTGGGCCGCTCGGCGGGCCGGCCTCCGCAGCGGGCCGGGGAGGCGGAGCCCTTCGTCGGACACACCCCGAACGGTCTGCGCATCCCGGAGCGCTTCTCCTTCGCGCACCTGGCGGCCCATCCCCGGTTCGCGCTCCAGCAGAAGCTGCTGAACCTGCCCGGTGCCCAGCCGCAGGACTACGGCGAGCAGGTCGACGACGTCCTCGCGCTGCTGCGCGGCGAGTACCGGTCCGACGAGGGCATCGAGGCGCACGCCGTCCCCGGCGAGGGGGCCGACGTACAGGTGTGGATCCTGGGCAGCAGCGGCGGCCAGAGCGCCGAGACAGCCGGCCGCAACGGCCTGCGGTTCGCCGCGAACTACCACGTCAGCCCGGGGAGCGTGCTGGAGGCGGCCGAGGGCTACCGGGCCGCGTTCAAACCCTCCGCCGAACTGGACCGCCCGTACGTCACCGTGTCCGCCGACGTGGTCGTGGCCGAGGACGACGCCACGGCCCGCGAACTGGCCGCCGGATACGCGCCCTGGGTACGCAGCATCCGCACGGCCGAAGGCGCCATCCCCTTCCCCTCCCCGGCAGAGGCGCGGGCGCTGACGGGCCCCTGGACGGACGCAGACCGGAAGGTGGTGGCCGACCGGGTGGAGACACAGTTCGTCGGCTCGCCGCGTACCGTCGCCGATCACCTCGAACGGCTCCAGGAGGCCACCCGCGCCGACGAGCTGCTGATCACCACGATCACGCACGACCACGCCGACAGGGTCCGCTCCTACCGCCTCCTGGCCGAGGAATGGCACCGCCGCTGACGTTCTTCCGCAAGTCGAGAACGTCTTGGCGCTCGCATGCTCACACCGGAAGCGCCGGCGTCAGCCCCACGCGGCGCGGGCTGTGGCCGCAGTAGCCGGGGTCGCAGTGGCCGGGAGCGCGCGACGGTTCGCGTCCGGTTGCCGGTGCCGGGCCGGGGTGGGTCCATGGAGGGGACACCGGCACGGGGTCCTTGGCGCGGCTTGGTCGGGGATGTGAAGGGCGGCACGCGATGGCGTACGACGAAGGCCTGGCCGGACGGATCCGCGAGCACCTGGCGGAGGATCGGGCCATCACGGAGAAGCGGATGTTCGGCTGTCTGGTGTTCCTGTGCAACGGGAACATGGCCGTGGGCGTGACCGGCGACGACCTGATGGTCCGGGTCGGGCCGGAGGCCGCAGCAGATGCCCTTGCCCGCCCCGGTGCGAGGATCTTCGACTTCACGGGCCGGCCGATGCGCGGCTGGGTCGTCGTGGACCCCTCCGCCCTCGTGGACGGCGGCTCTCTGGCCGAGTGGATCGACCAAGGCCGGGCATTCGCCGCAGGCCTGCCGCCGAAGTGAGCCGTGGCACTGGACGCCGCCCTCCGGGTGGTGCCCGGTCGTTCAACGGCGACCCGTGTGATCCCTCTACCGAGGCACGCTGTTCTCCGTACGGACGGGGAGCCGCCCCGCTGCTTCGAGCCGGGACAGCCGCAGGTGCTCCCGGTCGGCCCAGCGCCGGACCCGGTCGGGGTCGAGGGGGGTGCCGTGGCCGACGTGGAGTCGGGTGGGGTTCAGGGCGAGCATCCTGCGCAGGCTGGCGAGGTTGAGCAGTGGGTCGTCGTGGAAGGGAGGGTTGGCCGGCCGGCCGCGTACCAGGCCGAAGAAGGAGTTGGCGATCAGGTCGCCGGCGACGAGGTCTCCCTGGTCGGTGAGGACGGAGACGGATCCGGCGGTGTGCCCCGGGGTGGGCATGATGCGTGCCGCGATCCCGAAGTCCTCCAGGTCGGTCTCGCCGGTCAGGAGCACGTCGGGTTCGAACGGTTCGACCTGCATGTGCAGGTCCTTGTTCTTGGCCATGAGGCGGCCCATCGGACCGGTGGGCAGGTACGGCTCCCGGACCCGGCCGGTACGGAACGGACCGAGGTCCGCGACGTGTCCCGCCACCGGCGCCCCGGTGAGGCGGTGCAGTTCGGCGGCGGAGCCGAAGTGGTCGATGTGGCCGTGCGTGACGACGATCAGCGCCACGTCGGCGGGGTCGACACCGTGGGAGGCGACCTGTTCGTGGATCTTGAGGCCGCTGCCGGGTGTTCCCGCGTCGACGATGACGGGCCGACGGCCCAGCAGCAGGTACGCGTTGATGTTGTGGCGGCCCATGACGGGGATCGGGACGACCTTGGTTCGGGGCATTTTTCTCTCCTCGGGCATGGCTGTCTTCCGCCGCGCGGGGGTTCGCGGGCGGTCGGGTGGTGGAGTGTCGGGCTCAGTGGAAGCGACGCCGGTATTCGGCGGGGGTGGTCCCGAGGCGGCGGCGGAAGGAGCGGTGCAGGCTCTCCACCGAGCCGAGGCCGCTGAGGGCGGCGATGTCGGGCAGGCCGTGGCTGCTGTCCTGGAGCAGCCGCCGCGCCGCCTCCAGCCGTACGGACTCGACGTAGGCGGCGGGGGTGGTGCCGGTGCGCCGCCGGAACAGCCGCGAGAAGTGGCGCACGCTCAGGTGCAGCCGCGCGGCCAGGACCTCGGCGGACAGATCCTCGGTGAGGTGTTCCCCGATCCACGTGCACAGCTCGTCGATCCGGTCGCCGGGGTCGGCCGGCGCCGAGAGCGGAACACTGAACTGGCTCTGGCCGCCCGCCCTTTTGACGTACATGACCATCGTGCGGGCGGTGGCCAGGGCGAGTTCGGGCCCGTGGTCCTCGGTGACCATGGCCAGCGCCATGTCCATCCCGGAGGCGATGCCGGCGCAGCTCCACAGACGGCCTTCCCGGATGAAGATCGGGTCCGGATCGACGGTGACCTCCGGGTGGTCGGCGGCCAGCCGGGCGGCCGTCCGCCAGTGGGTCGTAACGCGCATCCCGTCCAGCAGGCCGGCCGCTGCGAGCAGGTGCGCGCCCGAGCAGACGGAGGCCACCCGGTGGGTACCGGGTGCGGCTTCCCGGAGCCAGTCGATGGTCCCGGGGTCGAGCACCGGTTCCACCCCGTGGTCGTCCACCCGGACGGCACCGGAGACGAGCAGGGTGTCCACGTCCCCGGGCACCTCGTCCAGCGTCAGGTCGGCCATCAGCCGGATCCCGCCGGCGGTGGCCACCGGTCCGCCGTCGGCGGTCGCGATGCGGACGGTGTACCCGGCTCGGCCGGTTCCGGCGACCCGGGTGGCGACCGAGAACACCTCGGCCGGACCTGTGACGTTGAGCAGTTCGACGCCGGGGAAGGCGGCGATGACGACCCTGTGTGGTGGGAGCATGATCCGATCATGTCCATGCACCTCCAGGGCCGCAATGACCAGGTTCTGTCAGATCCGGACACGCGGCACGGTCAGGCCCAGGCCACCGTGCCGGTCGAGTGGGGTGAGCAGGCCGTCCTGCGCTGTCAGTCTGCTCGGCTATCCTTCCCGCCACCGCACACCGACTCGAAGGACCAAGAGACTTGACCGGCCTGTCCGCTTTCCCGCTGCCCTTTCACGCTTCGCGTTCGATAGCGTTCGCGACCCCGCGAACGCTGCGGGAACTCCAGATGATGGAGTGCAGCTCCCACATTCGGGCGAAGCCGGCGTGGTTCGACAAGATGAACGACGCCGACGTCGCCGGCAGGTGGATGCAGGAGGCAGTCGCCCAGGGCCTCACTGAAGCGCAGGTTCGCTACGTACTAGCCGAACTCGTTCATTACGCCGCGCTGCGGGACGGACGAACCGGCATCGAGGTGTCCGCCGTCGACGGGGTGTGGCAGTCGGACGCACTGGTCGACGACAAGCTCAGGGCCCGGCTGTGCGAGGCGGTTCGGGTTCTGGAAGAGGTCCCCGAAGCAGAGAAGGACTGGCATCCCGGATCCGACGGCCAGGTGCTGGACCTGGTTCATCCCTCACTGTTCTGCCTGGTGCGAGGGGTGAGCGGCGCGCCCGACCGGGCTTGGCGGAACCCGACCGACCACTACTCGAAGTACGAGTTCTCGGAGAAGTTCCAGTGGCTGCCCACGGACGTAGACGTCAGTGACGACGGGGAGGTCACCTTCCGTTCGTACGTCAACAACGTCCACCCCGAGGTCCATCGCGAACTGGCCTCGGTCCTGCCCGACGTGTTCGCGCGCCTGCGCCCGCTGCTGGAGAACGTGCTCACCGATCTGCGCCATCCGCGGCCCCTGCGCATCGAGCCCGATCCTTACGGGTGGTACGACTCGGAACCGGTGCGTCCGGACAAGTCTTCCCACAGTGATGACGCGGCCTACTCGGAAGCCCTCCGTGCATGGGAACGGGCCCAGGACGACTGGTGGGTAAGCCGCCGCCCGGTCATCCCGGACGCCCCGGCCTTCACCCCGCCCGAGTTGCCCGACGCATCCGCCCGGGTCGACCTGCGCGGCCGCCGCCTTCAGGTCATCGTGAAGCTCGCCACCATTCATCTGACTCCGGACAAGCCCGAGTACCCCGGCGGTTCCTGGCACGTCGAGGGGATGTTGAACGAGCGCATCGTCTCGACCGGCATCTACTACTGGGACAGCGAGAACATCACCGAGAGCCGGCTGAGTTTCCGGGCGGCAGTCGACGATCCGTACTACGAACAGAGCGACGACAACGGGGTGCGCGAGGTCTACGGCCTGGAGGACGAAGACGCGCTGAACCAGATGCTGGGATCGGTGGCGACCCCGGCGGGTCGCTGCCTGGCGTTTCCGAACATCCTGCAGCACCGCGTCGGCTCGTTCCGCCTCGCGGACCCCACCCGCCCGGGACATCGCAAAATTCTCGCGTTCTTCCTGGTCGACCCGTCCGAAAAGATCGTCTCGACGTCCGATGTGCCACCGCAGCAGCCATGGGCCGACACGTCGACCATGACGCTCGAACAGGCCAAGGAGTACCGCGAACACCTCATGCAGGAACGCAAGTTCTTCGTCGACGAGCACAATGAGCAGCTCTACGAACGAGAATTCTCCCTCTGCGAGCACTGAAACGCTGCGGGGTGGACACGGCGGGGAGGGACGGAGGCGGAGGCGGGGCCCCGTACGTCAGGCGAGGTCGAGCAGTCCCTGGGGACGCCGGCATGGCCGATGCATCCGTCGACGAGGTGGATCTCCAGGATCCAGCGGGCCCGCCCACCCCTCCCGCAGCCTCCCGCAGCGTGCGGCGCAAGGGGCGGTCGCCCGGCCACGGCGACAGGGCCGACGCTGACGCCGCCACCTTCGCCAAGGGACCCGCCTCCCGGCAGACTCTGCGGTGGACGCCTGCGGGGGTGAGGCGTATGTGCGGGCTTCCGGGGCAGGGGCAGGGAGTGGACGGAAGGGTGGTGCCGGATGGTCGCGCGAGCGGACAGTGACAGTGAGCGTTTTTCCGTCGCGGTGCGAGCGGCGGACGGTGCCGTGGTCCTCGAAGTGAGCGGGGAGCTGGACCATGACACGGTGCGGCCCCTGCGGGACGCCCTCGATGCGGCGGTCGCCCCGGGTGGGCGGGTGTTGGTGGACCTGGCAGGGCTGGGGTTCTGTGATTCCACCGGGCTGAACGTACTGCTGCACAGCCGGCTCGCCGCCCGGGAGGCGGGCGGGACGCTGGAACTGGCCGGGTTGCGGGGGCCGGTCGCCCGGATGTTCCGGATCACCGGTGCGGACGGGCTGTTTCCCGTCCATGCCGATGTGGCGGACGCGCTCGGGGAGGGCGGCGGTCCGTCCCGCTAGCGCGTCGACACGGAGGAGTCTGAGCGTCATGGAACAGCGGGGGTCACCCGACCGGACCCGGTCCCTGGTACTGGCCGGGGCCACCGACGTCGTGACGCGCAGTCGTGACTTCGTACGCCGGGCCCTGGCCGCGTGGAATTGGTTGCCGGCCGCGTCGCAGGCCGAGCAGGAGGCCGCGGAGGACGTGCTGCTGCTGGTCTCCGAGGTGGTCGCCAATGCGTGCCTGCACGGGGGCGGGCCCGGCGCCCTGCGGCTTCACTGCACCGAGGAGCGGCTGCGGATAGAGGTGACCGACGGCAACCCGGCGCCGCCGGTGCCCGTGCGCGCGCGGGCGGGGCAGCCGGGCGGGCACGGGCTGCTGATCGTGGAACGGCTGGCCAGCCGGTGGGGTTACCGGCCGTGGCGGGACGGGAAGTGCGTCTGGCTGGAGGTGGCCGTTCCCGCGCCGATCAGGAACCAAGTGCGGCGATGATCTCGTCGGTGGTGCTGACCCTGCCGATGCGCGGGAAGATCTTGCCGAAGCTGTGCGCGTGGGAGTCGGCGTCCGTGTCGGCGGTGGCGTCCTCCGCGAAGACCAGGTCGTAGCTGTGCTCCCAGGCGGTGCGGGCGGTGGATTCGACGCCCACGCTGGTGGAGATCCCGGCCAGCACGATGCGGTGGATGCCGCGGCGGCGCAGCTGGAGGTCGAGCTCGGTGCCGGTGAAGGCGCCCCAGTGGCGCTTGGTGACGACCACGTCGCCGAGCGCGGCCAGCTCCGCCGGGATCTCGGAGAAGGCGGCCGGCGGCGCGGACGCCGGGCCCGGCCGGTCCACGTTGGCGGTGGGCAGATCGCCCCCGTCGGGGGACCAGGCGACCTTCACCAGGACCACGGGCAGCCGGTGCGCGTGGAACGCCTCCGCGAGGGCGAGGCCCTTCTTGAGGATCTCGGCGGAGGGCTTCACCGTGGGCAGGGCCAGGATGCCCATCTGGAGGTCGATGAGAACCAGGGCGGTGTCCTCGCCGAGGATGAGGCGGGTCATGGATGCTCCTTCGGTGGGCCGGCCGGCCGCCCGTGGCCGGTCCTGCGGCGCCCGGCTTGAGGGCCGCGGCCGTGCGCCGGGGCGGGCGGGCTGTCGGGAATATCCTGCTCTGCGGCCATACGCAGACGCTAGGGGGTGTCTTACGGATCAGGCCGGATGAGGGAGCGGTGGCTGGTGCCGTGCATCGCAAGGCGGACGAGGGAGTCGACGCGGAGCGTCGGC
>NZ_JBIVKT010000028.1:0-32128 GCF_044750905.1 Streptomyces sp. NPDC088762
GGGTGGGGCCGGGGCGGGGCTGGGGTGGGGCGGGGGGGCCAGCCTGGGGCGCTGCGGGCGCGGGGGGCCCGGGGGGCGGCGGGGCGCCGGGCCCTCGGGGTCCGGGCGCCCGGCCGGCGGTGCGGGTGTACGGGTCAGGCCACGCGGTCGGCGGCGAGCTGGGCGGCCAGGGCGGGGATGCCGAGGGCCTGCTCCTCGGCAGGGGTGGCCTGGTAGAGCTTGTTGGCCAGCTGGTACGGGTCGCCCGCCAGGTCGTAGTACTCGTGGAACTTCACCTGGCCGGTACCGGACACGGTGCCGTTCGCGTCGGTGGTCAGGTCGTAGTACTCGGTGTACTGCTTGTCCTTGGCCACGTACGAGGACCAGGTCGGCGCCCCGCCGGTGCCGGTGCCCTGCTTCCACCACTCCACCAGCAAGTGGTCGCGACTGTAGGAGGAGAGGAGGGAGCGGCCGTCCTGGGGTGCGGCGGGGGTGATGCCCGCCGCGTCGAGGATCGTCGGCGCGATGTCGATGTTGGCGACGATGCGATTGTCCTGGGTGCCTGCGCCGCGGCCGCCGGCCGGCCAGGAGAGGTAGAACGGTACCTCGTGCGCAGGGCGGTACGGCACCGACTTGGCGGTCCAACCGTGGTCGCCCCAGCTGAAGCCGTTGTCGCCGATGTAGATGACGAGGGTGTTGTCGAGCTGCCCGAGGGCCTGGAGCTTGTCCTTGAAGGCCTGCACCGCGTCGTCGACGGAGAGCAGCGTGCGCAGCTGCTCGGCGCGGATGGCCTGACCGTCGGCGAGGGTGCCGGTGGCGTTGCGGATGTACGCCGGTTTGTCGCTGCGGTCGTTCTCGGGGACCGACGGCCGGCCGTTCCAGTCCGGTACGGGGGTGCCCGCGTATTTCGCCTCGGGGGTTCGCGGGCCGTGGGAGGCGTAGGGGGTGACGTACGCGAACCAGGGCCGGGTGTCGGTGGCGGCCTTGTCGAGGAAGTTCAGCGTGCGGTTCTTGATGATGTTCGTGGTGTAGCCGTTGATCGTCTGGACGGTGCCGTTGACGTTCCACTGGGCGTCGACGTAGCCGGGCTGGAGGAGGGCGAACTCCTCGAAGTGCGGCGGGTTGTCCGCGAGAGTCCAGGAGTTGAGGTACTTCCCGAACAGACCGGTGCGGTAGCCCGCCTGCTTGAGGTACCTCTGCACGGTGGTGCTCTGGTCGAGGGCGTGGGAGGCGCCGTTGTTGCGGACGCCGTGGTTGTGGGCGTGCCGGCCGGAGAAGACGCTGGACCGGGACGGCGCGCACAGCGGGGTGGTGACGTGGCCGTTGGTGAACTTCACGCCCTGGTCGGCGAGCCAGGCGACGGTCTTGGGCAGGGCCCACTCGGTGTGCTTGGGCTGGTCGTCGGTGACGATCAGCAGGATGTTCGGGCGGCCGGCGGCAGCGGCGGGGCCGGCTCCGGCGACCTGCGCGAGGGCGGGTACGGCGGTGGCGGCCGCCACGGCGGCAGCGCCGCCGAGAAAGCCGCGGCGGCTCACCGGAGATCGTCTGTTCTCGCTCTTCTCACTGTTCTCGCTCATGATGTCCATTCCTCCTGGGGCGTCGGCGCATGGAGGCACGGCAGGGCGGGCGGCCGGAAACCGCCGACTGCGGTGCGGAAGGGGAAGAGACGGGAGTCAGGCAGGGGCGCCAGGTGGGGATCCCGTGGGGACTACGGCGCGTTCAGCGCGCCGGGGCGACCGTACACAGGGCGCTCGCCAGGCGCCCTTGGTCGACGTGGCGGCGCGCAGTGAGGATTCCTGCTGCCATGGCGACGAGACTAGGCGAACCGGAACCGCGGTTCCATGTACGGCAGATGAAATGGGAAGCGGACAGTGGGGGCGCCGGCTCAACCGCGGCACCCACCTGGGCAGCGCCCGGAAACGACGACGCTCCCCGCCCTGATGGCGGGGAGCTTGCACGACGCGGGAGCGGTGCGTGCGCCCTCCTAGAGCGCGATCCACTCGGTGGAGGTGGTGACCTCCTTCAGGATGTCCGGCAGCGGATCGATGCCGAGCCCCGGCCCTGTCGGGACGTCGAGGTGGCCGTCGGACAGGACGAACGGCTCCGTGATGTCGGTGGCGAAGTAGCGGTGGGAGCCCGAGGTGTCGCCGGGGAGGGTGAAACCGGGGAGGGCGGCGAGGGCGACGTTGGCGGCGCGGCCGATGCCGGTCTCCAGCATGCCGCCGCACCAGACGGGGATGCCGTGGGCGCGGGCGATGTCGTGGATGCGGCGGGCTTCGAGGTAGCCGCCGACACGGGCTGGCTTGATGTTGATGATCGAGCAGGCGCCGAGCGAGATGGCGGCTGCGGCGTCGGCGGCGGACTCGATGGACTCGTCCAGGCAGATCGGGGTGTGCAGCAGCCTCGCGAGCTGGGCGTGCTGGACCATGTCGTCGTTGGCGAGGGGCTGTTCGATCAGCAGGAGGCCGAAGTCGTCGAGCTTGGCGAGTTGCCGGGCGTCGACGAGGGTGTACGCGGCGTTGGCGTCGACCTGGAGGAGGAGGTCGTCGCCGAAGCGTTCGCGGACGGCGCGGACGGGTTCGACGTCCCAGCCGGGCTCGATCTTCAGCTTGATCCGGACGTAGCCCTCGGACACGTAGCCCTCCACCGCGTCCAGGAGCTCGGGTATCGAGTCCATGATGCCGACGGAGACGCCGCAGGGGACGCGGTCGCGGGACGCGCCGAGGTGGGTTCCGAAGGACTCGCCGGACGTGCGGAGTTGGGCGTCGAGGACGGCGGTCTCCAGGACCGACTTGGCCATGTGGTGGCCGGTGAAGGGTTCGAGCGCGCGACCGACCGCCGCCGCGTCCACGCCGTCCTTCGGCAGGGCCGGGACGAGGAAGCGGCGCAGGACGTCCTGGGCTCCGTCGACGTACTCGGAGCAGTAGCGGGGCTCGGACATGGCCGCGCACTCGGCCCAGCCTTCGATTCCGTCGGAGGTGACGACGCGGACGAGCAGGACGTCGCGGCTGGTCTCGATGCCGAAGGAGGTGCGGAACGGGGCGACGAGCGGCATCGCGATGCGGCGCAGTTCGACGCCGGAGATCGTGGTGTTCATGTGCGGGTGGCTCCTGGTGGGGTGTTCAGGGGTGTTCAGGTCGTGCGGTGGATGACGTAGCTGCGCCGGTCGTGGAGGCCGGCGACGCGGGCTCCCTCGGCGAGCAGGCCTCCGAGGGTGTGCCGGACGGCCAGCCGCCAGTCGCGGGCGGCGCCCGGGTCCGTACGGCGGAGGGACTCGATGTCGTCGGGGAGGTCGACGAGGACGGTGGCGGCGTCGGTGGGGCCGATCACGGGGTGGCCGTCGTGGTCGCGGACGCCGCGGGCGACGTCGGCCGGCAGTTCGAAGGCGTACGGTCCTGCGGGCGCGGTCAGGTCCCAGGCGGTCAGGACGCGGTCGGACTCGTCGCCGCCGTTGATGGCATCGTCCATGGCCCCGTAGAAGGACGTCAGGTACTCCTCGGGGCGGGCGCCGAGTTTGACGAGGTTGAAGTAGGCGTTGCGGCGGATCAGCGGGTCGTAGGTCCACGTGACGCGCTTGATTCCGCGGGCGAGGGCCCACTGCCGCTGGTGCAGTTTGAGGGCGAGGCCGATGCCGCGTCCCATGGCGGTGCCGGTGATGTGGGAGTGCAGGGTGGTGCCGATGGGCTCCCCGTAGAAGGCGACGGACGCACCGACCAGCCGGCCGTCCTCGTACGCGCCGGCGACGTAGTTGCCCGCGTGGGACAGGGCGCGCATGACTTCGGCGGAGACGGGCGGGCTGTCGGCGTCCGTGCCCCAGATGTCGGCGTAGAGGCGGCTGACGGTGTCGAGGTCCTCCATGGTGTGGAGTTCCCTGAGGTCGAGTGCGTTCACTGCATCGCTCCGACGAGTGCGGCCAGGAGCCGGGCGCGGTCCGGCATCGTGGCGGTGACGACGTGTTCGTGGTCGGCGTGGGCGCCGTCGCCGACGGCGCCGAGGCCGTCGAGGGTGGGGCAGCCGGCTCCGGCGGTGTAGTTGCCGTCGGAGGCGCCGCCGACGGCCGCCTGCCGCAGGGGGTCGAGGCCGAGGCGTGGGGCGATGTCGTCGGCGAGGGCGAAGAGCTTGTGAGAGGCGTCCGGGTCCAGGGGCGGGCGGTTGGGACCGCCGGAGATCCGCAGACGCGCCTCGGGATCGTGCGGTTGCAGGGTCCTGATGAGCTGGTCGACGGCTTCCTGTGCCGCCGCGCTGGGGACACGTACGTCCACACTGAGGTCGGCGCGGGCGGGAACCGTGTTGCTCGCGGTGCCTGCCGACATCACGGTGGGGGTAACCGTCGTCCCGGGCCCGGTCTCGGCGGTCACCGTGTCGGCGATCCGGCTCAGGGCCAGGACCTGGTGGGCGAGTTCGGTCGCCGCGTTGACGCCCTTCTCGGGTTCGAGTCCGGAGTGGGCGGCGCGGCCGTGGACGGTGATGTCGTAGAGGGACACGCCCTTGCGACAGGTCTTGAGTGCACCTCCGGGGGCGGACGGCTCCAGGACGAGAGTCGCCGTGCACTGCCGTGCCAGGTCCTCGATGAGCCGGCGGGAGGTGTCCGAGCCGACCTCCTCGTCCCCCGTAACCAGGACGCAGACACCGTCGAGGGAGGGCAACGAGCCCAGGGCGTGGAACATCTGGACCAGTCCGCCCTTCATGTCGAAGACGCCGGGGCCGCGGGCGATGCCCTGCTCCACCGACCAGGGGTGGGTCGTGAGCGAGCCGATCGGCCACACGGTGTCGTGGTGGCCCAGGAGCAGGATGCGCGGGGCGCCGAAGGTCCACTGGACGTGGGTGACGCCGTCGACGACGAACGCCTTCGGGCGGGCGCCGAGCAGCCGGCTGCCCTGGTCGGCGACCACGCGTGCGCTGCGGGCGACGGCGGCGTGGTCGGCAGAGTACGACTCGCAGGTCACGAGTTCTTCGAGGTCGGCGAGCATGGCGTCGAGGTCGAACGCATGGTCCGCTCGCGGGGGACGGGGGTCGTGGTCAACCGGCACGGTGGGTCCTCCAGGTTGGGATGACCGCCACGCTAGGCAGGGCGGACACGGCCCGGTTGGTGCCGCGGTGACAACCTCGGGCCCCGGTTCGTAGCGGGGACCGAACGGCCGGTGCCCGGCAGGTCGTACGACCCGCCGGGCACCGTTCCAGGACAGGTCAGCCCAGGTCATCCCATGTGCTTGGTCATGAGCTGCCGCATGTTGCCGCCGAGGATCTTCAGGATGTCCGCCTCCGGCAGACCCCTGCGGACCAGCGCCCCGGTCACCAGCGGCATGCCCGACGGGCCTTCGAGGCCGGGGAAGTCGAACATGGGGTCCTCGTCGTCGAGGTTCTCGCAGCAGGGCGGCATGACGTCCGCCATGACCTCGCGTACGAAGTCCGAGCCGAGGCCGACGTGGTCGATCCCGGCGACGGAGACGATGTGCTCGATGTGGTCGACGATCCGGTCGACGTGCACCGTCGTCTGGTCGTCGGTGAGGAAGTCCGGGACGAAGTTCACGCACACCACGCCGCCGGTGGCGGCCACTCCCCGTATCTGCTCGTCGGTGAGGTTGCGGTGGTGGTCGCGCAGGGCGCGGGCGCAGGAGTGGGTCGCGATGAGCGGTCGGGTGGCGAGCTCCAGGACGTGGGCGACGCCGCTCGCTCCCAGGTGGGAGATGTCGAAGAGCATGCCGAGGCGTTCCATCTCCCGCAGAGCCTCGACGCCGGGTGCGGTCAGCCGGCTGCCGGTGGCGTCCTCACGGCTGCCGTCGGCGAGCGGGGTGCGCCCCCAGTGGGCGATGGAGGCGATCCGTACGCCGAGCCGGAAGAGGGTGGGGAAGAGTTCGACGGAGGCGTCGATGCCGGGCGCGCTCTCCAGGGCGAGAACCAGGGCGATCTTGTCCTCGGCGAGGGCCGCGTCGATGTCGGCGCCGTTCAGGCACAGTGCGACCTGGTCGGCGTTGGCCTCGGCGAGGACGTGGGCGCACTCGATCATGCGGAGGGTCTGCCGGAGCGCGCCCTCGGGGCGGTACTGGTCGTCGATGAACACGGGCAGGACCTGGATGTCGATGCCGCCTTCGCGCAGCTGCGGCAGCCAGCGTTCGCGGAAGAAGGAGCCCCAGCGCTTCGGAGGGCGTGCGGCGACGGCCATGAGGAGGTCGTTGTGCGCGTCGGCGACGACGGCACGGTGGTGGAGGTCGTGGGACACGACGGTCCTTTCGGGCTGTGGAAGGGCGTCCGGCGGCCCGCACGGGGTGTCGGGCCGCCGGACGCGACGGCGAGGCGGGGCGGGGCGGCTCAGGCGCGTGCGAGGCGCGGGACCGCGTCGAGCAGGGTGCGGGTGTACGCGTGCCGGGGCGCTGCGATCACGTCCTCGACGGGGCCGGACTCCACGAGCCGGCCGTGGTGCATGACGGCGACGGCGTCGCAGACGTACCGCACGACGGCGAGGTTGTGCGAGATGAACAGCATCGTCAGACCGAGTTCGCTGCGCAGTTCGCGGATGAGGTTGAGTACGGCTCCCTGGACGGAGACGTCGAGGGCGGAGGTGATCTCGTCGGCGATGAGCAGCTCCGGCCCGGCCGCGAGGGCGCGGGCGATGGCGACGCGCTGGCGCTGGCCGCCGGAGAGTTCACGGGGGTATTTGCTCGCGTACGTGGCCGGGAGGGAGACCAGTTCCAGGAGCCGCTCGACCTCCGCCGGCCGCTGGGCGCGCGGTACGCGTGCGCCCTCGGCGATGGCGTCGCCGATGCTCATGCGCGGGTTGAGCGAGGAGTACGGGTCCTGGAACACCATCTGCACGCGGCCTCGTGTGACCCCGGAGATCGTGCCTCGGTACGGCGTCAGACCGGCCGCGGCGCGGGCGAGGGTGGACTTCCCGGAGCCGGATTCTCCGACGAGGCCGGTGACGGATCCCTTCGGCACCTCCAGGCTGACGCGGTCGACGGCGGTGAAGGAGCCGAAGCGGACGGTGAGTTCGCTGATGTTCACAGGACCTCCCAGCAGGCCACCGAGTGGGTTTCCGTACGGGCGAGCAGCTTGGGGCGGATGGCGCAGCGGCCGGTGGCGAAGGCGCACCGGTCGGCGAAGGCGCAGCCGTCGCCGACGTCGGCGGGCGCGGGCTGACGGCCGGGGATGGTGGTGAGGGGGCCCGACCGGTCGGTGTCCATGTCGGGGAGGGAGCCGACGAGGGCGCGGGTGTAGGGGTGGCGGGCGTAGTGGAGGCCGTCGGCGGGGAGTTCCTCGACGATGCGGCCCGCGTACATCACGGCGATCCGGTCACAGAGTTCGCTGACGACGGCGATGTCGTGGGAGATGAACAGGGCGCCCGCCCGCGTCCCGTCGACGGCTTCGCGCAGGACGCGAAGGACCTCGCGCTGGACGGTGACGTCGAGGGCGGTGGTGGGTTCGTCCGCGATGATCAGGCGGGGTGTACCCATCAGGCCCATGGCGATGACGGCCCGCTGGCGCATGCCGCCGGACAGTTCGTGCGGGTGCCGCTTGGCGACGTCGGCGGGGTCCTTGATGCGGACCCTGCCGAGTCGTTCGACGGCGCGGGCGCGGGCCTCGGTGCGGGTGGCGCCGTCGTGCAGGGTGGCCACTTCGGCGAGCTGGCCGCCGACCCGGAGAGCGGGGTTGAGGGAGGAGGTGGGGTCCTGGAAGACCATCGCGAGCGACGATCCGAGCAGCTTGCGGCGCTCTGAGTCGGTGACGCCATCGAGGTCCACCCCGCCGAGCCGCATGCGGGCGCTGCCGGTGAGGCCGGGGTAGGGCACGATCTGGCCGATGGCGGCGGCCGTCATGCTCTTGCCGCTGCCCGATTCGCCGACCAGGCCGACGATCTCTCCCGCGCGCACGGTCAGCGATATCCGGCGTACCGGGGTGATGCCGCCGGGGAAGGCGACGGTGAGGTCCCGCACCTCCAGGACGGCATCCGCCGCGGGGGTGTCCTGGACGCGGACCACCACGGGGGCGACGGGCTTGCCGACCGGCTCGCGGGTGTGGGAGGCGGCCTTGGCGAAGGTGTCGCCGAGCAGCATGAAGCCGAGGCCGGCGAGGCTGACGGCGAGGGCGGGGGCGACGACGACGGACGGGGTGACGTAGACGTGTCCGAAGGCCTCGTTCAGCAGCCGCCCCCAGTCGTACGAGGGTGCCTGGACGCCCATGCCGAGGAAGGACATCGCGGACAGGCCGAGGAGCGCGCCGCCCATGGACTGCGCGGTGTTGAGGATGAGCGGCTCGGCGATGTTCGGCAGGACGTGCCGGGTGAGGATGCGGTAACGAGGCACCCTCAGCATGCGGGCCGCGGCGATGTAGTCGGATCCGGCGACGGACGCGGTCATGGTGTGGGTGAGCCGGGCGAAGGTCGGTGCGAGGGCGACGCCGATGCCGAGGACGGCGCCCTGTGCGCCGAGGCCGGTGACGACGGCGGTGAACATGGCGAGCAGCAGCGCGGGGAAGGCCACCAGCAGATCGACCACCGCGATCATTGCTCGGCCGGCGCGCCGGGGCAGGATCTGCGGCAGGGTGCCGAGCAGGATGCCCGTGACGGTGCCGATCAGCGTGGCCAGGAAGGCCAGGCCCAGGGTCAGCCGAGTGGCGACCAGCGTGCGGGCGAGCAGGTCCCGGCCGAGGGCGTCGGTGCCGAGCAGGTGCGAGGCGGAGGCCGCCTGGCTGATCTCCTTCGGGTTCATCCGGGTGGCGGCGTCCTCCCAGATCGGCGGTCCGACGATCGCGAGGAGGATCATGAGGGCGACGAGTACGGCGCCCAGCAGGCCGGCGGGGTTTCTCAGAAGGCGGCGCATCAGCCCTCCCTGCGGGTGGAGGTGGACAGGGCGGACTTGGGGTCGAGGATCCCGAGAAGGATGTCGACGAGGAAGTTGACGACGAGGACGAGCGCGCCGTAGACGAGGATCATGGCCTGCGCCACGGGGTAGTCCTTCTGGGTGATGGCCTCGACGGTGCGCAGGCCGAGACCGGGCCAGGCGAACACGTTCTCGACCAGGACGCTGCCGGTGATCAGACCGCTGAGCAGCAGGCCGCCCATGGTCAGGGTCGCGGTGAGGGTGTTCGGCAGCAGGTGGACCCCGTACAGCCGCCAAGCGGGCAGCCGCTTGGCGTGGGCCAGGCGCATGTAGTCGGTGTCGAGTTCGCGCAGGGTCTCCACGCGGGCCAGTCGGGCGATCATCGCCGCCGGGGCGATGGCGAGGGCCGTGACGGGCAGCACGAAGGAGGCGGGGCCGGTGAGACCGGCCGGCGGAAGCAGGCCCAGCCCGAGGGACAGGACGAGCAGCAGCGCCAGACCGTAGAGGTACTCGGGGATGGCGACGGCGGCGCCGGTGAGTGTGGTGAACGCGGTTTCGGTGCCGCGCCGGCGTCCGTTGTGGGTGCGGACGGCGGCCCACAGGCCCAGTGGCACGGCCACGGCCAATGCGGTGAGGGTGGCCAGGACGGCGAGCGCGAGGGTGTTGGGGAGGCCTTGGCCGATGATGTCGGTCACCGGCTGGGAGGAGAAGAAGGAGGTGCCGAGGTCGCCGGAGAGCAGCTGCCGGACGTAGTGCGTGAACTGCGTCAACAGCGACTGATCGAGGCCGAGTTCGCTTCGGCGCTGCTCGACGAGTTCCTTCGGCGCGGTCGGGCCGAGCATCTGGCGCAGCGGGTCGCCCGGGATGAGGTGGATCATCGCGAACGAGGCGACGACCAGCACGGTGAGGGAACCGGCGAGCCGGAGCAACTGACGGGCGAAGAAGCGCGGGGTCAGCCGTCGGGGGCGACGCGACGAGGCGGCAGTGGCAGTGGCCGCTTCGTGCGGGGTGAGCACATCGGACGGGGTGGTCACTTCTGTCCTCCCGTCATCCGGATCGACGTCGGGTCGAAGAGGCCCGCCGTGATGCGGAAGGTGGCCTTGTGGGCGGCGATCGTGACGGTTTTGTCGACGACGGGAACGATGTCCGCGCTGTCGAGGAGGGCGTGCTCCGACCGCTCCCACAGAGCGCAGCCGGTGGCACCGGGGAGCTTGGTCGCCTCGGCGGTGAGCTGCTCGTAGGTCTCGTTGGTGAGGTGGGCGAAGTTGCCGCCGTCGGGGGTGAAGGGGCCGGAGAGGGCACCGAGCAGCTGGGTGGGGAGGGTGACACCGAGGGGCGCCCAGTCCACGTCCCAGTCCTGGGTGACCGCTTCGACCTCGCCGTACGCGGCGTCGGACACGGCCCGCAGCCGGACGTCGACGCCGGCCTTCCTCCACGACTCGGCCAGGTACTCGGCCGCGGCGGCCATCGTCTCGCCCGACGACGGGCCGTAGATCATGCGGAGGGTGAGCTTCTTGCCGCCCTTCGCGCGGATGCCGTCCGGGCCGAGACGCCACCCTGCGGCATGGAGGGCTGTCGCGGCCTCGAACGGGTCGAATGCGGGCAGGTGGCCGGTGACGGTGTCGCCGGGGCAGGGCTTCGGTGCCATGACCAGGCCGGTGGGTGCACGGCCGGTCCCGCCGGTGGCAATGGCTCCGAGGGATTCGAAGTCGACGGCCTGGAGCAGCGCCTTGCGGACAGCCGGGTCGCTGCCGGGATGGTCCTTGCCCTGGTGGAAGAAGAACTCTTGCGTGCCGTTGGGCTGGTCGGCGGTGGTCACCCCGGGGATGTGGGTGACGCGGGCGCGGTCGGGGCCGGCGAGCTGGGCGCCGTTCAGCTGGTGGGAGATCAGGAGATTGGCGGCCGTCGCCTCGCTGCCGACGACCTTGAGCACGACGGATCCGGGCATGGCGGGGTCGGCGGTGGTCGCCCCGCCCGGTCCCCAGGCGTAGTCGTCCCGCCTGGCGAAGGCATAGCTCTGGTTCGGCTCGGCGGAGGTGAGCCGGAAGGGGCCCGATCCGGAGGTGCCGCTCTGCAACACGGCACGGTCCTTCAGGCCCGCTCCGCAGACGATGAACAGGTAGCGGGTGCTCTGCAGGATGAAGGCGAACGGCTCCGGCGTGGAGAGCGTCACGGTGCCGGCGGTGTCGTCCGCCTTCGCGGTGAGGCCCTCGGGGACCACGACGCCGTACGCGGGAGACTTGGTGGCCGGATCGGTGATGTGGGCGACGTTCGCGGCGACGGTGCCGGCGGTCACCGGGCTGCCGTCCGCGCAGGTGACACCGCGGCGCAGGGTGAAGGTGACGGAGGCGGGCTTGACCTCCCACTTCTCGGCCAGTCCGGAGACGATCCGGCCGTCGGGCCCGGCGTGCACCAGGGTGTCGTACGCGAGAGACAGTGCGGTGTACGTGTTGGTGTTCTGGACCTGGGCCGGGTCGAGCAGTCCGGGGTCGCTCTTGATCGCGAAGCTGAAGGCGTCATTGCCGGACGAGCCGGCCTGTGCGGCGCTGCCGCAGCCGGCCGCCAGCAGTGACACCGCGAGGCAGGCGGATAGCGCCTTGGCTCTCTTCATCGAGGGCATCGGGGGCTTCATAGGGAGACTCCTTGGGGCGGGAGAGTTGCCCCACAGTCGCGGCTCATGGCCGGAATTGATTCAGTCGGGCCGACGAAAGCGCACGCGCTGGTTGGGTGTGGGATCCCAAGCCGGAGGGCGGCCTGGAAGACACGAGTGCCCCGGACCGCGGGCGACGCGGTCCGAGGCGGGGAATGTCCGTACGGATGGGCGGACGGCACGGGTGGCTCGTTCACGTCCGGGTGCGGAGATGGTCGACGACGATCCTGGCGGCGCGGCCGATCGCCCGGTCCGCGAGGGGCTGCCGCGTGGCCGCTGTCGACGTACGCAGGAAGACGCCCACGGCGTACCGCTTGCCGTCGGGATACTCGATCACGCCGGCCTCGTTGCGTACGGCGAAGTCGGTGCCGGTCTTCCCGGCGAGCCGCACGCCCGCTTCGGGGAATCCGGAGACCAGGCGGTGCTGCCACACCTGCCGGCTCATGATGTCGCGGACTTCGGCACAGGCTGCCGCCGGGCCGGCTTCGTCGCGCCAGATGGCGGCGAGGAGCGCGGTCACCTCGCGGGGGGTGCTCGATGGGCTGCTGCCGGGGGCGCAGGCGCCGAGGGCGAGGAGCCGTTCATCGGGGATCCCTGCCAGCTGGTCGTCGATGGAGCGGTCCGCCGCGAGGCCGAGTTCCCGGCGGATGTCGTCGTCCAGGGCGGCGCAGGAGGAGAAACCGAAGCCGGGGAAGCCGAGGTCGTCGAGCGTCGCGCGGACCCGGTCGGGGCCGACGACGTCCAGGAGCAGGTCGGTGGCGGCGTTGTCGCTGATCGTCATCATCATGAAGGCGAGGTCGCGGGCGCTCATCTCGACGTCGTACGCGCAGCCGTCGGTGCCGCTGCCGCCGGCCCGGTAAGCGGCCGTCACGGTGTGGCGCCGGCCCGGGTCGAGCTCACCGGCCGCCACCTGGCGGGCGTACTCGAGGGCGATGGGAATCTTGAAGACCGAGGCGAGCACGACCTGCGTGTCGTCGCCGTGGCCGAACTCCGCACCCGTGTCGAGGTCCCGGGCGTGGACGAAGCCTTCGACGCCGGCCTGGGTAAAGGTGTGCGAGAGCATGGTGTGGACCTGGTCGGCGCCAGCCGTCCGCGCGGCTGTGGTCATGTCGTCTCCTCGGGTGTGGTGGCGGCCGGTGTCCGGCGCAGGTGGTCGACGGCGGTCCGTGCGGCACGGCCGATCGCGGCGTCGGCGGCCGGGTTGCGGCCGCCGAGGGCGGGGGTCCGCAGGAAGACCGCGACGGCGTAGCGGCCGCCGTCGGGGTACTCGACGACGGCGGCTTCGTTGAGAACGCCCCACAAGGAGCCGTTCTTGGCCGCGACGCGGACGTCGTGGTCGAAGCCTGCGATGAGGCGGTGGGTGGACAGCTGATGGCTCATCAGCTCGCGGACCTCGGCGCAGGCGTCGGCGGGTCCGGCCTGGTTGCGCCAGATCGCCGTGAGCAGGGAGGTGATCTCCCGGGGTGTGCCGGAGGCGGAGCGGGTCGGGTCCAGCATGGCGAGGCCCCTGATCCGGTCCTCGCTCACCTGGTCCAGCTGGGCGTCGATGTCGCCGTCCGGGTCGAGACCGAGTTCCTCCCAGACCGGGCCCCACAGGTCGCGGTAGCGCCCGACCGGCAGGTTGGGACAGCCGAGTTCGGCGGCCACGGCCCGTACCCGGTCCGTGCCGAGGATCTCCATGAGCTTGTCGGTGGCCGCGTTGTCGCTCATGGAGAGCATGAAGAAGGCGAGGTCGCGGGTGCTCATGGTGACGTCGTGCCGGCAGCTGTCGGTGCCGATGCCGCCGCCCTCGCGGTTCACGGCGGTGATGGTGTGGCGGGCGGCCCGGTCGAGGGCTCCGGCCGCCACCTCGCGGGCGTACGCGACGGCGATGGGGATCTTGCGGAGGGAGGCGACGATGACGGGGGCGTCGGCACGGAAGGCGACCTCGCGGTCACCGTCGATGTCGCGGGCGTGGACGAAGCCCTCGACTCCGGCTTCGTCGAAGACCGCCTGGAGAGCTGCGGTCGGCTCGTCGGCGGCGGAGGGTGGTGCCATGGGGTTCCAATCGCGCGTGGGTCAGCGGGACTTCGGGGTGGCACGGCCGCTGTAGTGGAGGTAGGAGCGGCCGTCGGGGCGCTGCTCGAACACCACTGCGTCCCAGATCGAGTCCCCTTCGTCGCGGCCGACGAAGGTCGTCGCGTCGACGGCGACGAGGTCGAGGGTGCGGGACCTGGCGAGGCCGACGAGGATGCCGGTGGGCTCGGTGCGCAGGCGCAGCCCGGCCCCGTGCGCGGTCACGTGGATCCTGCTGCCGGCGCGCTCGTACACACCGGTGAACGGGTCGACGTCGACCTGAACGGGCTGCTCGGGCGGGGCGATCGGGGCGGGGACGTCGATCGCGTGCAGTTCCCGGAGGAGCTCGGTGGCCAGCCGGTGCTGGAACTCGACGCT
Source organism: Streptomyces sp. NPDC088762 (assembly GCF_044750905.1). NCBI lineage: Bacteria > Bacillati > Actinomycetota > Actinomycetes > Kitasatosporales > Streptomycetaceae > Streptomyces > Streptomyces sp. NPDC088762. The sequence continues at coordinate 13,879 of NZ_JBIVKT010000028.1, forward strand.
CCGGCCACCGTTGATCAGCGCGGCGACGACGGTCCCGTGCTCGGGCAGCACCCAGAGGGCGGCGTGCTGGCCGATGGTGTCGCCGGTGTGGGAGACGACCTGGCGACCGTCCCACTCGTCCAGGCTCCAGCCGATGCCCCAATGGCGTCCGCCGGCATGCGGGTTGGGCAGGTCGACCTGCGCCTGCCGCAGCGCGGCGGGGTCGGCGAGGAGCGCGCCGGGGGTGAGGTGGGCGCGGCCGAAGGCGACCACGTCGGCGGCACGCGCGCAGATCAGCCCCGCGGGACCGACGGACCGGGGCAGCCCCCACTGCGGCACCACGGCGCCCTGCCCGTCGTGGCCGACGGCGGCGCCGAAGCGCAGGACGTCCTCCGGCAGCGTCCAGGTGTGGGTCAGCCCCAGCGGGGCGCAGATCTGCTCCCGCAGGGCCTGGTCCCAGACCGTGCCGGTGAGCCGCTCGACGACCCGGCCGGCGATGACGAATCCGGAATTGCAGTACGAGTGGGAATCCCCGACGGGGAAGGTCTGCTCCAGATCGGCGCACGCCTCGACGTACCGCCGCAGGCAGTCGTCGCCGCGTCCGGTGTCCAGGAAGAGGTCGCCGTCGATGCCCGAGGTGTGGGTGAGCAGGTGGCGCAGGGTTATCGATTCCGTGGCCCGGGGGTCGCCCACCCGGAACTCCGGCATGATCGCCGCGACGGGGGTGTCCAGCGTGACGCGACCGTCCTCGACCAGGAGCATCACCTGGGTCGCGGTCCACACCTTGGTGACCGAACCGATCTGGAACAGCGAATCGGTGCGTACGGGCGCCCCGGAGGCGGCATTGAGGACGCCGACGGCGCACTCGTACACCTCCCCGTCGTACCAGAACGCGAGGCTCGCGCCAGGGACCTCGGAGTCGGCGGCCAGCGCCGCCAGGCGGCTGGCCCAGTGCTGGATGTCGGGCTTCACGCACGTCCTCCGGGTGGCTCGATGCGGCTCCTTGAACTGGCCGGAAGCGTATGCACGGAGGACAGGCCGTGGTTCGTGCGTGGATACGAAGATGCAGGTCGGGGCTTGGTCCGGCGGACGACTCCGGGGGCGGTCGGCGTTCCTAGGGTGGCGTGCACCCGACGAACGAGGAGACGAGACGACGATGCCTCTGATCGACCGCGACGACTGCGCCCTGGTGATCATCGACGTGCAGAGTGACTTCTACCCGCCCAAGCGGCTCGACGTGGACCGGCAGCGGTTCCACGACATGGTGCGGCGCATCGCCTGGATCACGTCCGTGGCCGGCCGCCTGGGCATCCCGGTCGTGCTGACCGAGGAGGACCCGCACACCAGCGGCCACACCGTGCCGGAGATCCGCGAGGTGTTGCCGGCCAAGGCGGTCACCCTGCCGAAGAACGCCTTCGCGGTGTGGGACAACCCCGACATCGCCGCCGCGATCGAGGCCACCGGCCGTACGACCATGATCCTGGTCGGCATCGAGACGGACATCTGCGTGGCCCACTCGGCGATCCAGCTGCACCACGCCGGCAAGCGCGTCGTGGTCGTGGACGACGCTGCCTACTCCCCCGGCCAGGCCCATGACCGCGGCTTGCGGCGTCTGGCGGCCCGGGGCATCGAGACCCTCTCCACCAAGGAGCTGTTCTACGACTGGGTGCGCACCATCCAGGACGCGGACGCCTTCCACGACACCCATGCGGACCTGGCGGTCCCGCCGGGCGTCCGCTTCTGAACCAGGCCGACGCGCCGGTCTCACCCCGTCGAGGCAGCGGTGGTGCCCGGGTCCTCGTTCCGGGTCCCGCCGCCCTGGTACGGGCCCGTTCCGTCCGCGGCCGGTGCCGAATCCGGGCCCAGCAGGCGCAACTGCAGCATCGCGGCGAACCTCGCCGCCGGATCCTGGAGGTCCAGCTCCCCCACCTCGGACACCCTGCGGATCCGGTAGCGGAAGGTGTTGGGGTGGACGAACACGCTCGCCGAGGCGGTGATCACGTCGCCGAAGGCGTCCAGCCACGCTCGCAGGGTCTCCACCAGGTGGGCGTTGTGCTTGGCGTCGTACGCCACCAGGCGGGCGAGGGGCCCCGAGAGCTCGTCGCGGTTGGCGACGGCCAGGTCCCGCATCTCGATGAGCAGGGCGTCGACGTACACGTCGGCGATCGAGGCGGCGCGCTTCCCGGTCCGGCCGGTGAACAGCACGCGCAGCGCCCGGTCGGCGTTGGCCCGTGAGCGTGGGAGCGCGGCGGGTTCCTCGGCGACCGAGCCGATCCCGATGACGGCCCCGGTCCGTTCGCCCGTGCGGGCCAGGAAGTTGGAGGCCACCTGCAGGGCGCGCTCGCGGGCGTGGGCGGTGTCGCCCGGCACGGGGAAGAGCGCGTACGCCACGTCGCCGAGCAGGGCCACGGCGGAACGCGGCTGTACGGCGGTGAGGTGGACGGCCAGGGCCGAGGCCAGGCGCTGGCGCTCGGCCGTGACGTGGGCGTGGTCCTCGCCCCGCTCGGGAGCCAGGCCCATGGCCATGACCAGGGTCGGTTCGTCGACGAGCCCGAGCCTGCCGAGCGCCTCGACCGCCCCGGCCCCGCCTTCCAGCGCGGTCGTGACGAGGTCGGCGCGCAGCCGGTTCTCGGCATCGGTACCCGCCCGGAAGCGGAGCATGTGGAGGGCCACGAGCTTCGCCGCCTCCAGGAACGCCTGCTCCCGCTCGGGGGTGAGGGGCTTGCGCAGCGCCGCCCACACGGACCCGAGGAACTCGTCCCCGGCCCGGACCGCCACCGCCGCGCGCGGCAGCGCCGCCTCCTCCCCGAGGGTCGGCGGAGGGACGTGCACCAGGCCCTCGCTGCGGTACAGCTCCTTGAAGACGCCGTGCTCCTCGTGGTGGCGCAGATACCGCTCGGGCACCTGGCGGGCCAGGATGCTCTCCACCCGGGGGGCGTCCGCCTCGTCCTGCCGGCCGGAGAAGGCGAGGATGCGGGAGCGGCGGTCCTCGATGGTGACGGGGGCGTCGAGCAGGGTGGCGATGGCGTTGGCCAGGGCGAAGAGGTCCCCGGACGGCACCCCGCCCAGGGTCTGCTCCTCGCCCTCCCCCACGTCGCCTTCGGCGAGCTGGGTGCGCAGCATCGCCGCCAGCTGCGCCCAGGAGGCTCCGCGGGTCAGGGCGAGCAGCGCGACACCGGTTTCGTTCACGACCGGCTCCAGCTCCTCGGCGTCGTCGACGGGGCCGCGGACGACCAGGGCGGTGGCGCCGAGCGCGGCGAGGTGCCGGAGCAGCCGCCCGATCTCGTCCGCGCCGTGCACACCGACGCCGAGCACGATGGCGTGCTCCGGATAGTGCTGCTCGTCGTACGGATCGTGGATGCCGACGCCGCCGATCTCCCCGGCCGCGTCCGGGTCGCCGTACAGCAGGTCCAGGAGGGTGTGGCCGAAGTCCTCCAGCACCCGGCTGAGGCTGCGGGCGGGGTGCGTCGACATGTGCCTGATCATCTCCGCAGGTTAGGACCTGTGCAGCCCTGCGATGTGGTGCGTACGAACGAGCGTACGTCAGCCCGTTCGTACCCCGGTACGAACGGCGCCGCCGGCGTTCCACAGGCGGGCGACGGCGGCTTCGGCGAGGGCGTCGGTCGAATCGATCAGCGGGAGTACGCGCGCGGCAGCCTCGCTGATCAGCGGGATCTCGGTACAGGCGGCGATCGCCGCCTGGGCACCCCGTTCCTTGAGGGTCGCGGCCGCCGCGGCGATCCAGCGCTCGGGCTCGGTGGGGTCCGCACCGCCCTTGACCGCGCGGATCGCCGCGTCCACGTACTCCTCCTGCACGGAGGCGGGAACCTGCACCACGTCGAGCCCAAGCCGGGCACCGGACCGCTCGTACAGCCCGGTCACTCGCGTTCCCCGGGTCGCCAGGACTCCCACCCGCTCGAGCTCGGGCGTGCGGCGCGCCGCCGCCTCGAGCGCGGTCCTGATCATGTCGAGGACCTCGACGCCGGTCGCCTTGGACAGCTGCTCTACGTAGGCGTGCGCGGTGTTGCAGGGGACGGCGATGCAGCTCACTCCCGCGCGTTGGAGCCAGCGGGCACCCTCCACGAGGGCGGGGACGGGGGACGGCCCGTCTCCGAGCAGCGCCGCGGTCCGGTCCGGGACGGCGGGATCGGCCCACATGACGACGGGCAGATGCGCCTGGTCGGAGCCGGCCGGGGTGCGTTCGACGACCCGCCGGTAGAAGTCGGCGGTGGCCAGCGGTCCCATCCCGCCGAGGATGCCGAGGGTCGGGCGGGTGACGTGCCGCATGCGGGGCAGCCTTTCGATCGTTCCCGCCGTCGTCCGCGGGGCCTCCGGTGATCGTGGCCCGCCGAGACGGGCAGGGTGTCGTCGCCGGCTCCACATCCTCCCGCCCGGATTGGTGCGGGGAACCGGAAGGCTCCTCGCCCGAAGAAGAGTTCGGCCGCGCGGACGAAGCGGACGGGTCAGAGCTGTAGCGGAGACCGAACTCCGCTGAGCGGGCGCCGGTTTCACTGACCATCGGCCCCGTCATGGCCTGCTGATCGTCAACGCGAAGGTCCACCATGCACACGTACGACCCTGCCCTCACCGATCTCGTCGTCGCCTCGCTGCGCGACCGCCTCCTGAACCGGCCCGCGCTCAACCACCCTGGCGAGGCGGACAAGCTCAACCGGGTCCTGTCAGGACTCCTCAGGCCCGAAGGCAACGATCCGGCGGAGGTCCTGCGGCTGTGGACCGAACAGCTCGCTCCCACAGTGATCGCGGTCGACAGCCCCCGTTTCCTGTCGTTCGTCCCGGCCGCCCCCACACAGGCCGCCGTCCTCTTCGACATGCTCATCTCGTGCTCGTCGATCCAGGGCGTCTCGTGGCTGCTCGCCTCCGGTCCCATCGCCGCCGAGAACCAGGTCCTGCGCCTGCTCGCGGAACTCGCCGGAATGCCGGCCGAAGCCGGCGGCTGCTTCGTCTCCGGCGGCTCGGCCGGGAACCTCTCCGCCCTCGTCACCGCTCGTGACACCGCCCGGCGCCGCCGGGGCCTCGGCCCGTACGACCGCCTCCGGTTCGCCGTGTCGGACCAGGCCCACTCGTCCATCGGCAACGCCCTGCGCATCATCGGCGTCGAGCCCTTCACGGTGCCGACCAAGGACCACCGCCTGACCGGCCCCGCCCTGCGCACCGCCCTCCTCGCCGACGCCGACCCGTCCGACGTCATCGGGGTGGCGGCCACCGCCGGCACGACCAACGCCGGAATCATCGACGACCTCGCCGGAATAGCCTCCATAGCCCGGGACTTCGACCTCTGGTTCCACGTCGACGGCGCGTATGGAGGCGCCGGCCTCCTCGCTCCGAGTGTCCGGGACCGCTACCGGGGCATCGAACACGCCGACTCCCTCGTCATCGACCCGCACAAGTGGCTCTTCGCCCCCTTCGACTGCGCCGCCCTGCTCTACCGCGACCCGCGCCTGGCCAGCGCGACCCACACCCAGGACGCCTCCTACCTCGACGCCCTGGACACCGACGACGACACCGAGTGGAACCCCAGCGACTACGCCCACCACCTGAGCCGCCGCGCCCGCGGCCTGCCCCTGTGGTTCTCCCTCGCCGTCCACGGCACCCACGCCTACAGCGAGGCCATCGAGAAGGCCCTCACCCTGGCCCGGGACACTGCCACCCTCATCCGGAGCACCCCGTACCTCGAACTGATCCGCGAACCCGAGCTCTCCGCCGTGCTCTTCCGCCGGATCGGCTGGACCGCCGAGGAATACGCGGAATGGTCAGCCCGTCTCCTCGCCGGCCAGACCGCGTACGTCGCACCCACCGGCTGGGAAGGCGAGACCATCGCCCGTTTTGCCTTCCTGCACCCGCAGACCGGCCTGGAGTTCGTCGAGGAGATCGTGGGCACCATGGCCTGAGTGGGTCAGTCCGTCCGGGCCCGAACGGCTGCCTCAGCGTGCTTGGCCGACCTGGCCCGTCCGGCGGCCGAGGAACCTCTCGACCACCGTCGCCAGGGCCTGCGGACTTTCGTCCGGGGCGAAGTGGCCGGCGTCGTCGAAGACCTCGAGCTCGGCGTTCGGATACCACTGCAGCCACGTGGATCGCATGGTGTCGGCGCCCATCGCCGGGTCGCTCGCACCGGCCACCACAAGCACCGGCGTCGTGTTTCCCTTGACCAGCTCGTGGATGTCGGGGCCGCGCGTCCAGGATTCGAGGTACGAGCGCAGGGCCGCCTGCGAGGAGCGTTCCGAGCCGTTCACCCTGGCGTCCAGCCACGCGTCGTCGTGCCGACTGCCGGTGAGCGCATCGAAGATGGTCCTGCGGTTGCCGGAATCCTCCACGGCCCCGCTGAACAGCTCCCACATCTCCCCTTCGAGCGGGAACCCGGACGCGGGCACGGGCGAGATGCCGATGATCGAGCGGATCCGTGAGGGTGCGTCCAGCAACAGCTGCTGGGCCGCCTTGCCGCCCATGGAGTGACCGATGACCGAGAAGGTGTCCCAGCCGAGGTGGTCGGCCACAGCGAGGGCGTCCGCCGCGACCTCCTCCATCGTGTACGTGCCGGGGGTGTCCATCGCCTCGCCGTACCCACGGCAGTCCACGAACGCGTAGCTGAACGCGCCTCCGTCCAGGTGCTGGCGCAGACGGCCGAAACTCGACCTGTCGCTGAGCCAGTGGTGGAGTGCGATGACCCGCTCCGGACCGCTGCCCTGTACCTCGTACGGAATGACGTTTCCTGCTCCACGATTTGCCACGAGGTTGGGTCTCCCCCGTCGGGCTGGGCCCGGAATCCCGCCGGCTGGAGGCTTCACCCCGACGGCGTACCGGGAAACCGGGCCGCATACAGGGTCGGGGCCCGTGGCCGTCAGACCTCGTCGGCGGGGGTGCCGGTGCGGCCGCGCCACTCGACAAGGACGAGCGTCGCGTCGTCCGAGGTGGTTTCGCCGCGTGCCCGCATGAGGGTGTGGGACAGGTCCCGGGCCACCGTCCGGATCCCTTGGTCAGCCTGCTCGAGCTGATCGACCCAGGCGATCAGCTGCTCCTCGCCGAACTGTTCCTGCCCGCTCTCGTGTTCTTCGATCAGGCCGTCGGTGAAGCAGAGGACGCGGTCGCCCGGCTCCAGTGCCACCGCGCTGACCTGCGGCTGTGCCCCTCCAAAGCCGACGGGGAGGGTCGTGGGGCTGTCCAGACGGCGCACGACGCGGTGCCCGCGGATCAGCATCGGCGCGGGATGCCCCGCATTGACCCACTGGAGGCGCCCCGTGTCCGTGTCCAGGCGCATCATCTGGGCGGTCACGAAGTGGTCCGGATCGAACTGCTCGGAGACGGCCCGGTCCATGAAGAGGTAGATCTCGGACAGTTCGATGCTGATCCGGCGGGCGTGGCGGTACGCGCCGATGGCCACCGTGGCCATCGTGGCCGCGTCCAGGCCGTGCCCCATGGCGTCGACCATGGCGAGGTGCAGCACGTCGCCGTTCAGGGCGTAGTCGAAGCTGTCCCCCGCCACGGCGTAGGCGGGCTCCAGGACTCCGGCGACCGCGACTCGCGGCATCACCATCGACAGCGGGGGCAACAGGGACCACTGGATCTCCGCGGCCACGCTCATCGGTTCACTGCGGCGGGTCCGGAAGAAGAGGTCGGTGTAGCCGTTCTTGGTCTGCAGCAGGTCGGCCGCCAGCCCCGTGATCCTGCGCAGGATTCGGCGGGTGTCGTCGTCGATCCCGTCCAGGGTGACCGCGAGGACCCCCACCTGGTCGCCGCCGTCCAGCAGGGGCAGGTGGACCCGTATGCCGTCGGGCGTCAGAACCTCGACGGGGCGTGACTCCAGGAAGCACCGGCCGGCTTCGGACCGGTCGATGGGCTGCGGATCACCTGCGGTCAAACCACCGAGGGGGAGCGGGACCAGCCGTTGCTGTCCGTAGTCCTGGAGCAGGATCTGTGGTGCACGGCCCCCCAGCCGGGCCACCGTCTCGGCGACGAGCGGGCCGACCATGTGCGGCGCCAGCTCGGACGCCCGGTCCAGGAGCATCCCGAGCAGTTCCTCCCCGAAGCTCTCCGAGCGGTCCCGGTCCCCGCGCCCTCCGTCAGTCATCCTGTTGCCTCCAACCGGGCGGCGGGCCGACGTCCGGCTGCACGGGCGGCGTGCCCTCCAGGATGCTCCCCCGCGACCGGGCACGCCACACGGCTTCCGTGCCCGGCGGCCTCCACGACCGCATTCCCCGGTGGGCCGGTTCACGCGGGGCTTGCACGGGCGGGTACGGTCGCGCACGCGGTGCCTGACATGGTGCTACCAGGCCTTTTCCGGTTGCCCGGCTTCCGCGTCCCACGCACATCGGCCGAGGCGGAAGGCTCGTGATCAGTACATGACGGCGGGCCTTTCGGATCAGGCCGGGCCCGTGGCCGTCCCTTCCTCTTCGGCCTCCATACGCCGGATCCCCTCGTGGGTGAGAGTGACCATCGCCGGGGTGTTGCCGGGGTCCCAGTCGACGGTGATCAGCCCTTCGCCCGCCAGGTAGGTGCAGGCGGCGGCCAGGTCCTGTTCCGGCACGTGCAGGTCGCGCCGCAGCTGTGCTCCGGTGATGCCGAGGAGGCGGTTGCCTTCGACGGCTTCGTACAGGACCCGGAGCACCTGATCGCGGTAGGTCTTGCGTTCGCGCAGTGTGGCCATGACCGCGGCCTTTCGTGTGAGGAGTGGGCTCCGGGGCCCGTCGGGTCTGTCAGGTCTCGTCGGATTGGGTGTCGGCGCCGACGGCCGTGCTACTGGCGGCCGGCCAGGAGCGGGCGGGCGCGGCGGGTGCTGTCGTGTCCACGGTGAGGTGGAGGCGGGTGTCGCCGTCGAGGCCGGGGTAGCTGCGCTGTTCCGCTGCGGCGAAGCAGCCGCGAAGGGCTTCCGCGACCGCGCGGGCGGCTTCGGGCGTGTGCGCGATGATCCGTACCTCGGCGTGCCCGAGCGATGGCAGTGTCTGGGTCTCGATGTACTTCAACGTGGGCGTGTTCCCTTCAGGGTGGACGAGAAGCCGGCGGGTCGGGGCGCCGTGGCGCCCCGACCGCTGCCCCCGGTCGGAGGAAGTTCTGTTCCTCACCGGTCGGCATCCGTGTGGTGGGCTCGACGACCGGTGTCGTCCGGCAGGCCAGGAGGTCTCGGCAGGGGGTCACTGAAGTGGTAGGCCGCGATCCGCGCGTCGTGCTGGGCGTTCAGCACGCGGATCCAGCGCATTCCGATGGCAATCGCGAGGACGATCACCGCGATGAGGACGATGGTCTCCACGGAGCTCACCTCCAGCCGTTTCCGGGCAGCGGCAGGGCGGATCTGCCCATCTGGTTCCGGAACGGGGACATGCAGGCCCCGCCTTCGCCCTCCCAGGTGTCCCGGCGACGGGCGTCGCGGATGCCGCGCCCGATGGCGGCTTCGTTGGCCATCAGCACGCCCGCGGTGAGGACGCTGCCCGGGATCGCAGCGGCGGTCATCAGCCGGGCTGCGCTCGCGGGCTCGGTCTCAGGCGGGATGACCAGGAGGTCCCAGCGGCCGACGGTGTAGGAGAGCAGGATCAGCTTGTCGGGGTCCTGTTCGGTGAACCAGCCCACGTGCAGCGTGCGCCCGTGGATGGGCACGGTGTGCGGTACGACGGGCCAGCGGGTGGGGTTCACGGTGACGCGGGTGATGCGGCCCCAGGGCTCGTCCAGGGCAGCCGTCAACACCGGGAGCTCGGCTTCGAGGTCGCGGGAGTAGGGCCACCAGGCACCGTCCAGCCGGCCGGCGAGCATGGTCTTCGGAGTGAGGCACAAGCGGGTCGGGAAGTCTTCGGCGAGGTCGCGGGGGGCGGTCCGGTCGAGGGTGGTGGTCATGGAGTGGACCTGCCCCCGGACTGCCCGTCGGCAGCCCGGTTTTTAGGCGATCGCCGGAAATGACACCTGCGTGAAAGCCGGTGTGCGAAGTACTTCCGGTGCTTTAACTGTACGCCTGTTCGACGGACTCTGACCGGCGTGACCAGGTAATTTCCCGCGGGTGGCGGGGCGGGCGGCGGGGGCATCGTGAAATGACGGCAGGCCGGCGCCCGTCGTCGGCCGGGCACCGGCGTCGATATCGACTCCGACCTGCGTCGACGTACGGCGTCGGCGCTGTTGCGGCTGGAGACCACGAGCCTCCGGGAGGGGCTCCTGGACGGTGCGTGGTGGCCGCGCACGCGGGACATCGAGACCGAACTGCCCGCGCTGATCAGCCTGTACACCACCGACGACGCCGCCCGGGAAGCGATGACCCGAGCCGTCCGCGCCGACAACATCACGCGGGCCGCTCAGATCCTCATCGCCACCACATCCGAACCTGAGGGAAGCACCGCCGATACGGCAGGCTGACTGCGAATCCTCAGCGGCCGAGCCGAAGCGCGGCGCGACCGTGGCGGGCGGCCCGGTCCCCTCCGGCGCCGGGCGGAGTGCGGCGGAGCCCGGCCGGAGTCACTGCGGGCCGGCCGGGCTGGGCACGCGCGGGCGAGTGGCGCCTCTGGTCAGAGCCCTTCGTCGTGCAGGTCCTCTTCGCGCATCAGGTCGTCCTCGCTGCGGCGCGAGGTCTCCTTCTGGCCGGACTTCTGTCCCTTCTCGCGGGACTGCTTGCCCGGCTGGGGCTGCGCGGGGTCTCCGGGGCGATGGTGTTCCTGCGCCTCGCGGCCCCTGCCCGACTCCTGACGCTTGTCCTGCGCATCGTCCATGACGGCGCCTCCTGTGAGTGCGTGGGGGTTCGAATTCCTCCCGGATCACGCTGACACGCACGGCGACGGCCTGCATCATGTCGGCCGCGAAGCGAGGCACATGGATGACGCTCCCCCGGTGTGGCAGCGTCGGAAGGGCGGCCGCGCCCCTTCAATGCCGAGGACGGACGCGCCACACTCCACCCGTCGGTGCCTGCGGCGCGACGCCGGGGATACAACGACCCCGGCTCATTCACCCGCCGGGGTCGCCCTTCCGGACGCCACACGTGAGAGTGCGACGACCTATTTACCAGGATATGCCCCTTGGCGGCATTCCGGCGGTGGAACTTCGTCCCGCCGCCGGACCAAGCCGACGACGAACGGGGCCAGGCAAGACCGACCATCGCGAGCCGGGCGGGTGCTCGCCCTTGAGCCTGTCGGGACTGTCGCACGGCGTGGGTGCCCAAGTGACTCATGGCCGTGCCGCCGTGTGGGAAGTCGACGGTTCCGGCCACCGCGCCGGCGGCGAGCAGGCCTCTCGGCGAAGACCCCGGCCGCGCACCGGTCGGCGTTACGCGCCATCGCCGCGTCGACACGGTCCACATCAACCCCGCCTACGTCAACCTCAGCGCAGAAGGTCCCGACCGCCGGACGGTACCCAAGCCCTCCCCCTCAGCCTCGTGACGTTCCCGGGGCCACCTGACGCGACATCAGAAAGGTCAGCACTGGGTCAGCATGCGTAGACACACACCACCCACGGACGCCCACGGACACCCACGGACGGAGAAGGTCCCCCATCATCGGAGGGCAAGCGCGGGACGCGATCGGAAGCGTCGAGGATCGAGTAAACGAAATACGCAACCCTCGCGTCCCGCAGAAACACCTGTCACCAGTTATCGCAGGTCAGCGCACTCGGCCGCGCGGTTTGAGGTGGGTCGGGGGCAGGTCAGGAGCCGGAAGCGGAGGGCCGTCATAGCCCTTTACCTCGCCGAAACGCGTCCCGTTCATCCAGTCCTCGCGGGCCTGCGCGATGTCCTCGTGGGAGCGGCCGATCCAGTTCCAGAACATGACGATCTCCTCCTCGAACGGCTCGCCGCCCAGGAGCATCAGGCCCGCGTCGGAGGCTGCCCGCAAGGGGAGTTCGGTGCGGCCGCAGCCCAGGTAGAGCATCGAGCCCGGGAGGACCGGGACGCCGTCGACGTGGGCTTCGCCCGACATGGACAGGACCGCGTACTCGAAGTCCGGGTCGAGCGGGAGACGCGTCTCGGTGCCCGCCGCCAGGGCCAGGTCGGCGCCGACGATCGGGGTGTACGCCGTACCGGGCGAGGTGGCGGTGTCCAGGGTGCCCAGGATGACCGTCGCCGTCAGGCCCGGGGCCGTCACCTGCGGGAGGTCCGCGTGGTGCTGGAAGTGCGGGTGCACGTCCCGGTGGGCGTCCGGCAGGGCCACCCACAGCTGGGCGCCGTGCAGGAAGCGGGCGTGCCCACGCGGGCTCTCCTCGGAGTGGCTGATGCCGCGGCCGGAGGTCATCAGGCCCAGCTCGCGCGGTCGGATCGTGGCGAGGCTGCCTTCGCTGTCGCGGTGCAGGACCTCGCCCTCGTGGAGCCAGCTCACCGTCTGGAGCCCGGAGTGGGGGTGGGGAGGGACCTGCATGCCGGGCTCGTCGGCGATGTCGTCCGGGCCGTAGTGGTCCACGAAGCACCAGGCGCCCACCATGCGGCGGCCCAGGTTCGGCAGGAGTCGGCGTACCTCGGTGGACTCCCCCAGCTTGACGGTGCGCGGGCTGAGGAGCTCGCGTACCGGTTCGGCCACGACGAAGCCGCGGCCACCGCATGCGGAGAGAGCGGGCTGGCGATCGAGATTGCTCATGCGGACAACTTAGTCCCGAGGGGGTGGGCGTGTCGGGTGGAATGTTCCGGCGCGCAGGCGTGTTCGAGCGGGGGACACGAACCACGGAAGGAACGCGATGAACGGGCCGACGGCGTACGTGGAGCACGGGACGCAGCCGAGCGCTGGGAGCGGGCCCGGCTCTTCTTCGACGCGAAGGAATACGCGACGGCCGCCCGCATCCTCGGCCCCCTGGCGGGCGAGGTACCCGAGCAGCTGGCGCCCCGGCTGCTGCTGGCCCGCGCCTACTACCACTCCGCCCAGCTGTCCCGCGCCGAGCGCGAGCTCCGCGCGATCCTGGAGCGCTGGCCGGTGGAGGACTACGCGCAGCTGATGCTCGGTCGCACGCTGGAGCGGCTCGGGCGGGCCGGCGAGGCCCGTCCGTACCTGCGCACGGCCGCCGCCATGGCCGGGGACTTCCCCGAGTAGGGGCCGGGGAGGGGAAGCCCGAGGGGCGGCCCCGGCCGGTCCGTGCCGGGGCCGGGCGCCCGCTCGGTTAGCCTGGGTGGCATATGAACCGCCTGACCACGCCTTACGGCTCCTACGAGCTCACCCGCTTCCCCGAGGATCCGCGCGACCGGCTCCGCGCCTGGGACGCCGCCGACGAGTACCTGCTGCGCCACCTCGACTCCGGTACCGGGGAGCGCGGTCCGGTGGACCTGGCCGCCGCCTCCGGCCGGATCACCGTGCTCGGGGACCGGTGGGGGACGCTGACGACGGCGCTCGCCGCCTACCACCCGACGCAGATCACCGACTCCGCCCTCTCCCGCTCCGCCACCGCGGCCAATCTGGACCGGGCCGGCATCGGGACGTCGAAGGCGACCGTGACCCTGCTGACCACGCAGGACCCGCCGCCCGAGCGGATCGACGTCCTGCTGGTGCGCGTGCCCAAGAGCCTGGCGCTGCTGGAGGACCAGCTGTACCGGCTGGCTCCGCACGTGCACGCGGGCACCGTGGTCGTCGGCGCCGGCATGGTCAAGGAGATCCACACCTCCACGCTGCGGTTGTTCGAGAAGATCCTCGGCCCGACGAAGACCTCCCTCGCGGAGAAGAAGGCCCGGCTGATCTTCTGCACCCCGGGCACCCCCGGGGCCACCCGCCCCACCACCGCCGGGCCGTGGCCGCTGACGTACACGGTGGACGAGGACGCCGGATCGGGCTCCGGGCTGACCGTCGTCAACCACGCCGGGATCTTCTGCGCCGACCGGCTCGACGTCGGCACCCGCTTCTTCCTCCAGAACCTGCCGACCAACACCGACGGGGCCCGGGTCGTCGACCTGGGCTGCGGCAACGGTGTCGTGGGCACGGCGGTCCAGGTCCACGATCCCGACGCCGAGGTCGTCTTCACGGACGAGTCCTACCAGGCGGTCGCCTCCGCGCGGGCGACGTACCGGGCGAACGTCCGCGAGGGCCGGCGGACCGCCGAGTTCTTCGTCGGCGACGGGGTGGCGATGCTGGATCCCGGCTCCGTCGACCTGGTGCTGAGCAATCCGCCGTTCCACTCCCACCAGGCCACGACGGACGCGACGGCGCTGCGGATGTTCGCGCAGTCGCGCAAGGTGCTGCGGCCCGGCGGCGAGCTGTGGATCGTCGCCAACCGGCACATGGGTTACCACACGCACCTGCGCCGGCTGTTCGGCAACAGTGAAGTCGTCGCGAGCGAGCCCAAGTTCGTCGTCCTGCGGGCGGTCAAGCAGGACCGGCCGCGCTCCCGCTGACCCGAACCCGCCCGAACCCTATGTGACCTGCCGGTACGTCCTACACTCGGCCGCGTGAGCAGCCAGGTGGAGGACGGGATCGGCGGCGGGCGCTACCGCCGCGAGGACGTGGCCCGGGCGGCCGGCGTCAAGGTGCGCAACCTGCGCTACTACCAGGAGCGCGGGCTGCTGCCGCCGCCGCGCCGGGAGGGCCGGATCGCCTGGTACTCCGACGACCACCTGACCCGGCTGCGGCTGATCAGCGATCTGCTGGGGCGCGGCTACACGGTCAACGGCATCGCCGAGCTCCTGCACGCCTGGGAGGACGGCGGCGGCCTGCCCCAACTGCTGGGTCTGGAGCGGGAGATGACCCGTGACTGGGTGCAGGAGGAGCCGGTCACCATGACCCGGGCCGAGCTGCGGGAGCTGTTCGGGCCGACCGCCACGGCCGAGGACACCCGGCGGGCGGCGAAGCTGGGCTACGTAACGGTCGACGGGGACCTGGTCACGTACCCGAGCCGCAGACTGCTGGAGGCGACGCTGGCGCTGGTGCGCCAGGGGGTGCCGCTGGCCGAGATCCTGGACGCGGGGGATTTCCTGCAGGCGCAGGCGGCCGCGCTCGCGGACCGGTTCGTCGGGCTGTTCCGGCGGCATGTGATCGGTGCGCAAGGGCTGGAGCGGCTTTCGGCCACGCAACTCCAGCACATCACGGCGGCGGTGACGGCGCTCCGGCCGGTGGCCGGTGAGGTGGTGGCCACGGAGTTCGCGCGGGCGATGGCGCGCAGGGTCGACGCGGAGGTCGCCGAACTGCTGCGTACGGAGCAGTAGGAGTCGGCCGAAAGGGTGCGCTCGCACAACCTTGCCAACCACCATTGGCACTCTTACATTCAACTCGTCGGTAACAACGGTGCACAGCCGAAATAAGGGACGATCTCATGGCAGATTCCCCCGAGTTACCCCAGTCCCCCGAAGTCCCCACCCCCGTCTCGGCCGGTGGCCGCGTCCGCTGGCGCCGCTTCGCGGTCCTGACCGTCCCCGCCGTCGCCGTCACCGCCGGCCTCGGCATCGCCCTCGCACAGGGCGCGCTCGCCGCCTCCTTCGCCGTGTCGGGGCAGCAGTTCAAGGTGTCGGCGAAGAGCCTGGAGGGCGAGGGCTTCGCCCAGTACGGCAGTGTTGACGTCAACGCCCGCGAAGAGCTCATCCCGGTGGCGGTCACCGCCATCAGGGAGGCGAAGCTGAACAGCCTCTGCCAGTCCGTGGTCACCTCCCTCCCGGTGATCGGGGACATCTCGCTCAACCTCACCGCCGGCCAGAAATCCCCGGTCGAGGCGAGCAACCTGTTCGTCGACGCGACGCAGCTCTCCGGCGACGCCGTCTTCAGCAACATCGAGATCGGGCGCGACGCCTCCACCCTCGACAAGGGGCCGGCCGACGCGCAGGGGATGCAGGACCTCTTCGCCCAGCAGGCGGACACGGTCAGCATCACCAACCTCCGGCAGACGGCGTGGGCGACCAACGCCGGCACCTTCAAGCTCTCCGGGCTCAGCATGAACATCAGCAAGGGCAAGAAGGAATGCTTCTGACCCGCTGGCGGCGGTGGCGGCGCAGCAGGCCGTTCTGGGGCGGGCTCCTCGCCGTCCTTGCCGGAACCGAGATCTGCCTCCTGCCCCTCGCACCGCTGAAGGTCATGCTCCAGCAGGGGGTCGCGGGCATCCCCTCCGTGCTGATGGGCCTCGTCATGATCGTGCTCGGGCTCACCGCCTGGTTCTCGCCCCCGCAGCGGAATCTGGCGGGTGTCCTCACCACGCTGATCGCCACCGCCGCCCTGGTCCTGTCGAACCTGGGCGGGTTCCTGATCGGCACCCTGCTCGGGATTGTCGGCGGCGGCCTGATGTTCGCCTGGCAGCCGGACGCCGCCCCGCTCCCCAGCTCCTCCCCCACCCTGCACCAGGATCCCCAAGGAGCACAGCCATGAGCCGTACGCGCACCGCGCTCGCCCTCGGGATGGCCGTCGCCGGAGCCCTGTCCCTGGCCTCGGTCAACGCCACCGCCGCGCCGTCACCGCTGGCCGGGTCGACCACCGTCACCCCGGCCGGGCACTCCTTCAAGGCCACCCTCAGCGGGAAGGCCACCCTCAAGGCCGGTTCGGTGACGGTGACCTGTTCGGTCTCCGTCTCCACCGGCACGGTGCCGGCCGCCCCGGACAACCACAACGCGGCCGGACCGGTCTCCTCGCCGATCTCGCCGCCGACGTACAGCTCCTGCACCTCCAGCATGCCGGGCGTGACCCCCACGGTCACCACCAGCGGCGCCTGGTCGGTCTCGATGCAGGACGGCTCGCCGATCACCGCCACCATGACCGTGCCGGCCGGCGGGCTGGTGGTGAAGACCAGCGGGCTCGCCTCCTGCACCGTCACGGCGGCGCCGACGGCGTCGGCGAACGTCGGCGGCAGCTGGACCAACGGCGCACCGTCGAGCCTGACCTTCACGAACGCGTCCGTACCGGTCAAGGTCACCGGCGGGTTCGGCTGCCCGACGAGCGCGACCTCGTCCACCTTCAACGCGGTCTACCTCGTCGCCGACTCGACCGACCCGGCCCAGCAGATCACCGTAGGGCCCTGACCCCGACGCGAGCGGCCCGCCGCCCCATCCGCAGCGGCGGGCCGCTCCGCCGAGAACGCCCGGCCCCGGCGGCCGGCAGCAGCTACCGCGCGGCGACGACCACCCGGTAGTGGGTCGTCAGGCGCCCGTCATCGCCCAGGACGTGGAAGGCGACGGCCGGCGGCTCGTCAAGGTGCACATGGTGATCGGGCCCCGTCTGGGTCTCCCACGGGAGCCGCAGGGTGGAGACCACGCCGGGCGCCACCAGCAGCGGCCGCCCCGCGAAGGTGGTCGCGGCCGCGGTGTGGGCGTGCCCGCACAGGAAGGCCGTGAGGTGGGGGTGGCGTTCGGCCAGCGCGGCCAGCCGCTCCTCCCCGAACTGCCGGATCCCGTCCACGTACGGGGTGTGCAGCGGGACCGGCGGGTGGTGGAAGGCCACCAGGACCGGGGTCTTCGGCGGTGTGCCGGCGAGTACGCCGTCCAGCCAGCCGAGCGTGGACTCCTCCAGCAGGCCGTGGTCCTCGCCGGGTACGGACGAGTCGCACACCGCGAGGACGAATCCGTCCCCGCGCAGCACCTGGTCGACCGGCTCCGCGGACGCCTCGGCGCCCTCCCCCAGCAGGCCCTGCCGGAAGGCGGTCCGCTCGTCGTGGTTGCCGGGGCAGATGACCAACGGGTGCCGTGAGCGCAGCAGTTTGGCGGCCTCCTCGTACTCGGCGGGGGTGCCGTGGTCGGTTATGTCCCCGCTCACCAGGACGGCGTCCAGGTCGTACGGAAGGCTGTCGAGGTACTCCATGACGGCGCGGGTGCGGTCGGCGGCCCGCGTGCCGCCGTCGAGATGGACGTCGCTGAGGTGGGCGATCACGATCACGAGCGGACTCCTTCGTCTCTGGTCCAGAGAGGTGATCACCCATTGTCCGGCGCACCCGGCCGGCCCCCATGGGGCGGGGCCCCGCTTCCCGGCCCGGGTGGTTCGCCTCAATCGCCGGCGAGGCTGGGGGTGTCCCCGGGGCGGGGCCCCATCCCCCGGGCGGGGTGCGGTTCGCCTCAAACGCCGGCGGGGCTGGGGGGTGTCCCCGGGGCGGGGCCCCGCTCCCCGGGGCGGGTGCGGTTCGCCTCAAACGCCGGCGAGGCTGGTGGTGTCCTCCGGGCGGGAGCGGTTTGCCGGTCGGGGTCGCGGGGTCCCTCCGGGACGTCTCCTCGGCTCGCGCACTAAGGCACGGACCAGCCTTTGAGCGTGGTTGCGCGCTCGTCCTGCGGGGACGTCCCGGAGTGCCCCCGCTCCACCAGCAGCTCGAGACCCCCGCCCGGTGTGCGGGAGTGTCCATGCCACTCGCGCCCGGGTGGGGCCGGAGTGGGGCTTGGGGTGGGGACACGCCGGAGTGTCCCCGCAGGACGAGCGCGCAACCA
>NZ_JBIVKT010000029.1:0-28572 GCF_044750905.1 Streptomyces sp. NPDC088762
TGGTTGCGCGCTCGTCCTGCGGGGACACTCCGGCGTGTCCCCACCCCAAGCCCCACTCCGGCCCCACCCGGGCGCGAGTGGCATGGACACTCCCGTGCACCGGGCGGGGCCTGTTGCCTGCTGGTGGAGCGGGGGCACGCCGGGACGTCCCCGCAGGACGAGCGCGCAACCACGCTCAAAGGCTGGTCCGTGCCTTGGTGCGCGAGCCGAGGAGACGTCCCGGAGGGACCCCGCGACCCCGACCAGCGGTCAAGCCCCCGCCCGGGGACACCACCCCAGCCCCGCCGGCGTTTGAGGCGCGGGGTCTGGGGCGGAGCCCCAGCAGCGGGACCGGACCGGCGGTCAAACCTCGCCCCGGGGGGCACCCCCCAGCCCCGCCGGCGCTTGAGGCGAACCACATCCCGCCCGGGGAACGGGGCCCCCAGCCCCGCCGGCGGGGCCGGGGCCGGGCGGAGTCCGGGGTCAGAGGAGGCGGCGGACGGTGTACGCCACCCCCGTCGGGCGCTCGGCCTCGCCGAGGTACGCGTGGCCACGCATCACACACCACGCCGGAATGTCCAGCCGCGCGACCTCGTCGTCCGACAGGACCGTCACCGTGCCCCCCACCGGCACCGTGCCGATCGCCCGGGCCAGCTCGATCACCGGCTGCGGGCAGCGCAGCCCGAGCGCGTCCACCTCGACGGACTCCGCCCCCGGCGGCACGGGCGCGGCGGCCGACGGGGCGGCCACTCCCAGCCGGTCCCGTACGCCGGCCACCGCACCCGGCAGTACCTCCAGGAACGCGTTCACCTCCTCCGCCGTGGTCCCGAGCGGCAGCGAGACCCGTACGTTCCCCTCCGACAGCACGCCCATGGCCCGCAGCACGTGACTCGGGGTCAGCGTGGAGCTGGTGCACGAGGAGCCGGAGGAGACCGAGTACCCCGCCCGGTCCAACTCGTGCAGGAGGGTCTCTCCGTCGACATAGAGACACGAGAAGGTGACCAGGTGCGGCAGGCGCCGGTCGGCGTCGCCGACCACCTCCACGTCCGGCACCAGCCGGACCACCCGCCGCCGGATCCGGTCCACCAGCACCCGCAGCCGGGCCGCCTCCGCCTCCGCCTCGGCCCGTACGGCCCGCAGCGACGCCGCCGCGGCCACGATCGCCGGGAGGTTCACGAAACCGGGGGAGCGGCCGGACTCCCTCTCGTCCGCCGGGACTTGCGCCGCGAACCGGACCCCCTTGCGGACGGCCAGCAGGCCGACCCCGGGCGGTCCGCCCCATTTGTGCGCGCTCGCCGCCAGCACGGACCACGAGCCCTCCACCGGACCCCAGCCCAGCGACTGCGCCGCGTCCACCAGCAGCGGCACCCCGGCGGCCCCGCACACCTCGGCCACCTCCGCCACCGGCTGTACGGTGCCCACCTCGTGGTTGGCGGACTGGAGGCAGGCCAGCGCGGTCGACGGCCCGAGCGCGTCCGCGTACCCGGCCGGGGTCACCGCGCCCGCCCGGTCCACCGGGACCTCCGTCACCGTCCCGCCGCGCGCCGCGTGCGCGTCCGCCGCATGCAGTACAGAACTGTGTTCGACCGCCGATACGACCAGATGCTCTCCGACACGCCGGCGCCCGGCGAGGACCCCCGCGATGCCCGTGTGAACCGCGTGCGTCCCCGAAGGAGTGAACACGAGCTCGTCGGGCCGGCATCCCACCGCTTCCGCGGCGGCCTCCCGCGCCGCGTCCAGCAGCAGCCGCGCCCGCCGCCCCTCCCGGTACAGCCGGGCCGGGTCGGCCCAGCCCTCGTCGAGGGAGGCCTGCAACGCCTGCCGGGCCACGGGATGCAGGGGAGCGGCGGACGCGGTGTCGAAGTACGGCATCCGGTCACGCTAGCCGCAGTCGCCCGGCGTTCGAGGTCAGGGGGCGTCAGATGTCTTCCGGAGCCCGTCCTTCCGGGCCCGGTCCGCCGTCCCCCGTACGGCGGATCCATCCCTTCGGGGGCTGTAGCGGCGCGTTGGGCACCCTCCCCGCGCGACCCCAAATAGCGTCCAGTAGGGTTTGGTCCGCATAAACATCCAAACCCCTGCCTGCGTCAGGGCCGGCGACCGACCCGAACACGGCCGCGGCCGGCCGCGCGGGCCGAGACTCTCGGGAAGGCGCTACGTGAGTCCCTACGGCTCCGACCGCTCGCCGCGGCGCCCGATGCGGCGGAAGCTGCTGCAGGCGCTGACTGCGGGCGTGGTCCTGGCGACCGCCACTGGTTGCTCGTATACATGGAAAGACTTTCCCCGCCTCGGATTGCCGACGCCGGTAACCGAGGAGGCGCCGCGCATCCTCTCCCTGTGGCAGGGATCCTGGGCGGCCGCGCTCGTCACGGGCATCCTGGTGTGGGGCCTGATCATGTGGAGCGTCATCTTCCACCGGCGCAGCCGGACGAAGGTGGAGGTCCCCCCGCAGACCCGGTACAACATGCCCATCGAGGCGCTGTACACCGTGGTCCCGCTCATCATCGTCTCGGTGCTCTTCTACTTCACCGCGCGTGACGAGTCGAAGCTGCTCTCCCTCTCCGCCAAGCCGGCGCACACGATCAACGTGATCGGCTACCAGTGGAGCTGGGGCTTCAACTACATCGAGAACGTCGACGGCGACGCCGCGACCCCGAAGGCCGGCGAGGTCCCCAAGGAGCTCTCCGCCATCCCGGACCGCTTCTCCAAGGACTTCCCCGCGGGCGCCGAAGGCGTCTACCAGAAGGGCGTCCCCGGCGACCGGAACCCGGACACCGACAACCCGGGGCCGACGCTCTGGCTGCCCAAGGGCGAGAAGGTCCGCTTCATCCTCTCGTCCAATGACGTCATCCACTCCTTCTGGGTGGTGCCCTTCCTGTTCAAGCAGGACGTCATCCCGGGCCACACCAACGTCTTCGAGGTCACCCCGACCCAAGAAGGCACCTTCCTGGGCAAGTGCGCCGAGCTCTGCGGTGTCGACCACTCCCGGATGCTCTTCAACGTCAAGGTGGTCTCGCCCGAGCAGTACCGGGCGCACCTGAAGGAGCTGGCGGAGAAGGGGCAGACCGGCTTCCTGCCGGCCGGCATCAAGCAGACCGACCCGGCCCGGAATGCGGAGACGAACAAACTGTGAGCATCCTCAACGAATCCCAGGGTGCCGCCGCAGCTGACTCGTACGAGAACGAGCTGCCGGTGCGGCGCAAGCGGCCGGGCACCGTGGTCGTGAAGTGGCTTACCACCACCGACCACAAGACCATCGGCACGATGTACCTGGTCACCTCGTTCGTGTTCTTCCTCATCGGCGGGATCATGGCGCTCTTCATGCGCGCCGAGCTGGCCCGTCCGGGTACGCAGATCATGTCGAACGAGCAGTTCAACCAGGCGTTCACGATGCACGGCACGATCATGCTGCTGATGTTCGCGACGCCGCTGTTCGCCGGTTTCGCGAACTGGATCATGCCGCTGCAGATCGGCGCGCCCGACGTGGCGTTCCCGCGGCTGAACATGTTCGCGTACTGGCTCTACCTCTTCGGCTCGACCATCGCGGTCGCCGGTTTCGTCACCCCGCAGGGTGCGGCCGACTTCGGCTGGTTCGCCTACTCCCCGCTGTCGGACGCCGTCCGCTCGCCGGGCATCGGCGCCGACATGTGGATCATGGGTCTGGCCTTCTCGGGCTTCGGCACGATCCTCGGCTCGGTCAACTTCATCACCACGATCATCTGCATGCGCGCACCCGGCATGACGATGTTCCGCATGCCGATCTTCACCTGGAACGTGCTGCTGACCGGTGTCCTGGTCCTGCTCGCCTTCCCGGTGCTGGCCGCCGCGCTCTTCGCGCTGGAGGCCGACCGCAAGTTCGGTGCGCACGTGTTCGATGCCGCGAACGGTGGGGCATTGCTGTGGCAACACCTCTTCTGGTTCTTCGGACACCCAGAGGTGTACATCATCGCGCTGCCGTTCTTCGGAATCATTTCCGAGATCGTCCCGGTCTTCTCCCGTAAGCCGATGTTCGGTTACATCGGTCTGATCGCCGCGACGATCTCGATCGCCGGTCTCTCGGTGACCGTGTGGGCCCACCACATGTACGTCACCGGCGGTGTCCTGCTGCCGTTCTTCTCCTTCATGACCTTCCTGATCGCGGTACCGACCGGTGTGAAGTTCTTCAACTGGATCGGCACCATGTGGAAGGGCTCGCTGTCCTTCGAGACCCCGATGCTCTGGACGATCGGCTTCCTGGTCACCTTCACCTTCGGTGGTCTGACCGGCGTCATCCTGGCTTCGCCGCCGATGGACTTCCACGTCTCCGACTCGTACTTCGTCGTCGCGCACTTCCACTACGTCGTCTTCGGCACCGTGGTGTTCGCGATGTTCGCCGGCTTCCACTTCTGGTGGCCGAAGATGACGGGCAAGATGCTGGACGAGCGTCTCGGCAAGATCACCTTCTGGACGCTGTTCGTCGGCTTCCACGGCACCTTCCTGGTGCAGCACTGGCTGGGTGCCGAGGGCATGCCGCGTCGTTACGCGGACTACCTCGCGGCCGACGGCTTCACCGCGCTGAACACGGTCTCGACGATCAGCTCGTTCCTGCTCGGCATGTCGATGCTCCCCTTCCTGTACAACGTGTGGAAGACCGCCAAGTACGGCAAGAAGATCGAGGTCGACGACCCGTGGGGCTACGGCCGTTCGCTCGAGTGGGCGACGTCCTGCCCGCCGCCGCGGCACAACTTCCTCACGCTGCCGCGCATTCGCTCCGAGTCCCCGGCGTTCGACCTGCACCACCCGGAGATCGCGGCCCTCGACCACCTCGAGGACCACACCGCCGGTGCCACCAAGGCGCTCACCGGTGACAAGGAGGCCGGCAAGTGAAGATCCAGGGCAAGATGTTCCTCTGGCTCTCCTTCTTCATCCTGGTCATGGCCGTCGTGTACGGCGTGTGGTCGAAGGAGCCCGTCGGCACCACCGCGCTCTTCCTGGCCTTCGGCCTGAGCGTCATGATCGGCTACTACCTGGCCTTCACGGCCAAGCGCGTGGACGAGATGGCCCAGGACAACAAGGAGGCCGACGTCGCCGACGAGGCGGGCGAGCTGGGGTTCTTCTCCCCGCACAGCTGGCAGCCGCTCTCGCTGGGCATCGGTGGTGCGCTCGCGTTCATGGGCGTCATCTTCGGCTGGTGGCTCATGTACTTCTCGGCCCCGATCCTCGTGATCGGCCTGTGGGGCTGGGTGTACGAGTACTACCGCGGTGAGAACCAGAACCAGTAGCAGCACCGCACACAGCAGTACTGCACAGAGCAACGGCCTGGGGCCCGGACACCTCTTCGGAGGGGTCCGGGCCCCTCGTCGTGCCCGGCGTGCCTCGTTTGCAGTCACCCCGCGCGCCGTAATTGTCATACTTTCATAGCGTTGGCTCCATGAAGCACTCACCGCGTCTTTGGACGGTAGTCAGCTGCTCCCTGCTGGTCGCCTCCCTCGGTGCCGGCGCCACCGCATGCGGGTCCGGCGACAACCCGCTGTCAGCCCGCCCGTACGACGCGGGCGATCAGGTCGCCTTCAACCAGGCCCCCGGCGGCCGCCCCGTCGACCCCGACAAACCCCTCGAAGTGACGCTGAAGGGGGGTGAGAGCCGCATCACCGACGTCACCGCCGTGGACACCCACGGCCGGCGCCTCGCGGGCGAACTGTCAGCCAAGGGGGACCGGTGGCACAACACCGTCCCCATGGCCGCCGGTGTCCGCTACACCGTCACCGTCAGCACGGAGAACGCCAAGGGCGCCCCAGGGCAGCGCACGGCCGTCTTCGACACCACCCCGGCCAAGGGGGTCCTCAAGGTCGAATTCGGCCCGGACGAGGGCAAATACGGGGTCGGACAGCCCCTCACGGCCGAACTCAGCGAACCCGTCAAGGACAAGGCCGCCCGCGCCGTCATCGAACGGGGCCTGGAGGTCAAGACCCCGCCCGGTGTCGAGGGCGCCTGGCACTGGGTCGACGACAAGAAGCTCCACTACCGCCCCAAGGAGTACTGGCCCGCCCACTCCGAGGTCTCCGTACGGAGCAACCTGGAAGGCGTCAGGATCTCCGACCACCTCTACGGGGCCGCCGCCAAGCCGCTCAAGCTGGAGATCGGCGACCGCGTCGAGGTCCTCACCGACGCCTCCTCGCACTACCTCACGTTCAAGCGCAACGGAGAAGTGATCAACACCATTCCGGTGACCACCGGAAAGCCCGGCTTCTCCACCCGCAACGGCATCAAGGTGGTCCTCGGCAAGCAGTACTTCGTCCAGATGCGCGGCGACACCGTCGGCATCGGCGGCAGCGAGTACTACAACCTGCCCGTCTACTACGCCACCCGCGTCACCTGGAGTGGTGAATACGTCCACGCCGCGCCGTGGTCCGTCGGCTCCCAGGGCTACGAGAACGTCAGCCACGGCTGCACCGGCATGAGCACCGGCAACGCCGCCTGGTTCTACGAGAACATCACCGAAGGCGACATCGTCCAGGTCGTCAACAGCATCGGCGAGGACATGGACCCCTTCGGCAACGGCTTCGGCGACTGGAACCTGGACTGGAAGGAATGGCGCGACGGCAGCGCCCTCCTGAAGGGCACCCAGGAGGGCCGCAGCACCATCGACCAGGCCCGTCTGCGCCCGACCGTCTGAACCGGGGCCGCACGAGAGCCCGTACGGGACGAACCGGAGCACGGGGGTCCATACGGGCCCCCGCGCTCCGCAGGCGCTCCGCGGCCGCCTCAGGCGGCGGAGGAGGCCAGCCGGGAGCGCAGCAGCCCCGCCAGGGCCTCGGGGAACTCGACGGGGTCCACCGGAAGGGTCACGGCCGCGTCCGCGCGGCTCCAGGTGGCCAGCCAGGCGTCCTGCGGACGCCCCATGAGCAGCAGCACCGGCGGGCAACGGAAGATCTCGTCCTTGATCTGCCGGCACACCCCCATGCCCCCGGCCGGCACCGCCTCGCCGTCCAGCACGCACACGTCGATGCCGCCCGCGTCCAGGGCCGTCAGGACCGCCGGCAGCGTCGCGCACTCCAGGAACTCGACCGGCGGCAGATCCGCGGCCGGCCTGCGCCCTGCCGCCAACCGCACCTGCTCCCGGGTGCCCGCGTCGTCGCTGTAGACCAGAACCCGCGCAGTCGCCCGCATTTCGTTCCTCCACGTGCTCCGTGAATCACGTTGATGTTGCGCGGGATGCTACTCCTCCCGCCGCGCCGTCAACATCGGTTCGGACAGGCTCACGAGTGGCGGCCGGAGGGTGATCTGATGGGCCGTTCGGGCCTTGCACACGCCTCGGACACTCCGAACGGCACCCCCCGGGGTGAGGGCGGGATAAGCGACCGACATAATGTCGGTCGTGGCGACAGCAACGACAGTAGATACCGGGCACGCGCACCCGACGGTCAACCGGCCGAACCTCGTCAGCGTCGGAACCATCATCTGGTTGAGTTCCGAGCTGATGTTCTTCGCGGCCCTCTTCGCGATGTACTTCACCCTGCGATCCGTGACGGGCGCCGAGTACTGGACAGAACAGGCCGCGGCCTTGAATCTGCCCTTCTCGGCGACGAACACGACGATCCTGGTGCTTTCCTCGCTCACCTGCCAGCTCGGCGTATTCGCCGCCGAGCGCGGTGACGTGAAGAAGCTCCGGACGTGGTTCATCATCACGTTCGTCATGGGTGCGATCTTCATTGGCGGCCAGGTGTTCGAGTACACCGAGCTGGTCAAGCACGAGGGCATGTCCCTCTCGTCCGGCCCGTACGGAACGGTGTTCTACCTGACCACCGGCTTCCACGGCATGCACGTGACGGGTGGTCTCATCGCCTTCCTGCTGGTCCTCGGCCGGACGTACGCGGCCAAGAGGTTCACCCACGAACAGGCCACG
Organism: Streptomyces sp. NPDC088762; assembly: GCF_044750905.1. Lineage (NCBI taxonomy): Bacteria > Bacillati > Actinomycetota > Actinomycetes > Kitasatosporales > Streptomycetaceae > Streptomyces > Streptomyces sp. NPDC088762. The sequence continues at coordinate 7,862 of NZ_JBIVKT010000029.1, forward strand.
TCGGCCATCGTCGTGTCCTACTACTGGCACTTCGTCGATGTCGTCTGGATCGGCCTCTTCGCCACGATCTACCTGATCAAGTAGCGAACACGTCACCGGGCACCGACCCGGCACTCCATCCAGAAACACCGACGCAGAAGATCCTGACACCGGGGTAATCCGTGAAAAAGCTCTCCGCACGACGACGCCATCCGCTGGCGGCGGTCGTCGTTCTACTCCTCGCGCTGGCGGCCACTGGGGGGCTGTACGCCGCCTTCGCCCCCGCGGGCAAGGCGCAGGCCGATGAAACCGCCCAGTCCCTCGCCATCGAGGAGGGCAAGAAGCTCTACGCCGTGGGTTGCGCAAGCTGCCACGGAACCGGCGGTCAGGGTTCCTCTGACGGCCCGAGCCTGGTCGGCGTCGGCTCCGCGGCCGTCGACTTCCAGGTGAGCACGGGCCGCATGCCCGCCCAGCAGCCCGGCGCCCAGGTGCCGAAGAAGCCCAACATCTACTCCCAGGAGCAGATCGACCAGCTGGCCGCGTACATCGCGTCCCTCGGCGCCGGCCCGATCACGCCGACCGAGAAGCAGTACGACCCGACGGGTGCCGACATCGCCGCCGGTGGTGAACTGTTCCGCAACAACTGCGCGCAGTGCCACAACTTCACCGGTGAGGGCGGCGCCCTGACGAACGGCAAGTACGCCCCCAACCTCGAGGGCGTCGACCCGAAGCACGTCTACGAGGCCATGCTCACCGGCCCGCAGAACATGCCCTCCTTCCCCGACAGCACGATGCCGGAGAAGCAGAAGAAGGACATCATCGCGTACCTCCAGAACGTGAACGGCGAGAAGTCGGTCAGCCCTGGCGGCCTGAAGCTCGGTGGCCTCGGCCCCGTCTCCGAGGGTCTGTTCGGCTGGATCTTCGGTCTGGGTGCGCTGATCGCTGTCGCCGTCTGGGTCGCGGCCCACACCGCTAAGGCCAAGAAGTCATGAGTAGCCAAGAGATTCCCGAAGAGAAGCACCTGCCGAGCGAGCAGGGCGACGCGCACCACGGTGCCGTAGCGGTCGCGGACGATCCGTTCGCGGACCCGGGCCTGCCGGTCCACAAGCCGCGCATCCAGGACATCGACGAGCGTGCGGCGAAGCGCTCCGAGCGCACCGTCGCGATGCTGTTCACGCTGTCGATGCTGGCCACCGTCGGCTTCATCGCCTCCTACGTGGCCATCCCGGTCGAGAAGATCGTCTACATCTTCCCCATCGGGAAGGTGAGCGCGCTCAACTTCGCCCTGGGCCTGACCCTGGGCACGGCCCTCTTCTGCATCGGCGCGGGCGCGGTCCACTGGGCCCGCACCCTGATGTCCGACGTGGAGGTCGCCGACGAGCGGCACGAGATCGCCGCTCCGGCGGACGTCAAGGCCAAGGTCCTGCAGGACTTCGCGGACGGTGCGAACGAGTCCGGCATCGGCCGCCGCCCGCTGATCCGCAACACGATGCTGGGCGCGCTGGCCATGCTGCCGCTGTCCGCCCTCGTGATCATGCGCGACCTGGGCCCGCTGCCCGAGGACAAGCTCCGCAAGACCCTGTGGGCCAAGGGCAAGCTGCTCATCAACCAGAACACGATGGAGCCGCTGCGTCCCGAGGACGTTCTCGTCGGTTCGCTGACCTTCGCCATGCCGGAAGGCCTGGAGGAGGACCAGCACGACTTCCAGAACCAGATCGCCAAGGCCGCCCTGATGATCGTCCGCATCAAGCCGGAGGACATCAAGGACAAGCAGGAGCTGGAGTGGTCCCACGAGGGCATCGTGGCCTACTCCAAGATCTGCACCCACGTCGGCTGCCCGATCAGCCTGTACGAGCAGCAGACGCACCACGTGCTCTGCCCGTGCCACCAGTCCACCTTCGACCTTTCCGACGGCGCCCGTGTCATCTTCGGCCCGGCCGGTCACGCGCTTCCGCAGCTGCGGATCGGTGTGAATGACGAAGGCTTCCTCGAAGCGCTCGGCGACTTCGAAGAGCCCGTCGGTCCTGCATTCTGGGAGCGCGGATGAGCACTGCCACCGAGTCCAAGACGGCGCGCAAAGCGCCGGCCGGCGAGCGCGTAGCGGACTGGGCGGACGGACGCCTGGGCATCTACACCCTGGCCAAGTCCAACATGCGCAAGATCTTCCCGGACCACTGGTCCTTCATGCTGGGTGAGATCTGCCTCTACAGCTTCATCATCATCATCCTCACGGGTGTGTACCTGACGCTGTTCTTCCACCCGAGCATGAACGAGGTCGTGTACCACGGCTCGTACGTGCCGATGCAGGGCGTCCAGATGTCCGAGGCCTTCGCCTCGACGCTGGACATCAGCTTCGACGTCCGCGGCGGTCTGCTCATCCGGCAGATCCACCACTGGGCGGCCCTGATCTTCGTCGCGGGCATGGTCGTGCACATGATGCGCGTCTTCTTCACCGGCGCGTTCCGCAAGCCGCGCGAGGTCAACTGGATCTTCGGCTTCCTGCTGCTGGTCCTCGGCATGTTTACCGGCTTCACCGGTTACTCCCTGCCGGACGACCTGCTCTCGGGCACCGGTGTCCGCTTCATGGAGGGCGCGATCCTGTCCGTGCCGATCGTCGGCACGTACATCTCGTTCTTCCTCTTCGGCGGCGAGTTCCCCGGCGGCGACTTCGTCGCCCGGTTCTACTCGATCCACATCCTGCTGCTGCCCGGCATCATGATGGGCCTGCTCGTGGCCCACCTGATCCTGGTCTTCTACCACAAGCACACCCAGTTCGCGGGCCCCGGCAAGACGAACAACAACGTCGTCGGCATGCCGCTGCTGCCGGTCTACATGGCCAAGGCCGGAGGCTTCTTCTTCCTGGTCTTCGGTGTCATCGCGGCCATCGCGGCGATCGCCTCGATCAACCCGATCTGGGCGCTCGGCCCGTACCGCGCGGACCACGTGTCCACCGGCGCGCAGCCCGACTGGTACATGGGTATGCCGGAAGGCCTGATCCGTGCCATGCCCGGCTGGGAGATCAACCTGTGGGGCCACACGCTCGTCCTGGGTGTGTTCATCCCGCTGGTGCTCTTCCCGCTGGTGCTCGGTGCGATCGCCGTGTGGCCGTTCATCGAGTCCTGGGTCACCGGGGACAAGCGCGAGCACCACATCCTGGACCGTCCGCGCAACGTTCCGACCCGTACGGCCTTCGGTGTCGCCTGGATCGCGGAGTACATCGTGCTCCTCATCGGCGGCGGCAACGACATGTTCGCCCAGTACTTCCACCTGTCGATCAACTCGATCACCTGGTTCGTCCGGATCGGCTTCTTCGTCGTCCCGGTCCTCGCCTTCATCGCCACCAAGCGGATCTGCCTTGGCCTGCAGCGCCGGGACCACGACAAGGTGCTGCACGGTCGCGAGACCGGCATCATCAAGCGCCTGCCGCACGGTGAGTTCGTCGAGGTCCACGAGCCGCTCCCGCAGGGCCAGCTGCACAAGCTCACCTCGCACGAGCAGTACAAGCCGCTCGAGATCGGCCCGACGGTCGACGAGAACGGCGTCGAGCGCAAGGTGAAGGCCTCGGAGAAGCTCCGCGCGAAGCTCAGCAAGGGCCTCTACGCGGAGAACAACCAGATTCCGAAGCCCACGGTGGAGGAGTACAAGGAGATCCAGAGCGGCCACGGCCACCACTGATCTCCCGCACGACCCGCATGACCGCATGAGGGATTGATTTCGGTCAGTCCTGGTGTCGCCACGGCGAGAGCCCCGTCCAGTGTCTGGACGGGGCTCTTTGCCGTCTGCCCGGCTGGATAGGCTGAAGCCCTTCCCATTCGACGTGGAATCCTCGATCAGCACAGGAGCGGACCATGAACGTTGTGACCCCGGCAGGCGGCGACAGCGTGGCGGCCCGTGGCTGGCCGGGCGTCCTCGACGCCCTGCTGACCGGCCGGGACCTGCGTGCCGAGGACACCGCCTGGGCCATGGACCGGATCATGCGCGGCGAGGCCACCGACGCCCAGATCGCCGGCTTCGCGGTCGCGCTGCGGGCCAAGGGGGAGACGGTCGAGGAGATCAACGGCCTGGTACGGGCCATGTACGAGCACGCCAACCTCATCGAGGTGCCCGGCCGGACGGTGGACATCGTCGGCACCGGCGGCGACGGGGCCAAGACCGTGAACATCTCCACGATGTCGGCTCTCGTGGTGGCCGGTACGGGCGCGAAGGTGGTCAAGCACGGCAACCGGGCCGCGTCCTCCGCGAGCGGGTCCTCGGACGTACTGGAGAAGCTCGGCGTCAACCTCAACCTCACCCCGGAGCGGGTCGTACGGGTCGCGGAGGAAGCCGGCATCACCTTCTGCTTCGCCGTGAAGTTCCACCCGGCGCTGCGTCACGTGGCGGCGGCGCGCAAGGAGCTGGGCATCCGCACCACCTTCAACTTCCTCGGCCCGCTGACCAACCCGGCGCGGGTACGGGCCCAGGCCACCGGCGTCGCCGACGCCCGGGTGGCCCCCATCGTGGCGGGCGTGCTCGCCGAGCGGGGTTCCTCCGCGCTGGTCTTCCGCGGCGACGACGGCCTGGACGAGCTGACGACGACGGCGACTTCGCGGGTGTGGTGGGTGCGCGACGGGAAGGTCTCGGAGCAGGCCTTCGACCCGCGCGACGTGGGCATCCCCCTGGTGGACGTGTCCGCCCTGGGCGGCGGGGACCCCTCGTACAACGCGGACGTGGCCCGGCGCCTGCTGGCCGGCGAGACGGGCCCGGTCCGCGACGCGGTCCTGCTGAACTCGGCAGCGGCCCTGGTGGCGCTGGACCCGGGGACGGGCACCCTGGAGGAGCAGCTCGCGGCGGGCATCGCCCGGGCGGCGCAATCGATCGACTCGGGTGCGGCGCGGGCGGCGCTGGAGCGCTGGGTGGCGGCGAGCAACGCGTAGCGCCTCGCGGCGGGCCCGGCCAAGGGACCGCGGAAGCGGTTGACCCGCCCCCGAGGGCCGGCGGCCGAGCGGTGTGTTCGAGCCAAGTCCCCGGTCCAGCATGCGGACCGGGGACTTGCGCCCGGGGGATCATGTGGCAGGATGCTCGGCAGGTCACGAGTGACAGCGTTTAGGCCCCGGCTTGCTGTCCGGCAACCCTCCTTCCGTGGCGGGGTGCCCCGGGTGATGACCAGGTCGTAGGCAGCAAGGCCTACGGCAAGCGCGGATCCCTCGACACCAGGGGTCCTGGTCTCTCGAGGAGCGTTTTCCGTGAGCAAGCGAATGCGATAGGGCGACTCCGCCCCTTCTTCCACCCTCGGATCAGGGTCACTTCCGTGCACCCCGGATCGGTCCGAGGACCTCCCGTACCCCGGTCGGCGGCGCCGAGCCGAGTCGTACCCGCGTACGGGCACACCGAAGCCATTCAGACCTGCCTGCCGGGAGATACCGCCATGTCCGCTGCCCTGAACGCCGCCGCTGTCGCCACCACCGACGCCACCACCACCGCCGCCGCCTGTGCCGAGCCGCTGCCCGTCCTCGGCCGGGACGTCACCGTCCCCCTCGTCACCGGCGGCGAGGTCACCTACGCGGCCCTCGACTACGCGGCCAGCGCCCCCGCCCTCCAGCGGGTCTGGGACGACGTCGCCGCGTACGCCCCGTACTACGGCAGCGTGCACCGCGGCGCCGGCTACCTCTCGCAGCTCTCCACCGACCTCTTCGAGCAGAGCCGCGTCACGGTCGCCGAGTTCCTCGACTGCCGCCCCTGCGACCAGGTGGTCTTCACGCGGTCCACCACCGACTCCCTCAACCTGCTCGCCGCCGTGCTCCCCGCCGACTGCCAGGTCTTCGTCTTCGAGACCGAGCACCACGCCTCGCTGCTGCCCTGGACGAACGCGCAGGTCACCTACCTCAACGCCCCCCGCACCCCCGACGAGGCCGTCGCGACCCTGGAACGTGCGCTCGCCGACCGCGACCCGTACGGCCCGGCGCTGGTCTGCGTCACCGGCGCCTCCAACGTCACCGGTGAGCTGTGGCCGGTGAAGGAGCTCGCCGCCGCCGCGCACGCGCACGGCGCACGGATCGTCCTGGACGCCGCCCAGCTCGCCCCCCACCACCCCGTCTCCGTACAGGAGCTGGACGTGGACTGGGTCGCCTTCTCCGGGCACAAGCTCTACGCCCCCTTCGGCTCGGGCGTGCTCGCCGGGCGCGCGGACTGGCTCCAGCAGGCCGAGCCGTACCTCGCGGGCGGCGGAGCCTCCCGCAAGGTCGCCCGGCGCGAGGACGGCGGCGTCGACGTCGAGTGGCACACCACGGCCGCCCGCCACGAGGCCGGCTCCCCGAACGTCATCGGCGTCTACTCGATCGCCTCCGCCTGCCGCGCCCTCTCCGAGGCGGGCTTCGACACGCTGGTCGCCCGCGAGCGCCACCTCATCTCCAAGGTCCGCTCCGGCCTGGCCGATGTCCCGGCGGTCCGGATCCTCTCCCTCTTCGGGGACGACGCCCCGCGCGTCGGCGTCATCTCCTTCGTGGTGGACGGCTGGAACAGCTCCCACTTCGCCGCCGCCCTCTCCGCCGAGTACGGCATCGGCGTACGCGACGGCCTCTTCTGCGCCCACCCCCTGGTCCGCACCCTGCTCGGCAGCGAACCGCAGGCCCAGGGCGAATGCGGAGCCCCCGAGGCGGCCCCGGGCGAACGCTCCCTCAACGCCATCCGCGTCAGCTTCGGTGCCGGCACCCCCGACGAGCACGTGGACCGCTTCGTCCGGGCGGTGAAGGAACTCGTGGCGGACGGCGCCAAGTGGCAGTACCGCACGGAAGAGGGCCGCTGCGTCCCGGCCGTCTGAGGCCCGCTCCGCCTCAATCGCCGGCGGGGCTGGGTGGTGCCCCCGGGGCGGGGCCCCGATCCCCGGGCGGGGTGCGGTTCGCCTCAAACGCCGGCGGGGCTGGGGTGGTGTCCCCGGACGGGAGCGGTTTGCCGGTCGGGGTCGCGGGGTCCCTCCGGGACGTCTCCTCGGCTCGCGCACTAAGGCCCGCTTCGACATGTTCAGGGTGGTTGCGCGCTCGTCCTGCGGGGACGTCCCGGCGTGCCCCCGCTCCACCAGCAGGCAGGAGGCCCCGGTCCGGTGTGCGGGGGTGTGGATTTCCAGCCGGGCCCGGGTGGGGCCGGAGTGGGGGTTGGGGTGGGGACACGCCGGAGTGTCCCCGCAGGACGAGCGCGCAACCCCCTGGAACATGTCGAAGCGGGGGCTTCGTGCGCGAGCCGAGGAGACACTCCGGCGGGGCACCGCCCCAAGCCCCGCTCCGGCCCCGCCCGGAGGACACCCCCCAGCCCCGCCGGCGTTTGAGGCGAACCACACCGGCCCGGGGATCGGGGCCCCGCCCCAAGGGCACCCCCGACGACCCACGCGCACGCCCGGCGGAGGGCTACGCGTCGAGGCCGATCGCGAACGCCGCTTCCAGGTCGTGCTGGGAGTACGTACGGAACGCCACGTGCGTGTCCGTCGCCTCCACGCCCGGGATCTTGCTGATGCGGCCCGGGATGATGTCCGCCAGGTTCTCGTGGCGGGCCACGCGGACCAGCGCGATCAGGTCGTACGTCCCGGTGACGGAGTAGACCTCGCTGACGCTGTCCAGCGCGGCGATGGACTCGGCGATCTCGGGGATGCGGTCCACGCTGGTCTTGATGAGCACGATCGCGGTGATCACGGCTGGCTGTCTCCCTCGGTGGCCGTCGCTGGTCGCTTCACTCTAGTCGTACGCCGGTAGCGCCCCCACGCGTAGACGAAGCCGACCGAAAAGCCGACCAGGTGGGCCAGGTAGGCCACCCCCGGCCCGCTGCCCGCCCGGTGCGCGGCCACCCCCTGGAGGGCGAACCAGAACAGCAGCACCATCCACGCCGGGAACCGCAGCGGCAGGAAGAAGAGGAACGGGAACAGGCTCGTCACCCTCGCCCGCGGCAGCAGGCACAGGAAGGCGCCCAGCACCGCCGAGATGGCTCCCGAGGCTCCGACCAGGGTCTGCGAGGAGGACGCGTTGGCCGCCGCGTAGGCCGCCAGGGCCACGTAGCCCGTGCAGACGTAGAAGACGAGGAACGCCGGCCGGCCCATCCGTTCCTCCGCCATCGCGCCGAAGACGTAGAGGAAGAGCATGTTCCCCAGCAGGTGCAGCCAGCTGCCGTGGACGAAGAGCGCGGTCAGCGGAGTCAGCCAGGCCCGCGGGGTGTCCGTGAACAGCTCGACCGGGACCACGCCCCAGCGCCGGAAGTACCCCGTCCCGGCGGCCAGCAGCTCGTCACCCGCCCCGTAGACCGGGTTGAGCCCCGAGGCCGGGCTCAGTACGAACACCACCGCGCAGCCGGCGATCAGGGCATGGGTGACCACCGGTCCCCGGGCAGCCTCGCGCACGGCCCGCCACCTTACGATCATGTGACAGAGCATGACGCAACGGGGCCCACCTGAGGCGGTGCCAGGCCGTAGGGTTACGAGCTGCGGTCTCCCCTGCTTCCTGTGCTCCGCCATCTCGGGCGCATACGGATACATACCGACGCATACGGGCGGGGACGGCTTTAATTGAAAGAGCTACGAAGGAGAGAGCGGCCCGATGACGACGGTTCCCCTGCCGACCGACACCACCCGGTGGCGCTGCACCCTGTGCGGCAACCTCACGCGCTTCGACGTCACCCGTTCGTCGAAGGTCGTCGAGTACGTCCACCTGGACCTCGCCGGGGAGCCCAAGGTCGAGGAGCGCGAGGTGGTCAATGAGACCATCGAGTCGGTCCGCTGCCGCTGGTGCAACGCGGTGGACCAGATCGAGCTCGTGGACAGGCCGGGCGCGGACTCCTGAGGGAGCCGTGCCCACAGGTAGATCACGGTAGGGGTGACGGATTGTGGAGCCAGCAAGCGGCGCTGAGCCGGCCGACGCGGCCGGCGACGCCGCCGAGGTGCTCGACCGCCCGCTGCCGGAAGGCGTGCGGCGCCGGGTCGTCGCGCTCGTCTCGGAAGCCTTCGGCGGACTGACGGTCGCGGACCTCCCGGCGCAACTGCGCCAGTACGCCCGGTTCACCCCGACCCGGCGGGCCAAGTTCGCGGGCAACGCCATGGCCGCGGCGGTCGAGACCGACGCCGTCTTCCGCGGGCGGGTCGCCGAGAAGCTGCGCGAGGCGCAGGCCGACCTGGCCGGGGCGCTGGAGGCGGGCGCGCCGCCCGCCGCCGCCGATCCGCTGGACGTGGCGGCCGCCGCGTACGTGCTGCGGCCGGCCGGGTGGGTCAAGCTGGTCGCCGCCGCGGGCGAGGAGGCGCAGCGCGCCGACGCCGAGCGGGTCGGCGAGGAGACCCGGCGCGAGCTGGACCGGCTGCGCGAGGAACTGGCACACGTACGGGAACTGCAGCGCGCCGGCGGCGAGCAGGTGCGGGCCGAGCTGGAGGCGACGCGCAGGGAAGCGGAATCGCTTCAGCGCAAGTTGCGCAGTGCGCTCAGCGATGTGAAGCGCGGCGAGGCGGCCCTGCGCAAGGTGAACTCCGAGATCGAGGGGATCCGCGGGGAGGCGGCCGCGCGGGTGGCCGCCGCCGAGAGCGAGGCCCGGCGGCTCAAGTCGCGGCTGGCGGAGGTGGAGACGGCGCTGGAGACCTCGCGCCGGGCCACCCGCGAGGGCCGCAGCATCGAGGACATGCGGCTGCGGCTGCTGCTGGACACCGTGCTGGACGCGGCGGCGGGGCTGCGCCGCGAGCTGGCGCTGCCGCCCGTCAACACGCGTCCGGCGGACACCGTGGACGCGGTGGAGCCGGGCCGGATGACGCCGAAGGACATCGCGGCGCGCGCGCTGTCGGAGACCGATCCCGCGCTGCTGGACCAGCTGTTGGCGCTGCCCCAGGCCCATCTGGTGGTCGACGGCTACAACGTGACCAAGACGGGCTATCCGACGATGCCGCTGGAGAAGCAGCGGCTGCGGCTGCTGGGCGGGCTGTCGATGCTGGCCGCGCAGACGGGCGCGGAGATGACCTGTGTCTTCGACGGGGCGGAGCTGGCGGCCCCGGTGCTGCTCGCGCCGCCGCGGGGGGTGCGGGTGCTGTTCTCCAAGGCCGGGGTGACGGCGGACGAGCTGATCCGTCAGCTGGTGCGCGCGGAGCCGCCCGGCCGTCCGGTGGTCGTGGTCTCCACGGACCGGGAGGTCGCCGACGGGGTGGCCAAGGCGGGTGCGCGGCCCGTGACGTCCGCCTTGTTGCTGAAGCGGCTTTCGCGCGTTTCGTAACTGCTGGCGGTAATGCCCGAATTGGTGGGGCCTCCAGGGAACGTACCGTCAAGTGCCCGGCACAGAGCGTGCGCTGTAGGTAAAGAAGCTGGTCGGGGAGCAAGTTTTTTCCCGACAGGATTTGAACTGATCACAGCGAGGTCACTAGGGTCTGCTCAAACCTTCGTGCGGTAGATCACTCATTCGGGGTGGCGGCGGAGGTGCTGCCGAGTTGCGTTCTTCGGCGGCTCAAGGAAGAAGGAGCTCGCCTTCGTGGCGTCCCACCGTCGACCCAAGCAGCCGACCCGCGCTCGTGTGACCGTGCTCACCGCCACCGCGGCCGCGGCCGTCGTTCTCTCCTCCCAGGGCGCCTCCGCCGCGCCGATGAAGCCGGGCAAGGACGAGGTCAAGGCCCAGGTCGACGCCCTCTACGAAGAGGCCGAGCAGGCGACCGAGAAGTTCAACGGCGCCAAGGAACGCCAGGAGAAGCTCGAAAAGGAAATCGGGCAGCTCCAGGACCAGGTCGCGCGCGGCCAGGGCGAGCTCAACGAGCTGCGCAACACGCTCGGTTCGATGGCCAGCGCCCAGTACCGCAACGGCGGCATAGACCCCTCCCTCGCGCTCCTCCTCTCCGAGGACCCCGACAGCTACCTCGACAAGGCCTCCTCCCTGGAGCACTTGAGCGGCAAGCAGGTCGAAGCGGTCCAGAAGATCCAGGCCAAGCAGCGCAGCCTCGCGCAGCAGCGCCAGGAGGCCGCCGGCAAGCTCGCCGACCTCGACGCCACCCGCAAGGAGCTCGGCGAGAAGAAGAAGGTCTCGCAGGAGAAGCTCGCCGAGGCCCAGGCCCTGCTCAACAGCCTCACCGCCCAGGAGCGCGCCGCGCTCAAGGACGAGGAGTCGCGCGCCAGCCGCAGCGACAGCAGCCGCGTCGACCTCGGCAACGTGAAGGCGTCCGGCCGCGCCGGAGCCGCACTCGAAGCCGCGAAGACCAAGCTGGGCGGCGCGTACGTCTCCGGCGCAACCGGCCCGAGCGCGTTCGACTGCTCCGGTCTGACGCAGTGGGCGTACAAGCAGGCCGGCGTCAACATCACCCGCACCACCTACACGCAGGCGAACGACGGCACCCGTATCGGCCGCAGCCAGCTCCAGCCCGGTGACCTGGTCTTCTTCTACAGCGACCTGCACCACGTCGGTCTCTACGCGGGCAACAACATGACGCTGCACGCCTCGAACCCGCGCGGCGGGATCAAGTACGAGTCGATGGACAACATGCCCTTCCAGTTCGGCGTCCGCGTCGGCTGACCTCCGGCCGCACGGCGGGATGACCCCGCCCGCACGGCCGGCGGACCCCGCCCGCACGGTGAACTCCCGCCCCGGGACGCGCCGTACACCGCCCATCCGGGCGAATTGCGCGGCCCCGCTGTGACCACACGCCCCGCCGGTGACCTGCGTCTCCGGCGGGGCGTCACTGTGCGTACCCGTCGGCGGTCGTTGGCCGGTGCCCGGTGGCGCGGCTACTGTCTGCCAGCGCGGAACCCGGCACACGGCCGTCCACGGGGGGCGGACCCGGGCCCCGCACAGCGGAAGGGAGCGGTTTCACGTGGCATCCCATCGCCGGACCGGCCTCAGCGGCCTCACCGGCCTTGCCGGTCGCGACCGGAACACGAAGGTCACCGTCCTCACCGCCGCCGCTGCCACGGCCGCGGTCGCCATGACGGGCGCACCCGCGAGCGCGGCCCCCGGCCTCCCGCACGACCCGTCCGGGAGCGCGCGCGCCCAGGTGGACCGGCTGTTGGAGGAGGCCGAGCAGGCCACGGAACGCTTCAACGAGGCGGGCGAGAAGGCCGAGAAGCTCCGGGCGGAGGTCGACCGAGCCCAGGACGCGGTCGCCCGCGGGCAGGAGCGCATCAACACCATGCGCGGCATCCTCGGCACCTTCGCCGGAGCCCAGTACCGCAGCGGCGGAATCGACCCCGCCGTCGGGCTGATGCTCTCCGAGGACCCCGACGCGTACCTGGAACACGCCGCCGCACTCGAGCGGCTGACCGGACGCCAGGCCCGGCAGCTCGACGAACTGCGCGAGGAGCAGCGCCGGCTCGGCCAGGAACGCCGCGAGGCCTCCCTCAAACTCGCCGAACTCGACGCCCTGCGCTCCGACGTGGCCCGGCACAAGCGGGCCGTCACCGCGAAGCTCGCGGCCGCCCGGCGGCTGCTCAACGCCATGCCGTCCGAGGAACGCGCCGACTTCGAGCGGGCCTCGCGCTCCGGCGGCCGCCCCGACGCGCTGCCCGACATCCCCGCGCTCGGCGCCTCCTCCGGCCGCGCCGCGGCCGCCGTGATGGCGGCCCGGGCGGCGGTCGGCCGCCCGTACGTGTGGGGCTCCACCGGCCCCTCCGGCTTCGACTGCTCCGGGCTGATGGTGTGGTCGTACCGGCAGGCCGGCGTCTCGCTGCCCCGCACCTCGCAGGCACAGCGGCACGCGGGACGCCAGGTGCCGCTGTCGCAGGCACGGCCGGGCGACCTGGTGACGTACCGCTCCGACGCCAGCCACGTCGGCATGTACGTGGGGAACGGGCAGGTCGTGCACGCGCCGTATCCCGGGGCCAGGGTGCGGTACGACCCGGTCGGGATGATGCCGGTGTCGGCGGTCACCCGGCCCTGAGAGCAGGGCGTCTGTGCGTACGATCGGCGGGTGTTCGCCCGTCGCCGTCCCCCTCGCCTTCGTCTCGTGCCGGTGCTGCCGCTCGTGCTGTGCGTCCTGCTCGCCGGATGCGGGGCGCCGCTGGGCGACACCGCCGACCGGGACGTCCGGCGGGCCGTCGCCGACTGGTCGCGCGTGCCGCCCGAGCGGCTCGCCGGGATCCCGCTGGAGGGCTGGTCGTACGAGGTCACCTCGGTGCGGCTGGACGGGGCGCGGGCCGACGTGCGGGCCGAGCTGCGCTACCGGCTGGCCGGCTACGACACGGCCCCGGTCGGTTCGGCGCGCCGGCTCGAGCTCGTACGCGAAGCCACCGGGGACGGCGGGGACGGCGCGCGGTGGCGGGTCACCTCCGACCGGCCCGCCCCGGGCGCGCTGCCGCAGTTGTGGGACCAGGGGCCGGTGACCGAGGTTCGGGGTACGCACTCGCTGGTGCTGGGCGGCGAAGGGGCCCCCGACCTGGCGGCGATCGCCGACGAGGCCGACCGGGCGGTACCCGCCGCGAGCGCCGCCTGGCCCCGGCCGTGGGCGGGGCGGGTGGTGGTGCTGGTCCCGGGGTCCCTGGACCGGATGGCGGAGCTGCTGGGGCGGCCGGCCGACACCTACCGGGGGCTGGGCGCCGTCACCACCGGCCATGTGGGGGCCGGGCCCGCGCCAGCGGACCGGGTGGTGGTCAACCCCGAGGGCTGGGCCCAGCTGGGGGAGGAGGGCCGGCGGGTCGTCCTGACCCACGAGGTCACCCACGTGGCCACCCGGGCGGCGACCACCGCGACGACGCCGCTGTGGCTCTCCGAGGGCTTCGCGGACTGGGCGGCATACCGGGGCACTTCCACCACCCCTGAGCAGGGCGCCCCCGCGCTGGCCCGGGCCGTACGGCGCGGCGAGGTGCCGGCCGCCCTGCCGGACACGGAGGCCTTCGCCTTCGGCGGCGACCCCGACGCGCTGGCCCGGGCGTACGAGGGCTCCTGGCTGGCCTGCCGGCTGATCGCGGAGAAGTGGGGCGACGCGGCGCTGGTGGACCTGTACGAGCGGGTGGGCCGCGAGCCGCTCGGCACGGCGCTGGAGCAGACGCTGGGCGTGGACCGGGCGGAGCTGACGTCGCTGTGGCGGGAGATGCTGATCCGCGACCTGAGGTGAGCACCGGTCGGCCCGGCCGCCCCCGGGTGGGGAGGGCCTGAGCAGCCGGCCCGGGCGGACGGTATCGTCGGCTGGCGATGCACAAGACGCTGATCGTGACCAATGACTTCCCGCCGCGACCGGGCGGCATCCAGGCCTTCCTGCACAACATGGCGCTGAGGCTGGATCCCGACCGGGTCGTCGTCTACGCCTCCACCTGGAAGCGGGGTGAGGAAGGACGCGAGGCGACGGCCGCCTTCGACGCCGAGCAGCCGTTCCCCGTGGTGCGCGACCGTACGACGATGCTGCTGCCGACGCCGCGCGTGACGTCGAGGGCGGTGGCCCTGCTGCGCGAACACGGCTGCGAGTCGGTGTGGTTCGGGGCGGCGGCCCCGCTCGGGCTGATGGGTCCGGCACTGCGGCGGGCGGGGGCGCGGCGGATCGTGGCCACCACCCACGGGCACGAGGCGGGCTGGGCCCAGCTGCCGGCCGCGCGGCAGCTGCTGCGGCGGATCGGCGAGGGTACGGACACGCTGACCTACCTGGGGGAGTACACGCGCTCGCGGATCGCCTCGGCGGTGACGGAGCGGGCGGCGGCCCGGATGGTGCAACTCCCGCCGGGGGTTGACGAGAAGACCTTCCACCCGGAGTCGGGCGGGGCGGAGGTCCGGGCCCGGCTGGGGCTGACGGACCGGCCGGTGGTGGTGTGCGTCTCGCGGCTGGTGCCGCGGAAGGGGCAGGACACGCTGATCGAGGCGATGCCGAGGATCCTGGCGGCGGTGCCGGACGCGGTGCTGCTGATCGTCGGCGGCGGGCCGTACGAGGCGGATCTGCGGGCGCTGGCCGCGGCCAGGGGGGTGGCGGCGTCCGTACGGTTCACGGGGGCGGTTCCGTGGGCGGAGCTGCCCGCGCACTACGGGGCGGGGGACGTCTTCGCCATGCCGTGCCGGACCCGCCGGGGCGGGCTGGACGTGGAGGGCCTCGGCATCGTCTACCTGGAGGCTTCGGCGACGGGCCTGCCGGTGGTCGCGGGCGACTCCGGCGGGGCGCCGGACGCGGTGCTGGACGGCGAGACGGGCTGGGTCGTGCGGGGCGGTTCGCCGCAGGACGCGGCCGACCGCGTGGTGACCCTCCTGCTGGACCCGGCCCTGCGGGAACGGATGGGGACCGCGGGGCGGGCCTGGGTCGAGGAGCGGTGGCGGTGGGACCTGCTGGCCGGGCGGTTGCGGGAGTTGTTGTAGGGACGCCGGCGGCCCTCGCGCGGGCCGCCACGCCTGACTGTCTCTCAGGAGTCTGTCAAGGCGGAGTATGGCTGGACGGCCGGATTCCGCTCATGATGCGCGCATGACATCGAAGCTGACGCGCCGTCACATACTTGGCATCGGCGCCCTCCAGACCGCCGCCGCCCTCGGGTTCACCCGGATCGGGCTCTCCTCCGCATCCGCCGCCGAGCCGGCCGCGGCCCAGTACGCCCCCGCCATCGTCGTCGGGTCCGGGTACGGGTCCGCCGTTGCCGCGCTGCGGCTCGGGCAGGCCGGGGTACGGACCGTCGTGCTCGAGATGGGGCGGCTCTGGGACACTCCCGGGGCCGACGGGAAGGTCTTTCCCTCCACCTCCGCTCCGGACCAGCGGTCCATGTGGTTCCGTACGCGCACCGAGGCGCCGCTGGCGCAGTTCCTCTGGCTCGACGTGGTCAACCGCGACATCAGCCCGTACCCCGGTGTGCTGGACCGGGTGAACCACGGGGACATGTCGGTGTACGTGGGCCGCGGGGTGGGCGGAGGGTCGCTCGTCAACGGAGGGATGGCGCCCACACCGAGGAGGTCCTATTTCGCCGAGGTGTTTCCGGGGGTGGACGCCGACGAGATGTACGGCACCTACTTCCCGCGCGCCCGCTCCATGCTCGGCGTGAACGACATCGATCCGGGCTGGTTCGAGTCCACGGAGTGGTACCGGTTCGCGCGGGTCTCGCGCAAGCACGCCCAGAACACCGGGCTGAAGACCGTGTTCGTGCCGAACGTCTACGACTTCGAGTACATGAAGCGCGAGGCGGCCGGAACCGCCGTCAAGTCGGCGCTCGCCGGTGAGGTGATCTACGGCAACAACCACGGCAAGAAGAGCGTCGACAAGACCTACCTGGCCGCGGCGATCGGCACCGGGAACGTCACCATCGAGACGATGCAGCGGGTGGTCGGGGTCAGGGCCGATCCGGGCGGGGGGTACGTGCTGACCGTCCGGACCAGTGATGTCACCGGGAGGGTCACGCAGGTCCGCGAGCTCGGCTGCCGGCAGTTGTTCCTCGGGGCCGGGAGCCTGGGGACCACCGAGATCCTGCTGCGGGCCCGCGAGACCGGGACGCTGCCCGCGCTGAGCGACCGGGTGGGGCAGGGGTGGGGCCCCAACGGCAACGTCATGACCGCCCGCGCCAACCACCTGTGGGACACCGTCGGCGCCCACCAGGCGACCATGCCGGCCCTGGGCATCGACGACTGGGACAACGCGGCCAACCCGGTCTTCGCCGAGATCGCCCCGCTGCCCATGGGGCTGGAGCACTGGATCTCGATGTACCTGGCCATCACGAAGAATCCCGAGCGGGGGCACTTCGTCTACGACGCCGCCACCGACTCGGCCCGGCTGCGCTGGACCAGGGACCAGAACACCCCGTCCGTCGACGCGGCCCGATGCCTCTTCGACCGCATCAACCGGAGGAACGTCACCGTCTACCGGCACGACCTGTTCGGTGACAACAAGGCCTTCGCCGACAACTTCACCTACCACCCGCTCGGCGGCTGCGTCCTCGGGCAGGCGACGGACGCGTACGGGCGGGCGAAGGGGTACCAGGGGCTCTACGTCGTCGACGGCTCCCTGGTGCCCGGCTCGCTCGGCGTGAATCCGTTCGTGACCATCACGGCCCTCGCCGAGCGGAACATGGAGCGGATCCTCGCGGCGGACCTGTCCGGTCAGGCGCGGTAGAGCGCCTCGATCTCGTCCGCGAAGTCCTTCGCCACCACATTGCGCTTCAGCTTGAGCGACGGCGTGATGTGGCCCGACTCCTCCGTGAACTGGGAGGGAAGAATGCGGAATTTCCGCACCGATTCCGCCTTGGAAACCGCCGCGTTGCCGTCGTCGACGGCCTTCTGGACGGCGGCGATGAGCTCCGCGTCCTCCCGCAGCTCCGCCGCCGTCACACCGGCCGGCTTGCCGTTCTCCGCGGCCCAGCGGCCCAGGAACTCCTCGTCGATGGTGACCAGCGCCGCCACGAACGGCCGCCCGTCGCCCACCACCATGCATTCCGCCACCAGCGCGTGGGCGCGGATGCGGTCCTCGATCACCGCCGGGGCCACGTTCTTGCCGCCCGCGGTGACGATGAGTTCCTTCTTGCGTCCGGTGATCGCGAGGTAGCCGTCCTCGTCGAGGGTGCCGACGTCGCCGGTGTGGAACCAGCCGTCGGTCAGCGCCTCGGCGGTCGCCGTCTCGTTCTTCCAGTAGCCCTGGAAGACGTGCTCGCCGTGCAGCAGCACTTCGCCGTCGTCCGCGATGCGCACCACCGAGCCCGGCAGCGGCTGGCCGACCGTGCCGATCTTCGTCTTGTCCCACGGGTTGAAGGCCGTGGCCGCGCAGGACTCGGTCAGGCCGTAGCCCTCCAGCACGGTGAAGCCGATGCCGCGGAAGAAGTGCCCGAGGCGCTCGCCCAGCGGGGCGCCGCCCGAGATCGCGTACTCGCCGCGGCCGCCGAGGACCGTGTGCAGCTTGCTGTAGACCAGCTTGGAGAACAGCTTGTGCTTCAGCTTCAGGCCGAAGGAAGGGCCGCCCGGGGCGTCCAGCGCGCGGCTGTACGCGATCGCCGTCTCGGCCGCCGCGTCGAAGATCCTGCCCTTGCCGTCGGCCTGCGCCTTGGCGCGCGCCGAGTTGTAGACCTTCTCGAAGACGCGCGGCACACCGAGGATCAGCGTCGGCTTGAAGGAGGCCAGCTCGTCGGTCAGGTTCTTGATGTCCGGTACGCAGCCCAGGCGGATCGGCGCCAGGACGGACGCCACCTCCACCAGGCGGCCGAAGACGTGGGCGGCCGGCAGGAAGAGCAGCACGGAGCACTCGCCGGTGCGGAAGAGCGGGCTCAGGCGCTCCACCACGTTCCCGCACTCGGCGAAGAAGTTGCGGTGGGTCAGCACGCAGCCCTTGGGACGGCCGGTGGTGCCCGAGGTGTAGACGATGGTGGCCGGGTCGTCGGCGTTGGCGAGGCTGCTGCGCTCCTCGACCTCGGCGTCGCTGATCTCAGCGCCCGCGCTCCTGAGCGTGTCGAGGGCGCCCTGCTCGATCTCCCAGACCTCGCGCAGCTCCGGCAGCCGGTCGCGCAGCGAGGCCACGGCCGCGCTGTGCCCGGGGCTCTCGACGATCGCGGCGACGGCGCCGGAGTCGCCCAGGATCCACTGGATCTGCTCGGGGGAGCTGGTCTCGTACACCGGGACGGTGACGCCGCCCGCCGTCCAGATCGCGAAGTCGATCAGCACCCACTCGTAGCGGGTGCGGGAGATGAGGGCGACCCGGTCGCCGGGGCGGACGCCGGCCGCGATCAGGCCCTTGGCCGTGGCCCGGACCTCGGCGAGGAACTCCGTCGCGGTCACGTCCTGCCACCGGCCGTCGACCTTGCGGCTCATGACGGCGGTGTCTGGATGCTGAGCGGCATTGCGGCGGATGAGATCCGTCAGGTTCCCGTCCGACGGGACCTCGTACAGGGCCGGAAGGCTGAACTCGCGCAAGACTGCTGCTCCTCTGGGCGCCATCGCCACCGTGTGGACCGACCGGACGTTACCCACCGGTAGTGGGTTCCCGATAGAGGGAACCGGCCAGATGTTCCCTGCGTCACATGACGCAGCCATACCGCGTCGACCCTAGTCGACCCCGCTCGCGACTCGGAAGTAACCGCAGGTCCGGCCGCCTCCGCCACCCGTACTACCCCTCCGTGGCCAGGCGCCCCTAGGGTGAACCGCATGGCTGGCAGCACACGGGTTCACGTCGTGAGCGACGTACACGGCAACACCGAGGCCCTCGCCAGGGCAGGGGACGGCGCCGACGCGCTGATCTGCCTCGGCGACCTGGTCCTCTTCCTCGACTACGCCGACCACTCGCGCGGGATCTTCCCCGACCTCTTCGGCGTCGAGAACGCCGACCTGATCGTGGAACTGCGCACCGCACGCCGCTTCGAGGAGGCCCACGCCCTGGGGCGGCGGCTGTGGGACGGCCTGGACCGGGAACGGCTGATCGAGGGCGCGGTGCGCCGCCAGTACGCCGAGATGTTCGCCGCCTTCCCCAGCCCCACGTACGCGACCTACGGCAACGTCGACATGCCGCACCTGTGGCCCGAATACGCCGACGACCGCCCCGGCGTCACCGTCCTCGACGGGCAGCGCGTGGAGATCGGCGGCCGGGTCTTCGGCTTCGTCGGCGGCGGGCTGCCCTCGCCGATGCGGACGCCCTACGAGATCTCCCCGGAGGAGTACGCCGCCAAGGTGGAGGCCCTGGGGGAGGTCGACGTACTGTGCTCGCACATCCCGCCCGAGGTGCCGGAGCTCTGCTACGACACGGTGGCGCGGCGCTTCGAGCGGGGCAGCGAGGCCCTGCTCGCCGCCATCCGGCGGACCAGGCCGCGGTACGCGCTCTTCGGACACGTGCACCAGCCGCTGGCGCGGCGGATGCGGATCGGGAACACGGAGTGCGTGAACGTCGGCCACTTCGCGGCGACCGGCAGGCCCTGGGCCCTGGAGTGGTGACCTCCGCACGCACGGTAGCCTTCGAGCGGCGGCCGGAGGCCGCACATTTCCTCGAATACTCCCCGGAGGATCGACCGCGATGGCGGAACACACCAGCTCAAGCATCACGATCGAGGCTTCGCCGGCCGACGTGATGGCCGTGATCGCCGACTTCGCCCGCTACCCGGAGTGGACCGGCGAGGTGAAGGAGGCCGAGGTGCTGGCCACCGACGCCGAGGGCCGCGCCTCGATGGTCCGGCTGCTGCTCGACGCGGGCGCGATCAAGGACGACCACACCCTCGCGTACACCTGGAAGGGTGCGGACGAGGTCAGCTGGACCCTGGACAAGTCGCAGATGCTGCGACAGCTGGACGGGTCCTACCGGCTGGCCCCGGTGGCGGGGGGCAAGCGCACCGAGGTCACTTACTCGCTGACGGTGGACGTGAAGATCCCCATGCTCGGCATGATCAAGCGGAAGGCCGAGAAGGTGATCATCGATCGGGCCTTGGCGGGCCTGAAGAAGCGCGTGGAATCGGCCTGACCCCTGGCCTCCCGGCGGGGGCCGTCCCCTCCTGCCTGAGCGCCGCTACCGTGGCTCCGCCCCGTCCCCCCGGCGGGGCTGGGGGGTGCCCCTGGGGCGGTGCCCCGATCCCCGGGCGGGGTGCGGTTCGCCTCAAACGCCGGCGGGGCTGGGGTGGTGTCCCCGGGCGGGGTCCTGACTGCCGGTCGGGGTCGCGGGGTCCCTCCGGGACGTCTCCTCGGCTCGCGCACTAAGGCCCGCTTCGACACATAAGCGTGGTTGCGCGCTCGTCCTGCGGGGACGTCCCGGCGTGCCCCCGCTCCACCAGCAGGCAACAGGCACCGGCCCGGTGCACGGGGGAGTGGATTGCGACCCCCGGCCCGGGTGGGGCCGGAGTGGGGCTTGGGGTGGGGACACGCCGGAGTGTCCCCGCAGGACGAGCGCGCAACCACCCTGAACATGTCGAAGCGGG
>NZ_JBIVKT010000030.1:0-21738 GCF_044750905.1 Streptomyces sp. NPDC088762
CCGGCTGTTCGTCACCGGCGTCCCGGTCGACTGGACTGCGTACTACGAAGGCTCCGGCGCCCGGCGCGTCGACCTCCCCACCTACGCCTTCCAGCACGAGCGCTACTGGCTCATGCCGACCACCGGCATGGGCGACGTGTCCTCCGCCGGTCTCTCGGCCGCGGGCCACCCGCTGCTCGGCGCCGCCGTCGAGCTCGCCGACGGCGAGGGCCTGATCCTCACCGGACGGCTCTCCCGCCAGACCCACCCCTGGCTGGCCGACCACGCCATCCTCGACACGGTGCTGCTGCCGGGCACGGCCTTCGTCGAGCTCGCCACCCAGGCCGGCGACCGCGTCGGCTGCGACACCCTCGAGGAGCTCACCCTCGCCGCGCCTCTCGTCCTGCCCGAGCGCGGTGCCGTTCAGCTCCAGCTGACCGTCGGCGGACCCGACGCCTCCGGCCGTCGTGCGATCGCCGTGCACTCCCGCCCCGACGGCGAGGACCAGCCCTGGACCCAGCACGCCACCGGCAGCCTGGTGAACGCCGGCGTCCCCGCGCCCGCCGGGCTGCTCGTGTGGCCCCCGGCCGGTGCGACCGAGGTCGACGTCGAGGGCGCGTACGAGCGGCTCACCGAGCAGGGACACGGATACGGTCCCGCTTTCCAGGGCCTGCGCCGCGCCTGGCGGTCGCCCGACGGCGAGATCTACGCCGAAGTCGCCCTGCCCGACGAGCAGCGCACCGACGCCGCCCAGTTCGCCCTGCACCCGGCGCTCCTCGACGCGGCCCTCCACCCGCTGCTGCGCGGCGTGGTCGACGACGACCGCCAGGGCGGACTGCCGTTCTCCTGGTCCGGTCTCACCGTCCACGGCGCCGGAGCCTCCGTGCTGCGCGTACGGCTGACCCTGACCGGAGCCGACACGCTCCGGCTGGTCGCCTCGGACGGCACGGGCGCCCCCGTCGTCACCGTCGAATCCCTGCTGTCCCGGGCCATCTCCGCCGAGGCGCTGCGCAACGCCGGGAAGACCGGCAACGACGCCCTCTTCCACCTCGCCTGGACCCCCGTGCCGACCACGCCGACCGTGCCGGCGACCGACACCTGGGCGGTCCTCGCGGACGCCGGGTTCCCCGGCCTCACCGGACTGGGTGAGCCGACGGGCTGGCCGGCGCTCGAGGACGGATCCGCCGAGGTGCCCGCCGTGCTCCTCGCGCCACTCACCCCGCCGGAGACGTCCGACCCGGCGGCCGCCCTGCGCGCCGCGACGCTGGGTGCGCTGGAGCTCGTACAGAAGTGGCTGGGCGACGAGCGGTACGAGGACTCCCGGCTCGTCGTGCTGACCCGGGGTGCCGTATCGCCCGACTCCGACCAGCCCGGCGATCTGGCCCTGGCCGGCGTACGGGGTCTCCTGCGGACCGCGCAGAACGAGAACCCCGGTCGCTTCGTCCTCCTCGACCTCGACCCCACGGACGCCGTGGACACCGCGGGCGCTGCGGACGCACAGGCCGAGGCGATCGCCGCCGCCCTCGCCACGGGCGAGCCCGAGCTGGCCCTGCGCGACGGCGCCGCCTTCGCCCCGCGCCTCGCCCGCCTGGCCCTCCCGGCACCGGCCGACGGCGACTCCCCGCAGCCGGCCTTCGGCCCCGAAGGCACCGTGCTGATCACCGGCGCGACCGGCGACCTGGGCACCCTGCTCTCCCGCCACCTCGTCACCGAGCACGGCGTACGCAACCTCCTGCTCGTCAGCCGGCGCGGCGGCCAGGCTCCGGGCGCGGCCGAGCTGGAGACCGAACTGACCGCGCTCGGCGCGCACGTCACCTTCGCCGCCTGCGATGTCGCCGACCGCGACGCGCTCGCCGCGCTGCTCGCCTCCGTCCCCGCCGAACAGCCCCTGAAGGGCGTCGTCCACACCGCGGGCGTACTCGACGACGGCATCGCCGCGACCCTGACGGCGCAGCAGCTCGACCGCGTCCTGCGGCCCAAGGTCGACGCCGCGTGGAACCTCCACGAGCTCACCGAGGACCTGGACCTCACGGCCTTCGTCCTTTACTCCTCCTCCGCCGCGACCTTCGGCGGCCCCGGCCAGGCCAACTACTCCGCCGCCAACGCCTTCCTCGACGAGCTCGCCCGTCACCGCCGTGCCGCCGGGCTCCCCGCGACCGCGCTCGCCTGGGGTCTGTGGGCGCAGACCGGCGGTATCACCGACAGCCTGTCCCAGAACGACGTGGACCGGATCGCCCGCGCCGGCATGCTGCCGCTGGCCGAGGCCGACGGCATGGAGCTCTTCGACACCGTCGTCGGCTCCGGGCTCGCCTGGGCCCTGCCCACCCGCCTGGACCTGTCCGTCCTGCGTTCCCTGGGCGACGGACTGCCCGCGCTGCTGCGCGGTCTCGTACGCGGCGCCCCCCGGCGCAAGGCCGCCTCGGCCGGCACCGACAGCACCGCCGCCAACGCGCTGGCCCAGCAGCTCGCCGGGCTCGGCGACGCCGAGAGCGAGCGGGTCCTCATCGACTTCGTACGCGGCCACGTGGCGGCCGTACTGGGTCACAGCGACCTCGCGGCCATCGGCCAGGACCGCGCCTTCAAGGAGCTCGGCTTCGACTCCCTCACGGCGGTCGAGCTGCGCAACGAACTGAACGGCGCCACCGGTCTGCGCCTGCCCGCGGCCCTGATCTTCGACTACCCGACGCCGGCGGACATCGCCCGCTTCCTGCGCGGCGAACTCGCCGGGACCGGGACCGCCCCCACCCCCGCCCCGAGGGCCACGGCCGTCGTGGACGACGACCCGATCGCCATCGTCGGCATGGCCTGCCGGCTGCCCGGCGGTGTCACCTCGCCCGAAGACCTGTGGCGCATCGTCACGGACGAAGTGGACGCCATCGGCGGCTTCCCCACCGACCGCGGCTGGGACGTCGACGGCATCTACGACCCCGACCCGGAGGCGAAGGGCAAGAGCTACGCCCGCGAAGGCGGCTTCGTCGACGGCGTCGACCGCTTCGACCCCGCCCTCTTCGGGATCTCGCCGCGCGAGGCGCTCGGCATGGACCCGCAGCAGCGGATGCTCCTGGAGACCGTCTGGGAGAGCATCGAGCGGGCGGGCATCGACCCCGTCTCGCTGCGCGGCAGCCAGACCGGCGTGTTCGTCGGCGTCAGCGGCCAGGACCACGGCGGCGTGCTCGCCCAGGTCCCCACCTTCGAGGGCCAGTTGCTGACCGGCAGCGCCAACAGCATCGCCTCCGGCCGCATTTCGTACCACCTGGGCCTCACCGGCCCGGCGATCACGCTCGACACCGCCTGCTCGTCCTCCCTGGTCTCGCTGCACCTCGCGGCGCAGGCCCTGCGCTCGGGCGAATGCGACCTGGCCCTGGCGGGTGGCGCACTGCTCATGTCCACGCCCACCCTCTTCGTGGAGTTCAGCCGGCAGCGCGGTCTGGCCCCGGACGGGCGCTGCAAGGCCTTCTCGGCCGATGCGGACGGCACCGGCTGGGCCGAGGGCGTCGGCGTGCTGCTGGTCGAGCGGCTCTCGGACGCCCGGCGCAACGGGCACAAGGTGCTCGCGGTCGTACGGGGTACGGCCGTCAACCAGGACGGCGCGTCCAACGGCCTCATGGCCCCCAACGGCCCCTCGCAGCAGCGGGTGATCCGCCAGGCGCTGGCCGGAGCCGGCCTGACGGCGGCGGACGTGGACGTGGTGGAGGCGCACGGTACGGGTACCCGGCTGGGCGACCCGATCGAGGGGGAGGCGCTGCTCGCGACCTACGGCCAGGAGCGTCCGGAGGGGCAGCCCCTGCTGCTGGGCTCGGTCAAGTCCAACATCGGGCACACGCAGCACGCGGCGGGCGCGGCCGGAATCATCAAGATGGTCCTGGCCATGCAGCACGGCGTCGTGCCGAAGACACTGCACGCGGACGAGCCCTCCCCGATGATCGACTGGTCGGCGGGTGAAGTGGAGCTCGTCACGGAGGCGAGGGAGTGGCCGGAGACCGGCCGTCCGCGCCGCTCGGCGGTCTCGTCGTTCGGCGTGAGCGGGACGAACGCACACGTGGTGCTGGAGCAGGCTCCGGAGGTCGAGGAGCCGGTGGCCGAGGGTGTCGCCCCGGCTGTCGCCCCGCTCGTCGTCAGCGGCCGTACGGCCGGTGCACTGAAGGGCCAGATCGCTCGGCTGCGGGAGTTCGTGGCCGGTTCGGACGCCCGGCCGGTGGACATCGGTGCCTCGCTGGTGGCCTCGCGGTCGCTGTTCGAGCACCGGGCGGTTGTCGTCGGTGACGAGGTCGTCGAGGGTGTGGCCGGGTCCGGTCGACTCGGTGTGCTCTTCACGGGTCAGGGTGCTCAGCGGGCCGGTATGGGCCGTGAGCTGTACGAGGCCTTCCCCGCTTTCGCGAGCGCTTTCGACGAGGTGCTGTCCCACCTGGACGGTTCGCTGCGAGAGGTGATCTTCTCGGGTGAGGGCCTGGACGAGACCGGGAACACGCAGCCGGCTCTGTTCGCCCTTGAGGTCGCGCTCTACCGGCTCGTCGAGTCGTGGGGTGTGAAGCCCGAGGTCGTGTCCGGTCATTCGATCGGTGAGATCGCCGCTGCGCACGTCTCCGGTGTCCTGTCACTTGAGGACGCTGCGGCGCTGGTGTCGGCGCGTGGTCGGCTGATGCAGGCGCTGCCCGCGGGTGGTGCGATGGTCGCCGTGCAGGCGTCGGAGGAGCGGGTTCTTCCGCTGCTCGTAGGCCGCGAGGCGACCGTCGGGATCGCCGCGGTCAACGGTCCGACGTCCGTGGTTCTGGCGGGTGTTGAGGCCGAGGTCCTGGAGATCGCGGGCTCGCTGGGCGTGAAGTTCAAGCAGCTGTCCGTCAGCCACGCGTTCCACTCGCCGCTGATGGAGCCGATGCTGGAGGACTTCCGCCAGGTTGTTGCCGGGCTGACGTTCAACGCTCCGCAGATCCCGTTCGTTTCCACGGTGACGGGTCAGGCGGCGTCGGCCGAGGAGCTGACGTCGGTCGACTACTGGGTCGACCACGTGCGCCGCCCGGTCCGCTTCGCCGACGCGGTTGCCGCCCTCGAGGCCCAGGGCGTCGAGTCCCTGCTGGAACTCGGCCCCGACGGTGTCCTGTCCGCCCTGGCGGCCGAGGTCACCGAGACGGCCGTCACGGTCCCCGCCCTCCGCAAGGGCCGTCCCGAGGCCGAGCAGCTGATCGCCTCCCTCGGCCGGCTGTTCACCCGGGGCGTCCCGGTCGACTGGACTGCGTACTACGAAGGCTCCGGCGCCCGGCGCGTCGACCTCCCCACCTACGCCTTCCACCAGGACTCCTACTGGCTGCTGCCCCCGGCCGCCACCGGTGACGTCACCTCGGCCGGGCTCGACGAGGCCGGGCACCCGCTGCTCGGTGCCGCCGTCGAGCTCGCCCACGGCGAAGGTGCGGTGCTCACCGGGCGGCTGTCGCTCCAGTCGCACCCCTGGCTGGCGGACCACGCCGTCTTCGGTACCGTCCTGCTCCCCGGCACCGCCTTCGTGGAGCTGGCCGTCCGCGCCGGTGACCAGGTCGGCTGTGACTCCGTCGAGGAACTCACGCTCGCCGCACCGCTGGTGCTGCCGGAGCGGGGAGGCGTACAGCTCCAGATCACCGTTGCCGGAGCCGACGCTTCCGGCCGCCGTGAGCTGGGCATCTTCTCCCGGGCCGACGGTGAGGACCAGACCTGGACCCAGCACGCCAACGGCATCCTGGCCACCGGCTCGGTCCCGGCGCCCACCGCGCCGCTCTCCGCCGCCTGGCCGCCCGCCGGTGCGATGGAGATCGACCTGGCCGATGTGTACGGGCGCCTGGTCGACCAGGGCTACGGTTACGGGCCCGCCTTCCAGGGCCTGACCCGCGCCTGGCGGTCCTCCGACGGGGAACTGTTCGCCGAGATCGCGCTGCCCGACGCGCAGCGCGCCGACGCCGGCCGCTTCACCCTGCACCCCGCCCTCCTCGACGCGTCCCTGCACGTCCTGCTGCCGGGTGTCGCGGAGGCCGACGGGAAGCCGGGCCTGCCGTTCTCCTGGTCCGGGGTCGCCGTGCACACCACGGGCGCCACCGCACTGCGGGTGCGGCTGACCCGTACGACCGCGGAAACCGGGCTGGACGAGGTGTCCCTCGCCATCACCGACCCGGTGGGCACGCCGGTCGCCACGGTCGGGGCGCTGCTCTCCCGCGAGGTGTCCGCCGACATGCTGCGCAGCGCCGGTGTCACCCACCACGAGTCGCTGTTCCGCGTCGAGTGGACGCCGGCCGGCGGAGCCGTCGCCACGGACACCGACCTGGCCACCTGGGCGGTCCTCGGCACCGACGGCCTCGGCATCGGGGCCGTGCTGGACCCGGCCGGCGCCCTGCGCGCCCACGCCGACCTGCCCGCCCTGCGGGCCGCCGTGGACGCGGGCGAGCAGGTACCGTCCGTGGTGCTCCTCCCGCTGTCCGCCTCCGCGGACGGCGCCAGCGGCGCCGACCTCGGTGGGATCGCCCGTGCCACCACGCACCGGGCCCTCGAACTGGCCCAGGCGTGGATCGCGGACCGGCGGTTCGAGTCGTCCCGGCTGGTGCTGGTGACCAGCGACGCCGTGGCCGCCGACGCCGCGGCCGGGCTGGAGGGCCTCGTACTCTCCGGTGCCTGGGGCCTGTTCCGCTCCGCGAGCACCGAGAACCCCGGCCGCTTCGCCCAGATCGACCTGGACGGCACCGACGCGTCCCGGCGGCTCCTGCCGGCCGCGCTCGCGACCGGCGAGCACGAGCTCGTGATCCGCGACGGGGAAGCCCGCGCCCCGCGGCTCGCCAAGGTGGAGACGGCCCCCGCCGCGCAGTCCACCCCCTGGGATTCCGAGGGGACGGTGCTCGTGACCGGCGCGACCGGCGGCCTCGGCGTGCTGCTCGCCCGCCACCTGGTGGCCGAGCAGGGCGTACGGCACCTGCTGCTGGTGAGCCGGCGCGGTGCGAAGGCGCCCGGCGCGGCCGAGCTCGAGGCCGAACTGACCGGCCTCGGTGCGCACGTCACCTTCGCGGCCTGCGACGTGGTCGACCGGGGCGCGGTGGCGCAGCTGCTGGCCGGAGTGCCGGCCGAGCACCCGCTGACCGCGGTGGTGCACACCGCCGGTGTCCTGGACGACAGCATCATCGTGTCGATGACCGGCGACCAGCTGGACGCCGTCCTCCAGCCGAAGATCGACGCGGCGTGGAACCTCCACGAGCTGACGGCCGGGCTGGACCTGAGCGCCTTCATCCTCTACTCCTCCGTCTCGGGCATCCTCGGCCCGCCCGGACAGGCCAACTACGCCGCCGGCAACGCGTTCCTCAACGCGCTCGCCCAGCACCGCCGCGCGGCCGGGCTGCCGGCGACCTCGCTCGCCTGGGGCCTGTGGGACCACGGCATGATCGGCCACCTCGACGAGGCCGACCGCAAGCGCGTCGCCAAGGGCGGGGTGACCCCCATGTCCGAGGCCGAGGGCATGGCACTGTTCGACGCGGCCGTCGCGGAGGACCGCAACCTGCTGGCTCCGGTCCGCTTCGACACCACCGCCCTGCGGGCCCTCGGCGAGAACCTGCCGCCGCTGCTGCGCGGCCTCGTACGGGTGACGGCGCGACGGGCAACCGCCGCGGCCGCCGGTGGCGCGGGCACGGAGGGACCGGCCCCGCTCGCCCAGCGGCTCGCCGCTCTCGCCGGCGCCGAACGCGAGCAGGCGCTGGTCGACCTCGTACGGGGTGAGGTCGCGGCCGTCCTCGGACACTCCGGGCACGAGGCGGTCGACCAGACCCGTGCGTTCAACGAGCTCGGGTTCGACTCGCTCTCGGCCGTGGAACTGCGCAACCGGCTCAACGCCGTCAGCGGCCTGCGGCTGCCCGCGACGCTCGTCTTCGACTACCCGACGCCCGCAGCGGTCGCCGGATACCTGCTCGAGGAGATCCCGGTGGCCGGGGCGTCCCCGGTGGGCTCGCTCGCCGAGGAGATCGACCGCCTGGAGGCCAGCATGTCGGCCGCCGCGGGCGACGCCTCCGAGTACGAGGCCGCCGCGGAGCGACTGGAGAAGCTCCTGCTCCGCCTCCGCGAATCCTCGGGAACGGGCGCCAAGGCCGGCGATTTCTCCGAGGACGACATCCACGGGGCGTCCGTGGACGAGCTGCTCGACCTGATCGACGAAGAATTCGACCTCGCGTGAGGTCACGGACATTCGGAACCTTCGATACATCCGCCCCTCGCGGCAGAGGAAGTGACACGGTGCAGACCGAGAAGAACCAGCAGGAAAAGGTCGTCGACTACCTGAAGAAGGTCACCGCCGACCTCCGGCGGGCCCGCCAGCGGGTCCAGGAACTGGAGACGCGCGGCGAAGAGCCCCTCGCCATCGTCGGCATGGCCTGCCGCTACCCGGGCGGCGTGAGCTCGCCCGCCGACCTGTGGCGGCTCGTGAGCGACGGCACGGACGCCATCACCACCTTCCCGACCGGCCGTGGCTGGGACGAGGACCTGTACGACCCGGACCCCGACCACACGGGCAAGAGCTACACCCGTGAGGGCGGCTTCCTCCACGACGCCGACAAGTTCGATGCGGGCTTCTTTGGCATCTCGCCGCGCGAGGCCCTGGGCATGGACCCGCAGCAGCGGCTCCTGCTCGAGACCACCTGGGAGACCTTCGAAGGAGCCGGAATCGACCCGGCGTCGGTCCGCGGCACGGACATCGGCGTCTACGCCGGAGTCATGTACTACGACTACGCCCCGCCGGTCCGCGACATCCCGCAGGACCTCGAAGGCATCCTGATGACCGGCAACGCCGGCAGCGTCATCTCCGGCCGCCTCGCCTACTCCTTCGGCCTGACCGGTCCGACGGTCACCGTCGACACCGCCTGCTCCTCCTCGCTGGTCGCCCTGCACCTGGCCGGGCAGGCCCTGCGCAACCGGGAGTGCTCGATGGCCCTCGCGGGTGGTGTGGCCGTCATGCACACCCCCAGCACCTTCGTCGAGTTCAGCCGCCAGCGCGGTCTTGCCGCCGACGGCCGCTCGAAGTCCTTCTCGGCGGACGCCGACGGCGTCGGCTGGGGCGAGGGCGTCGGCATGCTGCTGGTCGAGCGCCTCTCGGACGCGCTGCGCAACGGGCACCAGGTCCTCGCGGTCGTCCGGGGTACGGCGGTCAACCAGGACGGCGCGTCCAACGGCCTGACCGCCCCCAACGGGCCCTCGCAGCGCCGCGTCATCCGCCAGGCCCTGGAGAACGCCCGCCTGTCGCCCGCCGACGTGGACGTGGTGGAGGCGCACGGCACGGGCACCCGGCTGGGCGACCCGATCGAGGCGGACGCGCTGCTCGCGACCTACGGCCGCCAGCGGCACGGCCAGGAGCCGCTGTGGCTCGGCTCCCTGAAGTCCAACATCGGGCACACGCAGGCCGCGGCCGGTGTCGGCGGCGTCATCAAGATGGTCGAGGCCATGCGCCACGGCATCCTGCCCAAGTCCCTGCACGTGGGGGAGCCCTCGCCGGAAGTCGACTGGTCGGCGGGCCAGGTGGAACTCCTGGCCGAGGCGCGGGAATGGCCGCAGACCGGCCGTCCGCGGCGCGCGGCGGTGTCCTCGTTCGGTGTGAGCGGGACCAACGCCCACGTGGTGCTCGAGCAGGCCCCGGCCGCCGAAGAGACCGCCGAGGACGAGGGAGTGGCCCCCGCGGTCACCCCGCAGGTGGTGTCGGGTCGTACGGCCGGCGCGCTGAAGGACCAGATCGAGCGGCTGCGGGACTTCGCGGCCGGCTCGGACGCCCGGCCGGTGGACATCGGCTGGTCGCTGGCCACCGGACGCGCGGTGTTCGACCACCGGGCGGTCCTCGTGGGCGACGAGGTGGTGGAGGGCCTTGCGGGGTCCGGTCGACTCGGTGTGCTCTTCACGGGTCAGGGCGCGCAGCGGGCCGGTATGGGCCGTGAGCTGTACGAGGCCTTCCCCGCCTTCGCGAGCGCTTTCGACGAGGTGCTGTCTCACCTGGACGGTTCGCTGCGTGAGGTGATCTTCTCGGGTGCGGGACTGGATGAGACCGGGAACACGCAGCCGGCGCTGTTCGCGCTTGAGGTGGCGCTGTTCCGGCTGGTCGAGTCGTGGGGTGTGAAGCCGGAGGTTCTGGCGGGTCACTCGATCGGTGAGATCGCTGCCGCGCACGTCTCCGGTGTGCTGTCGCTGAAGGACGCTGCGGCTCTCGTTGCGGCGCGTGGTCGGCTGATGCAGGCGCTGCCCGCCGGCGGTGCGATGGTCGCGGTCCAAGCGTCGGAGGAGCAGGTTCTTCCGCTGCTCGCCGGCCGGGAGACGACGGTCGGCATCGCTGCCGTCAACGGCCCGACCTCCGTCGTCCTGGCAGGTGTTGAGGCCGACGTACTGGAGATCGCGGGCTCGCTGGGCGTGAAGTCCAAGCAGCTGTCCGTCAGCCACGCGTTCCACTCGCCGCTGATGGAGCCGATGCTGGAGGACTTCCGCAAGGTCGTCGCGGGGCTGACGCTCAACGCCCCGCGGATCCCCCTCATCTCCACGGTCACCGGCCGGCCGGCAACGGCGGAGGAGCTGACCTCGGTCGACTACTGGGTCGACCACGTCCGCCGTCCCGTCCGCTTCGCCGACGCGCTCGGCACCATCGAGGCACGAGGTGTCGAGTCCCTCCTCGAACTCGGCCCCGACGCCGTCCTGTCCGCCATGGCCGCGGAGGCCGAAGGCCTCACGACCGCGCCGGCGCTGCGCAAGGGCCGCCCCGAGCCGGAGCAGCTCGTCACCTCCCTCGGCCGGCTGTTCGTCACCGGTGTCTCCATCGACTGGGCGGCGTACTACGCGGGCTCCGGCGCCCGGCGCGTCGACCTGCCCACCTACGCCTTCCAGCACGACCGCTACTGGCTCATCACCGAGCCCGGCACGACGGTGGAGGCCGCGTTCGGGCACGCGCTGCTGCGCTCCGCCGTCCAGCTCGCCGACGGCGACGGCCTGGTCCTCACCGGCCGGGTCTCCCTCGCCGCCCACGCCTGGCCGGCCGACCACACGGTCCTGGGCGCCGCGACCTTGCCGGGCGCGGCCTTCGCCGAACTCGCCGTCCAGGCCGCGGACCGCGTCGGCTGCGGCACCGTCGAGCAGCTCACCCTGTCCGCGCCGCTGGTCCTGCCCGAGCAGGGAACCGTTCAGCTCCAGCTGATCGTCGCCGCCGCGGACGCCTCCGGCCGCCGCGCGCTGGGAGTCTTCTCCCGCCCCGACGGCGAGGACCAGCCCTGGACCCAGCACGCCGAGGGACTCCTGGCCGCGACCGGCGGCTCCGCACCGGCACCCCTCGGCACCTGGCCGCCGGCCGGGGCGACGGAGGTCGACGTCGAGGACGCCTACGGGCGACTCGCGGCGCGCGGACACGGCTACGGCCCCGCCTTCCAGGGCCTGCGCCGCGCGTGGACCTCGGGCGGCGAGCTGTTCGCCGAGGTCGACCTCGCCGACGAGCAGCACGCCGAGGCCCAGGAATTCGCCCTGCACCCCGTCCTGCTCGACGCGGCCCTGCACGCCGCCGTCGTCACCGGTGCCGCCGTGGTCCCGCCGGACGCGCACGCCGACGCGGCGATCACCCCCCTCACCTGGTCCGGCATCAGCGTCCACGCGACCGGCGCGACCTCGCTCCGGGTCCGGATCACCCCGGGGGACGACGGTTCCCTCGCCGTGTACGCGGTCGACGCGCAGAACGCCCCCGTCGCCACCGTCAAGGCGCTGACCTGGCAGGCCGTACGGCCCGAGGAGCTGCTCCGCACCACCGGCACCACCGCCGGCCAGGACGGGCTCTTCCAGCTGGACTGGCTGCCGGTCACCGACGCCCGCTCCGTCGAGCCGGTCGAGGCGCGGGTCCTGCGCTCCGCCCGGGAGCTGGCGGAGCTCGACACCCTTCCCGCCGTGGCGGTGGCCTCCCCGGACGCCACCGACGACGTGCGTACGGCCACGCGGTCCGCGCTGGAGCTGGTCCAGGGCTGGCTCGCCGACGAGCGGTCCGCGGACTCCCGGCTCGTCTTCGTGACCAGCGGTGCGGTCGCCACGGACGGCGGCTCCCGCCCCGCCGACCCGGCCGCCGCCGCCGTCTGGGGTCTGATCCGGTCGGCGCAGAGCGAGAACCCGGGCCGCTTCACCCTCGTGGACACGGACACGCCCGACGTCTCCACCGCGGCCGGCCTCGCCGTCGCCACGGACGAGCCCCAGCTCGCCCTGCGCGCGGGGATCGCCCACGCCCCCCGCCTCGTACGCACCCGCACCGACGCCGCCGGGGACACGGCCGGCGCCTTCGGCGGCCCCGAGGGAACCGTCCTGATCACCGGCGGCACGGGCGCCCTCGGTGGTCTGCTGGCCCGCCACCTGGTGACCGCGTACGGCGTGCGGCACCTCCTCCTGACCAGCCGCCGCGGCCTCGCCGCGCCCGGCGCCCGGGAGCTGGCCGACGAACTGACCGGGCTCGGCGCCGACGTGACGGTCGCCGCCTGCGACGCCGCCGACCGCGAGGCGCTCGCCGCCCTGCTGGCCGCCGTACCGGACGAGCACCCGCTCACGGCGGTCGTCCACACCGCGGGCGTCACCGACGACGGTGTCGTGGCATCCCTCGACGCCGACCGGTTCGACCGCGTCCTGCGCCCCAAGGCCGACGCGGCCCGCAACCTCGACGAGCTGACGCGCGGCCTCACCCTGTCGGCGTTCGTCCTGTACTCCTCCGTCTCCGGTGTGCTCGGCGGCGCCGGGCAGGCCAACTACGCGGCCGCCAACGCCTACCTCGACGCCCTCGCCGAACAGCGCCGGGCCGCGGGACTGCCCGCGCTCTCCCTCGCGTGGGGCGCGTGGGGCGGCGCCGGCGGCATGGCCGGCGAGCTGGGCGAAGCGGACCTGACCCGACTGCGCCGCACCGGCATCGTGCCGCTCACCCCCGAGCACGGCCTGGCCCTCTTCGACGCCGCCGTGGGGCACGGCAACCGCACCGGGCGCGCGGTGCTCGTACCGGCCCCGCTCGACACCGCCGTCCTGTCCCGGCAGACGGACACCCTGCACCCCGTCCTGCGGGCCCTCGTACCGGCCGCGAACCGGCGCAGCGCCTCCAACCACGCCGGGGAACAGGGGCAGTCGCTCGCCCAGCGCCTGGCCGCACTGCCCGCCGAGGCCCAGATGGGAGAACTCACCGCACTGGTCCGGACCCAGGTCGCCCGCGTACTCGGCCACAGCGGCCCGGAAAGCGTCGATCCCGAACGCGCCTTCAAGGAGCTCGGCTTCGACTCGCTGACCTCGATCGATCTCCGCAACCGGCTCAACGGGGCGACCGGCCTGCGCCTGCCGGCCGCCCTCGTCTTCGACCACCCGACCCCGGAAGCGGTCGCCGGCTTCCTCCGCGCCGAACTGCTCCCGCAGCTCCGCGGCGCGGCCGACGACACCGAGGACCCGCAGGAGCGGGAGCTGCGCGAGCTGCTCACCTCGATCCCCCTCGACCGCGTCCGCCGGGCGGGACTCCTCGACCTGCTGCTCGGGCTCGCCGGCTCCGACGCGGAGGCGGCCGCCCACGGTGGCGCAGCGGCCGACGGCGCGGCCGGCGCCGGCGACACGCGCGAGGGTGTCGACGCCATCGATGCGATCGACGCCATGGACGCGGAAAGCCTGCTGCTGCTGGCGGGTGGCGGCCCTGCCGCCTGACGACCACCCGCCCCTACGCACCCGAGAGAGCGTCATGACCCAACTCAACGAACAGCTCGTCACCGCGCTGCGGTCCTCACTCAAGGACGTGGAGCGACTCAAGCAGCAGAACCAGCAACTGATGGAGGCCACCCGGGAACCCATCGCCATCGTCGGCATGGCCTGCCGCTTCCCCGGCGGAGTCGGCTCGCCCGAGGACCTGTGGCGCCTCGTGTCCGACGGCGTCGACGCGGTCGGCCCCTTCCCCGAGGGCCGCGGCTGGCCCGAGGACCTGTACGACCCGGACCCCGCCAACTCCGGTACGACGTACGCCAAGGAGGGCGGCTTCCTCTACGACGCCGACCGGTTCGACCCGGGCTTCTTCCGGATCTCCCCGCGCGAGGCACTCGCCATGGACCCCCAGCAGCGGCTGCTGCTGGAGGTCGCCTGGGAGACGATCGAACGGGCCGGCATCGCCCCCGAAACCCTGCGGGGCAGCAAGACCGGCGTGTTCGTCGGGGGCAACGGCCAGGACTACCCCCTGCTCCTGACCGACCCGCCGAAGGAGATCGAGGGCCTGCTCATCACGGGCAACGCGGCCAGCGTCGCCTCCGGCCGGATCTCCTACACGCTGGGCCTGACCGGCCCGGCGGTCACCCTCGACACCGCCTGCTCCTCCTCGCTCGTGGCCCTGCACCTCGCCGTGCAGGCGCTGCGCGCCGGCGAGTGCTCCATGGCGCTCGCCGCCGGTGTCACGGTCATGTCCACCCCCTCCGGCTACATCGAGTTCAGCCGCCAGCGGGGGCTCGCCCCCGACAGCCGGTCCAAGGCGTTCTCGGCGGACGCGGACGGCGTCGGCTGGGGCGAGGGCGTCGGCATGCTGCTCGTGGAGCGCCTCTCGGACGCACGGCGCAACGGGCACCGGGTCCTCGCGGTCGTCCGGGGTACGGCGGTCAACCAGGACGGCGCGTCCAACGGCCTGACCGCCCCCAACGGGCCCTCGCAGCGCCGCGTCATCCGCCAGGCCCTGGAGAACGCCCGGCTGACACCGGCGGACGTCGACGCGGTGGAGGCCCACGGCACGGGCACCCCGCTCGGCGACCCCATCGAGGCGGACGCGCTCCTCGCCACGTACGGCCGGGAGCGCCCAGAGGGCCGGCCGCTGTGGCTGGGCTCGGTGAAGTCGAACCTTGGCCACACGCAGGCGGCCGCCGGGGTCGCGGGCGTCATCAAGATGGTCGAGGCCATGCGCCACGGCACCCTGCCCCGCACCCTGCACGTCACCGAGCCGACGCCGGAGGTGGACTGGTCGGCAGGCGGAGTGGAGCTGCTGACCGAGGCCCGGGAGTGGCCGGAGACCGGCCGTCCGCGCCGGGCGGGTGTCTCCGCCTTCGGGATCAGCGGGACGAACGCGCACGTGGTGCTGGAGCAGGCTCCGGAGATTGAGGAGCCGGTGGCCGAGGGCGTTGCCCCGGCTGTCACCCCGTTCGTGGTCAGTGGCCGGTCGGCAGGTGCGCTGCAGGGGCAGGTGGAGAGGCTGCGGGAGTTCGTGGCCGGTTCGGATGCCCGGCCGGTGGACATCGGCGCGTCGCTGGTGGCGTCGCGGTCGCTGTTCGAGCACCGGGCGGTTGTCGTCGGTGACGAGGTCGTCGAGGGTGTGGCCGGGTCCGGTCGACTCGGTGTGCTCTTCACGGGTCAGGGTGCTCAGCGGGCCGGTATGGGTCGTGAGCTGTACGAGGCCTTCCCTGCCTTCGCGGCTGCTTTCGACGAGGTGCTGTCGCACCTGGACGGTTCGCTGCGAGAGGTGATCTTCTCGGGTGAGGGCCTGGATGACACCGGCAACACCCAGCCGGCTCTGTTCGCCCTCGAGGTGGCGCTGTACCGGCTGGTCGAGTCGTGGGGTGTGAAGCCGGAGGTCGTGGCGGGTCATTCGATCGGTGAGATCGCTGCCGCGCACGTGTCGGGTGTCCTGTCGCTGGAGGATGCTGCGGCGCTGGTGTCGGCGCGTGGTCGGCTGATGCAGGCGCTGCCCGCGGGTGGTGCGATGGTCGCCGTGCAGGCGTCGGAGGAGCGGGTTCTTCCGCTGCTCGTCGGCCGTGAGAAGACGGTCGGTATCGCGGCGGTCAACGGTCCGACGTCCGTGGTTCTGGCGGGTGTTGAGGCCGAGGTCCTGGAGATCGCGGGCTCGCTGGGCGTGAAGTTCAAGCAGCTGACCGTCAGCCACGCGTTCCACTCGCCGCTGATGGAGCCGATGCTGGAGGACTTCCGCAAGGTCGTCACCGGGCTGACCTTCAATGCTCCCCGGATCCCGTTCGTCTCCACGGTCACCGGCCGTCTGGCCACCGCTCAGGAGCTGACGTCGGTCGAGTACTGGGTCGACCATGTCCGCCACCCGGTCCGCTTCGCCGACGCGGTCACCACCCTCGAGGCCCAGGGCGTCGAATCCCTCCTCGAGCTCGGCCCCGACGCGGTCCTGTCCACGCTGGCCGCCGACATCACCGAGATCCCGGCGGTCCCCGCGCTGCGCAAGGGCCGTCCCGAGGCGGAGCAGCTGATCACCTCCCTCGGCCGGCTGTTCGTCACCGGTGCGTCCGTCGACTGGGCCTCGTACTACGCGGGCTCCGGCGCCCGGCGCGTCGATCTGCCCACCTACGCCTTCCAGCACGAGCGCTACTGGCCCGACGGCGCCTCCCTCGCCCGGTCCGCCGGGGCGCGCGACGGCGATGCGCCGATGGTCGCGCCCACTGCTCCCGAAGGCCCGCTGGATCTGGCCGAGTTGGTCCGTACGCAGGTGGCCGCCGTCCTCGGGCACTCCGACCGGGACGCGATCGACGACCGGCAGTCGTTCACCGACATGGGGATCAACTCCATCGCGGTCGTCGAGCTGCGCGCCCGGATCCGGGCCGCGTCCGGCATCGCGCTGAACGCCGCCGACGTCTTCGACCACCCCACGATCGCCGCTCTCACCGAGCACCTCCTCGCCACCCTTCCCGCCGCTCCCGCCTCCGCCTCCTCCGCCCCGGCGGACGGGCTGGTGGAACGCTTCCGCCGGGCGTGCCTGGCGGGCCGCGGCCCGGAGGGCATCCGGTTCCTGGCCGCCGCCTCGCGGCTGGCCGCCGAGGAGCCGGCGGGCGGCGCGGTGCGCCGGCCGGTCCGCTTCTCGGCGGCCGACGACGGCCGGGCGGCGGGCGGGGAGAGCCCCGTACTGATCTGCCTGCCGTCCTTCGTGGCCCCGGCCAGCCCCCTCCAGTACACCCGCCTCGCCGCCGCCCTCGGCGACGGCCACACCGTCCGCGCGCTGCCGCTGCCCGGCTACGAGCACGGTGAGGGGCTGCCCGCCACCCTGGACGCGGCCGTACGCGACCAGGCGGCGGCGGTGCGGGAGGCAGCCGGCGGCAGCCCGTTCGTCCTCGTCGGCTACTCCTCCGGCGGCTGGCTCGCGCATGCCGTCGCGCAGGCCCTTGACGCCGACGGCGGGCCCCGGGCCGAGGGTGTCGTCCTGCTCGACACCTATCTGCCGGGCGACGCCGAGACCGGCGAGCTCCAGGTCTCGCTGTTCCAGCAGCTGGCCGCCCGGCCCGAGCTGGTCGCGATGGTGGACGACACGAAGCTGATGGCGATGGGCCGCTACCTGTCGCTGTTCGAAGACTGGACGCCCGCGGCGGCGGCCACCGCGCCGACGCTGGTCGTGCGTGCGGCCGACTTCCTGCTGGAGCCCGGCGCCACCCCCTTCGGCAGCCGGCGCGCCGGATGGCCGCTGCCGCACACCGAGGTGGCCACGGCCGGCGACCACCTCACCGTCATCGAGGAATTCGCGGAATCGACGGCGAAGGCCGTCGACCACTGGCTGGCCGGGCTCGTATGAGCACGACCCTCGGAAAGGACCTTCCCTTGTCCATCGGAACGACCATCGAAGCAGGCGGAGTCGACCTGCTCAGCTGGAGCTTCGTGCAGGACCCCTACGCCACGTACGAGAAGCTCCGCGAGGAGGGCGCCGTACGCCGCCACGTGGTCAAGACCCTCGCCACCGAACTCCACGCCTGGGTCGTGACCGACTACGAGAACGGCCGTGCGCTGCTGGCCGATCCGCGCCTGTCCAAGGACGCGGTGAACCTGCCGGCGGTGGTGACGGCCCAGTCCGTGGACCCGGACTTCAAGGCCACCGAGCAGCCGCGCAGCATGCTGTTCAGCGACCCGCCCGAGCACACCCGGCTGCGCAAGCTGATCGGCAAGGCGTTCACCATGCGCCGCGTGCAGAAGATGCGGCCGTGGATCGAGCAGACCACCGACGCACTGCTGGACCGGATTGTCCCCGGCGAGGAGTTCGACCTCGTCGACGACATCGCCCTCGCGCTGCCGATCTACGTCATCGGCAACCTGCTCGGTGTCCCCGAGGAGCGGTTCGAGGACTTCAAGACGTGGAGCGGCGCCCTCGCGAGCGTCGACATCTCCGCGGAGGAGAAGCAGAAGGCCCTCGGCCAGGCCTTCGCCTACCTGGGGCAGCTCGTCGCCGAGAAGCGGGCCAACCCCGGGGAGGACATGGTCTCCGCGCTGATCGAGGCCGACGACGACGGGGTGCGGCTCACCGACACCGAGCTGATGTCGACGATCTTCCTGGTGATGAACGCAGGCTACGAGACGACCGCGAACATGATCAGCAGCGGCGTGCTGGCCCTCCTCGACCACCCCGGCCAGCTGGAGCAGCTGCGCACCGACCCCTCCCTGATCCCCGGCGCGGTCGAGGAGTTCCTCCGCTACGAGAGCCCCCTGAACCTCTCGACGATCCGCTACACCACGAGCCCCGTCGAGGTCGGCGACGTCACCATCCCCGAGGGCGAGATCGTCTTCATCGCGCTGATGTCGGCCAACCGCGATCCCGAGAAGTACGCGGACCCGAACCGGCTCGACGTGACCCGTCCGGCGGCCCATTCCCACCTGTCCTTCGGGCACGGCGTGCACCACTGCCTGGGCGCCCCGCTCGCCCGCCTCGAAGGCGAAATCATCTTCACCAAGCTTCTGGAGCGGTTCCCGGACTGGCGGCTGACCGTCGAGCCGGCCGCTCTCGAATGGCGCTACACGGCGCAGTTCCGCGGCCTGGAAAAGCTTCCCGTCCGCATGGCCTGACCCGCCGCACATCCCACACAACCCACCACAGCAAAGAAGGGCACCACAGCCATGGGCAAGGGCAAGGACATCGTCAACCGTTTCTTCGAGGCCGGTCTGCGGGACGACATCGAGGCCGCCGCCGCCTGCTTCACGGACGACGGCCGCTGGATCATGGCGGAGGGCGCCGAGCCGGGCACCACGTACACGCGTGAGGAGATCCCGGCCTTCCTCGACAAGATCATCGGCCTGCGCAAGGAATACGAGGCGAAGGGGATCACGCTGGAATACGGCGAGCTCCTCGAGGTCGAGGACCGCGTCATCCTCGAATTCACCGTCAACTCCCCGGAGGGCAAGGTCCTCGACCGGGCCGTCGACCTCTTCACCATCCGCGACGGGAAGATCGCCGTGAAGGACGTCTTCCGCAAGGCGTAGCGGAACCAGCCACAGGAACACCCAGGAAGACGCAGGAGAAGAACACACTCATGACCGACGATCTCTGGATACGGAACTTCCACGCGGCCCCCGAGGCCCCGACGCGCCTCGTGTGCCTCCCGCACGCCGGCGGTTCGGCCAGCTTCTACTTCCCGGTCTCCCGCGCCCTCGCGCCGGACATCGAGGTGCTGGCCGTCCAGTACCCCGGCCGCCAGGACCGTCGGTCCGAGCCGGTCATCACCGACGTCGGCGTCCTCGCCGACCACGTGGTGGAGCAGCTGGGCGAGTCCGGGGACGACCGCCCGACGGCCCTGTTCGGGCACAGCATGGGCGCGTTGGTGGCCTTCGAGGTGGCGCGCAGGCTGCAGGCCCGCGGGACCGCCCCGTCGGCCCTCATCGTCTCCGGGCGCCGGGCCCCGCACCTCCAGCGCGAGGCCAACGTCCACAAGCGGTCGGACGACGGCCTGGTGGCCGAACTGAAGGCGCTCAGCGGCACCGACGCCGACCTCCTGGGCGACGAGGAGATCCTGCGGATGATCCTCCCCGCCATCCGGGGCGACTACCAGGCCGTGGAGACCTACCGGATGGGGCCCGGGCCCGCCCTCACCTGCCCGGTCCTGGCCCTCGTCGGGGACAGCGACCCCCGGGTCGACGTCGAAGGCGTCGGCGGCTGGGCGGAGCACACCGACGCCGGGTTCGAGCTGAAGGTGCTGCCGGGCGGCCACTTCTACCTCGTCCACGAGCAGGAGGCCGTCCTCTCCGCGATCCGCACCCGCGCCACCGCGCGCCCGGTCGCGGTCTGACGGGATCCGCCATGCCGAACAGCGCACGGAAAACGGGCGGTTCGCTCCTCGCCATCAGCGATCTGCACATCCACTACGAAGAGAACCGGCGGATCCTCGACGAGCTGCGGCCGGAGACGGACGAGGACTGGCTCCTGGTCGCCGGCGACGTCGGTGAGATCGCCTCCGAGATCGAGGAGGCCCTGCGCCTGCTCGCCGGCCGGTTCGCCAAGGTCGTCTGGGCGCCCGGCAACCACGAACTGTGGACACCGCGCGAGGACCCCCTCCAGCTCCGCGGGGAGCAGCGCTACCGGCACCTCGTGGAGATGTGCCGTTCGCTGGGCGTGGTCACCCCCGAGGACCCCTACCCGGTCTGGGAGGGCGAGGGCGGCCCGGTCACGGTCGCCCCGCTCTTCCTGCTGTACGACTACACGTTCCGCCCGCCGGGAGTGACCTCCAAGGAGGTCGCGCTCCGGCGGGCGGAGGACGCCGGTGTCGTCTGCACCGACGAGTTCCTGCTCCACCCCGACCCCTACCCGAGCCGGGAAGCCTGGTGCCGGGCCCGGGTCGCCGCCACGGAGGCCAGGCTCGCGGCCCTCCCCGCCGGCACCCGGACCGTACTGGTCAACCACTACCCGCTCGTGCGCGAGCCCATGGACGTGCTCTGGCACCCCGAGTTCGCCCTGTGGTGCGGCACCGAGGCGACCGCCGACTGGCACCGCCGGTTCGGCGCCGCGGCGATGGTCTACGGCCACCTGCACATCCGCCGCACCATCCACCGCGACGGGGTCCCCTTCGAGGAGGTCTCGCTGGGCTACCCGCGCGAGTGGAGCCGGCGCCCCGGCGGGCCGGGCGGGCTCGTACGCATCCTGCCCGCCCGGGCGGGGACGCACGACGACCGCGGACACACGCGAGGACGACAGGGGGACCGTTCGTGATCGAGGAACTGCTGCCCGACACGGCCGTATCGGCCGAAACCTTCGGGGACCTGCCGGAATCCGTGCTGTACCCGCAGGAGAAGGCCCTGGTGGCCGAGAGCACCGCAGAGCGCCGGAGGGAGTTCGCGACGGTACGGGGCAACGCCCGCAAGGCGCTGGCCCGGCTCGGCGTCCCGCCCGCCCCCATCCTGCCCGGCACCCGCGGTGCGCCCGGCTGGCCCGAGGGCATCGTCGGCAGCATGACGCACTGCGCCGGCTACCGGGCCGCGGCGGTGGCGCGCGCCACCGACCTGGCGGCGATCAGCGTGGACGCCGAGCCCAACCAGCCGATCTCCAACGCGGGCATGCGCGCGCTGGTCACGATCCCCGAGGAACGCCTCTGGCTGACCCAGCTGTCCCTGCGGCGTCCCGATGTGCACTGGGACAGGCTGGTGTTCAGCGCCAAGGAGAGCGTCTACAAGGCCTGGTACCCGATCACCGGCCGGTGGCTGGACTTCGACGAGGTGATGATCACCGCCGACGCGGAGGCCGGCACCTTCCACGCCCGCCTGCTGGTACCGGGCCCCACGGTCGACGGCACCCGCCTCACCGGCTTCAGCGGCACGTGGATGGCCCGCCGGGGCCTCCTGATCACCGCCATCGCCCTGCCCCGAGCCGCCGCACCGGCGGCCTCCGACGCGGCCCCGCAGGCCGCGCACCGATGACTTCTTCCGCACGACGTACGAGGAGCACCCCTCATGACCATCACCGATGAGCCGCTCACCCCACCGGCGGACGCCCGCGGGCGCGTGGCCGAGTTGCAGTCCCTGCGTGAGCAGGCGCGGCGCGGGCCGAGTGATCGTGCGACCGAGGCGCAGCATGCGAAG
>NZ_JBIVKT010000031.1:0-20535 GCF_044750905.1 Streptomyces sp. NPDC088762
AAGGAACGGACGCTTCCTTCGTACTCACCCTCTCGGGCTTTCCTCCGGGCTTTCGTTCTGTGTTCTTGCGTTTCCGACTCTATCAGACTCTTTCGGGCCTGACCCCCAGTCAGCGGGGTTTGTCTTCCGGGCTGTTGGGCCCTTCCGACTCCTGAACTCTAGTGGATTTCCCCGGCGATTCATAATCGGCCTTCGAAAATAAATTCGGGCATGCCGAATTCGTTCCCAGTGGGAGATCGTGCTGAGTTGGGTGCCGCAACGAGGCGGCGGGATTTGTTGTCGCCGAAACCTTCCGGCTCTGGGACAACTCGAAGAACCTTACGGATCCGTGGAGGGTGTGTCAACCCCTGAGCTCACGGCCGTCAGCTGGGGGACTGGAGGTCCTCCACTCGGTCCAGCAGCCGGGTGAGCATGTCGCCCAGGACGCCGCGCTCCGCCGTCGAGAGGTCCTGCAGGAGGTCCTCCTCGAAGACCGTGGCGGCGCGCATCGCGTCCAGCCACTTGCTGCGGCCCTCGTCCGTGAGCTCCACGATCACGCGGACCCGGTTGGACTCGTCCCGTTCGCGGGTGACCAGTCCCTCCGCCGTCATGCGGTCGATCCGGTGGGTCATCGCCGCCGGCGTGAGGCCCAGCTGCTTCGCGAGTTCGCTCGGGCCCATCCGGTAGGGGGCTCCCGAGATCACGAGGGCCTTGAGGACCTCCCACTCGGCGTTGCTGATGCCCAGGGCTGCGGTCTGGCGTCCGTACGCGACGTTCATGCGGCGGTTCAGCCGGCTGAGGGCCGAGACCACCTTCTCGACCTGGGGGTCGAGGTCCTGGAACTCGCGCTGGTAGACGGCGATCTGCTCATCGAGGCTCGGCTCGTGGACGGGCGTGGTGCCGTCGGGGGTGTCACCCATGGGTCGAAGTATGGCACGAACACGTTGGCGTCTAACTCCTTCGGTGTGTAGAGTTAAGGATTGAAGTTTAGGTGTGAAGTACTGAGGTCTTCAGTCTTCGGCTCTCAAAGGCAGGTGAGAAGTGACCAAGGTGATGGGCGCTGCGATGCGGCGGATCCAGGCCGGCAACGCGCTGACCGCGTTCGGCATCGGTTTCACGGTTCCGTTCCTCTACATCTACGTGGCGCAGGTGCGAGGTCTGGGATCCATGGCGGCCACGAGCGCGTTCGTGGCCTTCGCCCTGGGCGCTCTGGTCGCGCTGCCCTTCACCGGTCGGGTCATCGACCGACGAGGTCCCGTGCCCGTGGTGATCGGGGCGGCCGTCACCGCCTCGGCCGGTGCGCTGTCGCTCGGGCTCTCCACCTCCGTCGTGCCGATCCTGCTGTCCGCGCTCGCGCTGGGTGCCGGGCAGGCCGTGATGCAGCCGGCGCTGGCCACGATGATCGTGTGGTGCTCCACGCCGGCGACCCGGACCCGGTCCTTCGCCATGCAGTTCTTCATGCAGAACCTCGGGCTGGGCATCGGCGGGCTCATCGGCGGCCAGATCGTCGACGAGAGCCGGCCCGGCAGCTTCACGCTGCTGTTCGGCATCGAGGCCGTGATGTTCCTGGTGCTGGCGGGGATCATCGCCTCCGTGCGGATGCCGCAGGTGCCGAGCATCAAGGACGCCCTGCCGAAGGACCCGTCCCAGGCGGGCGGCAGCGGCTGGAAGCGGCTGCTCCGGCACAAGGCCATGGTGCAGCTGTGCCTGCTGGGCTTCGTGCTGTTCTTCGCCTGCTACGGACAGTTCGAGTCGGGTCTGGCCGCCTTCGGCACCGAGGCCGCCGGGATCTCGCCGTCCACGCTGGGGTTCGCGCTGGCCGCCAACACCGGTGCGATCGTCGTCGCCCAGTTCGTGGTGCTGCGGCTCGTCGAGAAGCGTCGCCGGTCGCGGGTCATCGCGCTGGTCGGGCTGATCTGGACCGTGGCCTGGGTCATCGCCGGCTTCTCGGGGCTGGGGCACGGCAGCGCGACGATGGCCGCCGCCGCGTTCGTCAGTACGTACGCGCTCTTCGGCATCGGCGAGGCCATGCTGTCGCCGACCCTGGCGCCGCTCGTGGCCGACCTGGCTCCGGAGGGTTCCGTGGGCCAGTACAACTCGGCCTTCGCACTGGTCAAGCAGATGGCGCTGGCGCTCGGGCCGCTGGGTGTGCCGCTGGGGGCGGGGATTCCGATGCTCTACATCGGGGTGTTCGTGCTCGTCTCGCTCGGGATCGCCGGTCTGGCGCTGCGGCTCGGCAGGCAGCTGAGCCCGGTGCAGGACAACCCGTCGCTGGTGAGCCGGATCGTGGCGCAGGGGACGCCGGCGCCGGCGCAGGGGACGGCGCCGGTCAAGACTGCCGAGACGGTCTCCGTCTGAGTCGTATCGATGTATCTGACGTGCGGAAGGCCCCGGTCCTGTGGACCGGGGCCTTCCGTGTGTGCGGCTACTTGTCCGGCAGGGCGAACTCGCACCAGACGGCCTTGCCGCCGCCCGGGGTGCGGCGGGATCCCCAGG
The DNA here is from genome assembly GCF_044750905.1 of Streptomyces sp. NPDC088762. Classification (NCBI taxonomy): domain Bacteria; kingdom Bacillati; phylum Actinomycetota; class Actinomycetes; order Kitasatosporales; family Streptomycetaceae; genus Streptomyces; species Streptomyces sp. NPDC088762. Next base: position 2,476 of record NZ_JBIVKT010000031.1, read on the forward strand.
ACGAGGCGATGGTCGCGACGATCGAAATGCCGCGGCCGGTCTCGTCGGCCGGTTCGGCACGGCGGCGGCGCGGGAGGTGGTCGTCGCCGTCGGTGACTTCGATGATCAGGCGGCGGTCGGTGCGGCGCAGGCGCAGGCGCATGGGCGGGGTGCCGTGCTGGAGGGAGTTCGCGACCAGCTCGCTCGCGGCCAGGACGCCGAGGTCGCAGAGCTCGACGGGGAAGCGCCAGGAGGCGAGGACGCCCTGGGCGAAGGCGCGGGCGCGCGGGGCGGCTTCGATGCCGCCGAGGAGTTCCAGGGCCGCGTTGTGGAAGAGCTCGGCATCCGGGCCGGTGCGGGCGGGCTGCTGGAGGACCATCACGGCGACGTCGTCGTCGTGGTCCGCGTCCACGCCGAGGGCGCGCATCAGGCGGTCGCAGATGACGGCCGGGGTGCCCTGGGCGCCGGAGAGGGCGCGTTCCAGTGCGGCGACGCCTTCGTCGATGTCCTCGCCGCGGCGTTCGACCAGGCCGTCGGTGTAGAGGACGGCGGTGGATCCTGGGCCGAGGGCGATGGTGCCCGAGGTGTGGAGCCAGCCTCCGGTGCCCAGCGGGGGGCCGGTGGGGTCGGCGGCTCTGCGCACGGTGCCGTCCTCGTCGCGGACGAGGATCGGGAGGTGGCCGGCGGAGGCGTAGGCGAGCAGGCCCTCGTTGGGGTCGTGGACGGCGTAGACGCAGGTGGCGATCTGGCTGGCGTCGATCTCGGCGGCGAGGCCGTCGAGGAGTTGCAGGACCTCGTGGGGCGGGAGGTCGAGGCGGGCGTAGGCGCGGACCGCGGTGCGGAGCTGGCCCATGACGGCGGCGGCGCGGACGCCGCGTCCCATGACGTCGCCGATGACGAGGGCGGTGCGGCCGGCGCCGAGGGTGATGACGTCGTACCAGTCGCCGCCGACGGCCGCCTCGGTGCCGCCGGGCTGGTAGGTGGCGGCGACGCGCAGGTCGTCGGGCTGTTCGAGCTCCTGGGGCAGGAGGGAGCGCTGGAGGGTGACGGCGGCCTCGCGCTGGCGGCGTTCGCTGGCGCGGAGCCGTTCGACGGCTTCGGCGTGGTCGGTGACGTCGGCGAGGTGGATCAGGACGCCGGTGGGGTGGGGGTCCGTGTCGCCGTCGGTGCCGGTCGTGGGGAACTCGACCGGGGTGCAGGTGACGGTGTACGAGCTGGTGCCGCCCGGTGCGGTGCGGTTCTTGGCGGTACGGGGCTTGCCGCTGCGCTGGACCTGGTCGAGGAGCGGGAGCAGGCCGAGGTCGCCGAGCTCGGGGAGGGCCTCGTGGGCGGGCGCGCCGGGGGTGCGGGCGCCAAAGCCGGCGGTGTAGGCGTCGTTGACGTAGGCGACGCGGTGCTCGGGGCCGTGGACGAGGGCGACCAGGGCCGGGAGCCGGCCGAGGACTTCGCGTACGGAGAGCACGTCAGGGGAGGGCACGGGGGCGAGGACGCCTGTCCGCGGTGTGGCGGCGGTGCCGGTACCGGGGCCGGTACCAGGGCCGGTGGCCGTGCCGGTCGCGGTGGACGGCGTGGTGCCGGTGCCGGAGACCGTGGGGTCGGCGGGGCCGCCGTCCGCGGGGAGCGTGGGCCGCTCGGTTCCGGGGTCGGCGCGGCCGCCGCGGGCTGCCGGGACGGAGCCTTCACCCCGCTTGGCCTGGGCGGCGGCGGCGTGTTCGGATCGGGCGGCGGCGCGGCGCTGCGTTCCGGGAAACCGGGCGCTCCAGCGCGTGAAGTTCACTGCGTTCAAGCCTCGTGGTGTCGCGAGTGGTCGCTGTATCTCCCCCGGCTGCCGCCGGGAGGTGCCCCCAGTAGCGGTCGACTGACGGGACGATGTGACTCTGTGCAGGTGTAAGCCCACCCATGGTCACACGTCCAGTGTGGCCGACCGCACTGACAGCGTCAGCCCTGGCTGTCCTGCGGGGGGTTGGGGGCGGGGTTCGGTGGAGGGGCCTTGTGGCCACCGCCTGCGGCCAGTTCGAATTCTGCCCTGGGGTGTTCGAGCGAACCCAGGGAGACGATCTCGCGTTTGAAGAGGCCCGAGAGCGTCCATTCGGCGAGGACCCGCATCTTGCGGTTGAAGGTGGGGACGCGGCTGAGGTGGTAGGCGCGGTGCATGAGCCAGGCCGGATAGCCCTTGAGCTTGCGGCCGTAGACGTGTGCAACGCCCTTGTGGAGTCCGAGGGACGCGACGGAACCCGCGTACTTGTGGGCGTACTCGGTGAGGACCTCGTCGCGCAGGGCGTGGACGAGGTTGTCGGCGAGGACCTTGGCCTGGCGCAGGGCGTGCTGGGCGTTGGGGGCGCATTCGCGGCCGGGCCCCTCTGCGGTGCCGGCGGGGACCGTGATGTCGGGTACGGCGGCGGCGTCGCCGGCGGCCCATGCGTGCTCGACCCCCTCGACGGTGAGGAAGGCGGTGCAGGCGAGGCGGCCGCGTTCGTTCTTGGGCAGGTCGGTGGCGGCCAGGATCGGGTGCGGTTTGACGCCGGCGGTCCAGACGACGGTGCGGGTGGGGAAGCGGGCGCCGTCGCTGAGGACGGCCACGCGGTTCTCACACGATTCGAGCCGCGTTTCGAGGCGGACGTCGATGTTCCGGCGGCGCAGTTCGCGGATCGTGTAGACGCCCATCTCGGGGCCGACCTCGGGGAGGATCCGGTCGCTGGCCTCGACCAGGAGCCACTTCATGTCCTCGGGCTTGATGTTGTGGTAGTAGCGCGCGGCGTAACGGGCCATGTCCTCCAGCTCGCCCAGGGCTTCGACGCCCGCGTATCCGCCGCCGACGAAGACGAAGGTGAGGGCTGCGTCGCGGACCCCGGGGTCGCGGGTGGAGGAGGCGATGTCCATCTGTTCGATGACGTGGTTGCGCAGGCCGATGGCCTCCTCGACCGTCTTGAACCCGATGCCGTAGTCGGCGAGTCCGGGGACCGGGAGGGCGCGGGAGATGGATCCGGGGGCGAGGACGAGTTCGTCGTACTCGATCTCCCGCGGGCCGGTGCCCTCGTCGGCGGTGGCGAGGGTGGAGACGGTCGCGGTGCGTTTGGAGTGGTCGATGCGCTGGGCCTCGCCGATGACGATGCGGCACTTGTCGAGGACGCGGCGCAGCGGAACGACCACGTGGCGGGGGGAGATCGAGCCGGCGGCTGCTTCGGGGAGGAAGGGCTGGTACGTCATGTAGGGCTCGGGGGTGACCACCGTGACCTCGGCCTCGTCGGATCTCAGCTTTCGCTGGAGCCGGAGTGCCGTGTACATGCCGACGTAGCCGCCGCCGACGACGAGGATGCGCGTGCGGGGCGGGGTACCGGGGGCCGCGCCCCGGGAGTTAGCAGCCTTCACCACCCCATGACGCAACGTGGCCGGGAGTTTGTCCACAGGCCCGACAAATTGTGTGACCGGAGGTGGGGGTGGGACGGGGTGGAAGCGGACCTTGGGCCGGGACGGAAATCCGCAGGTCAGAAGGGGCGGAGCGGGGCGTTCCGAGGGGACGGAACGGAAAAGTGGGGGTGAATGCTCCGATCGGGCGGTGCTCCGTCCGGGGCTGCCTCTTCTGAATTGACTCTGGCTCAACTATGTTCGTATCTCGTCGAGGAGCAGAACCGGGCCCAGACCACCATGGCCCCCTCGACGTGAAGGCGGGGAGTGTCTCCGGGGGGAGACAAATGATTACCGGGGGAAACATATGAACATTTCCGATTTCCATGGTTCTGTGACCGCGCTCTCGGTCGAGAACAACGGGCGGGGCATCGCGAGCGGCACCACGCATGCCGTGGGCCGGTCCACGCCCCTGCGCGTCGACGCCCAGCGCAATCTGGAGCACGTCCTGCGAGCGGCCCGCGAGGTCTTCGGCGAGCTGGGCTACGGCGCTCCGATGGAGGACGTCGCGCGGCGTGCGCGGGTCGGCGTCGGGACCGTGTACCGGCGGTTCCCGAGCAAGGACGTGCTGGTCCGGCGGATAGCCGAGGAAGAGACCGCCCGGCTGACCGAGCAGGCCAGGACCGCGCTGGGCCAGGAGGAGGAGCCGTGGCAGGCGCTGTCGCGCTTCCTGCGCACCTCCGTCGCCTCGGGCGCCGGGCGGCTGCTGCCGCCGCAGGTGCTGCGGGTGGGTTCGGCGAGCGAGGACGGCGTCGAGGAGGCGGAGGCGGCGCGGGTTCCGCACCAGCGGCAGGCCGTCGTGGCGGGCACCGCTCCCGACCTGCGGGTCGTGGGCGCGCGGACGCCGGTCGAGGACGAGCCCTCGGACGACGCCGGCGCGGGTGCGTTGCTGGAGGTCGTCGGACGGCTCGTGGACCGCGCCAGGGAGGCCGGGGAGCTGCGCAAGGACGTCACAGTGGCCGACGTGCTGCTGGTGATAGCGACGGCGGCGCCCGCGCTGCCCGACCCGGCGCAGCAGGCGGCGGCTTCGACGCGGCTGCTCGACATCCTGCTCGAGGGGCTGCGCTCCCGGACGGTGTGACCGCCTGCGCGACTGCGCGTTGACCCGTGCGGTCGTCCGGTGTGGTGCCGGGTCGTGCCGGGCTCGTCGTCCGCGTTCTTCATCGGCGGCTTCATCGGCGTCTTCGTCCGAGGCGGTTCGTCAGCAGGGCGATTCGTCGAATTGTGCCCGGATGGGTGGAAGGTGCGCAGACGGGTCCGGCGTGCACCCGCCGTGTGCCACGCTTGATCGGTGGACCGGTTGAGTGTGTCGTGCGGGGGCTGCCGCGATGGGCGTTGACGGGCGGGAAGAGTCACTCGGAGGCACCGGCGGCGAGGTCGGGGCGGGCAGTCTGCCGGCCCGGCAGGTACCGGCTCAGCGCGAGCGCGGCGGGCGGCACGCATCCCGTGGCTCGGGCCCCAGGGGATCGGGTCCGGGCACCGGTGACTCGGGGGGCGGCGGCGATCTGCCGCCCTCCGACGGGGACTTGCTCGGCCGGATGCGGGCCGGTGACGACGCGGCGTACGAGGAGTTGTTCCGCCGTCACGCCGATGCCGTACGGCGCTACGCGCGGACCTGCTGCCGGGACGGGCACACCGCCGACGATCTGACCGCCGAGGTGTTCGCACGGACGCTCCAGGCGGTGCGGGGCGGGGCCGGGCCGGACCAGTCGGTGCGGGCCTATCTGCTGACCACCGTGCGCAGGGTGGCGGCGGCCTGGGCGAAGACGGCCCGGCGGGAGCATCTCGTCGAGGACTTCGCCGTGTTCGCCGAGCAGGCGGCCACGGGTACGGAGGGTGGCGGGCTGGCCGGTCTCTCCGGGGACGACACGCTCGAACTGGGCGCGGACGTACGGGCGATGCACGAGGCCGAGCAGTCCCTGGCCATGCAGGCCTTCCGGAGCCTGCCGGAGCGGTGGCAGGCCGTGCTGTGGCACACCACCGTCGAGGAGGCCTCGCCGAGTGCGATCGCGCCGCTGTTCGGGCTGAGCGCCAACGCGACGGCTGTGCTGGCCAGTCGGGCCCGCGAGGGGCTCAAGCAGGCGTACCTGCAAGCCCATGTGAGTGCGGCGCTGAGTGAGGGCGGCGACTGCGCGCGGTACGCGGACCGGCTGGGCGCCTATGCGCGCGGTGGGCTGCGGACGCGGGCGGAGCGAGGGCTGCGCAGGCACTTGGAGGAGTGCGCAAAGTGCCGGCTGGCCGCCGGGGAGCTCAAGGACGTCAACGCGGGTATTCCGGCGCTGCTTCCGGTCGCGGTCATCGGGTGGTTCGCCGCCGGGTACGCGGCCAAGGCGGCCGGGGTGGTGGCCGGCGGGGCCGTCGCCGCCGGTGGGGCCGCGGCAGCCGCGGCTGCCGCGGGCGGGACCGGAGCCGCGGGGGCCGGAGCCGCGGGTGGTGCGGCCGGGGCGGGTGCTGCCGGGGGGTCCGGGGCCGGGGCCGGGGGTGCCGTGGTGTCCGAGGGCCTGGGGCTGCCCGCCAAGGCCGCCATCGCCGCCGGGATCGCGGTCGCCGCGGCCGCCGGGCTGGTGTTCGCGCTGGCCGGGGACGACCCCGAGCCGCAGGCCCGGGCGAAGCCCGCCCCCCGTGCGGCGGCGCCGGCGGTGCCGGACGCTCCCGCCGCACCGACGCCGGAGCCGAGCCCGCCCCGGGAGGAACCACCGCCCGCGCCGGCCTCCGCAGGGCCACGGCCGGAGCGGACGCCTTCCAGGCCGGCGGCCGTCGCGCCCCCGGCGCCTGCGCACTCCGCGTCCCCCTCCCCTTCGGCGAGCCGCGAGCGGCCGCCCTCGCCGCCGCCCAGCCCGTCCCCGGTCGGGCCCTCGGCGAAGCCGACGCCGCCCGCGCCGAAGCCGCCGCAGGGTTTCCGGCTGGCCCGGCTCGGCCACTCGGCGTACGGGGACCACGGCGAGCCGGAGATCCAGACCTGGCGCAGCAGCTGGGTGTGGCAGCGCTGGGGGCTGGAAGTGGGCGACCGGCGCTTCGCGAACGGGATCACGGTGAACTCCCGTTCCTCCGTGGAGATCGTCCTGAACCGGCAGTGCACCGCCTTCTCGGCGCAGGCCGGGGTGGACGGCCTGTCGCTGTGGACCGACGGCACGGTGCGGTTCTCGGTGTTCGCCGACGGGCAGCGACTGTGGCAGTCCGCCGCTCTCGGGTACGGGGACCCGCCGGCGGCCGTCAACGTCTCCCTGTCGGGACGCAAGACGCTGCGGCTGGTGGTGGAGCGGGCCGGCCAGGGCCGCCTGCCCGCGCTGGCGAGCTGGGCCGACTCGGTGATCAGCTGCCGGTGAGTGCGGCCGCGAGGTCGGCCGGGCCGAGCGCGGCGCCGGCGGCCTCCTCGGTGGCATAACCGGCGGGGCCGAGCAGGGCGCGGGTGCGCGCCGGGAGCCCGTCGACGACGGCCTGCTCGGGAGCCGAGCGGGGATGGCCGGCGCGCCAGGCGGTGGCCGCCGCGAGGACCCGTACGGCTTCGGCGGGCCGGTCGGCGTCGGCCAGCAGCCGGGCGGCGGTCTCGGCGAGCCCGGCCAGGACCCGTTCGGCGCAGTGGGCCTCGACGGCGGTGGCGAGGGCGGGCCCGATCAGGGCGAGCCCGGCCCCGGGGCCGTCCTTGTGGGCGGCGAGGACGGCTTCGAGGTTGTCCAGCCCGGCGGTCATCTGCGGCGGCACGAGGAGTTCGGTCACGAGGCTCCGGGCCTCGTCGTATGCGGCGCGGGCCCCGTCGAAGTCGCCGCGGTGAACCTTGATCGCCGCCGAGAGCAGCCGGTTGAACGCGCGGACGTCGACGACTCCGTACCGGTCGGCCTCGGTATCCGCCTCCGCGACCAGCCGCTCGGCGTCGTCCGCGTCCCCGGAGCAGAAGGCGGCCTCCGCGATGCGGGCGATCGCGAACGGCGCCTCGATGTGGGCGCCGACCTCGCGGGCCAGACGCAGGCATTCCTCGTACTCGGCGCGGGCCGAGTCGTACCGGCCGCGGGAGAGCCCGAGTTCGCCGGCGGCGCCCGCGACCTGGGCACGGGTCCAGCGGTCGCCCACCCGACGGGCGATCTCACGCAGCTCGGCGAGGTTCTCGTCGACGGTGGACAGGCCGCCGGCGAGGTCGATGGCGACGTGGGTGCGGAGCATGAGGGTGACGCCGAGTTCCCAGTCTCCGGCGTACCGGCGGCAATGGGCGACGGCCAGGTCGAGGTTGGCGTGGAAGGCGAGGGCGTCACCGGTGAGGAAGGCCGTCGTGGGCCAGAGCATCCCGGGGAAGCGGGTGGTCTCCGGGGAGCCGTGGCGGAAGGCCGCCTCTATGCGGGCGGCGAGGGACCGGTACTCGGGGGTGCGGAACGTCTCGGCCGGACGGCTCTCGGCGAGCAGGAAGATGTTGAGGACGTGCAGGCGCATGTGGCGCCAGTACGCGGGCGAGCCCTCGGGCGGCTCGACGGGGGTGGCGGCGAGGATCCGGGAGGTCCATTCGGCGCCCTCGCCCCGGTAGTTGCGCAGCCACCAGAACCAGCCGAGGGCGAAGGCGAAGCGATGGGCGGTCTCGGTGTCGCCCTCGACGACGGCGGCGTGGTGCAGCGCGGCGCGGAGGTTGTCGAGCTCGGTCTCGATGCGCCGGATCCAGGGGAGCTGGGCGGCGGAGCGCAGGAGGGGTTCGGCCTGCTCGGCGAGGGCCAGGAAGTGACCGGTGTGGCGGCGGGTGGTGGCGGTCCGGTCCGCCGGATCGGCGGCGGCGCGCTCGGCCGCGTACTCGTGGATGGTTTCCAGCATGCGGTAGCGCATGCCGTCGGCTCCGTCGGGGTCCGGGGCGGGCTCGGCCAGGACGAGGGACTTGTCGACGAGGGATCCGAGGACGTCGGCGACGTCGTAACTCGGATCCGCGCAGACGGCTTCGGCGGCGGCGAGGTCGCAGCCGCCGGCGAAGACGGACAGGCGGCGCAGGACCGTCCGCTCGGGCTCGTCGAGGAGGTCCCAGGACCAGTCGACGACGGCGCGCAGGGTCTGCTGGCGGGGCAGGACCGTACGGGAACCGCTGGTCAGGAGGCGGAAGCGGTCGTCGAGGCGGTCGGCGATCTGACGCGGGGTCAGCAACCGCAGCCGGGCGGCGGCCAGTTCAATGGCGAGCGGCAGGCCGTCGAGGCGGGCGCAGATCTCGGCGCAGGCCGCCGGGTCCTCGTCGGGGGTGAAGCCGGGGCGGGCGGAGGCGCCGCGGTCGGCGAAGAGACGGTGGGCGGGGTCGGGCGGCAGCGGCTCGACGGGGCGGACGCTCTCGCCGGGGACGCCGAGGGGTTCGCGGCTGGTGGCCAGGATGCGTACGCCGGGGCAGCGGGTGAGGAGCAGCTCGGCGAGTTCGGCGGCGGCGCCGATGACGTGCTCGCAGTTGTCGAGGACGAGCAGCAGGCTGCGGTGCGCGCAGTGTTCGACGAGCTGGGTGGCGGGGTCGGCGGCGGCAGCGGCGGTGGTGGTGTTCTCCCGGGCGACCAGGGAGTTCTCGCGCAGGCCCAGGGCGCTGAGGACCGCGCCGGGGACGGCGGCGGGGTGGTCGAGGCGGGCCAGCTCGACGATCCAGGCCGCTTCGGGGTGGTCGGCGGCCGCGTGCTCGGCGAGGCGGGTCTTTCCGGAACCGCCGGGGCCGGTGAGAGTGACCAGGCGCAGACGGGCCAGGTCGGCGTGGAGGGAGGCCAGTTCGGGCTCGCGGCCGACGAAGGAGGTGAGGCGGGGGCGCAGGTTGCCGCGCGCCTCCGGCGGGCCGGGCTGGGGGTGCGGCCGGGGGTCGAGGAGTTCTGCGTGCAGGGCGCGGAGTTCGGGGCCCGGGTCGGTGCCGAGGGCGTCGGCGAGGGTGCGCCGGGCGCGCTCGTACGCGGCGAGGGCGTCGGCGGTGCGGCCCGCGGCGTGCAGGGCGCGCAGGTGCTGGGCGCGCAGCGGTTCGTCGTACGGGTTCTCGTGGATCAGCGCTTCGAGCTCGGGCAGGAGCGCGGCCGGGGCGGTGGCGCCGCTGCGCAGGTCGGCCTGGATGCGGTCGCGCAGGGCAGCGGCGCGGCGGGCCTCGGGCGCTGCGGCGTGGGCGGCGCGGCCGGGCTCGGGCAGGTCGGCGAGGGCCGGTCCGCGCCACAGGGCGAGGGCGGTGCGCAGGGTGCGGGCGGCGGCCGCCGGGTCGGCGGCCAGCTCGTGGGCGCCGCGGGCGGCCAGCCGGGTGAAGCGGTGCAGGTCGATGTCGTCGCGGTCGACGGCGAGGCGGTAGCCGCCGGCGGGGTCGGCGTGGATGCTGTCCCGGCCGCCGAGGGCGCGGCGGAGCCGGGCGACCAGCGCCTGGAGGGCGGCGGGGGCGTCGAGGGGCGGGTCGTCGCCCCAGACCTCGTCGACGAGGACCGCCACCGAGGCCGGGCCGCCGGCGCGCAGGGCGAGGGCGGTGAGGAGTGCGCGCAGGCGGGCGCCGCCTATGGGGAGGGGGGCGCCGGTCTCGTCGCGTGCCTCGGTGACGCCGAGGATCAGATACCGCACCGGCCAATTCTGCCTGGCCGCGCTCGGGGGCGGCAGTCGATTTCGGGGGGCCGCGGGGGCGGCTCGGGTGATCGGGCGGCCGGGCTCAGGTGATCGAGGTGTCGCCGTTGGCTTCGAGGAGGGTGCGCAGGGCTCCCGCGACCGTGGCGCAGGTGGCGGGGTCCAGCGGGGCGAGAAGCTCGGCGTAGTGGCGCAGGTGGTCGTTCATCAGCGCTTCGGTGACCTCGAGGCTGTGGTCGGTCAGCCGGATCCGGACGGAGCGGCGGTCCCGGCCGTCGCGGACCCGTTCGACCAGGCCCTTGGCCTCCATGCGGTCGATGCGGTTGGTGATCGCGCCCGAAGTCACCATGGCGGCGGGGATGAGGGCGCCGGCGGTGAGCGCGTACGGGGGGCCCGAGCGGCGGAGGGTGAAGAGGATGTCGACCTCGCCCACCTCCAGGTCGCGTTCGGCCGCGAAGGCCTTCAGCTGCTTCTCGACGATCCGGTTCATGCGCATGATCCGGGCCACCACCTCGACGGCCCACAGGCCGTCCGTCAGGTCGGGGCGCTCCGCCACCCACTGGCCGACGATCGCGTCTACTGCGTCGCTCATCTCGCGTCCTCTTCCGGTTCCTGCTCGCCGCGCACCACCGCCCACATTATCTCAACGTTGAGACACTTGACGTTGAGACGATCCGGCTGTTTTTATCTCAACGTTGAGATTCTGAAGCTTGAGATTGACGGGGGAGGCCATCGATGGCCACAGCCAGGAGCACGACCGCGACCAGGAGCACGAGCAAGAGGGCGAGCCCGAGCCCGAGCAAGAGGGTGAGCGCCAGGGCCGGCTCGCAAGCGGCCGGCAGGGCGAGCGCGGATGCGGCCACGAGCACGGCCACCCCGTCGCCCCCCGCCGCGAGCCGGGCCACCGTCCCCGTCCTCTGGCTGGCCCTGCTCGCCACGCCGATGGCCGCCGGCGCCAACGCCCCCGTGCTGATCCTTCCCGACATGGCCCGCTCCCTCGCCGTCTCCCCCTCCACCGCCGCCTGGCTCGTCACCTCCTTCGCCTGGGCCTCGGCCGTCGGCACCCCTCTGCTGGCCGGCCTGCTCCGCCGCCGCGGTCTGCGCCCGGCCCTCCGGCTGAGCGGCGCTCTCCTGCTGCTCGGCACCCTCCTCGTCGCGGCCTCCCCCTGGCTGCCCCTGACACTCCTCGGGCGGACGGCCCAGGCGGCGGGCGGGGCCGGCCTCATCGCGGCCGCGATGAGCCTGGCGGGTTCGGCCCGCCGCATGGGCGTCATCACCGCGGGCTTCGGCGTGCTCGGCGCGGCCGGCCCGCTCCTCGGCGTCCAGCTCGCGCAGGCCGTCTCGTGGCGGCTCTCGCTCTCGGTGTCGGTGGTCGCGGTCCTGGCGGTCCCGGTGGTGAGCCGCTATGCGACGCGACCCGCGCCCGCGCAGGGCCGCTTCGACGGGCGCGGCGCAGCGCTGCTGACGGGGCTGGCCACGGCCCTGGTCCTGCTGCCCCGGTTCCCCGCCGCCGCCCTGGGCTCCGCGGCCGTCGCCGCGCTCGCCCTCGCCCTGCACGTACGGCGGCGCCCCGAGGGTTTCGTACCGCTCGCCCTGCTGCGCAAGCCGGTGTTCCTCGGCTCGGCGCTGCTCGCACTGGCGCTTTCGGGCTCGTACTTCACCCTGCTGTTCGCGGTGCCGCGGCTGCTCTCCGACCGTGCCGGCTGGGACCGCGGCGCGGCCGGGGCCGGGCAGCTCGTGGCCCTGCTGACCGGGTCGGCGCTGTCGTGGCTGCTGGCCGCGGCCTCGGCGCGCATGGGCCGCACGGCCGTACGCACGGTGCTGACCGGGATCGGCGCGCTGGCCGCGGTGACCGCGGCGTTCGCCAGCTGGGGCCCGCTGCTGCTGACCGCCCTCCTGGGCGCCGTGTTCACCGCCACCGGCGCCAATGCCGTCCTGTCGGTACACGCCGCCTCGGCCGCCCCCGAGGCCCAGCGCCCCACGGCCATCGGCCTGTTCACCCTCTGCTACCAGCTCGGCGGCGCCTTCGGCCCGGCCGTCGCGACCGCCCTGGTGCTCGGCGCCTGAGCCTTCTTCCGGGTCGCGGAGTGTCAGGACAGCGCAGGGCGGTGTACGGGGACCCCTTCCGGCACCGCCCGGCGGCGCGCGGTGGAGGTGCCGGTCCAGCAGGTGCCGCGACGGGCCAGCAGGCGGCGCAGCCACAGCTCCATGGAGACGAGCTCCGCCAGCCCGTCCAGCGGCACGGGACGGCCGTCCGCCGCGTCGAGCAGGGCCTGGCGCACCACCCGGGCCTCGATCAGCCCGGCGTCCGCGAGCAGCGGCGAGGCGAAGAGGTCCAGCAGCTCGGTCAGCGCGGCGCGCAGCCCCAGCCGGGTCGCGGTCTCGTTCGGAGTGTGGGCCGGGGCGCCCCATCCGGGCGGGAGTTCGCGCACGCCGGCCGAGTTCAGGACGCTGCGCAGGATTGCGGCCCGTGCCCCGGGCTGGACGCGCAGGGATTCGGGCAGCGCGCGGGCGGCGCGGACGACCTGGTTGTCGAGGAAGGGCGCGTGCAGGCGCTGGCTGCGGACCTCCACGGCCTGTTCGAAGACCCGGTGGTCGGCGGCGTGCCGGGCGAGCGCCGCCCGGGCGCGGGCCTCGCCGGGGCGCAGCGACAGCGGGGGCCGGCCGGCGGCGGCCTGCAGGCGGATCGATACTTCCGCCAGGGCCTCCCCCGTGAGCCAGCCCGCCGCCGGGCCCGGCCGGGACCAGGTCAGGGCGGCGAGGGAAGCGTCCACCGGACCGGAAGTGTGCTCGGTGACCCCGCCCTCGCGAAGCCGGGCCGCGGCGGCTTCCATGCCCGCGCGGTAGCTCGTACGGGAAAGTCTGCGGGCCGCGGAGTACACGGTCAGCGGCACCAGCAGGGACTCCCCGGAAGCTCCGGAGGCGGAGGCCGAACGGGCCAGCGCCGCCACCGGGCGCAGCAGGTGGCGCCGCCTGCGGTCCATCAGCAGGTCGGCCATGCGGGCCGGGTGCGCGTCCAGCACCTGGCGGGCGCCGTGGCCGGTGAAGTGGTCGGCGCTGCCGGCGGCCAGCCGGCGCCGCTCGCGGGCGGCGAAGACCAGCGAGGGGCCGGGTTCGTCGGTGAGCGGTCCGTCGAGCTCGGCGTACGGGAGGGCCTCCTCGGCGGCGGCCACCACCACGTGGTGCAGGCGCGGGTCGGCCGCGATGGCGCGGGCCCGTTCCAGTTCGGCCTCTCGGCCCTGCGGCGTGGCCAGGTCGTTGAACGTGACCGCCAGCAGGCGCGCCCCGGCGGGGCTCAGCAGGGTGCCCGGCGCCCCCGGCAGGCCGGCCGCCAGCAGGGCGAGGGTCGCGGAGGCGCTGCCGCCCGAGAGATCGGCGCCGACACCCGGGGCCGGGGCGCCGCGGGCGGCGCGCCGGTCGGCCGGCCCCATGCCGGGCACGGGGCCGGGATCGTACGGCGGCAGGGTGTCGGGAGCATGCCGGGGCGCCGTGAGCCGGGCGCGCACGGCATCCACCAACGCTTCCCGTACGCCCTCCACCGCGCGGGCCGGATCGGCCTCGGGGGCGGCCACCGCGAGGGAGGCGACCGGCTCGTAGCCGGTGATCTCCCGGGAGCCCTCGCGCAGGATCAGCGCGTGGCCGGGCGGGATGCGGCGGACGCCGGCGTACGGTGTGCCGTCGCCCAGTGCCTCGGGGCTGTCGGGGCAGGCCAGCAGCGCGGCGAGATGGCCGATGTCGAGCTGCGCCTCGATGAGGTCGGCCAGGGGGAGGGCGGCGGTGGCGTACGCCGTGCCGCTGGCCCAGGGCGTGTAGAAGACGGGGCGCGCGCCCGCGAGGTCGCCGACGACGGTGATGCGGCGACCGGCCTGGACGACGGCGGTGTAGCTGCCGGACCACTGGGTGAGGTGGCGCAGCGCCCCGCCGCGGGCGGCGTAGAGCGCCCTGCGCAGTTCGGCGTCGGTGGCGCCGCAGCAGCCGAGGACGGCGAGCCGGGTGAAGGGGTCCGCGGGGTCGGCGGTGAGGGTCCGGATCTCGTCGGGGCGCCAGTCGCCGACGGCCCACAGCGGGTCGGGGTCTCCCCAGAGCAGCTGGGCGCCCACGGGGTGGACCGTGCGCTCGGCGTCCGCGCCGGGGTCGTCGGGGTGGGCGGCGTCCGCGATGCCGCCCTGAAGGGGGGCGCCGCCGCTCTCGCCGTAGCCGGACTGGCCGTAACCGCCCTGGCCGGAGCCGTGTCCGGAGCCCTGCCCGGGCCGGTGTCCCGCGACGCGGCCGGCCGTGCCGAAGCTCGCGGCGATACTGCTCCACCCCACCAACCAGCGCACCGCCGCCTCCCCAGCCTGTGGGCACATGACCGGGGCACGGGCAGCACGGACGGCGCTGAGGGCGCGGTCGGCGGGACCCCGGATGGCTCGGGTCCATGCTGCCACGGGACAGGCGTGCGAGAGTGGTTAAAGGGGGCGCACATGCGAACGAACACGCCCCCGCCACGCGGTATTTGGCGTTCCGTTCCACCCGCCCCATAGGTCGCTTTCGGCCATTCTTCGGCCGTACTGAGAGCCGGCACGCAGGGCCGGCCCGCGATGCGCGGGCGCGGTCCGGGAGGCGGAAACCACCCCCCGGACCGTTCCGCCACCCGCGGGGATTGAGGCAGCGGCATCCCCCGACCCGCCCGATCCGCGCAGCGGGCCGACCCACGCACCGCACATCGAATCGCCGGGCCCGCCCACCGGCCAGAGCGCACGGGCGGGCGCACGGCCACACGGGCGGAGCACGCGATGACACGTGCGCCCCGGTACGGGCCCGGGCGGGACTGTGCAAACGGACAACAATCCCGCCATACGGAAGTAAGGGCCTTAACGCTTGGGAGGCGGGGAACTACGCTGGGTTTACGAAATGCCGGGCGCCTATGCCCCGGCGGCGTCTGCGTTCCGCGTGTGACGAGGGGTGGCGCATGTCCAGGGAGCTCCGCGAGCCCAATGAGAAGCTCGGCGCCGTCCTCGCCCTCGCGGGCATCAGCAACGCGGGACTGGCCCGGCGGGTCAACGACCTCGGCGCGCAGCGCGGTCTGACGCTGCGGTACGACAAAACGTCGGTGGCCCGGTGGGTGTCGAAGGGGATGGTGCCCCAGGGCGCCGCCCCCCACCTGATCGCGGCAGCCATCGGCGCGAAGCTGGGGCGGCCGGTGCCGCTGCACGAGATCGGACTGGCGGACGCGGACCCCGCGCCCGAGGTCGGTCTGTCCTTCCCGCGCGACGTGGGCGCGGCGGTGCGCTCGGCCACGGACCTGTACCGGCTCGACTTCGCCGGCCGCCGCGGCGGTGGCGGGATCTGGCAGTCGCTGGCCGGCTCGTTCTCGGTGGCGGCGTACGCGACGCCCGCCTCGCGCTGGCTGATATCTCCCGCCGACGGCTCGGTGGCGCGCGAACCGGCCACTCCGGAATCGGGCGCGCCGGCACCGGCGACCGCGGTATCCGGCACCCAGACCACCGGCACCCAGACCACCGGCACCCAAACCGCCGGCGCTCCGACAGCCGGCGCTCCGACCTCCGGCACACCGGCATCGGGCATCTCCGCTCGGCCCCCCTCGCCTCAGGACGCACCGGCGCACGGCGCGCCCGCCGCGGAGCCGCGCACACGAGCCCTTGCGCCGGCACCGGCAGGAGGCCGTACGGCTCCGCCGTCCACCGTTGTGCCCGCCCGGCCCGCACCCGAAACGCAGCGCGACCACGGCCAGCGCGTGGGCCACAGCGATGTGGCCAAGCTGCGCGAGGCCGCCGAGGACGCCCGCCGCTGGGACTCCAAGTACGGGGGCGGGGACTGGCGTTCGTCGATGGTGCCCGAGTGCCTGCGGGTGGACGCGGCGCCGCTGCTGCTCGGCTCCTACACCGACGAGGTGGGCCGCGCCCTGTTCGGCGCGACGGCCGAACTGACCCGGCTCGCCGGCTGGATGGCCTTCGACACCGGCCAGCAGGAGGCGGCCCAGCGCTACTACATCCAGGCGCTGCGCCTCGCCCGCGCCGCCGCGGACGTACCGCTCGGCGGGTACGTCCTGGCGTCGATGTCCCTCCAGGCGACCTACCGGGACTTCCCGGACGAGGGCGTGGACCTCGCGCAGGCGGCCGTCGAACGCAACCGGGGCCTGGCCACCGCCCGCACCATGAGCTTCTTCCGCCTGGTCGAGGCACGGGCGCACGCGAAGGCGGGCGACTCGGCGGCCGCGGGGGCCGCGCTGCGGGCGGCCGAGGGATGGCTCGAACGCTCCCGGGACGGTGACCCGGACCCGACCTGGCTCGGTTTCTACTCGTACGACCGCTTCGCGGCGGACGCCGCCGAGTGTTACCGCGACCTCAAACTCCCCCGCCAGGTCCGCCGCTTCACCGAACAGGCCCTCTCACGGCCCACCGAGGAGTACGTACGGTCGCACGGCCTCCGCCTGGTGGTGAGCGCGGTCGCCGAGCTGGAGTCGGGCAATCTCGACGCGGCCTGCGCGGCGGGCACCCGGGCGGTCGAGGTGGCGGGCAGGATCTCCTCCGCGCGGACGACCGAATACGTACGGGACCTGCTGCACCGCCTGGAACCGTACGGGGACGAGCCGCGCGTCGCGGAACTGCGCGAGCGGGCCAGGCCACTGCTGGTGGCGCAGGCGTAGACCCGCATGGCCACGTTGTCAGTGGCGGGGTGCAGTATGCAGGGGTGGGAGGTGTCGGCGTGGGCGGTGGCGTGGACTGCGATGTGCTGGTGATCGGCGGCGGGATCGTCGGCCTGTCGACGGCGCATGCCCTGTCGCGCCTGGCTCCGGGGACCCGGGTGGTCGTCCTGGAGAAGGAGGAGGGCCCGGCCCGGCACCAGACGGGCCGCAACAGCGGGGTGATCCACAGCGGTATCTACTACCGCCCCGGCTCGCTCAAGGCGCGGTTCGCGGTCAGCGGCGCCGCCGAAATGGTCAAGTTCTGCGCGGAGCACGGGATCCCGCACGAGGTGACGGGCAAGCTGATCGTCGCCACGGAGCGGGAGGAGCTGCCGCGGCTGCACGCACTGGTCCAGCGGGGCCGGGAGAACGGCATCCCGGTCCGAGAGCTCGGTCCGGCGCAGATCTCCGAGTACGAACCCCAGGTGCGGGGCCTGGCCGCCATCCACGTCGGCAGCACCGGCATCGTGGACTACGGCCTGGTGACGGCCCAGCTGGCCGAGTCCTCAGGGGCACGGATCATCTACAACAGCGCGGTGGACCTGATCTCCCGCCGCCCCTCCGCGGTGGCGGTCCGCACCACCTCCGGCCTGGTGGTCCGGGCCCGGGTGCTGGTGAACTGCGCGGGGCTCCAGTGCGACCGGATCGCCCGCCTGGCCGGGGACGACCCCGGGATGCGGATCATCCCCTTCCGCGGCGAGTACTACGACCTGGCCCGCCCGGAACTGGTCCGGGGCCTGGTCTACCCCGTTCCCGACCCGGCGTTCCCCTTCCTCGGCGTCCACCTCACCCGGGGCATCGGCGGCGGGGTCCACGTCGGCCCCAACGCCGTCCCGGCGCTGGCGCGCGAGGGCTACGGCTGGTCGGTGATCCGCCCGCGGGACGTGGCCACCGAACTGGCCTGGCCGGGATCCTGGCGCATGGCCGCACGGCACTGGCGCTACGGAGCGGGCGAGATCCACCGCTCCCTCTCGAAGCGAGCCTTCACCCAGGCCGTACAGCGCCTCCTGCCGGCCGTCACCCCGGCAGACCTCCACCCCGCCGAACCCGGAGTCCGCGCCCAGGCCGTCCTGCGGGACGGCACCCTGGTCGACGACTTCCTGATCCGCGAAGCACCCCGCACGGTCCACGTTCTGAACGCCCCGTCCCCCGCCGCAACCGCCTCCCTCCCCATCGGCCGAGAAATCGCCACCCGAGCCCTGAAGACCCTCCGCACCTCCTGAGCCTTCGCCGATCCCCGGAACGCAGCAGCCGGCCCAAGGGGTCGGGGGCGGGGTGGGGTGTCGTCCGGGACTAAAACGAGATGAATTCGGCGCACGCCCCCGCCCGCCGACGCACTCCCCCAAGGCGCCGAACATCGAAGCCCGTCCCGGACGACACCCCCCCCCCGCCCCCCCCCCCCCCCCCCCCCCCCCCCCCCCCCCCCCCCCCCCCCCCCCCCCCCCGCGGCCCCCGGGCCCCCCCCC
>NZ_JBIVKT010000032.1:0-20003 GCF_044750905.1 Streptomyces sp. NPDC088762
AAGCACCTCGACGAGAAGGTGGCCCGCCTCCACCTCGACGCCCTCGGCGTCAAGCTCACCACCCTGCGCCCGGAGCAGGCCGAGTACATCGGCGTGGACGTCAACGGCCCCTACAAGCCGGACCACTACCGCTACTGACGGCACCGGCCGTACCGACGGCACGGACCGGACCGGACCGCCGACCGTACGGATTTCGCCACCGGCTCTCGAATCCCGCTCGAGAGCCGGTGGAAACCCCATGGCCGGGTATCCCGGGGAATGCCACGATCGGATGTCCGTGCCGAGGGCGAGCAGTACTCCCACCACCCGCAGATGAGGAAGTCCAATGAACCCCAATCCGGCCGGTAGCCCCCAGCAGTACCCCGCCGGCGGCCCGAGTCCCTACGCGGCCCCGCCCGGCTCCTACGCGCAGCCCCAGCCCGGTGCCTACGCCCAGCCCGGGGCGCCCGCGCCGACCGCCGAGCGCGGCAAGGTGGCCACCGCCCTCCTCCTGGTCTCGACGGTCCTCGTGGGCCTGATGGCCGGCCTCTTCTTCGCCTTCGACGTCTCGGTCATGCCGGGTCTGGCGGCGGGTGACGAGCGCACGTACGTCACCGCGATGCAGAACTTCAACTCCGCGATCGACGGCAACGGGCTCTTCGGCATGGCGTTCATCCTCGCTCTGCTGGCGTCCGCGGCCTCGGCGATCGTCGAGTTCCGCAAGGGCCGCAAGGTGGTCGCCGTCTGGGTCGGGGTGGCCGCCGTCGCGTACCTCGTCGTCCTGATGATCACTTTCTCCGTGAACATCCCGCTCAACAACGAACTGGCCGACGCGGGCGACGCGGCCAAGCTGACGGACTTCTCGATCGTCGACAAGTTCAAGGGCACCTGGGTCTCCACCAACATCGTCCGCACCCTGCTGTGCACGGTGGCCCTGACGGCCCTGTCCCGCGCCCTGGTCCTCTACGGCCGCGCCACCCGCTGAACGCGGGCCCGACACGGGACGAAGTCCCCCGGCCGTCCCGGCCGGGGGACTTCGTACGCGGTCAGACCATCTGGCCGTGCAAGTACAGGGCCCAGCCCAGGAAGCCGGCCGCCGCCGTGCACAGCAGCGTCCGCCAGACGTTGGCGCGGGTCCAGGGGCCCTCGAAGGCGCGGCGGACGGCGGCCGGATCGCTGATGCGGGCGACCGGGCCGGCCTTCTCCAGGGCGTTGTTCAGCGGGATGTTCACCTTGTTGGTGAGGCCCATCGACAGGATGTAGCAGACCAGGGCCGCGATCAGCGGGGGCAGCACGTCACGCCCGTCGGACGGGACGTGCAGGGCCAGGGCCAGGGCGGTGAACAGGAACGCGCCGATGTAGCCGAGGACGAACCAGCCGTTCAGGATGGCCTTGTTGATGTGCTGCATGACCTCGATGACCGTACGGTCGTCGGTGCGCTTCAGACCCGGCATCACGGAGACGGAGAAGCCGTAGAACAGGCCGCTGACCAGACCCATCGTGACCGTGGCGGCGATGAGCGAGGCCAGGCGTGCGGTCTCCATCGTGTGTCCCCCTGCTCGTCCGTCCTCGGAGCTTCTCGGTCATCGATTCTTCGGGAACGGGTCATCGAATCGTCAAGTCATGGCGACTATACGGGCGGGGGTCGCCCGCGTCGCCCCGTAATCGAGCGGCCTTCCAGTAGGCCTTGAGCGGCGCGCAGGGCGGGCCGGTGTCGCACGCCTGCCTCCCTTTTGGCAGCCTGGCCCCGGGACCACAGAGGGGAGTCACCGTGCTCACGGCACTTGAAGGCGCATACGGAGACCGGGAGGACGCGGTCGCGATCGCCGGCCGCACCGCCTCCTACGAGGAGCTGCTCGGTGCGGCCCGGGCGGTGGCCGCCGACGTCGCGGGACTCCCGGCCTTCGCGGTGACCGCCACGGCCTCCCTGGAGACCGTCGCCGCCGTGGTCGGCGGACTGCTGGCCGGCGTGCCGTGCGTACCGCTGCCGCCCGACGCCGGACCCGCCGAACGGGAGCACATCCTGCGCGACTCCGGCGCCCGGCTCGTCGAGGCGGACTTCGCGCGGCGCTCCGCCTGGACGGGGCCGGCCGCGGCGCCCGGGGACCCCGCGCTGATCCTGTACACCTCCGGGACCACGGGCGCGCCCAAGGGCGTGGTGCTCAGCGGCGCGGCGATCACCGCCGACCTGGACGCGCTCGCCGGGGCCTGGCAGTGGAGCGCCGAGGACACGCTCGTGCACGGGCTGCCGCTGTTCCACGTGCACGGGCTGGTGCTGGGCGTCCTCGGGGCCCTGCGCACCGGGAGCCGCCTCGTGCACACCGGGCGGCCGACGCCGGAGACCTACGCCGCGGCGGGCGGCAGCCTGTACTTCGGGGTGCCGACCGTGTGGTCCCGCATCGCCGCCGCACCGGAGGCGGCGGCCGCGCTGTCCGGGGCCCGGCTGCTCGTGTCGGGCAGCGCGGCCCTGCCCGCGCCGGTCTTCCGGGACCTGGAGGAGCTGACCGGGCTGCGGCCCGTGGAGCGGTACGGGATGACGGAGTCGCTGATCACCATCAGCGGCCGGGCGGGCGGCGAGGTCCGCCCCGGTACGGTCGGCACCCCGCTGCCCGGCATCCGCACCCGCATCGCGGCCGAGCCGGGCGCCGAGATCGGGGAACTCCAGCTCACCGGCCCCACGTTGTTCTCCGGGTACCTGGGGCGGCCGGAGGCCACCGCGGCCGCGTACACCGAGGACGGCTGGTTCCGTACGGGCGACATCGCGGCCGTCGACGAGGCGGACGGGGTCCACCGGATCGTGGGCCGCGCCTCCATCGACATGATCAAGTCCGGCGGCTACCGGATCGGCGCGGGGGAGATCGAGAACGCGCTGCTCGACCACCCCAAGGTGAGCGAGGCGGCCGTGGTCGGCGTCCCGGACCCGGATCTGGGGCAGCGGATCGTCGCCTTCGTCGTCGCCGAGGGGGTCACGGGCCCCGAGCTCACCGATTTCGTCGCCGCGCACCTCTCGGTGCACAAACGGCCGCGCGAGGTCCGTTTCGTCGCGGCGGTGCCGCGCAACGCCATGGGGAAGCCGCAGAAGAAGCTGCTGCTGACGCAGGACGCGTACGAGGAGCGGCCCTGACCTGAGGTACCTGAGGTCTCGTCAGCGCCCGTCGCGCACCAGGTGCCGGGCCAGTACCTCCAGCGCCTGCGCCACCTCGGGCAGGCGCTGCGCCTCCGCCTCGCCGAGGATCCGGGCGAGGGCCTCCTCGACCTTGGAGGAGCCGGCGGCCCGTACGGCGGCCACGCGCGCGGAGACCTCGGGGGCCTGACGGACCGGCGTCCGGCGCCGGTCGGCGGGGTCGGGCGCCGTCTTCACGGACCCGGCCGCCTTCAGCCGGGCGACGGCGCCCGAGACCTGACTTTGCGGCAGGCCCGTGCGCTGGGCCGTCTCACCCACGGTGGTGTCCGGGTGCGCGGCGATGTCCCCGCCACGATGACCACGGAGCGGGGCTCATCGCGCAGAGCGGCGAGGGCGACGCGGACCGCACCGTGGACCTCGTCCCGCACCTCACCGACCACTACACCGTCCTGACCCACGACCGGCGCGGCCTCTCCCGCAGCCGGGCGGCGCGGCCCGGGCGGACCACGGCGATCGCCGAGCACGCCGAGGACGCGCACCGCCTGCCGGCCGCCGTCACCGACGAGCCGGCCCTGATGCTCGGCTGCAGCCTGGGTGCGGTCATGGGCCTTCACCTGGCCGCCCGGCACCCCGGGCAGGTCGCCACCCATCGTCCCGGCCCTGGGCGAGGCCACCGTGCCGACCGTCTTCGACCACCAGTGCGCCGTCGCCCTGGCGGACCTCCTGGCCGCCCCCATACGGACGTTCCCGGGTGGGCACAACGGCAACACCACCCACCCCAAGGCCTACGCGGCCACCCTGCGGGCCGCGCTGTCGGAGGCGAGGTCCGGGTCCACGGAGGCGAGTTCGTCCGGGTGGTCCATGAGCGCGAGCTGCTCCCGGTAGCCGGCCAGCGCGGTGCGGAGCAGGTCGGACCGTTCGGGCTCCAGCGCGCACATGCGGCGCGCGGCCTCGACGGACTCGTCCCGCAGGGCCAGGGCTATCGCGGGCTGGTGCGCGAACTCCTTGCTGTAGTCGTACAGCGCCTCCGTCAGCAGGGGCAGGTACGCGAGCGGGCTCACCTGGACGAGAACGCGATAGGCGGCGACCCGTTGCCGGACGGGCAGCGCCTCCGATCCGAGGAGGGCCACCCGGGCTCGGAGTACCGCGTCGTGATTGATGTGCGCCGTGTTGTTCATGACGGAGATTCTGAAAGCCGCACAGGTACCCAAACAAGGGCATCCGCCTGTGCCGTTCGTCCTACGAAAACACCCTCTGACCTGTCATGATGGATACGTCATCACCCCTGCGGGGGTCAGACGGCGAGGGGCCGGCAGCTTCGGCGGCGCCGGCCGGACGAGTTCGTCTAACCGATCACGGCGTCGATCTCCACCTCGACCAGCCAGTCGGGGTCGATGAACCGGGACACCTCGACGACCGTCAACACCGGCCGCACGGTCGCGAACCGCTCGCCGTGCGCCCGGGCGGCTTCCTTCCACGTGGTCACGTCGGTGAGCATGATGCGCGTCCGAACGACGTCGTCCAGAGACGCCCCGGCCTCCTCCAACGCCCGCTCGGCGATGTCCAGACACCGCACGGTCTGCGCATGGACGTCCCCCACTCCCACGGTTGCCCCGTCGTCCCCGATGGGGGCCGTACCGGCAACCGCCACGTAATCCCCCTTCCGAACCGCCCGCGAAAAGCCGATCTCCGGCTCCAACGGCGATCCGGAGCCCACGTTCTGTCGAAGTCCCATCGGTTCAGGATTCCAGACCGGGCGCGGCCCCACCGGGCGGTGTCCCGGTGCCGTCCGAGGCCGACTCGGGCTGGGTGTGGAGGATTTCGCGGGCCTGGTCCGCGGCGCGCGTGATGCTCTCGGAGACGAAGTCGACGAAGCGGGCGATGTTCTCCAGGCGGACGCCGGCCGGGGTGTCGCGGCCGAGGATGCCGACTCCCTGCCGTGCGGTCTCGGCGAGTTGGGCTGTGCCGCGGGCACTGGCGATCATGGACTGGTACCAGACGTCGTTGTCCGCGACGTAGCGCTCCCGACGGCGCTCGTCGCGCTCCCTGCGCACGAGGCCCTGGCCCTCGAGGAACGCGATCGCCTTGGAGATGGACGCCGGGCTGACCTGGAGGCGCCGGGCGAGTTCAGCCGCGGTGAGGCTGCCCGCGTCGCTGGTGTAGATGCAGGTCAGCACCCGGGCCATCATCTTGGGCGTGCCCGTCTGTATGAGGACGGTCGTGAACGTCTCCTCGTACTCGCGCACGGCCTCGGGGTCGCGTCCGTGGGCCTGCTCGGGTGCCTGTGGCCCTCGGGGCGCGGCCTGCCGGCGCTGGTGGGCGCGGCGCTCGGTGGCGCGCTGGGCCAGGTCGGCGCGGTAGCCGGTGGGGCCGCCGTTGCGCATCACCTCACGGGTGATCGTCGAGGTGGGGCGGTCGAGCCGCCGGGCGATCTCCGCGTAGGCGAGGCCGTCGGCCACGCCCAGCGCGATCTGCTGGCGTTCCTGCTGAGTGAGCCTGCCTCCCGGCATCGGGATCTCCTCTGTGCTCGTCGAGTGCCTCCAGCATAGCGTTCACTCCCCATCCATTGCAACGCTCAACGGAGCATCCGTTGCGTTGAATTCAGAATCGTTGCAACGATGTTCAGGCTCTGACCTGCAGTGATTCAGTACATCCGCAACGAACAGCTTGTCGGAATGCTGAACGCAACGTAGCGTTTGGGTCATCGGAAACGAAGTGACAAGAAGTCAGGAGCACACCATGAAGAAGTTCGACACCGCCGCCCCGATCACCGCCGTCCTCGATGTCCCGGCGGGCCTGATCCGGTTCATCGCGGCCGACCGCGCCGACACCACCGTCGAGGTCCTGCCCGCGGATGCCTCCAAGAGCCGGGACGTGAAGGCGGCGGAGCAGATGCAGGTCGCGTACGCCGACGGCGTGCTGCGCATCGCGGCCCCGGCGGCGAAGAACCGGATCCTCGGCAACTCCGGATCCGTCGAGGTGACGGTCCAGCTGCCGGCCGGCTCCCGCGTCGAGGCGAAGGCGGCCGCCGCCGAACTCCGGGGCGTGGGACGGCTCGGCGAGGTGGCCTTCGAGGGGGCGCAGGGTTCGGTCAAGCTCGACGAGGCCGCGAGCGCCCGCCTGACCCTCATGGCCGGCGACATCTCGGTCGGCCGTCTGGCCGGTGCCGCCGAACTCAGCACCCAGAAGGGCGATCTGCGCATCGCCGAGGCCCTGCGCGGCACGGTCGTCCTGAACACCCAGGCCGGTGACGTGACGGTCTGCGCCGCCCGCGGAGCCTCCGCCTCCCTGGACGCCGGCACCGCCTACGGCCGGATCCACAACACGCTCCGGAACACCGACGGCGCCGCCGCCGACCTGAACATCCACGCGACCACCGCCTACGGCGACATCACCGCCCGCAGCCTCTGAGGAGCAGGAGCACCCACCATGACCAACCTGGCCATCGCGGCGAACGGACTGCGCAAGTCCTACGGCGACAAGACCGTCCTCGACGGCGTCGACCTGGCCGTCCCCGAAGGAACGATCTTCTCCCTCCTCGGTCCGAACGGCGCCGGCAAGACCACCGCCGTGAAGATCCTCTCCACCCTCATCCCCGCCGGCCCGGGCACCGGCAGCATCCACATCGGCGGCCACGACCTCGCCACCGACCCCCAGGCGGTACGCGCCGCGATCGGCGTCACCGGCCAGTTCTCCGCCGTCGACGGCCTGATCACCGGTGAGGAGAACATGCTCCTCATGGCGGACCTCCACCACCTCTCCCAGCGCGAGGGACGACGGGTCACCGCCGAACTGCTGGAGCGCTTCGACCTCACCGAGGCCGCGAAGAAGCCCGCCTCCACCTACTCGGGCGGCATGAAGCGCCGCCTGGACATCGCCATGACGCTGGTCGGCACCCCGCGGATCATCTTCCTCGACGAGCCCACCACCGGCCTCGACCCGCGCTCCCGCCACACCATGTGGCAGATCATCCGCGAGCTGGTCTCCGACGGCGTCACCGTCTTCCTCACCACCCAGTACCTGGAGGAGGCCGACGAACTCGCCGACCGCATCGCCGTGCTCAACGACGGCAAGATCGCCGCCCAGGGCACCGCCCGGGAACTGAAGCGCCTCATCCCCGGCGGACACGTCCGCCTCCGCTTCACCGCCCCCACCGCCTACCGGTCCGCCGCCTCCACCCTGCTGCAGGCCACCCGGGACGACGAAGCCCTCACGCTGCAGATCCCCAGCGACGGCAGCCAGCGCGAACTGCGCTCCGTCCTCGACCGGCTGGACTCGGCCGGCATCGAGGCCGACGAACTGACCGTGCACACCCCCGACCTCGACGACGTGTTCTTCGCCCTGACCGGCGGCGCCGGCGTCCCCCACCAGCCCGAGGAGGCTGCCCGATGAGCTCCCTGTCCCTCGCCGTACGCGACTCGTCGACGATGCTGCGCCGCAACCTCCTGCACGCCCGGCGCTACCCGTCACTCACCCTGAACCTGCTGCTCACCCCGATCATGCTGCTGCTGCTCTTCGTCTACATCTTCGGCGGCACGATGAGCTCGGGCATCACCGGCGGCAGCCCCGACCGCTCGGCCTACATCGCCTACCTCGTCCCCGGCCTGCTGCTCATGACCATCGGCAGCACCGTCATCGGTACCGCGGTGTCCGTCTCCAACGACATGAGCGAAGGCATCATCGCCCGCTTCCGCACCATGGCCATCCACCGCCCCTCGGTCCTCGTCGGGCACGTCATCGGCAGCGTCCTGCAATCGGTCGCGAGCGTGCTCCTCGTCGGCGCCGTCGCCTTCGCCATCGGCTTCCGCTCCACCGGCGCAACCGCCCTGGAATGGCTGGCGGCGTTCGGCCTGCTGGTCCTCTTCGCCCTGGCCCTCACCTGGATCGCCGTCGGCATGGGCCTCAGCAGCCCGACCGCGGAAGCCGCCAGCAACAACGCGATGCCGCTGATCCTGCTGCCGCTCCTGTCCAGCGCCTTCACCCCGATCGACTCCATGCCCGGCTGGTTCCAGCCGATCGCCGAGTACCAGCCCTTCACCCCCGCCATCGAAACCCTGCGGGGCCTGCTGCTCGGCAGCGAGATCGGCCACAACGGATGGCTCGCCGCCGCCTGGTGCCTGGGTCTCGCGGTGCTCGGCTACTTCTGGTCGACCTCGAAGTTCAACCACGACCCGAAGTAACCCGCATGACAACACCGCACACGTCCCGCCCCAGGGCGGCGTACGCCGGCAACCCGCCGGTCTGCGCCGCCCCGTCGGCGTTCGGGGGCGGACCTCAGCCGCGGACCATCGACATCAGCAGCCGGTGGGTTTCGGCATCGGCGCCCACGACGAGTCCGCGGCCTCCCTCCCCGACCGGCCCACCGTCGATCCCGGTCACCACGCAACCCGCGGCCCGGCACAGGGCGATACCGGCCGCGAAATGCACGCTCCCGGACAGGTCACCGCCATCGGTGACGTACGCGGCGCGCTTACCGGCCGCGACCCAGGCCAAGGCCAGCGTCGTGGACCCCACCCGGGGCCGGAAGTGCTCCACGAACCGCGGATGCGCCAACAGCTCCACGGCCCGGAAACCGGGCGCACCGGGAAACGGCGGGTCCAGGTTCACGTCCACGAGCCGCGAGCCGGCCGAAGGCGACAGCCGGACGTCGACACCGTCGTGCCGCACCCAGGCCGCCTCCCCATCGGTGAAGAAGACCTCACCGCCGAACGGATCGGCCACCGCCGCCGCCCCGCCCCGCAGCGCCACGTTGACGGCCACCAGCATGGTGCCGACGGCGTAGTTCAGCGTTCCGCACAAGGGATCCACCAGCCACTGCCGCGCGGCTTCCCCGGCCCCCTGCTGCCCGCCCTCCTCCCCGAGGACACCGTCCCCGGGCCGGGCGCCACGCAGCACGCCGAGGATCGCCTTCTCGGCTTCCACATCTGCAGCGGTGGCGAAATCCCCGCCCCCCTTGTCGATACGACCGATCCGCCGCCCGTACATCCCGCGCACCACGTCCGCCCCGGCACACGCCGCCGCCACCGCGACCCCGACATCGCCGGTCCCCACCCCCGCATTGATCATCCCCGCACGATACCGCCACCCGCGCCCCGGGTACGCGGCCCGAAACCGTGCAACGCCCCGACCCGTACAACCCCAACGGCATGCCCCACCGCCGCCGTTAACCATTCTCGCGGCCCCATCCACGCCCCTGTGGTTTCGCCCGCTTTGAGATCGCTGTCTGGAACCCCGAACGTCTCTGGTTCAGCAAAGACGAATTGACGGCACTGGAGGAACGGCTAGGCCACCCGGTGAAGCAGATCCGGGCCTATATCTGAACCTCGGCAGCTCACCGATCAACTGTTGCAGAGGACGGTACGACAACTGCTGGTGATACCAAACTCATGCTCGGCGTCCCGAACTCAGGCTTGCGCCAGCGGGTGTCCTGATAGCTGGCTGCAGAGCGCCAGTAGCCGGCGAGACACAGAGATGGTTCCAGTCGTCCCGGAGGCGATCCAGTCGTACCTCCGCTCGCACCCGGCGTCCCCCCTCAGTGGGCATCGGGGGCAGCGGAATCCCGACATCGTTCGTCACCTTTGCCCCCTGGGTTTTTCTTTGGCGCTCAGAACCCGTCGCCCCATCCAAAGGTGATGCTGTACGCGCGCTGCAGTGCGTGCCGACCGTGGTCCCCGTCTGCGCAGGCCCACACGAGGGCTGCGGCGAACCAGATCAGAAAGATTCCGCTGACGATGCCCAGAGCGACCAGCTTGCCGTACCAGCCGAGGAGGACCAGAGCACCGATCACGATGACCGCGCCGACGTGGGCTCCCCACAAGTCGAGCGACGCAGCCTTGCGTGCCTCTCTGCTTTCGGCCCGCTCTGCGGCTAACCGCTGCTCGCGAACAGACTGCGGTTCGTTCTCATCGAAGTTCATCCCATCCGCCCGAAGCGGGACGCCACATGCGCCAGGACACCCTGGCCTCCTGGCTCGCCAAACACCCCGAGATTGAGGTCATCTATCGGGCCGGTGCAGCACTTTCAGCCAGACCGCTGCCGGCGCGGCACCCTACGCAATCCAGGTGCCAGACAGGTGGCAAACGAGTTGGCCGCACTGGACGGCGGCACGGAAGACTGCGGCCCCAGGGCCTGCTGTTGCGCGGACCTGGACACCCACGAGCTGTTGAGAATGCCCTGCTCTCATGCCCGGACGCCCGCCAGATCACTCGGGCGAGGCCATCGTCGCCTCAGAACATGCCGTTCTGATTGCGTGCCTCGTCGGGGATCTGCTGCATGACGTCCCAGTGCTCGGCGATCAGGCCGTCCTCCAGGCGGAAGATGTCGACGATCGCCGTTCCGGGGCCGCCCGGCACCCGGATGCCGTGGACGTGAGCGATCACATGGTCGCCCTCGGCAAAGATCCGCTTCACCTCGGCGCGGAGGTGGGGGAAGTCCGCCTTGAGGGTTTCGACGAACTCCCGGAAGCCCTCCAGGCCATCGCCGATCCGGGGATTGTGCTGGATGTAGCTGTGGCTAAGCAGCTTCGAGGCAGCGCTGTGGTCCTTGTCGTTGATCGCTGCCTGGTAGAAGGCCAGGACGGTCTGCTTGTTCTCTGCGAGTCGTGCGCTGGGCAAGGCTCCCCCTCATGAGTGAACAGCTGTAGCGCTACGAATGTACGGCAACGGATGTGCAGATACAATCGATCACCGTGGACAAGAAGTCACCGGGCAAGCAACAGCCCCGCGGGCGCAATCCCCGCGGTCAGGGCGAGCGTCTCCGAGAGGAGATCGTCGCCGCCACTCTCCGCATGCTCGACGAGCTGGGCGACGACCAGGCCCTGTCCCTCAGGGCCGTCGCCCGGGAGATCAGCGTCGCCGCGACGTCGGTGTACCTGCACTTTCCCGACCGCGATGCACTCGTGCTGGCCGCGCTGGAGCGCTGCCACCAGGACCTGATGCTTGCCGTGCAGCAGGCCGAGTTCACCAAGGGCGGCCCGGTCGCCCAACTGCGCGCCCGAACCCTCGTCCTGGGCACCTGGGCACACGACCACCCGGGTCTCTACAAGGTGCTGCACGAGAGCACCCTCAACCAGCGCACGGACATGCGCTTCAAGGAAGAACTCGGGCGTACGACCACGGCTGCAGTCCAAAGGTGCATGGACGCCGGCCTGGCTCCGACGGACGACGCCTCTACGGTGGCCCTAGACCTACGTGCCGCAGTGCACGGCGCGGTATCCATGCGGGTCAACCAGCCCGGCCAGCACTGGCCCCCGCTCGAGGACCAGGTCGATCGCTTCCTTCGCAAGCTCGTGGGCACGTCACCGACCCCAGTCGACGACAGGACTGGCGCGTAGTCAGCTTCCCCGGCCAGCAGGCGAGCTTCGACGTCCCGAACCGCGTCGGGGCCCCGACGTTCGTGTCCACCGAGACCATCCGAACGAGTCGCCTCACTCGAACCGGCCGCCCACCATGATCGGTCGGGAACGGCCGCTCAGGCCGGGTTGGCTCGGCCCCACGCGTCCAGGACATCACCGGGAATCCGGCCCCGTAGGGGGACGTGATAGCCGTTCGCGCGCGCCCACTCTCGGATGCTGTCGCTACTGACGGCCGGTCTGGCCGGAGGATCCGGATAGGCGACGCCCGGCGCTGTGGAAGGGGTGAAGGCGGTGGGAAGGTCGAGGAGGTCTTCGGGGAACTGAGGGACGGAGATTTCTCCGCTCAAGACCGATGCGAGGAAAGCGGTGAGGGTGCCATCGTGGGTGTACCAGCGGGGCCCTCGGGCTTCGTTGACGGCGATGCGCCAGCTGCCGGGAGCGTCTTGGGGGTCGGTGATCCAGAACAGGTACGCGCCGTTGGTGGTGACACCGATGGGGAAGAGGTGCCGTGGGTCGTAGGGGACCGGGTGGCTGCCCTCGTCGTAGTCGTGGTGGAGATGTCGGCGGATGCGTGAGGGCATGGGCCCGGTGAGGTTGGCCCAGGGGGTGTTCGCACGGGGGTGGTAGACGTTGATGTAGTCGCCGTAGAGCCCTGGCCCGTAGGTGGCGGCAAGCTGTTTGTAGTCCTCGGGGAGGTGCATGCCGAGCTCCGCTTCCACAGCGCTCCAGTCGATGAGGAGCTGCGGCGCGGCCGGCGGCGGGCAGAGCCGGGTCAAAGCGGCGAGGTCGGTCATCCGATTCCTTGACGGCGGCGGACAAGCTGGGCGGCATGGTCCGGATTGCGCTTGCTCTTAGCCAGGTGGAAGCCGTTGTGGGTCATCGGCCTCCAGTCGCAGCCTCCTACTGTGGCCTTTCCTCGGCCGCCGTCCCGGACAGCCGATGAACCGGTCAGCCTTCGAGTCCGCTTGCGTGAGATCGGTGTCCCTCCGCAGCGCGGGCGCTCGGCGGAAGCGGGAGCCGATACGCCCTGGCGACCTCAGGCGGCGAATTGCGGACACTCATGCAGGGTCTGTTGAGCCTCGCTTGTCCTCAACGTGGACGACGTGAAGCTCGGTGCCATCCTGATGGCGCTTGGAACGTCCGAACAGCCCGACAGTGATCTGCGACTGATCCTGAGGCTCATCGGGGCCGACGTAGGTGAGGACGTCGTTGTGGTGCCCGGTCACGACCCATCCCTCGGCATCCTTGAGGTCGATCACCCCAAAGTCTCCTGCCGGAGATCCGGCATGCGCCGCGCCGAACTTCTTCAGGATCTCGGTGGCCTGTTCGGCGAGCTCTCCATCCGGTGCGGTCAGCACGACACAAGTGCCATGTTCGAACAGCACCCACGACTTGCGCGGGTCGGCGAGAAGCCGCTGCCAGACGTCCACGAGTATCTCGGTGTCCATGGCAGTCATCATGCCGCAGAGCACTGACACGGGTGCCGATCGACCGGCGCCTGCGGCGATGCGCGCCTCCTGAACATGCGCACCAACCAGTCCCGGGGCCGACCACGCTGCGGACCCCGCGGCGCTCCCCATCTCCCGACACACCTGGCGCCTCCTCGCCTTCGGCGGCGGGCCGCTCGGCTGAAGCGTCTTCCCCGGGGACACGGCCGCCGTGCTCGGCGCAATCGGAGCTGCTCCAAGCCCGGATCCGGCGGAACTGTTACTCAGGCACAGAAGGCCCCCCACCTCGGTGACGCGGCAGCGTCGGTGTAGTCGAGGAATCCGCCGCCGCGATGATCGATGGAGAGTGCTGTTCGAGCCCGTGGGCGATTGCGCTTCGACGAACGGCTTTGGAACAGCGTGGCCACGTCGTTCGCGAGTCTTGCGGCAGGCCGTAGGGATACGGCTCTCTCGACCGCGACCCCGGCGTGGGCATTCAGAGCCTGTAGGCACCTCGCCAGGTCCAGCCGGCTTCCAGAACCGTCGCGCGGAGGGGGTTCTTCAGCTGCCGGGAGTCGAAACTGAACGTTTCGACCTTGCGCCTGCGGCCGTCGGGGCCCTTCTCGAGAACCCACTGCTTGCGCACCCGGCGGATCGGTCCGCGTCCGTGAGCCCGGGCCACGGTCCGGCCAGGGGGCGCGCCCGCGCGAGTGATCTCGAACTGCTCGTCCACGGCCCGCACCTCACGCTCTCGGGGCCGCAGAGACATCCAGACCTTGAGGGTCCGGTCCACCTGCCGTCGCGACGTGCCGTCGCCGGTGGCGGGCTCGATGACCCGCCACTCTGCCACCAGGTCCGCGCCATTGGTTCCGGTCTCGCGGACGCTGAAGGGAACTCCAGAGGCGTTCAGCGCGAGCAGCGCGCTTCGCAGGTCCCGGGCAGGAAGGGCCCGGGCACCTGCCTCTGCATGCCGGGTGCCCATCCACCTGTCCCACAGGGAGCCCACGACTACGCCGCCTTCCCCGTGCCGGGACGTACGCTCCGCAGGAACTCCTGGAAGCCCCCGACCACGTGATCGTGCTGCGCGCTCGTCGCGGTCAGCGCCAGCCGGATCACCCCACGCTTGCGCGGTTCTTCGATGTCGACGAGGGAGAGGTAGACCTGGGACTGGACCAGGTCACGGTGTGTCTCGCCGGCGAGCGCCCTGAAGGCCAGCCTCTGGGTCAGGGCAGGAGCTTCGGCGCTGCCGAACTCGTGGTAACCGTCGACTGTCACCGAGTCGGCGACGGCAGCCAGGCGGCGGACCGACTCTGCGGCGAGGGCAGCCAGAGTCGTCCCGTCGGGCGGGAAGCCGCCGTCCACGGTGATGTTGGCGGCGAACCCCGTGTCAGGGTGCGGGTGCACCGCGGCGAACGCGACTCCTGGGTCGCCGCTTTCCGGGCGGGCCGGCAGCCAGCCCTCGGGCAGACTGAACTCGATCGGGACCGGCAGTGATGTGGGCATGGGGCGCCTTCTGGTTCCAATCGCCGGCCTCAACGTCGAACTTCCATACACCGGTCGCCTCGTCCTCCTTGTACCCGATCCAGGCTTCGGCGCCCGGGTCCGCCCAGCCTTCTCCGGACACCCCGACGCCGATGCCGGCGGCCTCCACGCCTCCGGCGACGGTCCCTTTGGCTCCGGCGACGGACTTTGCCCCAAGCGTTGCCTCCTCCTGGGTGAGCTTGGCGCCCAAAGGCCGCTGCCGTCGCTGATGCCCTCTCCAACCTGCACCCCGAATGCGCACCCCGATCGCGGGTGCGTCGATTCACTCCGCGCGGCAGCAGCTGCTCCACCTATCACCAGGCCCGCAGGGCTCCGTAAAGCCAAGATCAGGCCCGTTGGGCAGGATCAGGGCTGTTCCCAAGGCGTGGGATCCGGGCGGCGATGCCACCACCAGCCAACCGGGTTCTGTTCTGCGGACGCGCCAGTCAGTTCCCTGCGCAGGCTCCCTGACGGATCTTCCTCCGTCGCTGCGGCGAACCGCCTGTCCAGCTCCTCCAGCGCCTTGCCGAGCAGTTCGGTGACCTCACGCGGCAGGCGGGCACCGATGCCGGCGAGCTCGTCGCGGGCTTCCAGCCTCTCTCGATAGAGGTCGGCCGGATACCACCCCGACGGAGCCCATCCGGATTCCAACTGCAGGATGACCCGCTCCCACACGACCAGGTTGTCCTTCGCGGACCAGATGGGGCTGCCAGTGCCGTCGTCCAGGGAAAGCCGTGCCAGGCCCGAGGCGGTCTGCCGTACCTTCTCCACCGATGCCACGAACGCATCGGCCACGGGGGTGTCCGGCCTCTGTTCGCGCACGAACTCGGCAAATCGCGTCACAACCGCCCGCGGCAGCTGAGCCACCGGCGCTTCGACGGCGGTGACCGCGTAAAGAGCGGGCTCGTCGTCGGAGAGCTCAAGCCGGGCACGCGTGAGAAGGCCCTCCGGCGTCACGGCCCAATAAGCACTCGGAAGCGCTTCCGCAGCGGGGGACAGGACGGTCGTCGTGGTGGCTTGCGCGAACTTCGCGGCGAGTTCGGACTCAAGCGGCCGATCAGCCACCTCGTCCTGGGCGTAGATGTCCAGCGACCACGCGACATCACCATGGACCGCCCGGTGTTCGCACGAGACGAGCGCATCCCAGTTCCGAAGGTCGGGATCGCCGTCAGGATCGGCCACGTCCACATCGCTGACCGCGACACCGAGGCATCCCGCAAGGGCCACAGCCATGGTCTCGGGGCTGACGGCGGCGACGGTAAGGAGGTTATAGGTCACGGATACGTCCCGTTGTAGATGGCCAGGGCTTTCTCGACGATGCCTGGATTGTTGGTAAAACGCGGGTTCCTGGTCAGCTGTGGTGCGGCACTGATGTCCCCCTTCGCCTTGGCTACCTGCTGCAGGGCTGCGTACTCGTTTCTGTCGAGCTTCACGATGCCCGGCCCGGAATCCGGATAGGTCCTTCCCGAGTCTTCGACACCATAGGTGCGCCCGTTCACCTCGTAGCGGTCGAGTTCCTTGACATAGGTCGCCTTGCCGCTGGCGATGTCGGCTATGTCCTGGGCAACGGCGCTCTGGTGGCCTCGGAGGATGACGCTGTTGCTCTCCTTCACCTCGCCACTGGCCGATCCCGAAACGGTGTGGCGCGCGTTGGGCGGCTTGAGCTCCTTGCCCGCGGCCGGTCCTTGCAGCTCGCTCGACGCCGGCCAGGGCCCTCGGCCGGGTCCCGAACCCGCTCCGGCTGGCGTGCCCGTTCGAAAGGCGTAGGGATCGCCGGCCGGCAGCCCGTCGGGGAGCCCGGCGAAAGCGTAACGGGGGCCACTGAAGCCGCGGCCAGCTCGACGATCGTGGCGGTAGCTGCCGCCGCAGCGACTTCGGTGGCGCCGAGGGTGAAGAATGCCAGGGCTGTACCGGCGACGATGACCGCACCGGCGATCTCCAGTTCCCGGTCGAGTTTCGGTGCTGGGCGGGACGGCCGGTGTGGCCGCCTTGTACCGCAGCGCCAGTACCGGCCGGAGCCCGTTCCGCCTCCGGCCGGGCCCCTGGTGGCGCCCTCGGAGGAAGTCCAGCAGCATGCGGCCCGGGTGGCGGGTGCCGGGCGGGGTGGAGGGTGGTGATGTCGGGCCGGCAGCGCCGTGTGTGCACCGCCAGCGTGATCGGTGCGGTGCTGGCGGGCTGCGCGTGGTGGGCGACGGCAGTCGGCTGGCCCACGGTCGGTCTGACCCTGTCGGTGCTCGCCGCGGTCATGTTGTGGGAGAGCGCCTGGCGCTCTGGCGCCTTTCATCTCCCACCCCGCCACCCCGGTGGGGGCCGGCGGCTGTCCGGCGCGGACGCGGACGAGGAACGCTCGCTGCGCCTCCTCGCGGCCGCGGACCGTGCCTTCGACACCGGGCAAGGGGTCCGCGCACTCGGCGAGGAGGACTCCTTCGAGCGGATCGTGCTCCTGGGCGTCGGCTGGATCCCGGGCCGTCCCTATCCGCCGCCCGGAACACGGTTACCCGAAGCGTGACGCCCCCCGGGATGCCTGGGGGCCGTGGTGGGTCGTCTCCGGCTTCTCCCGGGCTCCCGGGCACGTGTCAGGGGCGGCTCCGGGAAGGGCGGGAGGCGTTCTCGTGGAGTGGCTGGGTGCCCGGAATTGCCTACGGATTGGCAGCTGGCCGGCAATCCGACTTCTTTGCCGGACAGCCGGACAGTATTGCAAAAACTGGAATAAGCCGCAGGTCACAGCAGCGACTTAATACAACCGCGCGGTGTTTCTGTTTGCCGGACACCCTGCTGGGGGTCCATATTTAGGCCTACGCCTCGCGCGGGTCCTCGGTGGCTTTGGCTACCGCTATGCCTTGTGCGGGTCCCATGGCTTCTGTTGGTCCAGATCGCCGGGGAACGATACCGCCTCCGTTGGCAGACGGAGCGCGGAATGAATAGCTCCACTTTCTCAGCCTCTCGCATATTAGTGCGAGGGGCTTGAGGTCGTTTCGAAGGAACTTGCCGTGGCCCCTATTCGTATGTAGTAATCGTGGGGTCAAAAGGGGGCCTGCCAGCTCCCCGGAGACGTTTTCCCTGAAGGCGATCTGGACCAACAAAAAAGAAGAATGGGGAGTGGTAGGCGTTATGACCAACTGGGTCCTGGACCGCGCGCGGCGCGGGTACGACACGGTCTCGTGCGTGGTGGGCGAGATCTGGACGCGCGTCAAGCCGTCGAGGACGTTCGTGATCGTGATCCTGTTCGCGGTGCTGGCCGTGCTGTTGCTGGTGGCGGGCGGGATCGCGCCGACCGTCAGTGTGCAGGTGGTCGGTGCCGTCTTCGGCGCCATCGAGGCCATCCGCCGTCTGACGGCGAAGGCCGTGGTGGTCCCCGGCGCCGCCGGCTAGCTGGACACCACGATGCACAGCATCACTCCGGAGGCGGCGGAGCTCGCGTCTGAGCTCCGCCGCCTGCGGGCAGCGTGCGGTAACCCGACGCTGTCCGCGATCAGCAACGCCACGAACGGGTACGCCTCGATCGCCACGCTCTCGCGTCTGTTCTCGGGTAAGGCCCTGCCGTCCTTGGCGGCCGTGCTGTTCACGGCGCGCGTGCTGAGCGGCGAGGACGGCGTGGAGGTGGTCCGCGTGCTGTACTCGCGGGCGAAGAAGGCGCAGCAGCGCGCCCGGCCCCTGTCGGCGGAGCGCCGGCCGAGGCCGCTCGCGGGCCAGGTACCCGTGGCGGGCACCGAGGGGGTGGTCTTCCAGGACAGGCTGCGCGCTCTGGTGGCCAAGGCGGGGCTGTCGGTCCGTGAGCTGGCCTACCTCTCCGGCGTGCCCAGGAGCACGCTGGGCGATGCCCTGAGTCATCCCAGGCCCCCACAGCCGCGCGTGGTGGCGGCCATCGCCAGGGCATGCGGTGTTCCGGCCGGCCCGTGGGTACGCGCTGCCCGTGCTGCCCGCGAAAACGTCGACGAGCCGCTCTCCGTGGTCTCCATCAGGGAGATACCGCGTTCGGGCCTCGCCGCACCGGCATCGGGGAACCGCAACGAGCAGAGCGGTGCGCAGCTTGCCGGGTTCTCGCCTTCGGACGTCCTGATCGAGGCTGCGCTGACCCGGCCCCCGGGCGAGATCGCGGACTTGGTGACGCGCTTGAGGGCCAGCGGCGACACTGCCCTTGCCGAACGGCTCCTGAAGGTGGCGGCGCAGCGACGCACGGTCGAGGACGTCGCCGCCCTGGCGCTCGCTCTGCGGAAGGGCGAACAGGCCGCAGCCGGCTCCCGGACGCTTCCGCCCCCGCGCCCGTCGCCGGAGCTGCCCTTCCCGGCCGAGGCCGTGCCGCCGGTGATCAGGCCGGCCGAGCCGAAGGAGCATTGGGAGAGGCCGATTAGGTCCCGCAGAGCCGCCGGATTCCCGTAGCCCCGGCAGGAGCCCCCTTCGTTCCGTCCCCTGCGACGGGACGAAGGGGCACACGGTCACCAAACCACCGGCACCCCAGGGCGCGCCCTGCGGCGGCCGCGCACGTCCTGCCCTGCAGTGGAGCGTTGTTCAGCGGCTGTTGAGGGTGTGGTGGAGGGCGGTGCGCAGGATGTGTCCGGTGGGGCGGCAGGTCCGGCGCCCCACACGTCGTTCCAGGTTTCCAGGGCTTGGATGTGAGGCTGGTTGGTCCAGTAGACCCCGCGCTGGAGCGGTGCCCAGAGGGCCTCTGTGATGCTGACGACGAGTCGGGCGGTGAGTCCGGTACCCCGAGTAGGGTCCGGCCCCTCCCAGCGTCTGTCCGGCCCGCTGGGCGCCTTCGGGGATCGGGTCCCACTCTCGGAGAAGGCCGCGGTGCTCGAGTTCGGTTCGGAGTGCGGGGGCGAGCGCGAGGAGCCGGCTGATCCGGTGGCGGCCGTTCTCGCGGAGCCGGTCGCGCTCGGCGCGGATCCGTGTGCGGGCCGCGCGGAGTTCGGGCCCTCGCAGGCCGAGGAGGTTCGCGTCCTGTTCCGCGCGGGCCTGCCAGCGGGTCTCGGCGGCCTGCTGCTCCTGGACCAAGGCGTCGAGCCGGTCGAGGTCGGTGGGGGAGACCGCTACGACCATGGTGTGTGCCATGACCCCATCCTCCCCTCGGAGAAGGGAAGTCATGGGCGCGAACTGTCGGCCCCCAGGCCGCTTCGCACAGCCGGGCCCGGTATCTATATAGATACTTGGTGATCTGGACCAAGCCCTTGATTCCAGATCTCATCCGCCTGTAAAATTGAAGCGCACCGGCAGGACAGAGTCACCTCGGTAGCACGACTTACCTGAGGGAGCACACCCCGACAGCGCCCCGTAGGGGCCTACCGGCAGCCTGGCGGAACCCACCCCCTCTTGTTGCCAGCCGGGACCGCGAAGCGGGCCCTGCCCTGGAGGCGAAGCCGCAAGGGCAGGGGTGGGAGCGAAGCGGACACCCCAACAGGCCGAAGGCTTCGATCCCGTGAAACGGGATCACCTCCCGTGCGGAGCGCGGGAGTCCACGCCCGCGAAGCGGGCGGTCCGGAGCGAAGCGGAGGACCCCGGCCCAAAGGGCCGGCCTTGGCCCGGCGAAGCCGGGCCCCGCTGAGCGCAGCGAAGCGGTTCCCTTCCCAGGCGCGCAGCGCCTGGGGTCCCGCTCCGCGGG
>NZ_JBIVKT010000033.1:0-12376 GCF_044750905.1 Streptomyces sp. NPDC088762
ACGCCGCATCCCTCCCTCACCCGGGCGAAACCATGCCTGACCAGCAAGGATCAAACGATCACGTTCGATTGAGAAACGGCTTCATAAGCCGCCCACGGCGAGTAGGCCCGCGGTGGACGGGCGGCTGCCGGCCACTGGCCGCGCTTACGAGGAGAAGAAGTCCGGCCGGCGGGCGCCTGCGGGAAGTGGATGGCACCCGGCGACAGGAATGGGCCCCCTGGAGGGCGTCAGCGGGAAGTGGGCGGCGCCCACGACATCACCCACGCTCGTGGCCGGCGTCTGCCGCCGGTTGGCAGGCGACAACAACGCCTACGACAGAAAGTCGCACCCCTTGGGAGCGTCAGCAGGCAGTAGGTGGTGCGCCCACCAGCGTCAAAAGTGCCCATGGGTGGCGTCTGCGGCAATTGGCATCCGACAACAACACCTACGACACAAAGTCAGACCCTTTGGGGGCGTCAGTGAGTGGCGGGGTGCGCCCACCGCGCCAGAAGTGCCCATGGTCGGCGTCTGCGGCCGGTCGAAAGCCGCCAACGACACACATGGGCCCCATGTCGGCTGTCTGAGGGTCATTTCGTCGGGGGAAACGGGCCAGACGGAGCGTGAGAGCGGATTTCTCAACCTCTCACTCCGCCAAGACTCTTCACGCCGCCCCATCGGCCGCCAAATAGGGACAAACTACCCGCTGTCGCGGTCTCGGGGACGCTTGTAGCGATCTTGGGCGGCTTATGTCCAGCCCCAGACGGGCGCCGGACGCCAAGCCGCGAGAAGCGCGTAGCGATCTGACGCGTACCACCCGTCTGACCTGCCCCGATGCCCGTCTGACCGCTGTCTGGTGACGCTTCGGCTGCCCCCGCCCGGAGTCTGATGGAAACGGGCCCGGGCGGAGGCTCTTGGCCCGGGGATCGGCGCCGCCCAGCCCTCGATGTGGCTTTGGCCGGATTGGGGGAGCGGGGTCGTCTGCTCCCTGGCGGGCCCTTGGTTATGTCACTGAACCGGTGATCGTTCTTTTGGGGGCTTCCCGGCAGTCTTTCGGCTTTCCGGTTCGGGTCGGTCGGTCAAGGGTGGCCGCAGGCCATCGCGAAGCGACGCGACCGCAGGGAGCGCCCTTGAGGGACCGGCCCGAACCGGAGAGACGATGGGACTGACGGGAAACCCCCAAACCCTCACTGATTCCGAGTAAGTCGGCTTCCGCCCATCGTGTGCCGCTTCACTTCTCTGTTCCGCCCGGCAGGCTTCCGTCCTCACCCCCGCCCCGCATATCGGCTCGCCCCGCAGGCCACCGCCCGCCCCGACCCCGCCCGGCACTCAACCCGCCCCCGCCCCACCCCCCCCGCCCGCGGTGGGTGGGCAGCCGCCGCTCAGCAGGGGGGTGAGAGGGGGGCGAAGGCCCCGACCGGCCACAGCCCCCCCGCCCCCGCCGCAGCGCGTGTTCGGGGTGGGACCGTACGCTGTCTGCGTGGCAGAACCAGTCCGTGTCCCGACCGCGAAAGTCGCCCTCTCCACTGCCTCCGTGTATCCGGAGACGACGGCGACCGCCTTCGAGATCGCCGCGCGCCTCGGGTACGACGGTGTCGAGGTCATGGTCTGGACGGATCCGGTCAGCCAGGACGTCGATGCCCTGCGGCGGTTGTCGGACCAGCACCAGGTGCCGGTCCTCGCCGTGCACGCGCCCTGTCTGCTGATCACCCAGCGGGTGTGGTCCACCGATCCCTGGACCAAACTGCAGCGGGCGCAGGCGGCTGCCGAGCGGCTGGGGGCGGGGACCGTGGTCGTGCATCCGCCGTTCCGGTGGCAGCGGCAGTACGCGCGGGACTTCGTCCGCGGCATCTGGAGGATGGCCGACGAGACCGCCGTCCGGTTCGCCGTCGAGAACATGTACCCGTGGCGGTACCGCGACCGCGAGATGCTCGCCTACGCGCCCGAGTGGGACGTGACCAAGGACGACTACCGGCACTTCACCGTCGACCTCTCGCACACCGCCACCGCCCGGACCGACGCCCTCGCCATGATCGACCGGATGGGCGACCGGCTCGCGCACGTGCACCTCGCCGACGGAAACGGTTCGGCGAAGGACGAGCACCTGGTTCCGGGCCGCGGCACCCAGCCGTGCGCCGAGCTGCTGGAGCGGCTCGCCCGGTCCTCCTTCGACGGGCACGTGGTCATCGAGGTCAACACGCGGCGCGCCATGTCCTCCGCCGAGCGTGAGGCCGATCTCGCCGAGGCGCTGGCCTTCACGCGCCTGCACCTGGCCACCGCGGCGCCCGGAGTCCCCGCCCGCACCCCGGCCCCCGCCCGCACCGCCGCCAAGCGGCGCGGAGCGCGCCGCCCATGACCGAGCAGCCCGACAAGCCCCGCCGCCGCGGGCCCGGCCGGCCGCGCCAGGACGAGGTCGACGACGGGCCCGGCACCCAGGAGCGGATCCGCCTCGCCGCCCGGGAGGTGTTCGCCGAGCGCGGGTACGACAAGACGTCCGTGCGCGGAGTCGCGAAGGTGGCCGGGGTGGACCCGGCGCTGGTCCACCACTACTTCGGCAGCAAGGACGACCTCTTCGCCGCCGCCGTCGAGGTGAGCCTGGAGCCGGCCCTGGTGGTCCCGGCGATCCTCGGCGAGGGGCCCGACGGCATCGGCGAGCGCCTCGCCCGCTATTTCCTGGGGATCTGGGAGAACCCGGTGACCCGCGCCCCGCTCCTCGCGGTGATCCGCTCCGCCCTCACGCACGAGGCCGCCGCGAAGGTCCTGCGCGGGCTGGTGCTGCGGCGGGTCCTGGAGCGGGTCGCCGCCGACCTCGACGTCCCCGACCCGACCTTCCGGGCCGAG
This sequence comes from Streptomyces sp. NPDC088762, assembly GCF_044750905.1. Taxonomy (NCBI): domain Bacteria; kingdom Bacillati; phylum Actinomycetota; class Actinomycetes; order Kitasatosporales; family Streptomycetaceae; genus Streptomyces; species Streptomyces sp. NPDC088762. The sequence continues at coordinate 2,818 of NZ_JBIVKT010000033.1, forward strand.
CTCGCCGCCTCGCACATGGTCGGCATCGCGGTCCTCCGCTACGTCGTCCAGGTCGAGCCCCTGGCCTCCGCCGATCCGGAGCAGATCGTGGCCCTCGTAGCCCCTACTCTGCAGCGGTACCTGACCGAGGACTGAGCCGTCCGTCCCGCCATACGGACTCGCTGTCCGGATCCCGGGCGACGGGCGTAGCCTCGTATCTGAGCCATATCCGCAGTCGCGGCTGATCCACGTGACAGCCGTACTCATGGGGAGTGAAACCGCATGCCCGAGCTGAGGTCCCGCACCGTCACCCACGGCCGCAACATGGCGGGCGCACGCGCCCTTATGCGCGCGTCGGGCGTAGCGAGCGAGGACATCGGGAAGCCGATCATCGCGGTCGCCAACTCCTTCACGGAGTTCGTCCCGGGCCACACGCACCTCGCCCCGGTGGGCCGGATCGTCTCCGACGCCATCCGCGCCGCCGGTGCCATCCCGCGCGAGTTCAACACGATCGCGGTCGACGACGGCATCGCCATGGGCCACGCCGGCATGCTGTACTCCCTGCCCTCCCGCGACCTGATCGCGGACAGCGTGGAGTACATGGTCGAGGCGCACTGCGCCGACGCCCTGATCTGCATCTCCAACTGCGACAAGATCACCCCGGGCATGCTGATGGCCGCCATGCGCCTCAACATCCCGGTCGTCTTCGTCTCCGGCGGCCCGATGGAGGCCGGCCAGGCCACCCTCGTCGACGGCACCGTCCGCAAGCTCGACCTGATCGACGCCATGGTCGACGCCTCCAACGAGAACGTCTCCGACGAGGACGTCCTGCGGATCGAGGAGAACGCCTGCCCGACCTGCGGCTCCTGTTCCGGCATGTTCACCGCCAACTCGATGAACTGCCTCGCCGAGGCCATCGGCCTGGCCCTGCCCGGCAACGGCTCCGTCCTCGCCACGCACACCGCCCGCCGCGCCCTGTACGAGGACGCCGGCCGCACGGTCGTGGAGATCACCAAGCGCTACTACGAGGGCGGCGACGAGTCCGTCCTGCCGCGCAACATCGCCACCCGCGAGGCCTTCGAGAACGCCATGGCCCTCGACATCGCCATGGGCGGCTCCACGAACACGATCCTGCACCTGCTGGCTGCGGCGCAGGAAGCCGGCCTGGACTACGACCTCACCGACATCGACGCCGTCTCGCGCCGCGTCCCGTGCCTGGCCAAGGTCGCGCCGAACGTGGCGCCCGGCGGCACGTACTACATGGAGGACATCCACCGGGCCGGCGGCATCCCCGCCATCCTCGGCGAGCTGCACCGCGGCGGCCTCCTGAACAAGGACGTCACCACGGTCCACTCCGACGGGCTGGAGGACTGGCTGGCGAAGTGGGACGTCCGCTCCGGCACGGCCTCGGAAGAGGCGCAGGAGCTGTGGCACGCGGCCCCCGGCTGCAAGCGCTCCGCCACCGCCTTCTCCCAGTCCGAGCGCTGGGAGACCCTCGACCTCGACGCCGAGGGCGGCTGCATCCGCTCCGTGCAGCACGCGTACTCCAAGGACGGCGGTCTCGCCGTCCTGCGCGGCAACCTCGCCGTCGACGGCTGCGTGGTCAAGACCGCCGGCGTCGACGAGTCGATCTGGACCTTCGAGGGCCCGGCGGTCGTCTGCGAGTCGCAGGACGAGGCCGTCGACAAGATCCTGCGCAAGGAGATCCAGCCGGGCGACGTCGTCGTCATCCGCTACGAGGGCCCGCGCGGCGGCCCCGGCATGCAGGAGATGCTCTACCCGACCTCCTTCCTCAAGGGCCGCGGCCTCGGCAAGGTCTGCGCCCTCGTGACGGACGGCCGCTTCTCCGGCGGCACCTCGGGCCTGTCCATCGGCCACGCCTCCCCGGAGGCGGCGTCGGGCGGCAACATCGCCGTCGTGGAGAACGGGGACCGGATCCGCATCGACATCCCGAACCGCTCGATCGAGCTCCTCGTCGACGACGCCACCCTGGCGGCCCGGCACGAGGCCCTCGGCGGCGTCTACGCCCCGAAGAACCGCGAGCGCACGGTCTCGGCGGCCCTGCGCGCCTACGCGGCCATGGCCACCAGCGCCGACAAGGGCGCGGTCCGCGACGTCTCCCGCCTGGGCTGACCCGCTGCCCGCACGACGCACGGAGCCCCGCCGGGCGCATCACCACCCGGCGGGGTTCTCCGTACTCACCGCGAACACGGTCCCGTCGGGCGCGGAGGCGTACACCCGCCCGTCGGCGACCAGCGGCGCGGGCACCGTGGCGCTCACCCGCTCCTGGTTGCCGGCCATGCGCGGTCTGGTCTGCCCCACGAGCCGCCCGGCGGCCGCGTCGACGGCCAGCAGCCGCCCGTCCGACGCCGTCAGGTAGACCCGCCCGTCGGCGAACACCGGCCGGGAGGCGACCACGACGCCCGTCTGCAGCCGCCACTGCTCCCTGTCCGCGCCGACCGCCAGCAGCCCGCCCCGTGACTCGAAGGCGTACACCGTCCCGTCGGGGCCCACGGACGCTTCCGCCTCGTACAGCGGAGCCGAGAGCCGCACCCGCTGAACGGCGCGGGTCGCCGCGTCCACCCGTACGACGGCATGGGTCGTGGTACCGGCGTCGTTGTCGAGCAGGTAGACGGCTCCGCGCGCCGCGCCGACCGGGCGCAGCCTTCCGCCGGTCCGTACCTGCCAGCGCACCGCCCCGCCGGCCGGGTCCACCTCCGCGAGCTGGGACGACCTGCCCTCGGTGTCGGGTGTCGACACGTAGAACGCGGGTGTGCCGGCCGGGGCCGGCGTGCCCCACCAGACAGATCCCGAGCCGCCGATCTGCCTCGTCCAGAGCGGGGTGCCGTTCGCCGTGTCGAGGGCGGTGACGCTTCCGCCGGCCGCCACCGTGAGCACGTGCGGGCCCGCGGTCACCAGTCGGGTACCACCCGGCAGTGTCCGGTGCCAGCGTTCGGCGCCCGTCGCCGCGTCCAGGGCCTGGAGCAGTTCACTGCCGGGCGCCACCGCCAGGACGACTCCGCCGACGGGCAGGGGGACGCTGTCGGTCGCCGTTCCGGGGGCCGGCACGCTCGCGGGCACGCTCCACCTCACCGAGCCGTCCGCCGGGTCGAGCCGGGCGGCGGCCAGTCCGCGTCCCGCGCAGTAGAGGGCGGCGGCCTCGGCCGAGCACGACGCGGAGTGCCCGGCCAGCGGCACCGTCCAGGGGGCGAACCGCTTCCCCGTGGCCGCCGGCGCCCCCGACGCCGCGGCCGCGACCGGCCCCGGCGCCCCCGCGCCCGGCCCGAACCGGAGGTAGCCGCCGATCACTCCCGCCGTGAGCAGCAGCCCGAGCCCCGCGGCCAGCAGCGCCGGCCTGCGCCGCTTCGCCGGGGCCTTGTCCTCCGGGGCGGTCCGCTCCCGCCGGTGGGTGATCTCCTCGTCGTCGACGGGCCTGCGCGGCCCGGGGATGAAGGCCTGCGTGTCCTCGCTCGTCGGGTAGGCGAGGGCCCGCATCTCCGAGATCAGCGCGTCGGCGGTCGGCCGCTCCGCGGGATCCTTCGCCAGGCACCGGGCCACGATCGGGACGAGCCGTGACGGCAGCCCCGTCAGGTCGGGCTCGGCGTGCACGACCTGGTACGCCACCAGGTAGTGGCTGTCGGAGTCGAACGGTCCGCGCCCGGTCGCCGCGTGCACGAGCACCGCACCCAGCGCGAACACGTCCGCGGCCGTCCCCACGTCCCGGGGGCGCTGGAACTGCTCCGGCGCCATGAACGGCGGCGTCCCGATCAGCTTGCCCGTCTCGGTCCGCAGATCGCTGTCGGCCGGGCGCGAGATGCCGAAGTCGATGACCCGCACCCCGTCCGCGGCCATCAGCACGTTGCCGGGCTTCAGGTCCCGGTGCACGACCCCGGCCCGGTGGATGTCCCGCAGCGCCTCCGCCAGCCCGGCCGCGAGCCGGGTCAGCTCACCGGGGTCCAGCACCCGTTCCCGTACGCGCTCGGACAGGGTCGGGGCGTCGATGAACAGGGTGGCCATCCACGGCCGTTCCGCATCCGGATCGGCATCCACGACGGGCGCGGTGAACGCCCCGCTCACCCGCCGCGCGGCCGCGACCTCCTGCCGGAACCGGGCCCGGAACTCGGGGTCCACGGCGTGCTGGGCGTGCACGACCTTGACGGCGAGTTTCAGCCCCGAACTGGAGGTGGCCAGATGCACGACGCCCATGCCGCCGGAGCCGAGTACGGACTCGAGCCGGTAGTGCCCGGCGTACTCAGGGAACCCCACGTCCGTACGCAGCGAATGCACCGCTCACCACCCCCGCCGGAGCCTAGCCGATGGCCCGTGCGAACATCCAAGGGCTTGCTGCCCTGCGCGCGTTGCGCCGGGCAACACCCAAGGGGGAGTTGTCACATGTCGGTCGAGAACGATTCAAGCCAGGTCCAGGGCCTCGCCGCCGAGGGGGGATACCCGACCTACCCGCTCGCGCCGGGCTACCGGGTCAACGTCCGCAGCGGTCCCGGTACGAACTATTCGATCATCGACGTGCTGCCGGCCGGCGGGTACGTCACGATCCGCTGCCAGTGCCCCGGCACGACGATCTCCGGCCCGTACGGCACGACGGACATCTGGGACTGCATCGGCAACGGCCGCTTCGTCTCGGACGCCTACGTGAAGACCGGCAGCGACGGGTACATCGCCGCCCGCTGCGCCTGAGCGGCACGGGCCGCAGCCGCGACCCGTCTGCCACGTGAGACGCACCCGGCCGGCCCGGCCCGGCGGGGGATAATCGCCGGTGTGAGCGACGACGACCAGCGAGACCAGACCCCCGCCGCGCCGGCGCCGGCCCCGGCGGCCCCCACCGGCCCCGAGCCCGAGCCCATCCGGTTCTTCGGCACCACCTGGGTGAAGCACGACGGCGGCTACGCGCTGCGCCGCGCCGGCGCCGCCACCGGCTCGCTGCTGATCGCCGTCATCGCCGCCTACCTGCTGCGCTTCGCCTACGAAGGCCTGGAGATCGGCAACGTCGGCCCCTTCCTCAGCATCTCCGTCGTCGTCCTCTTCGCGGTCGCCAGCGCCATCGCCTTCGCCAAGACCTGGGAGTCCTTCAGCCGCCGCCCGGCCCCCTCCTCGGACGAAGCCGCCCTCAAGGGCCTCAAGGCGATCGGTTTCATCGGCTCCCTCATCGCGTACTTCCTGCGCTGCCTCGCCGAGGCCCCGGGCGAGAAGCTGCGCCGCGCCGAGTACGAGCGCGCCTCGGCCGAGTTCGCCCGCCGCCGCAGCGCCCGTACGGGGAACCCGGCCGCCCGCCGCCCCAAGCGCAAGAAGTAGCCCTTCCTCTTCCCTCCGATTGACGCCCCGGCACCGCCAGGAGCATTATTCATCACATGATGAATAATCCGAAGCAAGGCGCAGGAGCGGCCCCCGACCCGGCCGTGCACCCGGCCGTGCACGCCCACGGCCTCACCGTCCGCCGCGGCACCGGCCGCACGCCCCGCACCGTCATCGACGGCATCGCCTTCGACGTCCCCCGCGGCCGCATCACCGGCCTCCTCGGGCCCTCCGGCTGCGGCAAATCCACCCTCATGCGCGCCATCGTCGGCACCCAGGCCCACGTCACCGGCACCCTCGACGTCCTCGGCCGCCCCGCCGGCCACCCCGAGCTCCGCTCCCGCATCGGCTACGTCACCCAGGCGCCCTCCGTCTACGACGACCTCACCGTCCGGCAGAACCTCGACTACTTCGCCGCCGTCCTCGACCCCGGCCGCGCCGCCGCCGACCGCCGCGCCGCCACCGTCACCCGCGCCATCACCGACGTCGACCTCACCACCCACGCCGACGCCCTCGCCGGCCACCTCTCCGGCGGCCAGCGCAGCCGCGTCTCCCTCGCCGTCGCCCTCCTCGGCACCCCCGAGCTGCTGGTCCTCGACGAACCCACCGTCGGCCTCGACCCCGTACTGCGCCGCGACCTGTGGAACCTCTTCCACGAGATCACCCGCACCCGCGACGCCACCATCCTCGTCTCCTCCCACGTCATGGACGAGGCCGAGCGCTGCCACGACCTGCTCCTCATGCGCGAGGGCCGCATCCTCGCCCAGGACACCCCCGACGCCCTGCGCACCCGTACCCGCTCCGCCACCGTCGAAGAGGGCTTCCTCCGCCTCGTCGACGAGGCGAACGCCACCGCCCGGGAGAGCCTCCGATGACCGCCACCACCGCCATGAGCGGCGCCCGCACCACCGCCACCGCCGCCCGCGTCCTGCGCCAGCTCCGCCACGACCCGCGCTCCATCGCGCTGATGCTCCTGGTCCCCGTACTGATGCTGACGCTGCTCCGCTTCGTCTTCGACGGCAGCCCCCGCACCTTCGACAGCATCGGCGCGTCCCTCCTCGGGATCTTCCCGCTGATCACGATGTTCCTGGTGACCTCCATCGCGACCCTGCGCGAGCGCACCTCCGGCACCCTCGAACGCCTCCTCGCCATGCCGCTGGGCAAGGGCGACCTCATCGCCGGCTACGCCCTCGCCTTCGGCGCCGTGGCCGTGGTCCAGTCCCTCCTCGCCACCGGCCTCGCCCTCTGGCTCCTCGGCCTCGACGTCGTCGGCTCCCCCTGGCTGCTGCTCCTCGTGGCCCTCCTCGACGCCCTCCTCGGCACCGCCCTCGGCCTCTTCGTCTCCGCCTTCGCGGCCTCCGAGTTCCAGGCCGTCCAGTTCATGCCGGCGGTGATCTTCCCGCAGCTGCTCCTCTGCGGCCTCTTCGCGGCCCGCGACACCATGCAGCCCGTCCTGGAGGGCATCTCGAACGTCCTGCCCATGTCCTACGCCGTCGACGGCATGACCCAGGTCCTCACCCACACCGACATGACCGCCGACTTCGTGCGCGACGCCCTCGTCGTCGCCGCTTGCGCCCTGCTCGTCCTCGCCCTCGGCGCCGCCACCCTCCGCCGCCGCACGCCCTGACCGCCGCGCACGCCCCGACCGCCGGCCTGCCCACCCACCGGACAGCAGCCCCCACCCCCCGCCCCCGGTGCGAGGATGATCCCGTACGTCCCCACGTTCCTTCGGCGAGGTGAATCGGGCATGACCCAGACAGTCGCAGTCCTCGGTACGGGCAAGATCGGCGAGGCCCTGCTCAGCGGAATGATCCGCGGCGGCCGGCCCGCCTCCCAGCTCCTCGTCACCGCCCGCCGTGCCGAACGCGCCGAGGAGCTCCGTACGCGCTACGGCGTCGAGGCCGTCTCCAACGCCGAGGCCGCCAAGCGCGCCGACACCCTCATCCTCACCGTCAAGCCGCAGGACATGGGCAAGCTCCTCGAGGAGCTCGCCCCGCACGTCCCGGCCGACCGCCTGATCATCAGCGGCGCCGCCGGCATCCCCACGTCCTTCTTCGAGGAACGGCTCGCCCCCGGCACCCCCGTCGTCCGCGTCATGACGAACACCCCCGCCCTCGTCGACGAGGCCATGTCCGTCATCTCGGCCGGAAGCCACGCCACCGCCGAGCACCTCGCCCACACCGAGGAGATCTTCGGCGGCGTCGGCAAGACCCTGCGCGTCCCCGAGTCGCAGCAGGACGCGGCCACCGCGCTCTCCGGCTCCGGGCCGGCCTACTTCTACTTCCTCGTCGAGGCGATGACCGACGCCGGCATCCTCCTCGGCCTGCCCCGCGCCCAGGCCCACGACCTCATCGTCCAGGCCGCCATCGGCGCCGCGGTGATGCTCCGCGACAGCGGCGAGCACCCGGTCAAGCTCCGCGAGGCCGTCACCTCCCCGGCCGGTACGACGATCAACGCGATCGTGGAGCTGGAGAAGCACGGCGTACGGGCCGCCCTGATCGCCGCCCTCGAAGCGGCCCGCGACCGCAGCCGCGAACTGGCCTCCGGCAACAGCTGACGCAGGGGCAAGGGGCCCCGTACCCACAGGGCCCCCTCCCCCTCAGGGCGCCAACAACCCGATGGCCTCGTACGCGCGGTCCACCACGGGCCCCGCCATGGCCCGGGCCCGCCCGGCCCCCTCGTGCAGCACCCGCTCCACCTCGCCCTGATCGGCCGCCAGCTCCGCATGCCGCTCCCGCAGTGGCTTCAGCAGCTCGACCACCGCCTCGGCGACGTCCCGCTTCAGCGGCCCGTACTGGGAGTACCCCGCGGCGAGCTTCTCCGGGTCCCCGCCCGTACAGGCGGCCAGGATGTCCAGCAGGTTCGCCACCCCGGGGCGCGCGGCCCGGTCGTAGACCACCCCGCCGTCCCCGCTGTCGGTCACGGCCCGCATCACCTTCCTGGTGATCGCCGCCGGCTCGTCGAGCAGGTAGACGATCCCGGCGCCGTTCTCGTCGGACTTCCCCATCTTCGACGTCGGCTCCTGGAGGTTCATGACGCGCGCGGCCACGGCCGGAACCGCGGCCTTGGGCACGGTGAAGGTGTGCCCGTACCGCTGGTTGAACCGCACCGCCAGGTCCCGGGTCAGCTCCACGTGCTGCCGCTGGTCCTCACCCACCGGGACCTCGTCCGTCCGGTAGGCCAGGATGTCGGCGGCCATCAGCGCCGGATACGTCAGCAGGGACAGCCGTACGCCCTGCCCGGTGGCCTCTGCCCTGGCCGCCTTCTCCCGGTACTGGATCATCCGCCGCATCTCCCCGTCGGTGGCGGTGCACTCCAGCAGGTAGGCCAGCCGGGTGTGCTCGCCGACGTGGCTCTGCACGAAGAGCGTGCACCGCTGGGGATCCAGCCCGGCGGCGAGGTACAGCGTCGCGGCCTGCCTGCTGAGCCGCCGCACCCGTGCCGGATCGTGCTCCACGGTCAGCGCGTGCAGATCGACCACGCAGAACAACGCGTCCCCGGGCGCCTGTTCGGCCGCGACCCACTGCCGGATGGCCCCGAGGTAGTTGCCGAGCGTCAGATGTCCGGACGGCGTGATCCCGCTGAAGATCCTCGTCATGTCGTGCTCTCCCTTGTGTGAGTGGTGTCGGGGCCGGCGTGCCGGGCGACCGGGCCACTCCCGGGAGGGGAGAAACAGAAACGGCCGCCGTAGCGGCGGCCGTGAGCGCATGCGTGCTCGCGTGGAAGGTCGGCCGCCGTCAGGCGGCCCACCAGCGAAGGCTGAGCGTGAGCGCATGCGTTGTCATGCGCACCAGGCTAGCCCTTCGGGTGACGCCTGTCCCGGAGTTGACACGCATGGACGAGGTCCGTAAGGTTCTTCGAGTTGTCCGAAGTGAGACGCCGACCCCGGTCGGTCCCCGGACAGCCATCCCGCACCACACATTCGAACGTACGGCGCACTGCGCCGGCACGTTTTCATGCGTATTTGCGAATGGGGAATCCGCGTCCACAGGGCGTAGCCGCCGATTAGGTTCGGGGGCGAGGAATCCGCTACTGTCTCACTCGCCGCAAGGGCCAACGGCCCCGAAAGCGAAGCCCGCTGACTGGGAGTCAGGCCCGAAAGGATCTGATAGAGTCGGAATCGCCGGAAAGGGAAAGCGCGAAAGCGCAGAACCTCGAAAGCGCCGAGGAAATCGGGCCCGAAAGAGTCTGATAGAGTCGGAAACGCAAGAACACAGAACGAAAGCCCGGAGGAAAGCCCGAGAGGGTGAGTACGAAGGAAGCGTCCGTT
>NZ_JBIVKT010000034.1:0-12047 GCF_044750905.1 Streptomyces sp. NPDC088762
GTAGATGGAGTGTCGCAGTCCATGAGGTCTGGAGCCCTGGCCAGCAGGTTTCCCGGGAACCAGGGCCCACTTCCCCCTACTGGGCCGTCTCGGGGCCGTGATCATGGTCCGGAGGGGCCCCGAAGAGGCCGTCTACGGCCTTCCGAGTCCGCCCCTCACTGCTCGGCATCAGGTGCGTGTAGGTGCGCAAAGTGAAGCCCGGATCAGCGTGGCCCAGGTACTGACTGAGCGCCCGGATGCTTTCGCCCGCGTCCAGCAGGACCGACGCGTAGAAGTGCCGCAACGCGTGCATCCCGTGCTGCGGCGCAGAGGCGTAGCGCTCTCCCTCCTCGGCCGGCGGGATGATTCCGGCGACCGCGAGGGCGGGCTTCCACATGTGGTCATTGAAATGGCTGACCCGGACGAAGCTGCCGCCGGCGCCGCAGAAGATGAGCGACTTCGTCACGGGCGGCCCGTCCGGCGTCCGCCAGGGCAGCGTGACGGTGACGGGCGGGTTCAGCTTGGAATGCGCGACGAGCGCCGCCGCGACAGAGCGGGGGAGCGGCACGGAGCGCGTCTTGCCGCCCTTGGGGAGCGCGAACACATACTTCCCCCGGATCCGCTTGAGCTGGTGCTGCACGTGGACCCACTCGCCTTCGTAGTCCAGCTCCTCTACGTCGAGGCCGAAGACCTCACCTTGCCGGAGGCCGCACCCGCTCGCGATGTCCACGGCCGTACGAAGGTGCGCGGGCAGGGCCGCCCGCACCGCGAGCACCTGCGTGGGAGCCCACGGCGTGACGCGAGGCTGTCCGGGCTTGGGGATCTGGACGGATCGGGCTTGGCACGGGTTCTTGGCGATCAGTCCGTCATCGACGGCGGCGGAGAACGCTGCCGAGACGGTCCCAAAGATGATCCGGCGATGCGACGAGGCGGGAACGCTCTTCTCCAGCTCACCCAACCACGTACGGATGTGGCCCGGCTGGAAGGCGGGCATCGGGCGCGTGCCGATGTATGGGTAGGCGTGCAGCCTCAGCCGCCGCTCGGCAGCCTCTCGACTGTTGATTTCCGTGGTGTGGGTGGCCACCCACTTCTCGGCGAACTGCTGGAAAGTGATGCGGCCGGCGCGCGGGTCGATGTACTGGCCGCGCGCCATGTCAGCGGCCGTCTCGTTGAGCCACTTCTCGGCAAGCCGCTTCTGCTTGTCAGGGAAGGACTTGGACTTCTCGGTGCCGTCAGGGCCGACGTACCGGGCGCGGTAGCGCATGCCGATGCCGTACCGGTCGCTCTTGACCCGTACGGCCTTTCCGTCGGCGGTGGGCTGGGTCTTGTACCAGCGGTCTTGGATGTGGCCTGCCACGTGTGGTGCCTTTCCGGGCGTACGGAACGAGGGCGGCCCCTGGTGGGGCCGCCCTCGGTGGTCGTGATGTTGCATCAGGCGGCGTTGCTGATGTCCGCCTGCATCTGTTCGGCGATCCAGCTGTGCACGGCGTCGGGGTCATAGCGGACGTGCTTGCCGACGCGGAATCCCGGCGGGCCGGTGCGCTTCTTGCGCCACTGGTAGACGGTCTCCAGCGAAACGTCGAAGAGGTCAGCGATGTCGTCGGGCGTGAGGTATCTGTCAGGGAGTCCGCGCCGGAGGGTGGCGCGAGGATCGGAAGCCGCTGGCATGTGCTCTCCTCGTGGTCCAGCCTTCTGGGGGATCCGCAACATCCGCCACGCCGCAACATGGCTGGTCAGCGGCTTGGGTTTGTGGCGGATCGGAATTCTGTGGCGGATAGGTGCCGCCACACGCGGGTATGGCGGCATCTGCGTTGCGGGGACGGCTATCCGGCGACGGGGAAGAGCGGTGTGGCGGTTTCCGCGTGCGTGTGGCGGATGTCTGTGGCGGTATCCGCCACAGATTCACCCCTCCTGACCTGCGGTGTGGCGGATGTTGCGGCTGTTGCGGACTTGAGAGGGGGCGGGGGGCAGTAGCGTTCCCAGGCGTCCGCGAGGTCTTCCGCGTAGTAGCCCTTGGGTGTGCCGGACGCGGTGCGGATCCCGCGGGGCTTGATGGGCTTGTTCCCGGGAGTTACGTACTGGCCGAGAAGCTTGGACAGAGTGCGGGGGTTCAGCGGCTTGTCATCCAAGTCGCCCCACGGCCCGTCGTCCATCCGCAGCAGGCATTCGAGGATGACGGCGGTGGACAGGCGGTCGGCTCCGCAGAATACGGAGTCGCGGAGGTCGGTGAGCAGCCGGACACCCAGGGAGGACTCGTCGTTCTCCCGTGCCGCGGCGACCAGTTCCACGCAGGCGGCGCGGGCGCGGGCGGGCCAGTGTCCGCCAGCCGCATCGGCGACGGCGAGCAGGGGCTCCCACACGTCGGCCGGCCGGTCGGTCACGCCGTCGGGCATGGTGGGCCAGGCGCCGGTGACGCGGTCGCGCACGGTGTCGGCCCAGGCGGCGAGGCGGTCGCGGAGCGCGTGGCCTTCCGGCTGGTTGATACGTTCGCGGTAGGGCTCGATCGTCTCGTTGGGGGCGCGCTTGCGCATGCGGATGATGACTGAGCGGGTCAGGATCGTGTCGGGAAGGGAGCCGAGGCCAGCCATGGCTACGGCGCAGTAGGAGGGGAAGCCCTGCACGGTCTGGTTGGACCCGTCGCCCACGCACCGGTACATGAGCCGTCCGCGACGGTGTCCGGCGTTCAGGAACCCTCGGAGCTGCTCGTTCTCTCCCGCCTTGGGCCCGAATACGGTGTCGATCTCGTCGAAGAGGATCGTGGGCCGCTGCCCGTCGATTCCCGAGACGGCGCGGAAGAGCGCGGACGGCGACGCGTCCACGGCGGCCATCCGGTTGGGCACCAGCGTCTCCACGATCTCCAATGCCCGGGACTTCCCCGATCCCGGTTCGGGGGACAGGAACGCGATACGCGGGGTGGAGTCGAAGGAGTCGAGCAGGTGCGCGTGCGCATCCCAGAGGACCACGGCCACGTACGCGGCCTCCCTTGGGAAGATGTTGAAACGGCGGTGGAAGGCCTCCACCTCATCGAGCAGGGCGGCCCCGTCGATGGACGCGGTGGGCGGCGTGTGGTCGCTCATCAGGCGGCCTTCCCTTCCTGAGCAGGGTTGATCTGGGGGCAGAGGAGGCGGTGCTGTTGGTGGTCAGCGATCAGCGCGAGGGCGCGGGTCTGTCCAACGGCGAACAGGTTTCGTCCGCAGGCGCACCGTGATCGGACGGACGGGGTGACACCGCGTCCGGGGGCGTTGATGTGGAGCCAGGCGACGGGGCGGCGTCCGTCGTCGGCGCGCGGGTTAGGGCGAACAGATGAAAGGACGCCTTCGGCGACGACCTTCGGCGCGCCACTGCCGTCCGGGGCGGGGGCCGGTTCGGCGGGGCTGATTCCGTCGGGACTCCTTGTAGGGCTCTTAGCCGGGGGGTGTTCGCGGGCAGTCATGCCGTCCTCCGGCCGGCGGGGTTGTTGCGGATGGACCAGTTGAGGGCGCTGGTGATGGCGGAGCGGTACTCGTACGGCTTGAGTCCGGCGGCTTCCGCCCCCCGGCTAAGAGCCTGCTCGACCTCATCGCGGTCGAGGTCGCCGGACGCGATCAGCCGCCCCAGGGCTCGGGCGGCCCTGACCAGCGCCTTGTTCCGGTGTCCCTCGGGCGCGTCAGCGACGTTCTTCTCCTCGTTGCGGATGGCCGCGTCGGCGTAGGAGGCCCTCCGGCCGCCACTGTGAGGCGCGGAGGAAGGGGCGAGGGGGCGGGCGGTGATCCGAGGCGGGGCGGTGAGCTTCATCTGCAACCAGGCCGGAAGCGGGGCCACGGGCCGGTCGTCCGTAACGCTGTAGGCGCCGGCGGGGGTGATGCTGCCGGGGGCGACGATGTACCCGCCCCAGGCGCGGGTGTCGATGTGCCGTCCGAGGATGTCCTGGGTGCTGCGCATCGTGGCCCCGGTCGGCGCGGTGAAGTACAGGTGAAGGCCACCGGACGGCGTGGTCACGGTGTATGTGGGCGGGACCTGTTCGCCGGTGGCCTGGCAGAGGGCTTCGAGGATTTGGGCGCCGCTGTGGGTGCCGGGCGGGTCGGTGGGCTTGGGCGGGTCGAGGTCGATGACGACCAGCCCGGCCGGGCCGGTGGCCAATCCCACGTTGTAGGGGGCCGTGGCCCAGGCGGTCCGGATGCGGTCGGGGTCGGTGGTGGCGCGCTGCTCGGGCTTGGCGTGCCCATCTGTGCAGGCGCCGGTGCGCGGGCACTTCGTCTCGCCGTGCAGCACGGGCACCTTGGAGCCGGGACGGAGCGGGAACACGGGCCAGCCGCGGGCGGCGATGCTGAGGGCGTCAGCCAGGAGCTGTACGCGGCCATCTCGCCGATTGGGGGCGGGTTGGGTCATGCTTGTCTCTCCAGTTCTTGAGCGTGCTGGAAGAGGGCGGCCCCGTTCATTGGCGTGAGAGGGGGCCGCCTTCGTCGTGTTAGTGGCGGGTGTGGTCGGTGGCCAGGTCGGTCAGGCGCTTGGCTTCGGCGGGGGTGACGGCCCGGTAGCGGACGCTGACGCGGCATCCGGGGTGGGGGCAGCGCACGGTGTGCTTGCCGGTGAGCAGGGCGATCGCGTCGGAGATCAGCTCCGACAGCGAGGCCGGGTCCTGGTTCATGGGGTGGGCCTTTCAGCGGTTGTTGAGGGTGCCGGTGGCGCGGCCGAACATTCCGGAGGCGGTGATGTTCTGGGTGACGTGCTGCACGGGCGCCGCACCGCGGCTCGTTCCGCGTCCGGTGCGGAGGATGAGTGGGGCGAGGGTGCCGGCGGCGATGAGGGCGATGGCGGCCCAGAGGGTGTCGGTCATGGCGATCAGTCCCGGGGCGGCGTAGGAGATCCCGAACCCGGCGGCGGCGATCCCGCCGCCGACGGTCGGGGCGAGGAGCGCGGTCGTCTTGGCCCATGCGGGGATCGGCTGGGCGGCCGGAGCGGGCACCGGCGTGGCGGGCTGGGTGTAGGCGAGGGTGCGGTAGCCGCCGGGCAGGGTGACCATCTCGACCCCGGGCGGGAGTTCGGCGGGCAGCATCAGCGGCTGCCGGATCGCGGTCGGGTGGTAGATCGGATCGCCGTAACGGGCGGGGTTGGTGGTGCTCGGCTGGGTGGGTTCATGCACGACTGGGCTCCCTCGTGAGCGCGGGGAGCACACCTAAACGTTGAGGTGTGCTCCCCGCGGGGCTTGTCGTCTGGCTTGTCGTGTCTCTTGTCGCCTGCTTGTCGTGTGGCTTGTCGCTTGTCTTGTCTTGTCGCTTGTCGCCTCCCAGGTCAGAAGCTGTTTTCAAGCTCTCAGGGAGCCGGGGGCGGGCTTCTTTCAGTTGGTGGTGACAAGCGGCAAGGTCAGTCCTCGGAAGGGTCTTCGGGTGCGTGTCGGCGGTGGACGTAGCGGGTTTTGGTGCCGGTCCCGATCCGGATGGCTTCGCCTTCCTCGGCCCAGGTCTTGAGCCATCCGGCGACGGTCTGGCGGGTGGTGCCGTATCGGTCGAGCTGGCGGGCGATCGCGGAGGCGCCGGTGCCCTCCGGTCCGGCGGCGATCAGGAGGGTGAGGGCGGCCTGCTGGGCGGCGTTGTCCTCGGCGCGGTGCGCGGACAGGTTCAGCCCCGACCGGACCGGCGCCTCGGTCTCGGGGGCGGTGTCTCCCGGTTCGGGGGCGGTGGCGAACTGGGCGTCGATCTCCCGCCGGAACTGCTCGGCCAGCGCGTCCTCGTCCGGCACGGAGGGAGCCGCGGGGGCGGTGGTCGTGTTGCGGTGGGCTGAGAGGTTCAGGCCCCCGCCTGACGGGGCCGCCCCGTTGGCGGCCGGGGTGCCTGGCTGCGGGGTGGGGTCGGTGCGCTGGTGGTCGTTGATCCAGGCGGTGCGCGAGGAGTCCCAGCGGCGGGCGTAGTCGGGTCCGGCGGCCTTGGCGGAGATGGCGTCGAGGTAGGGGTGCCGGTCGGAGGTCGCGTGGACGATGTCGCGGATCTGGTTGGGCAGGATCCGCCACGTTCCGAAGAGGGCGGCCGGGGATTCGGGAGTGCCCATGAAGCCGGTGCCCTTGTGGGGTGCCTGCTCGATCCGCAGGCCCGTTCCGCCGGGGAACAGCTTGGACAGGTCCATGCCCTCGGTGGACCCGCCGGTCAGCGCGACGCGGGTCTTGGCTTCGCGGCGGATCATCATGTTGCCCAGAACGGATCCGGTGGCACCGAGTGCGGTGAGGACGGTGCGGATGCCCATGGCGCGAAGCATCCGGATCACTTCAAGGATCTTCTTGGCCAGCTTGCGCTTCTCGGGCTCGTTGCTGACGAGGATCTCGGCGCCCTCGTCGACGACGAGCATGATCTGCGGGATCTCCCGACTGATCGGCAACAGGTCGGTGTTGGCCTGGGCCATGAGGTCCTGGTAGGCGCGCTTGCGCTGGAGACCGACCCGCAGGGCCGCATCCAGCATCAGCTCGGCTTCCTCGTGGGTGGCGGCCAGCCAGTCGATCCCGGGCCGCACGACCTGGCCCGTCACGCCTTCCATCGCGGGCCGCACCCAGGGCAGGCCGGCCGATCCGGCGTTGAGGTCGATGACCCAGGTCAGGATGTCGGTGGCGCGGGCGAACCCGGCCAGGATGACGTGGACCATGTTCGTCTTGCCGGAACCGGTCGGCCCGACGACCAGTGCGCACTGCTCGCGGAGGTAGGTGAGGATCGCTTCGGCGTTGGTGCGGTAGCCCCACGGGGTGCCGGTGTGGATCGACAGGGGGCTGTAGTCGGCCGGGTAGGGCACTTCGGCCGCCAGAACGTTGACCGTGGTCACGTCGATCAGGACGCGGCCCTGGTCGATGCCGGGTGAGGCGGCGGCGGTGCAGCCGTGCGGTAGGCGGGCATCGGCCGAGAGGCGGGCGTTCTCGCGGGCGATGCGGTCGTAGGTAGTGCCGCCCGCGGGGAGTTCGGCGTCGATGGTGAACCCGGTGTTCGTGGGCCACATCTCGACCGCCAGCACGCGGACGGTGATTCCGCACACGCGCTGGATCCGCTCCACCCACTCGGCGGCGATCGCCCGCCGCTCCGCAGACAGTTCGCGGGCGACCTGCCGTTCCGCGGCTGCGAGCGCTTCCAGTTCGCGGGCTTCCTCGTACAGACCTACGGACCGTGCCGCGGCGCCCATGCCGACCCCGATCACGGCCAGCGATCCCAGGGAGGTCCAGGTCAGGGGGCCGGTGGCAAGGGCCCAGGTGGTCCAGCCGGAGCCCAGGAGCCAGGACGCGGCGCGCGCGCCGATGGTGCGGGCGGCGAGTTTCTGGCGCAGGCCCGAGGCGGTGTGGCCGATCGCGCCGACGGTTCCGATGGCGAGGGCCCAGCTGGGGGGCATGTGGGCGAGGGTGCCGGCGGTGGCGACCGCGTAGGCGCCGGTCGTCGCGGACAGGGCGCCGGTGATGGGTCCGTGGCCGGCGGCCCAGTCCAGCGCCAGACCGTTGTGCGTCACGGTCGAGGTCTTGGCAGCCATCAGACGTTCCAGCCCTTCTCGGCCTCGTGGCCGTTGCGGGGGTCCTCGAAGCGGGCGATGTCCGCCTCGTGCGCCTTCCGGAACGTCGGGCCCAGCTCCTCGGAGAACTGCACCGAGTTCGTGAACACGGAGTAGAGGTCGGAGAGCATGTCGGCGACGACCTTCTCCAGCGGGAACTCGTTGTCGGAGCGCTCGGCGAGGATCCGCAGGATGTTCGCGATGGCCTGAAGGGCCTCGGGGAGACCTTCGAGCATGGCGAGGATCTCCATGCAGTTCTCGGGCTCGTAGGACTGCGCGGCCTGCTCCATCTCGGCGGCCAGTTCCTCGAACCTGAACCCGGAAACGTTGCTCACAGCATTAGCTCCTTGGCTGGTGGGTGGTGCGGGAACGTGCGTGGTGGGACGGGCGGCGTGATCGCCGATGTGCTCGTTGTCCTGCTCGTGTTCGGCTGACGCCTGCGCTTCGGCGGCCTCCTCGTCGGCGGCGAGCCGCTCGTTGATCTCGGCGTCCCGGGCCTCACGCGCCGCGCGGGCCCGGCCGAGCAGGAAGCGGTAGAGGCGCCGACCGGGATGCATCAACCAGCCCCAGCCGAGCTTGCGGCCCAGCGGCGTGGTCACCATCCCGAGCACACCAAGAGCGCCACCGGCCAGAGCGGCCAGTGCCCGGCGGGCCTGAAAGCGGGCCGCTGACCTCAACAGGGCCTTCCGGGCACCCCTCTGGGCAGGGGCCTTGAGCTGCGCGACCCGCTTTCGGTGCGCGGCTGTCTGCACCGCCTGGCGACCGGCGGCGACCGCCCGGCCGGCGTTGCGGTCCCGTAGGGAACGGGCGGCGCCGACGGTCCTGTCGCGGGTGGCGGCGGCCTTGGCCATGCCTTTGGCGAGGGTCCGGCCCGCCGGCCCCCGGGCCTTCGCGCCCGAGGCGGTGGCCCGCTCGGCGGCCTTGGCCGCCCGTCGGCTATCCGCGACCTGCCGCCGCGCCTGCACCGCAGCCGTACGGGCTGCGGCTCGAGTCGGGGCCTGGGCTCGGGTCTGGGAGCGCAGGGCTTGGACCTGACCGGCACGGCCACCGGCCAGGCGACCGGCGGCCTGCGCGGCACGCTGCCGAGCCGAAGGCCTGCTGCTCGTGCCCCCTCCGGCTCCGGACCGGCCACCGGCACGGTGACCCTGACCACCTGCGGCCTTAGGGGTTCGAGCTCCGTTGCCACGGCTGGTACGCGGCGCAGTGCGGGACTGTGCGGGGATCCCGCCCAAGAGCCCACGCCCCCCACTCCCGCCCGCGGTGCGGCCGCCAGCGACTGCGGCTTTGGCCGCCTTTTTCTTCTTGCCGTTCCTGGCCTTGGTGCGCTGATGGGCGGCGACGGTGCCGAGCACGGCAGCACCCGTCATCGCGACAGCAGCTGCGACCGGGCCGCCGGTCAGGGCAGCTGTGGCCAGCAGGCCCGCGGCCGTGTTCGTCCCGGACAGGGACAGCGGCACCACGGGGAATCCCCCTGCGGTGTGCTCCACCTCCTTGGACGGGGAGGTGCTGTCGGTCTCGGTCGTGGCCGGGGCGGGGGCGGTTTCTTCGGGTGGAGCCTGCGGTTCGGTGACGGTCTCGGTCATGCTGAACGTGCTCCCTTCGGGGCGTGAAAAAAGGGGGCCCGGCCGACGCTGTAGGAGGTGGGCGGCCGGGCCCCGCTGCGGCAGGTCAGAGCGCGTTGGGCTCCAGGGCGAAGTACATGACGTTGGCGTGGGAGAGCTCCGGGTGCTGCCTGGTGATCTCGGCCCTGATACCCATGAACACGTCGTGCCGGGTCGAGCCGGGGGGCGGAGTGAACGTCCCGTACTGCGTGGCGGCCATCCGGCCGGGCAGCTCCAGGGTCATGACCCAGTGGTGCGAGCCCTGCGATGCCGGAGCGGAGTTGTCGGAGTGCGAGGTCTGCGTGGTCTGCGAGGACACGTAAATCTCCTTGAAGGTGTCGAGGTCAGGCGGCGGGACGCGGAGAGTCCGCGCACGGGGTGCACATGCCGAGCGAGGCCGCGATGACGTACCCGGCGTCTTGGCGGCAGGACGGGCACCAGCGGCGGGCCGCATTGGCTCGCGCCAGAGCCGCGGCCCGCCGCTCGGTCATGGGACGGACGGGCTTGGCCAGGTCGATCCGGTAGAGGAACGCGACCAGCGGGCCGCGCCGGCGGCGGGGCCGCTCCAGCGCGGCCGCAACGTCCTGGCCGCCAGGTCGCAGACCGGCAGCGCGGAGCTGTCGGCGGGTGGCCAATCCGTCTGGGGCCAGGTGCCAGGAGTAGACGGGCAGGGTGGCCATTAGCCGAGGTACTGGTGGGAGGCCCGGCAGTGGTTGGCGTGATCGTTGGCGGCCCGCCGGGTGAGCAGCACGCCCTCGGTCATGGTGGAGCGGTAGCCGCATCCGTGGCAGTACCAGGAGGAGCTGGTACGGGTGCCGGCGAGGTCCACGGCGGCGCCGGTCTGGTTGTGGAAGCGGATCAGCAGGCTGTCCGGCTCGACGGGGCTGGTGTACGGGGAGAGCTTCACTGGGTGGCTCCTTCCAGGGCGGGGGCGGTGTTCGCGTCGCGCAGTTCCTGGTAGCGGGTGGAGGCCCAGCCGACGGACCAGCCGGTCAGTTCCGCGGCGACCCGGACGGCGAGTCCGGCGTGGAAGGCGGCACGGACGATGGCGCGGGCCTGGTCCTCGGGAAGCTTCTCGGCCGGCGGTCCGGCGGACAGCAACGCGGTACGTTCACGCTCGATGCGTTCCTGTTCACGGAGCTGTTCACGGCGTTCACGCTCGGCCCGCTGCTGGGCCTCCAGTTCGCGTTGCTGCGCGGCCTGGCGTTCAAGGCGTTCACGCTCGGCCTGCTGCTGTTCACGGATCTGTTCACGGCGTTCACGGGCCTCGCGCTCCGCACGCTCGGACGCCTCCGCCCGCGCCTGTTCGTCGCGGCGGATACGGTCCTGGCGTTCGGCCTCCTCGCGGATGAGGCGGGCTTCATGTTCACGCTGTTCACGGGCGATGGCCGCTTCGTGCTCGCGGCGTTCACGGGCCCGCTGTTCGCGGGCGTCCTCACGCTCCTGGACCGCTTTCGCCCGGGCTTCCGCCCTTGCGTGCTGCTCGGCTTCCAGGGCCCGCACGGCGGCTGTCAGGGCACGCCGGTAGGCGAGTCCGGCCTCCGCCGTCACGATGAGGAGGATGGGGGCGACGGAGTGGATGGCGACGCCGACCAGATCCCCGGCCAGGGCGGATGCTCCGATGTTGAGGGCCAGGGTCATGGCGCCGGTCATCCACCGCAGGGCCACCGGCCACGCACCGCCGTGCCCGCCAAGACGGGCCAGAACGGAATCGAGGCGGACCACGATGACCACGGCCGCGTCGACCACGAGCGGGAGGATCGGCGCCGTCCACACCCACGCGCCGGGGGTGTGGGCGGCCATCAGCGGGGTGACCGTGAGGACGGAGTAGAGCATCGCCCCGCCCACGATCAGCCACGTTCCCACGGCCAGCGCGCGTTCCGCTGAACGCATGTGAACGCTGTTCATGCCGCCCCGCTTTCCAGCGACCGGACCTTGACCGCGCCCAGGAGGAGGACGCGGGCCGGGTGGGGGTGGTAGTCAGGGCCGGTGTGCTCCGTCCACTCCCAATCGCCGTCCTCGGCGAGCGTGAACCCGAGGCAGGCCAGGGCCGCCTGGCGCTGGGCGACGGTCGGGATCTCGGTGGACGTGGGCCAGGTGAAGGTGGGCCATTCGCTGACCAGACCGGTCATGGCCACGTACAGCTGCCAGCACGGTCCGTCCATCCTTACCGGCGCGGTGGTACCGCAGCAGCGCAGAGACAACTGCGCTCCGAAGATCTGCTTGCTCATGCCGCGTCCCCCGACAGCGTCGTGCCGACGGTGCGGTTGGCCAGCTCGCGCCGGGCCGCCAGGATCCGGTTGTGGGCCCGCCGGATGCGGCGGGCGTCGAACTCGGACGCCGGCCGGTCCAGCAGCGCGATCAGCGCGTCCAGCAACTCGACCTCGGCCAGGACCACGAGCATCTCGGTCTCGATCGCGTCCAGCTCCGCGTCCGACGGCTCCAGGCCGTCCGACCACGGGGTAACAACGTCGTGAAGTGCAGCGATGGACTTCATGGGTCTTGCTCCTTCGAGAGAGGAACGGGACTCAGCAGCCCTCGGCGCGGGAACGCCGGGGGCTGCACTGCGATGGGGGTGAAGCGGGAAAGAACTCCGGCTCCCCTCAACCCCGTCCGTACGACGCCTGGGCGCCGGACGGACGAAGGAGGCACCGGCCGCCGCAAGCCGCGGGGGCTAGGTGACGCGAAGGGCAGCACCGCCACGTCGGTCCAACGTGGCGGCGGCCAAAGGTCTTAAACGGATCACTTCGAACCTCCAAGTCGGATGTGCACAGGTCTCGCACTGCAAGGGGGACCGATGTCCCCACCCTCCGGCCGTTGCTCGCGGTCGCCGGGCCACCTCGCCAGTACGGGCCGAAACCCTGTTTTCCCTGGCCTTTAGCGGGATTGCAGCGTCCCCGCCCTCAGCTGTTCGACAGCTCGTTGCAGGCATCCATGCAGGTCAGCGCGGAGTAGCCGCATTCACTGCATGAGATA
>NZ_JBIVKT010000035.1:0-5015 GCF_044750905.1 Streptomyces sp. NPDC088762
CCGGCTGTTCGTCACCGGCGTCCCGGTCGACTGGACTGCGTACTACGAAGGCTCCGGCGCCCGGCGCGTCGACCTCCCCACCTACGCCTTCCAGCGCGAGTCGTACTGGCTGGTGCCCGTGGCCGACCGCGCCGACGTGAACTCGGCGGGTCTCACCTCCGCCGGCCACCCGCTGCTCGGCGCGGCGGTCGAGCTCGCCGACGGGGAGGGCCTGATCCTCACCGGGCGGCTCTCGCTCCAGACGCACGCCTGGCTCGCCGACCACGCGGTCGCGGAAACGGTCCTGCTGCCCGGTACCGCGTTCGTGGAGATGGCCACCGAGGCCGGTGACCGCGTCGGATGCGGCACCTTGGAGGAGCTCACCCTCGCCGCGCCGCTGATCCTGCCCGAGCGCGGCGGCGTACAGGTGCAGCTGACCGTCGGGGCGCCCGACGATTCCGGGCGCCGGGTCCTGACCGTTCACGCCCGGCCCGAAGGCCAGGACGGGGACGCGGAGGCGTGGATCCAGCACGCCTCCGGCGTGCTCGCGCCGACCACCGCGCGGATTCCCGGCGATCTGGTCGAGTGGCCCCCGGCCGGGGCCGTCGAGGTGGATGTCGAGGGCGCGTACGAGCGGCTGGCCGACCAGGGTTACGGATACGGCCCCGCCTTCCAGGGGCTGCGCCGCGCCTGGCGGCGGGACGACGAGGTCTATGCCGAGGTCGAGCTGCCCGATGCGCAGCGGACCGAGGCGGGGGCGTTCACCCTGCATCCGGCGCTGCTCGACGCCACGCTGCACGCCATGATGCTCAAGGCGCTCGAGGACGCGTCGGAGCCCGCGCTGCCCTTCTCGTGGGGCGGTGTCACCGTGCACGCCTCCGGGGCCTCCGACCTGCGCGTGCGCTTCGTGTCCACGGGCACCGACACCGTCTCCCTGTTCATCGCGGACGGCGCGGGCAAGCCCGTCGCCGAGGCGGACTCGCTGCTGTGGCGGACGGTCTCCGTGGACGCGCTGGGCAGTGCCCGGACGACCTACCACGAGGCCCTCTTCCAGGTGGAGCGGACCAAGGTGGCCGGCGCGTCGATCGCGCCCGCCGATGGCTGGGCCCTGCTGGGCGACGGCGAACCCGGCCTGGCCGAGGGCCCGTTCCCGGGTCTGCGCCGGTACGAGGACGTGGCCGCCCTGCTGAATGCGGTGGACGGGGGCGAGCCGGTCCCGCCGGTGACGCTGCTGCCGCTCGCGGCCGCGGGGCCCGACGCGGGCCGTGTGCCGGACGCGGTGCGCGAGGTCACCTACCGCGCCCTGCGGCTGGCCCAGGAGTGGCTCGCGGACGAGCGCCTGGAGCAGTCCACGCTGCTGGTCGTGGCGAGCGGAGCCGAAGGCGGGGACCTCGCCCTGACCTCCGCGTGGAGCCTCCTGCGCTCGGCCCAGACGGAGAACCCGGGCCGGATCGTCCTGCTCGACCTGCCCGAGCGCTCCGAGCTCGGCGCCCCCGCGACCTGGCAGGCGCTGATGGCCGCCCCGGCCACCGGTGAGCCGCAGCTCGCCGTCCGGAACGGGGAGCTGTACGCGCCGAGGCTGGCGCGGATGGCCGTCGAGCCCGACGCCCCGCAGGGCCGGCCGCCGTTCGACCCGGAGGGAACGGTGCTCGTCACCGGAGCCACCGGTGTCCTCGGCGCCATGCTGGCCCGCCGACTGGTCACGGCGTACGGGGTACGCCACCTGCTGCTCACCAGCAGGCGCGGCCCCGCCGCCGAAGGTGCCGACGCCCTGCGCGACGAACTGTCCGCGCTCGGCGCCCGGGTCCGGATCGCCGCGTGCGACGCGGCCGACCGGGAGGCGCTCGCCCAGCTGCTCGCCTCGATCCCCGCGGAGCACCCGCTGACCGCGGTGGTCCACACGGCCGGTGTCGCCGACGACGGCGTCATCGCCTCGCTCACCCCCGAGCGGGTGGACGGCGTACTGCGCCCCAAGGTGGACGGGGCGTGGAACCTGCACGAGCTGACCAAGGACCTGCCGCTGTCGGGCTTCGTGCTCTTCTCCTCGGCCGCCGCCGTCTTCGGCGCACCGGGGCAGGGCAACTACGCGGCCGCGAACGGGTTCCTGGACGCCCTCGCCGAGTACCGGCGCGCCGCGGGCCTGCCGGCGTCGTCACTGTCCTGGGGCCTGTGGGCCGAGGCCAGCGGGATCACCGGTCACCTCGGTGAGGCCGACCTCCAGCGCATGATCCGCGCAGGTCTGCTGCCGCTGACCGCCGACGACGGCCTGGCGCTCTTCGAGACCGCGGTCGGCAGCGACCGCGCCTGGGTCCTCCCGATGCGCCTCGACACGAAGGCGCTGCGCGCCCAGGGCGACGCGCTGCCCGCGATCCTGCGCGGCCTGGTCCGCCAGGCCCCGCGGCGGGCCGCCGCGGGCACCGCAGCGGGCACCGGGGCCGGCGGGTCGGGCCTCGCCCAGCGCCTGGCCGCGCTGGCCCAGCCCGAACAGGACGCGGTGCTGCGCGAGCTGGTCTGCGTACAGGTCGCGACCGTACTGGGCCATGCCGGCCAGGACACCGTCGACCCGGAGCGGGCGTTCAAGGAGCTCGGGTTCGACTCCCTCACCGCCGTCGACCTGCGCAACCGTCTCAACGGAGAGACCGGACTGCGCCTGCCGGCCACGCTCATCTTCGACTACCCGACTCCGCAGGCGCTCGCCACGCACCTGCGGGAGGAGCTCGTCGATGCCGGGGCGTCGCCCGAACGGCTCGTGATGGAGCGCATCGAGGCACTGGAAGCCGCCCTGACGAGCCTGGAACTGGACGAGATGGCCGCGGCCCAGACCCAGGTCCGGCTGGCGGCGCTGATGTCCGCCTGGGACGGCAGCCGCGGCCACCGGGCCGCGGCGGAAGGCACCGGCGTGGCCGAGGACCTGGAATCGGCCTCCGTCGAGGAAATGTATGAATTCGTCGGCAAGGAATTCGGGATCACCTTCGACTGACGCAGAAGAAAACGAATTCCGGAACTTGTCGAAATGAATGGGTAGGGAACGCAGAAATGTCGAACGACGAAAAGCTCCTCGGTGTCTTCAAGAAGGTGACCGCCGACCTGGTGCAGACGCGCAACCGTCTGCAGGAGCTCGAAGAGAAGAACCAGGAACCGATCGCCATCGTGGGCATGGCCTGCCGCTACCCCGGTGACGTCGAGTCGCCGGAGGACCTGTGGCGGCTCGTCGCGGACGGCACCGACGCGATATCGCCGTTCCCGACCCGGCGCGGCTGGCCCGAGGACCTCTACGACGCCGACCCCGAGGCCAAGGGCAAGAGCTACACCCGCGAGGGCGGCTTCCTCCACGACGCCGACAAGTTCGACCCGGACTTCTTCGGCATGAGCCCGCGGGAAGCCCTCGGCGTCGACGCCCAGCAACGGCTCCTGCTGGAGACCGCCTGGGAGACCTTCGAGCGCGCCGGAATCGACCCGACCACGGTCAAGGAATCCGCCGTCGGCGTCTTCACCGGCGTCATGTACGGCGACTACGGCCTGCGCCTGCGCGACATTCCCGAAGGCCACGAGGGGCACATCCTCACCGGCAGCGCGGGAAGCGTCGCCTCCGGCCGCGTGGCCTACAACCTGGGCCTGACCGGCCCGGCCGTCACCGTCGACACGGCCTGCTCCTCCTCGCTGGTCGCCCTGCACCTGGCCGCGCAGGCGCTGCGCTCCGGCGAGTGCTCCATGGCCCTCGCGGGCGGCGTGACCGTGATGTCCACCCCGGGCACCTTCGTCGAGTTCAGCCGTCAGCGCGGTCTCGCCCCGGACGGCCGCTCGAAGTCCTTCTCGGCGGACGCCGACGGCGTCGGCTGGGGCGAGGGCGTCGGCATGCTGCTGGTCGAGCGCCTCTCGGACGCGCAGCGCAACGGCCACAAGGTCCTTGCCGTCGTCCGGGGTTCGGCCATCAACCAGGACGGTGCCTCCAACGGCCTGACCGCCCCCAACGGACCCTCGCAGCGCCGGGTCATCCGGCACGCGCTGCTCAACGCCCGCCTGACGGCGGCGGACGTGGACGTGGTGGAGGCGCACGGTACGGGCACCCGGCTGGGCGACCCGATCGAGGCGGAGGCGCTCCTCGCGACCTACGGCCAGGAGCGCCCCGAAGGCCGGCCGCTGCTGCTCGGCTCGGTGAAGTCCAACATCGGCCACACGCAGGCGGCCGCCGGTGTCGCGGGCATCATCAAGATGGTCGAAGCCATGCGCCACGGCGTCCTGCCGAAGACCCTGCACGTGGGCGAGCCCTCGCCGGAGGTGGACTGGTCGGCGGGCGAGGTGGAACTGCTGGCCGAGGCGCGCGAGTGGCCGCAGACCGGCCGTCCGCGGCGCGCGGCGGTGTCCTCGTTCGGCATCAGCGGAACGAACGCGCACGTGGTGCTGGAGCAGGCTCCGGAGGTCGAGGAGCCGGCAGCCGAGGGCGCGGCTCCGGCTGTGGTCCCGTTCGTGGTCAGCGGCCGTACGGCCGGTGCGCTGAAGGACCAGATCGGCCGGCTGCGGGAGTTCGTGGCCGGTTCGGATGCCCGTCCGGTCGATGTCGGTGCCTCGCTGGTGACCTCGCGGTCGCTGTTCGAGCACCGGGCCGTGATCGTCGGTGACGAGGTCGTCGAGGGTGTTGCCGGGTCCGGCCGGGTGGGCGTGATGTTCACGGGTCAGGGCGCGCAGCGTGGAGGTATGGGTCGTGAGCTGTACGAGGCTTTTCCGGCGTACGCGGCTGCGTTTGACGAGGTTCTGTCTCACCTTGATGGTGGTCTCCGTGAGGTGATCCTCTCGGGTGAGGGCCTGGACGAGACCGGCAACACCCAGCCCGCATTGTTCGCCCTTGAAGTCGCGCTCTACCGGCTGGTCGAGTCGTGGGGTGTGAAGCCCGAGGTCGTGGCCGGTCATTCGATCGGTGAGATCGCTGCCGCGCATGTGGCGGGTGTGCTGTCGCTGGAGGATGCTGCGGCTCTCGTTGCGGCGCGTGGTCGTCTGATGCAGGCGCTGCCCGCTGGTGGTGCGATGGTTGCGGTCCA
>NZ_JBIVKT010000036.1:0-4666 GCF_044750905.1 Streptomyces sp. NPDC088762
ATGCTTGAACGTGTATCTCACAGTGGCGGTTCTGGTTCAGGCTGTCAAGCTCTGCGCCTCAGCCGGTCCGCCTTGTGGTGTGACATCAGAGTGCCGTCGATAGGCGGGACGAAGTCACCGTGTCCCTGGACGACTTGGGACGTCCTCGATAGCGTTCTGGGGGGCGACTACGTCCCTGGACGTCCCTGGGGGTGGGATGGCGAACGAGCGGTTAAGGTCCGCGATGCTGACGCAAGGCGTCGCCGTGGATGCTCTGGCGGAGCACCTTGGGGTCGACCCCAAGACGGTGGAGCGCTGGATCACCAAAGGGCGGGCGCCGTACCGGCGACATCGCCTTGCCGTCTCGGCCTTCCTTCGGCAAGACGAGGGTTATCTGTGGCCCGACGGCCTGCCGGACGGGCAGCGTAAAGACGCTGCGGATGCCGAGGTGTTGAAGGTCTACCCGCATCGTTCCTACGTGCCGGCGGACCTATGGCTCCAGTTGTTCGGTCGGGCGGAACGGGAGATCGGCGTGCTGGTGCACGCGGGTGTCTTCCTCGCTGAGAATCCGCGCTGGCCGCAGCTGCTCAGGTTGAAAGCGGCAGGTGGTGTCCGGGCCCGCATCCTGCTCGGAGATCCTGACAGCCCAGAGATCCGGCGCCGAGGGGATGAAGAGGAAATCGGTGAAGGTGTGGCCTACAAGGTCCGCGAGGTCATGAAGCTCTATCGCCCCCTGTACTCGGTTTCGGGGATCGAGTTCCGGCTCCACCGGTCAACTCTGCACAACTCGCTCTACCGGTCGGATGACGAGTGGTTGGTGAACACGCAGGTGTACGGGGTGAGCGCGCCCCTGACTCCGGTCCTCCATCTGCGCAAGGTCGCCGGTGCTGAGCTGGTCTCCACATATCAACAGAGCTTCGAGAAAGTCTGGTCCGAAGCTGTCCCCATTGAAGGGTGAGCATGAGTCGCCGTACTGACTACTTCAACGATCCCAATGCGCCGAAGGCCAACAGCATCGTGCCTGCGGTGACGGCCTTCGTCGTCAATGATGCGGGTGACGTACTGCTGGAGCGGCGATCGGACAACGGCCGGTGGGGCATGCCGGGTGGCGTCCAGGAGATTGGGGAGAACATCGCAGGGACGGTCGTCCGGGAGGTCCTGGAGGAAACCGGGATCCAGGTCGAGGTGGTCGGCCTGGTGGGCATTTTTACCGACCCCGGCCATGTCATCGCGTTCGCGGACGGCGAGGTACGTCAGGAGTTCTCGCTCTGCTTCCGGGCCCGGCCGGTCGGCGGCGAGATCAGGGTGAGTTCGGAATCCCTGGAGGTGCGGTGGATCCCTCGGGCCGAAGTTGAGTCCCTCGACGTATCGCCCACTACCCGCCGGCGGCTGGATGAAGGCTTCCGCGACTCGTCGGTTCCGCGAATCAGCTGAGCCTGGACTGCTCTGTCTCCAAGGTGCGCTCGCGCACCCGGGCCAGACGAGCCAGCAGCTCCGGTCGAGCCGCGGATACGGCCCGGAACACAACGTGATCGGGGCCGTACCGGTCCAGTACCTCGGTCAACCGATCGGCTGGATCCACGAGTGCACCTACAGGGCTGCTAGTCAGATCGCAGTAGGTGATCGCGTCCACCAGATCAGGATCTGCGGGGCCGAACTCCGCCAGGGCACCGTCCAGCCCGAGCTCGGAGGCTTCCCACGGGGAAGACGTGTGGAAGGCCACGACGCTGCACAGCCGAGGGTCGGCGCCGACCACGTCACGCAGGTAGCGCGCGCCATCGATCATGTGCTGCCCGGTGTCGACGGCTGCTCGCGCGTACCCGACGTCGTGCGTGATGGCTGCTGCGGCTAGTAGCTCCGCATCCTCACCCAGAGCCGGGGCCAGCATCAGGGCCTGCGAGTAGACGCACTGTGAATGAGCCCACCGCTTCGGCAGGCTCTCGGCGAGCAAGGATTCCGCGAGGTCGTGAGCCCACTTGGCCAACTGCATGCGAGTGCCTCCAACGCTGTCGAGATTCAGGACGCCGGGCTCACGAACCGCCCGACTCCGTGCCGAGCTTGAACGTGCCCAGCGACTTCCAGTTCGTGCACGGCACGACGGACGGTGCCCCGGGCGACTCCGTAGGTCTCGGAGAGCTCTGCCTCGCTGGGGAGCCGAGAGCCGGCGGGCAGTTCGCCCGTCCGAATGCGGTCCAAGACGTCCGTCATAATCCGCTTGTACGGCGCGACCTGTGAGCCGCCAGCGACCTGCCGACCAATCCCGGCAACGGTGGCGACGTCGCCACCCTCCTCCAGCGCACGAAGAGCGCGACGGACGGTCGTGCGTGCGACGCCGAATTCCCGCCCGATCTCCGCCTCGGACGGAAGGCCATCGGGATAGGCCCCCTCAGCGATCCGCGTCCGCAGGGCCTCCGAGATCGTCAAGTACGTCCCACGCGGGCTGGGGTGCGGCACGCTTCCTCCTTCATCCGGACCGCGAGGGCGACTTCGTGGAGCCCCCAAGAGGTCCAGCTTCGCACGTCCTTGCCTGGGTGGAAGAGGGGAGATGGCGTGGCTTCTGTGGGTCGTCCAGGGGCGCCCGCGGAAGGCCGCGGACCACCAGCAACGACTATCGTCGGGTTGTAGGTATCGAGATGAATCCCTCGTTCAGTGCCTGGGTGTCCAGCCACATCCTTGCCGCGCAACGAGTCCTTCGGGGAGTGGCCTCTCCCGTGCAGATGGGTCAGCAGCGATTCACCTCTCTGTTTGTGCTTCTACTTAGCCCTAGGGGGGGTGACTTCCGTGTTTCCGCCCGTCGAACTTTCTTCAAGCCTCCTCGATGTCCGTAGAGAAGCTTCGGAAACTATTCCGGTAGCGTGGGCAATTCTTCTATGTATTCCCAGACGGTCCCTTGGGTTGGATCAATTGTGGGGATGCCGAGATGGATGGAGTGGATTCCGTGGGATTCGTCGCTAGTGTATGCGACAACAGTGAGCCGCAAACTTGGGTTCAAGTTCTCTAGGTCTGTGCGCAGCGTTGATTCGCGGTCTAGGAGGCTTCGCCCCCTAAATCTGTCTAGTTGGCGCGCGGCCATTTCGGGTGGGGCGGGCTTTCGTGCATACCTCATTGGGTATACGAGGTGACCATCATATACGGGAAAGCCGCGTCCTTTCAGTGTATGTGTGATCCCGCCCATGGATTCTATTCCGGTGATGAATTCATCTCGCACGGCTTCGTTCACGGAATGGCCGTAAATCTCCCGAGAGCCTGCCGCTTCGAATGCAGCTCTGGCGCGAAGGTGGCCTCGATGTAGCCACACGGGAACTGCCTGCCTGAGTTCCTCGGGGAAAGCGTGAACCGCTCCCTGCTCCGTCGTTGCGAGGTCGCTTACGGAGCGCTCATCAACTTTCAAGCCGAAGATTTCGTCGGCCCGAGCCAGGAGCTGGCTCGGGGTGAGCATGAACAGCTCAACGCCCGCTCGGCGCCGCAACTCGGTGCAGAGTTCGCTGCGGGGACGCGCGGGACCGTATCCGGTTCCTGGCACCCACCAGTCCTCCTTCACGTCTCCCGTTACGAGAAGGACATCGCAGCGTCGGCGTTCGGCTTCATTGAGGACTTGGGCCCAGAGGATGTAGTCGCCGGCAGCTCGCTCCGGTGGCTTAGTGCGGAAATCTTCGTAGCCGGGCGGGATGTTCTCGTTAGCTCGCCTCTGGGCCTCGACAGTTTCCTTGTCGAGTTCGACCTTGGAAAACGGATCACCTACGCGCCCGCGGAGTAGAACGTCAAGTTCGATGAGAACCGGATCTGTGTGGGTAGAATCTGTTCCTTCCAGAGCATCCCTTTCTGCTTGCTCCTGGATGAATTCTTTGAGTGCCGCTAATGATTGCTCAAGGGATTTTCGTGCCGTGTCGACGTGTTGAGTCACTTGCCGATTGCTGGATAGGTGTACTTCCCTAAGCCATCGATCCAGTGCGTCCTTTGTTGAGCGCGCTATCTTGTCGAGCGCACCGCTGACTTCTTTCGCCTTCGAATGATGATGGCCGCGGATGGACGGATTGTCGCGGTTTCGCCAGAACTCGGTTAGTACCTGATGTGGTATCCATAGGCGGTCGCGCAGCCTGCTCAGGACAGCGAGGGTATCTTTTCTCGTGCGCTCGTTGGAGCGGTAGAGGTTGATTAGTACGTTCGTATCGAGTGCGATAATCCCCGTACTGAATAGGTCCTCGTAGTCGGATCGTGTCGGAGTCCGGTAGGCATTGTCGCAGTCGAATATTCCGCGAGCTAGCGGTGCTGTTTCGGCGAGATCTCCCTCAATGGGAATTTCTGGCATATCGCCCCCTGTGCGTGCCCTGAGCTCCGGTGGACCTGACTCTGAGTGTTCCATCCACCGCAGCGCCTCGGTGTGTGAATGCAAGAGCTGGTGGCGTAGGAGCTGCGATGACTGCCGAAGCCAGGTTGGCGGACAACGAACCTGGTTGGCTTGGGCCCCCTCGTGGTGAGGAGCCGACGGTGCGGCGGGGCCGTCTGTGGGCCGTCGAGGGGCGGCCCAGGACGGCCGGCGACCACCGCCAACAACCACGACGGGCCCGGCACCATCAGGTGCCGGGCCCGTCGTTTGCGCTGCTAGACCCAGGTGTCCAGCCACATCCGGCTGCGCCAGGAGTCCATCGGGAGGGTCTGGCCCGTGTAGATCGGCCAGAAGTAGATG
>NZ_JBIVKT010000037.1:0-4528 GCF_044750905.1 Streptomyces sp. NPDC088762
GACTCTATCAGACTCTTTCGGGCCCGATTTCCTCGGCGCTTTCGAGGTTCTGCGCTTTCGCGCTTTCCCTTTCCGGCGATTCCGACTCTATCAGAGATTCTCCACCGGATTTCCCCGGCTTCGGATTCCTGGATGAGGAGTCGAGTGCACCCGCACGAATTTTGACTGTGGGGTGGGAGGCTGCCGAACCTGACCGGTTCGAGGCAACCGCTTGACTCTACAACTGTCCCTGGGGAGTGTCAAAACGGCCCGCGCCGCCTGTCGAGCGCCTGGCCCGCATCGAGTCTCCGACGAGGGGTCACGAGCGGATGCCGTCGCCCGAAGAAGCGGTCGGCCGGGCGGGACGGCAGGGAAAATGCCTGGCCGGCAGCAGGGCCCCCCGCAAGCATGGTCGGCATGACCAGCGGAATGGACAGCAGCAGCGACCGCGACCGGGCGGCCCGGGGCTCCTTGGACGGCCTGGTGCTCGGCGATGCCTTCGGCGACACCTGGTTCCTGAACTCCGCCGAACCCGCCAACGAGCTGCTCGCGGCGCGTGCCCTCCGCCCGGCCCCCTGGAACTGGACGGACGACTCCGCGATGGCGGTCGTCCTGCACCGGCACCTTTCCCGCCACGGCGAGGTACATCAGGACGAACTGGCCCGGGAGTTCGCCGCCGAGTACGCCCGCGACCCGTACCGGAAGTACGGGCCCTCCATGCACGACGTACTCACGCGGATCGGCGCGGGCGAGCCCTGGGAGGCGGTGACCGGGGGCATGTTCGGCGGGCAGGGGTCCTGGGGGAACGGCGCGGCCATGCGGGTGGCACCGCTCGGTGCGCGGTTCGCCGGGGCACCGGACACCGCGGCCTTGCAGGCCGATCTCTCCGCCCGTACGACGCACGCCCATCCGGAAGCCGCCGCGGGCGCGGTGGCCGTGGCGGTGGCGGCCTCGCTCGCGGCGGCCGACGGCCTGGCGGGCAGTGTGCCGCGACCGCGGGACGCGTTCCTGCGCGAGGTGGCGGGGTTCGTGGCCGAGAGCGACGTACGGTCGCGGCTGCTGGTGGCGAGCCGGCTGTCCGGCCGTGCGTCCGTCCGGCACGCCGCGGAGGTGCTCGGCTCCGGCTGGCAGGTGTCGGCGCCGGACACCGTCCCCTTCGCCCTGTGGTGTGCGGCCTCGCACCCGGAAGACCTGGCCGAGGCCCTCTGGTACACGGTCGGAGGCTGGGGGGACCGCGACACCACCTGCGCGATCGTCGGCGGGGTGGTGGGCGCCCGTACCGGCACCGCCGGCGTACCGGCGCCGTGGCGGTCGGCCGTCGAACCGCTGCCCCCGTCCGCCGCCGCCTAGGTTCCCGGTGCCGGGGCACCTGTTGCCGTACGCGGCCACGGTCTTCATGTGGAGCGATCACTCAGGAAGGGCCGCTTGCCAGCTCCAGGAGGAGCGTCGGGGGCGGTCGTCCAGCTCGCCGCGGCCGGTGCACCAGAGGAGCACCCGGGCCGGGTCGCCCGGCGGGGCGTCGGGAAAGAGACGGTGGAGAACTTTCGTGGCCAAAGGCGCTGGTGGCAGCCACGGCACGCCCAGCCCTTGGGTGATGTCGTAGGTGTGCAGAAGGATTTCGGCCACGCCCATCGCCGCGAATCCCGTCCGGTCGCATGGCCCCCAGTGCCACGCCCGCATCCCGGGATCGGCTGCGGTCAGAGCGCTGCTGAGCAGCCCTGCGCAGGCGGTGACCACCTGGAGCACCTCGCGCGGGGCGGTCTCTGGGCGGACGGCCAGGTCGAAGGGGAGATAGGCCCCGGTGGGGCGGCCGGCCACCTGCCCGGCGTAGGCCAGCAGGTCGTGCGCGATGTGGGCGGCCGTCGTCCAGCAGCTCCACTCCAACGAACCCGCCGGCACCGACCAGTCCCGGGTGTCGTGTGCGCCGAGTACCCCAGCCAGCTCGGCCACGGCCTCGTCTACGTCCAGGTAGTCCGGGTAGCCCATGTCGAGATGCTAAGGCTGTGGCCCGGGGATCCTGGTCACGCTGCCGGCGCCTGCGAGGGGCCCTCCGCCCGTCGGTAGCGCACCGTACTGGTGCTGCCCCACCACCACGACCGGCAACCCAGTGAACGTTCCCGGTCACAGCACCAGACCCGGTCCGTTCGGCGGGCGGCGGCGGGCCTGGGTCACCTCGCGGTGGATCGCCCAGGCGTCCGCCACCGGGCCCACGTGCCGCAGCTTGTCGGGGTTGATCACGGAGCGGATCGTCTGGATCTGCCCGTCGAGTACCTCCAGCGCCAGGGTGTGGAGCACCTTGCCGTCGCGGTCCCGGAAGATCGCGCCCGGTTCGCCGTTGACCTCGTGCGGCTCGAGCGACACGTCGATCGCGAACAACCACGGGACCACCGAGGCGAGCAGCCGGGCCACGTTCTCGGCGCCCATGATGGCCCGGGCCAGCTGCGGGGCCTTGCCGCCGCCGTCACCAACCATCGACACGTCGGCGGCGAGCAGCTCCTGCAGTCCGGCGACGTCGCCCTCGCGCAGGGCCTCGAAGAACCGCGAGGCCAGTTCCTCCCGTTCCTCGCGGGCCGCCTCGAAGCGCGGTCGCCCCGCCTCCATGTGCCGCCGCGCCCGCACCAGGAGCTGCCGGCACGCCGCCTCCGACCGCCCCACCGCCGCGGCAACCTCGTCGAACCCGAAGCCGAAGACCTGCCGCAGTACGAACACCGCCCGCTCCAGCGGACTGAGCCGCTCCAGGAGCAGCAGCGCCGCCGTCGACACCGAGTCGGCCAACTCCGCCGACCTCGCCGGATCCTGGTACGGATCGCTCAGCAGCGGCTCGGGGAACCACGGGCCCACGTACTCCTCCCGGCGCACCCGCGCGGAACGCAGGACGTCGATCGAGAGCCGGGTCACCGTCGCCGACAGGAAGGCCTTGGTCGAGGTGGGCCGGGTCGACGATCCGTCGAAGCGCAGCCACGTCTCCTGCACCGCATCCTCGGCCTCACCCACGCTGCCCAGGATCCGGTACGCGATCGAAAACAGCAGTGGCCGCAGTTCCTCGAACTCCTCGACCTTGCTCACGCCGAAACCCCTCCCTGTGTAGCCCGCACGTACGGTCCGCTCATGATCACCGGCGCTGCCCCTCAGTGGAACTGCCCGGGCTCGTAGTGGCCGGCCGGCTGCTGGGTGATGACGTTCAGCCGGTTCGCCGTGTTCATGAAGGACACCAGGAACACCAGGTTGGTCAGCTGCTCCTCGTCGTAGTGCTCGGCGGCGCGGGCCCAGACCTCGTCACTGACCCCGCCCGCCCCGTCCGCGACCCGGGTGCCCTGCTCGGCCAGCTCGAGCGCGGCACGCTCGGCCTCGGTGAAGACCGTCGCCTCCCGCCACGCCGCGACCAGGTGCAGCCGCACCGCGCTCTCGCCGGCCGCGGTGGCGTCCTTGGTGTGCATGTCGATGCACACCGCGCACCCGTTGATCTGGCTCACGCGCAGCGCCACCAGCTCCTGGGTCGCGGTCGGCAGCGTCGAGTCCCGGATCGCCTTGCCCGCCGCCATGAAGTGCTTGAGGGTCTTGGCGGTGGCCGGGTTGGCGAAGAAGTTCAGTCGCGCGTCCATGATGTGCTCCTCCGTGGTCGGTCGTCCTTGGCTACACCTCTGAGACGAGGCAGCCCGACGCCCTGTGACACGGGAGGGAATGTGACCTGGCTCTCCAGCCCCTCAGGCGCAACGGACGTGCCAGATCAGCCAGTTCAGCCGGATCAGCCGGCTCAGAGGTTGACGCGCTTCAGGTAGACACGGCTGCGGTGCGGGATGGTCTGGTACCAGAGCATGAGGTGCTCGTCCTCGTACGTCCGCAGCCGCATCGGGTGCGGGTCCTCGTAGAGGCTGCCGTCCTTGGGGTCGATCGCCATCGCGGCCAGGTCGACCAGGCCGTCCATGACGGTACTGACGAGGCCCTGTTGCTCCGCCGGCATGTCGCCGAGCACCCACGACCGACCGGGGTCGCACTCCCAGGCCCAGCCGGTGTCGTTCTCGACGCCTTCGCCCCGCGGGGTCACTGACCGATCTCGCGCTGGGCCTCGGCCAGGATGCGGCTGCTGGTTTCCATGGCGGCCCGGAACTCTTCCTCCGTGGCGTTCGGATCCCCGGCCACGCGTTCCGCCTCGTGCAGCGCCGCCGAACGCGCCGGCCAGCGGTGGATCGCCACGTGGGTGGCCCACTTGATGAGGAAGAACCGCAGAGGGTTGATGGCGCCCGTCTCCGCGGCGCGGTCGAACGCCTCGTTGCATTCCTTGTCGAGCACGGCGAGGTTGGCCATGTCGATCCGGCGCACGGCGTCTCGCAGGGCCTCCCTCGTCATGGCCGGCTGAGGGATGAGCGGGCCGCCTTCTTCCAGCTGCTGTGCTGTCATCGCGTCCTCCAGAGAACGCGGCCAGGATACCCAGCCGAGCTCCTCGGCCCGGTGCTGAACGCAGAAAAGCCCCGCACCGAACCCCGAAGGATTTGGTGCGGGGCTTCCCGCAATGATTGTTCGGCGGCGTCCTACTCTCCCACAGGGTCCC
>NZ_JBIVKT010000038.1:0-3281 GCF_044750905.1 Streptomyces sp. NPDC088762
AAGCACCTCGACGAGAAGGTGGCCCGCCTCCACCTCGACGCCCTCGGCGTCAAGCTCACCACCCTGCGCCCGGAGCAGGCCGAGTACATCGGCGTCAAGGTCGAGGGCCCGTACAAGCCGGACCACTACCGCTACTGATCTCCCCGTAGATCCGTAGATCCGTAGATCCGCAGCACCTGAGTCAGGCCCCCGGCACACCAGCCGGGGGCCTGCCCCGTACGCACGCAAGGACCCCAGCCCATGCCCCGCGGCCGCTACTCACTCCACGACCCGCACGACCACACCCCGCTCGGCGAGGAGCACTTCCACTGCGCCCCCGGGCCCTCCGGCTGGCGCTACGTCTCCCAGCTCACGGCACCGAACGGCGACCACCGAGGCTCGGTCGACCTGGCCGTCGACGAACTCGGCCGCCCCATCCGCCTCGAAGTGAACGCCGCGGGCTGGCAGGTCCGCGGAGCCGCCCTCGACGGCGTGACCTGGGTCCGAACCGACCCCACGGGCGCCGAGGCCACCGAGGGCAACGTCCACGCCCCCGGCTTCACCGGCACCTCCCCGGCCTTCCTCATCGCCACGGCCCGCCTGCTGCGCCTGACGCCCGGCGCCCCCGCCACCCGCGTCCGCCTCCTCGCCCTCACCGACCCCGTACTGGCCGCCCGCACGGTCGACCAGGCGTGGGCCCTGCTGCGGCGCGAGGAACACCCCACGGACAGCGGCCCGCTCCTGGTGGACGAGTACCAGGTCAGCGCCCTGGACACCGGCGAGGTCCACACCGTCCACATCGCCGGGGACGTGGTCCTCGCGGCGCCGGGCATCGAGCTCGAACACCTGGAGACCCCACCCTCGACCTTCGAGGACTAGGGGGTGTCTTACGGATCAGGCCGGCGGCGCGAACCCGCCGGCCCGCGGCGCGGCCGCGGGCGCCGGAGGCCGTACGGGCGCCACGGGCGCGCCGTACGGGGCGGCAGCCGGAGCCTCCTGGACGTGGGGCGCAGGCCCGGCGGCCAGGGGAGCAACGGACCCAACCGGTCCCACCGGACCCACGGGGCCCATCGGCCCCACCCCGCCGGGCGCGCCGCCCGCGAAGGCCCGCGCCGCGTCCCGCGACTGCCGTTCGTGCACCACGGCCATCAGGAACGCCGCCGCGGGCACCCCGGCCGGCGGCTGCGCCCCCGTACGCGCCACCAGATCATCGGCGAGCCCCGCCGCCATGGCCGCACTCACCTGCGGATCCAGCTGGTTCATCCGCGTCAGGTACTGCCGTATCGCCAGCCACAACCCGTCCGGCACGGCCGACAGGTCCAGCCCGGTGAAACGCCCGGCCAGCCACGGCGGGGGCGGGGGCACCGGCATCACCCGCGTCCCGGACACGCGCTCCCGGACGACCAGCGTTCCCGCGAACACGTCCCCCAGCCGCCGCCCGCGCGCCGACACCAACGACGCGATGCACGCCACGGACCCGAAGGTCATCAGCAGCTCCACGACGCCCATGGCCCCGCGCACCAGCGCGTGCCGGAACCGGATGGGCCCGCCGTCGTCCCGCACCACGCGCAGCCCGCAGGCGAGCTTGCCCAGCGACCGCCCGTGCGTCAGCGTCTCCACCGCGATCGGCACGCCGACCATCAGCAGGAGGAAGCTCGCCACCGACACCGCGGCCTGGGCGGCGGTGTCGAGCGAGGCGATCGCGAGGGCCAGCCCGATCGACAGGATCACGTACCCCGCGAGGTACACGACCAGGTCGAGGACGATCGCCAGCGCCCGGCTCGGCAGCCTCGCCGGCCTCAACCCCAGGACGACCGCGTCCCCCGTCACCAGATCGCTCACCGCAGCACCTTTCACGTGACCTGCCCCGCCCCTTTGGCATCCAGTCTGCCAAGCTGACCACACGAGCAGTAGGCAGTAGCAGGGGACCTGGGGCAGGGGAGCGGGCAGGCGGATGGATCTCGATGTCTTCGTGACGGCACACCGCGCGGAATGGGCCCGCCTGGAGCAGCTCCTGGGGCGCGGCCGCAAGCTCACCGGAGCCGAGGCGGACGAACTCGTCGCCCTCTATCAGCGCACGTCCACGCACCTCTCCCTGATCCAGTCCAGCACCCCCGACCCCATGCTCACGGGCCGGCTGACCCAGCTGGTCGCGCGCGCCCGCGCCACGGTGACGGGCACCCGCCGTGCCGGCTGGCACGACGCGGCCCTCTTCTTCACCGTGGGCTTCCCGGCCGCCGTCTACCGCAGCCGCCGCTGGTGGATACCGACCGCTCTGCTCTCGACGGCCCTCGGCGTGCTCATCGGCTGGTGGATAGCAACCCACCCCGAGGTCCAGGGCGCGATCGGGGCCCCGGAGGACCTGAAGGCGCTCACGCGGCCGGGCGGCGAGTACGAGACGTACTACTCCAGCCACCCCGCCGGCTCCTTCGCCGCCCAGGTCTGGACGAACAACGCCCAGGCCGCCGCGATCTGCCTCGTCCTCGGCGCCTTCCTCGGCCTGCCCGTGCTCTGGATCCTCTTCCTGAACATGGCCAACCTCGGCGTCGGTCTCGGCCTGATGTCCGCGGCCGGCCGCCTCGACGTCTTCCTGGGCCTGATCCTCCCGCACGGCCTCCTCGAACTGACGGCGGTTTTCGTCGCCGCCGGCACGGGCCTGCGCCTGGGCTGGACGGTCATCGACCCGGGCCCCCGCACCCGCCGAACCGCCCTCGCCGAACAGGGCCGCGCCGCGCTCGGCATGGCCATCGGCCTGGCGGTGGTCCTGTTCGTCTCGGGCCTGATCGAAGGCTTCGTCACCCCGTCCGGCCTCCCCACCTGGGCCCGCATCGCCATCGGCGTCGCGGCCGAGGCCGCCTTCCTCGCGTACGTCTACGTCCTCGGCGGCCGCGCTTCCCGCACGGGCGAGGCGGGCGACGTGGAAGCCGCCGACCGTACGGCGACCCTGCCCACGGCGGCCTGATGTGCGTGCGGGCCCGCTCGGCTGCTAGTCTCTGGTCGTCCCGCGAAGGCTGTTGACACGGTCCGAGCGGGGAGGTAGATTCTAACGGTTGCTGCGGAAGGGCGAGAGTCCTCCAGCGGCCGTTCATAATCTTGATCTCGCCCCCAGAAGGAATTGAATTCCGGTGGGGCACAGCCGACTCCTTGTTCGGGAATCCAGGCCGGGTAAATCCGGTGGAGAATCTCTGATAGAGTCGGCATCGCCGAAAAGGGAAAGCGCGAAAGCGCAGAACCTCGAAAGCGCCGAGGAAATCGGGCCCGAAAGAGTCTGATAGAGTCGGAAACGCAAGAACACAGAACGA
>NZ_JBIVKT010000039.1:0-3055 GCF_044750905.1 Streptomyces sp. NPDC088762
AACGGCTACAACGTCGTCAACATCGGCATCAAGCAGCCCCTCTCGGCGATCCTCGAAGCCGCGCAGGAGCACAAGGCCGACGTCATCGGCATGTCAGGCCTGCTGGTGAAGTCCACGGTGATCATGAAGGAGAACCTGGAGGAGCTCAACCAGCGCAAGCTGGCGGCCGACTACCCGGTCATCCTTGGCGGTGCCGCCCTGACCCGCGCCTACGTCGAACAGGACCTTCACGAGATCTACGAAGGCGAAGTCCGCTACGCCCGCGACGCCTTCGAAGGCCTGCGCCTCATGGACGCCCTCATGGGGGTCAAGCGCGGCGTCCCCGGAGCCGAACTCCCGCCCCTCAAGCAGCGCCGCGTCGCCCGGCGCGACGTCCCGCTCCTCCAGGTGACGGAACCGCTCGACGCGGGCCGCTCCGACGTGGCCGTCGACAACCCGGTCCCCACCCCGCCGTTCCTCGGCACCCGCGTGGTCAAGGGCATCCCGCTCAAGGAGTACGCCTCCTGGCTGGACGAGAACGCCCTCTTCAAGGGCCAGTGGGGCCTCAAGGGCGCCGACACCATCGCCTCCGACGGCCGCCCCCGGCTGCGCGGCTGGCTGGACCGGCTGCACACCGACGGCCTCCTCGAAGCCGCCGTCGTGCACGGCTACTTCCCCTGCGTCTCCAAGGGCGACGACCTCATCATCCTGGGCGAGAACGGATCGGAGCGCACCCGCTTCACCTTCCCCCGCCAGCAGCGCGGCCGCCGCCTGTGCCTCGCCGACTTCTTCCGCCCGGAGGAGTCCGGCGAGACCGACATCGTCGGCCTCCAGGTCGTCACCGTGGGCAGCCGGATCGGCGAGGAGACCGCGCGGCTCTTCGCCGCCGACGCCTACCGCGAGTACATGGAACTCCACGGCCTGTCCGTGCAGCTCGCCGAGGCCCTCGCCGAGTACTGGCACGCCCGCGTCCGCGCCGACCTCGGCATCGCCGGCTCCGACCCGCAGTCCATGGACGGCATGTTCCGCACCGAGTACCAGGGCTGCCGCTACTCGCTCGGCTACCCCGCCTGCCCCGACCTGGAGGACCGCGCCAAGATCGCCGACCTCCTCCAGCCGGAGCGCATCGGCGTCCAGCTCTCGGAGGAGTTCCAGCTCCACCCCGAGCAGTCCACCGACGCCATCGTCATCCACCACCCCGAAGCCTCCTACTTCAACGCACGCTGACCCCCACGAGCCGGAAAGGAGTCCGACATGCCGGCTGCCCTGGCCGCCACCGCCGAACGCCCCCGCACGTCCTCCGCCCCCGCCCCCCTCGGCGTCCGTGACCTGCTGGCCCAGGGCCGGCGCACCTTCTCGTTCGAGTTCTTCCCCCCGAAGACGGATGCCGGAGAGCGGACGCTGTGGGCGGCCATCCGCCGCATAGAGGCCCTCGCGCCGTCCTTCGTCTCCGTGACCTACGGCGCCGGCGGCTCCTCGCGGAGCCGCACCGTCGAGGTCACCAAGCGCATCGCCGCGGAGACCACCCTGCGCCCGGTCGCGCACCTGACCGCCGTCGGGCACTCGGTCGCCGAACTGCGCCACATCATCGGCCAGTACGCCGACGCCGGCATCCGCGACGTCCTCGCCCTGCGCGGCGACCCGCCCGGCGACCCGAAGGGCGAGTGGACACCCCACCCCAACGGCCTGACCCACGCCCACGAACTGGTCACGCTGCTGCGCCGGCTGGGCGACTTCACCGTCGGCGTGGCCGCCTTCCCCGAGCGCCATCCCCGCTCGCCCTCATGGACCGAGGACATCCGGCACTTCGCCGCCAAGTGCCACGCCGGCGCCGACTACGCCATCACCCAGATGTTCTTCCACGCCGAGGACTACCTGCGGCTGCGGGACCGGCTCTCCGCCGTGGGCTGCCTGACCCCGGTCATCCCCGAGATCATGCCGGCGACCGATTTCCGCCAGATCCGGCGCTTCGCCGAGCTGAGCGACGCCCGCTTCCCGGACGCCCTCGCCCAGCGGCTCGAAGCGGCGAAGGACAACCCGGCGGACGGGCACCGGATCGGTGTCGAGTACGCGACCGCCATGTCCGAGCGGCTCCTCGCCGAGGGCGCGCCCGGCCTGCACTACATCACCCTCAACAAGTCCACCGCGACTCTAGAGATCCATCAGAACCTGAACGTCAGCCAGAACCACCCGGCCACCACCATCACGGAGTAGACCCCATGGACTTCAAGGTCGCAGATCTCTCGCTCGCGGACTTCGGCCGCAAGGAGATCACCCTTGCCGAGCACGAGATGCCCGGTCTGATGTCGATCCGCAAGGAGTACGCCCCCTCGCAGCCGCTCGCCGGGGCGCGGATCACCGGTTCGCTGCACATGACCGTGCAGACGGCCGTGCTCATCGAGACGCTCGTCGCGCTGGGCGCCGAGGTCCGCTGGGTGTCCTGCAACATCTACTCCACCCAGGACCACGCCGCCGCCGCGATAGCCGCCGCCGGCATTCCGGTCTTCGCCTGGAAGGGCGAGACGCTGGAGGAGTACTGGTGGTGCACGGAGCAGGCGCTGACCTGGCCCGGACACGCGGGCCCGAACATGATCCTCGACGACGGCGGTGACGCCACCCTCCTCGTCCACAAGGGCGTCGAGTACCAGAAGGCGGGGCAGGTCCCGGACCCGTCGACCGCGGACAACGAGGAAATGGCCCTGGTCCTGGACCTGCTGGGCAAGAGCACCATCGACTGGGCGGCCCTGGCCGCCGGCATCCGCGGCGTGACGGAGGAGACCACCACCGGGGTCCACCGCCTCTACGAGATGCACCGCGAGGGCGCCCTGCTGTTCCCGGCGATCAACGTGAACGACGCCGTCACGAAGTCGAAGTTCGACAACAAGTACGGCTGCCGCCACTCCCTGATCGACGGCATCAACCGCGCCACCGACGTCCTCATCGGCGGCAAGACCGCCGTGGTCTTCGGTTACGGCGACGTGGGCAAGGGCTGCGCGGAGTCCCTGCGCGGTCAGGGCGCCCGTGTCATCGTCACCGAGATCGACCCGATCTGCGCCCTGCAGGCGGCGATGGACGG
>NZ_JBIVKT010000041.1:0-1664 GCF_044750905.1 Streptomyces sp. NPDC088762
CATAGAAGCCGTTTCTCAACCGATCCTGGAACGCGCGGGTCGAACAGGGTTCCTGGTCGGGTGGTCTTGTGGCTGCACGCGCATGAAGGCAGGGCCCCTTGGTAGCTCGGAGGTGCGAACCAAACCAAGCAGTACCAGGAGGCCCTGTTGCCGCAGTTGTACGCGCCCGCACCCGCCCACTTCAACTCGGCCACCCGGCCGTGTGATTGCCTCGCGCACGTGTACGGGAACGCGGCCGATCATCCGGGCCGGGCACGGCGTTATCCGTCGGACATGACCGACGCGGAGTGGGCGGTGGTGCGGCCGCTGCTGCCGGTGCCGGCCTGGCTGCAGGGCCGGGGCGGGCAGCCCGAGGGCTACTGCCACCGTCAGATGATCGACGCGATCCGCTACCTGGTCGCGGGCGGAATCTCCTGGCGCGCGATGCCCGCCGACTTCCCTCCCTGGGCCCGGGTCTATGCCTTCTTCCGCCGGTGGCGCCGGCACGGGCTGACCGCCGAGTTCCACGACCGGCTCCGCGGCCGGGTCCGTGAGCACGAGGGCCGTCTGGCCGAACCCTCGGCAGGGATCATCGACGCACAGTCGGTGCGGGCCGCAGCATCAGTCCCGGCCGCCTCACGCGGCTACGACGGCGGGAAGAAGGTCCCCGGCCGCAAACGCCACATCGTCACCGACACACTCGGCCTGCTCCTGGCCGTCGCGGTCACCCCCGCCAACACCGGCGACCGCGACGGCGCGGTGGGCTTGCTTCCGCTCCTGCGCCGGCTGCACCGCGACACCACTCTCGTCTGGGCAGACGGCGCCTACACCGGCCGCATCGTGCAGTGGGCACGAGAGGAATTCGACCTGACCCTGCACATCGTCAAAGGCGCCAGTCAACGGACCGGCTTCACGGTCCCACCCAGAAGGTGGGTGGCCGAGCGGACCTTCGCATGGCTGATGAACTCCCGCCGCCTCGCCCGCGACTACGAGACCCTGCCGGAGAACAGTGAGGCGGTCATCCGGTGGTCGATGGCCACCCGGATGAGCCGTCGTCTGGCGCGGCCACCAGCCGCCGGCCGGCACTGAACGCTCCCGACGCGTCCTGCACAAGCCAGCCCCGTTCCGCCAGCCGCCTGGCCTTCGACCGCACCGTCTCGATCTTCGTCGATGTCGTTTCAAGGCCGAGTGCAACCGTGATCTCCCTGGCCCGCAACGGTCCCTGCCCCGCCGGCCGCCGCTCTTCCACCACGGCCAGAACCCGCTGATAGTCCGGCGCCAGAACCGTCACCTCCAGCCCGTCCCGCCAGAGCGGCGCTACTGAACCGGCCACCGGCCCGGCCTGGGCCTCCTCCGAGACCGCGGTCACGGGGGTGGTCTCGGCAGCCGAGGCCGCCAGAGCCTCGACCAGTTCTTCCCGCGCGATCACCCGCCGCTCCAGCTCGATCTCCGCGGCCTCCAGCACTCCAGCCAGCCGGGCGGCTTCTTCCCGCAGCCCCTCCACCCGCACCCGGGCAGCCGCTTCCCGCTCCTCCAGCAACCCCAGCACCGACGCCACCACACACCCCTCGACCACCAAGCGGAAACAAGACGCCGCATCCCTCCCTCACCCGGGCGAAACCATGCCTGACCAGCAAGGATCAAACGATCACGTTCGATTGAGAAACGGCTTCATAAGCCGCCCA
>NZ_JBIVKT010000042.1:0-1105 GCF_044750905.1 Streptomyces sp. NPDC088762
CATAAGCCGCCCAAGATCGCTACAAGCGTCTTCGAGACCGCGACAGCGGGTAGTTTGTCCCTATTTGGCGGCCGATTGGGCGGCGTGAAGCGTCTTGGCGGAGTGAGAGGTTGAGAAATCCGGCCTCAGGCTCCGTCTGGCCCTTTTCTCCGGCGAAATGACCCTAGGCAGCCGGCATGGGGCCCATGTGTGTCGTTGTCGGCTTTCGACCGGCCATAGACGCCGGGCGTGGGCATTTCTGGCGCCGTGGGCGCGCCCCTGACTACCTGCTGACGCCACCAAAGGGTCTGACCTTCTGTCGTTGGCGTTGTTGTCGGCTGCCAATCCGCTGCAGACGCCGCCCATGGGCATTTCTAGCGTCGGTGGGCGCGCCGCATACTGCCTGCTGACGCTCCCAAGGGGTCCGACTTCTGTCCCAGGCGTTGTTGTCGGCTGCCAACCGGCGGCAGACGCCGGCCACGAGCGTGGGTGGTGTCGTGGGCACCGCCCACTTCCCGCTGACGCCGCGGGGGTGCCCATTCGTGTCGCTGCGTGTTGCTCACTTCCCGCAGGCGCCCGCCGGCCGGACTTCTTCTCCAGGTAGGCGCGCCCAGCGGCCCGCAGGCGCCCTCCATCGCGGGCCTACTCACCGTGGGGGCTTATGAGCAACCCAAGACGGCATGATCGCCGCCAGGTCACCTCAGCTGTGTAGCGATTTGTGGCGGCTTATGAGCAGCACTAGACGGCATGATCGCCGCCAGGTCACCTCAGCTGTGTAGCGATTTGTGGCGGCTTATTCCCAGCCCCAGACGGCCGCCGGACGCCGAGAAATGAGGAGCGCGTAGCGATTTGACGCGCTCGCGGGTCCGGAGGGGCTTCTCGCCGCCGTTTAGTGCAGGTAGAGCCGCCCCCGGCCCGGAGCGTGAGGGAACGGGCCCGGGCTGAGGCTGTCTGCCCGCGCCCCTGGCGCTGCCC
Source organism: Streptomyces sp. NPDC088762 (assembly GCF_044750905.1). Classification (NCBI taxonomy): domain Bacteria; kingdom Bacillati; phylum Actinomycetota; class Actinomycetes; order Kitasatosporales; family Streptomycetaceae; genus Streptomyces; species Streptomyces sp. NPDC088762. The sequence goes on from NZ_JBIVKT010000042.1 coordinate 955, forward strand.
GGCTTCCTGGTTGGCTTTGGCCGGATTGGGGGAGCGGGGTCGTCTGCTCCCTGGCCGGCCCTTGGTCATGTCACTGAACCGGTGATCGTTCTTTTGGGGGCTTCCCGGCAGTCTTTCGGCTTTCCGGTTCGGGTCGGTCGGTCAAGGGTGG